>NZ_UWOK01000001.1:720786-1441572 GCF_900573985.1 Campylobacter showae | reverse complement strand
TTCGCTTCTTATAGGGTCGATTATTATGACTTTTATGTCGCTGCGTTTTTTTAGCTCTTCAAAGTACTTAAAGCCCTGCTCGTCGGTGCTTGTCCACGCTATGCGAAGGGTTGCCACCGGGTTTGCACCCCAAATGACGACTACTTTTGAGTTTTCTAGTACCACAGGCCAGCTGGTCTGCTGCTCATATACCTCGATGCTGCCCACGACGTGAGGCATGATGACCTGGCTAGCTCCCGTAGAATAATCGCCCAGAGACCCCACGAATCCGCCGCTAAGGTTCATAAATCTATGAAGTAAAATTCTCGAGTTATGCACGTTACCGCTTGATTTCCAGCCGTAGCTACCCGCAAACACGCCCTCTAGCCCCTTTTGCTTTCTAGTCTTTTTTAGCTCTCTAGCTACTAGTTTTATCGCGTCTTCGTAGCGTACGCGTACCCAGCCGTCCTTACCTCTTAGCTCAGGCTTTGGCGAATCCGGATTTTCTAGGTAGCTTTTGCGTACCATTGGGTATTTTATACGTGATTTATAGACCATATCGGCGGTGTAGTGCTGCAGCGGATTATACACTTCGCTCGTTTTTTGAAACGGCTCTGATTTTACGATCTTGCCGTCTTTGACGCTAACTTTTAGCATGCCCCAGTGAGCAGCTGTTAGCACCTCGCCGTTACGTACGTTTGCCGTATTTAGCTCGGCGCCGAGTAAATTTGACGCCGTTACGCTAGAAAACAAAGGAGCTGCCGCAAGAGCCGCTCCGCCTTTTAATACATTTCGTCTTTGTAGGTTCATTTTTCTCTCCTATTTTTATTTCTCGGTCGAATAAAATCCGACCTCCGAGCGGAAGCGCAAGCGCTCCCTGCACCCACCTAAAGTCCCTACTGCGTAGGGTACCCTGTTAAAATTTACTTCACAAACTGGCAAAGCCGGTCTTTTGCACGGACTCAAATTTAAGCTTTTACGCTCAAATTTGACCGCTTTCTAGTCCAGCGAGTCAAATTTGACGGCTAAAAGCCTCGTTCGCGCAACCTAGCCCGCAAAGCTGCCGCTCAAATTTAGCGCGCATCTCGTCTTACGCGCTAAATTTACCATCCGCCGAACCTTCAAATTCGGCGTTTAAAAAAACGGCTTTTATAAAAATCTAGCTCCCGCAAATCTCGTCCGTTTGGGAGCGCACCAGGCGTAAATCCTCGTCAAATTTACGCACCGCTTTTTACTTTTTCGCCACGTTCACGTCGGCAGAGTGCTTTTGCAAGTACTGTATTACCAGCCACTCGTCGTCTTTGTCGATTGCCGTTCGCGCGATCATCGATTTTAGCAGGTTAGGCCACTGATTTGCCTTGTAGTGCGTGGTTTGATGTAGCGAATGACACACTCCGCAGCTCTCTTTGTAAATCTCGCCGCCCTTAGCAAAAAGCCCGCCTAGATCGCTCGTAAAGCCGTCTTTTTGCGCATAGACCACAGTCTCGACCTCGTCCCATTTGCCGTTAGCGCCCTTTTTTACAACCTTGATCTCAGGCGTCGCGGTTTTGGCAAACGCCACGGCGATGACGCGCTCGGAGTCGCTAAAGTAAACGACGTTGCTAACGGCGGGATTTTGGTAGCCTTTAACGGAGATTTTCACGCGGTCGCCCTCGTTCGCTAGTATTTTTACGGCATTAGTCGGCAAGAGCCTACCTATGCTTTTTTGCGACGTCGCATCGGCGTAAACGTCTTTTACCGACGGGCTATACACCTCGCCCGCCGCAAATAGCGAACAGGCTAGCAAGCTTGATAGTAGGATTTTTTTCATTTTGCTCCCTTAAATTTAAGATGTAAAAGGATTATATAAGAAAAGTATGATGAAAGTATGATTTTATGAAAATATAATTTTATATTTGCGCGGTTCATGCCGTAAATTTGCAAGCAAAATTTGCAAATTTAGCGGTAAAAACTTACGAAAAAATACTAATCTCGGTTTTAAATTTTAAAAGCGAATTAGGCAAGGTTGTTAAAAGTAAAATTTAAAGCAGTAGCCCGCAAAACGCCCGAAATTTAGGAGGGTTCGCGGGCCAAAAATCCTACTCCGCGCTATAGCTTGAGAGCATATCAAAAGTAGGCGCGAAAAAGAGCGCTCCGGTCATCGCCGTACTAAAATCAAGCAATCTATCATAGTTGCCGCGCGGCTCGCCGATAAACATCTTATTTAGCATCGCTTCAACCGTCGAAAACGTGCTAGCATACGCGATAAAGTACGTCCCCGTCACGCTCCCCTCGACAAAAGGCATATTTCCGCGAACGACTTTTTTATCATCTCCTACGTTTGCCGCGGCGGAGTGCGAGTTGCTAGGCTTTTCATCCTCGCTCATCTCGATATCGTCTGCCTTAGTGCGGCCGATAACCTTTTCTTGCTCGCTCACGCTAGCTGCATTCCACTCTCTCATTTTGTGTTTATATTTTTGTACAAACACATAGCTTCCGCCCTTAAATTTCGCATCCTCGTCACCGACTTTGGCAAAATAATCTCTATCCTCGCCGTTTGGATTTTCCGTACCGTCTACAAAGCCGATGATCGCCCTGCCGTCGTGGTATTTAAAACCCTGAGTTTCGTCTGCGAGCTTGGCAAATTTAAAAAGCTCGGCCTTTATATTTTGCGCCATATCAAAGCAATCCGCCGCATCAAGCGCCCTAATATGCACATGGATATCGCCCGCGGTGCTTACGGCTTCGTGCTTGTCGCCTTTTATCGCTTTAAAATTTACAAGCTCTTTTGGTAGCGGTTGCGGGAGTCCTAGTTTTAGCCACGCGTCGCGCCCGATGCCGATTACGCAGTTTACGTTCGCCTCCGCGCCAAACCTTACTTTAGCCGTTTTGTTTAAATTTACAACCAAAGCGCAAAGCCTCTCAAAGCCCTTTTTACAGGCGTTTTCGTCGCCGCTTAGCAACCAAGTTTGAAAGACGGTGTTATTGCCCGGCGCCTGCGTGACTTCTTGCGAATTTATTTGCATATTTTCTCCTTAAAGTTGATTTTAAAATTAGCAATTCGCATTTTACGACTTAAATTTTAATTTATGCTGAATTTACGCTTTTAATAAAACGTAAATTTTAAACGGATTATAATCGCCGAGTTTTGTATTAAATTTATCATTGCGGTCTTTGCAGACGCCAAATTTAAAAGCGCCGCATTTTGTATTTAAACTATGAATTTTTGATTAAGCCGTCTTGCCTCAGATATAGCTCGTTTGACTCACGGTTCGTTGATTTTGCTCGGCTAGGACAAGCGCATATCCGCTGCCCTGCGCGTTTTGGATGAGTTCTGGGTAGAGTTTTTTGCGTAGTTTATAGACAAAGCTTCGTATCGCGTCGGTCGTGCAGCTGCCATCCTGCCAGACGCACGCCTCGATCATCTCAAAGCTCACGACGCGTCCCTGATTTTTTAGAAAAAGATGGAGTAAATTTTGCTCTTTTTTAGTTAGCGCCACGGGCCGGCCGTCCTTTGTTAGCTGCCTGCTAAAGGCGTTAAATTTAAAGCCGTTTTTTAGATCGACCTGGGCAAAATCATTTTTAAATTTATTCGCCGCAAAGCTCATTTGCATGATTAGATCGCGCTTTTCAAACGGCTTTTTTAGCACGCCAAAGCTTCCTAGCTCTATCGCGCTAAGCATGTTCTCGTCGTTACCGTATGCAGTAAGAAATATAATAGGCACGTCTTTATCCAGCCCCTTATACGAGCCGCCATCTCAAGACCGTTCATGTGCGGCATATTGATATCAGAAAGCACCAAATTTACGTCCTTTGCTTCAAAAACTTCCAGCGCCTCTTTTGCGTTTGCGCAGGCGTAAACCTCGCTTACATAGTTTTCGACCGATATTTTGATACTCTCGCGCAGGCTCTCGTCATCCTCGACGATGAGCAAATTTATGCCGTTTAAGATATTTTTTATTTTGCTATACACGCTGGCCTCGTTTCTTACTTGTGGTTCTTAATTCCTAAAACTAATTTTCAAATTTATCGCCTCGCCTAAATTTCGCCTAAAAATAGCGTAAATTTAGTCGGATTTACGGCACTTTCAAGCTCCAGCGCGCCGCCTAGCTTTTTTACGGCGAGCTCCCTAGCTACGTTTAGCCCCGTGCCCGTGCCCATATTTTTCGTCGTAAAAAACGGCTCGAAAATCTCATCGCTATCCGCTTTCACTCCGGCGCCGTTATCGCTCACGCTCACGCAAAATAGCCCGCCCGCTCTCTTTAGCTCGATCAAAATTTGCGGCGTTTCGCATCCGCTTTCAACTAGCGCGTCCTTGGCGTTTGAGAGCAAAGAGAGCAAGATCTGCCTCACGTAGCTAGCGATGCTTTTTAGCTCGCATTTGCCGCCACCGTGAGCAAAATTTAGCTCGATGCCGTGAGAGTTTAGCTCGGGTCTTACTATCAAAATAAGCTCGTTTATGATATTCACGAGATCAAATTTTGCCGCCACCTCACCGCTGGCGTAAAAATTTCTAAACGCCTTTATCGTTTCGTCCATTAGCCTTAAGCTCTTTTTGCAGGCTGCGATTTGAGCCGGTATGCGCTCAAATTCGCCCTCGTGCGCGCATTCCTCGATATTATCCAGATACAGCCCCATCGCGCTTAGAGGTTGACGTTGCTGATGCGAGATGGAGTTTATCATCTCGCCTACCAGCGCGGTTTTGGCGTGAACTAGCACCGAGCGCCTATGCTCAAGCTCTTTTTTTTCTAGCTCCTTTTCGTGCGTGACGTCGGTGACCGCGAGGATAAATCCGTCAAATTTCACCCCGCCCTCAAGCACGTTTGAAACGTTTAGCCTGTAGCTTTTTTGGTTCTTTTTTACTATAAAATCGCTCGAGTTTAGCGGGCTATTTTTGAGATTTTTAAAGCTTTTTAGCTCGCCCAGCCCCTGCGCCGCAGCGATCATCTCGTCAAATTTCGCTCCGTAAAAAACCTTGGGCGCCAGAGCGAAAATCCGCTCGAATTTTTTATTTATAAATTTTATGACGCCATTTTTGTCCGCGTACAAAAGCCCCAAATTTAGCGTCTTAGCAAAGGCTCGCGCGACCTCGCTAGGCCCGTTTGCGTTACTCTTTATAGCCCGCGATGTCAAGCCCAAAGCCCTTTAATGCGACGAAATCTTTGTTTTTATTCGCGCTTAAAAGCTCGATCCGGCTGACGCCTAGCTTGTGTAAAATTTGCGCGCCGATGCCGTAATCCTTGACCTGTCCGCCGCACTTCTCCTCGCCTTGTAAAAACACCGCGACGCCGCCGTTTTTGGATAGATATTCAAGCGAGTCTCGCAAGTCGTCAAATTTATCCGAGCATAGCAGCTCGACGTCGCTTGAAATTTGATGAAATTTGACCGCGGTTTTATCCTTTATCTCGCCAAAAACAAAGGCATAGTGGCGCTCGCCTTTGTGATCTAGTATCTCGCATTTTAGGGCGTCAAAGCCAGCTATCTTAGCCGCGCTTTTTTCTTTTATCTCGATTAGGCTTTCGTGTTTTAGGCGGTACTGCACGAGCTCGGAGACCGAGACCATATTTAGCCCAAATTTCTCGCAAAATGCCTCTAGATCGGGTCTGCGAGCCATATTTCCGTCCTCTTTTACGATCTCGCAGATGACGGCTGCTTGCGTTAGACCGGCAAGCTTGCATAGATCGACCGAGCCTTCGGTGTGTCCGGTGCGGCTTAGCACGCCGCCTTTTTTAGCGATGAGCGGGAAAATATGCCCAGGTCGCACGAAATCCTCCGGCTTTGACATCGGATCGGCTGCCAGGCGGATCGTGACGTCGCGCTCGTATGCGCTCACGCCCGTCGTCGTGTTTTTGGCGTCGATCGTGACTGTAAACGCCGTCTCGTGGCAGGATGTGTTTTTATCCACCATCAAATTTAGATCAAGACGACGCGCGATCTCCTCGTTTAGCGCGAGGCACAGCACGCCTTTTGCGTGAGTGATGGCGAAATTTACCTTTTGCGTGTCGCTAAACGTCGCCGCAAATACCAGATCGCCCTCGTTTTCGCGATCCTCATCGTCAACCATTACGACCATTTTGCCGTTTTTGATGTCGTTTATGGCCTGCTCTACTCTATCCATTGTTATTCCTTGTTTAAAAATTTGGGATAATTATACATTTTTAGCTTTGAATTTAGGCTTTTGCGCGGGCCTTGCTTGATGCTTTGCGAACTTTTTGGGCTATCAAAGCGCAGCACAAACGGACTTTAGTTAAAATTAAACGAAGCAACCAGGCTTGTAAGTTTTTGTTTAATTTTTACGGATTTATCAATTTTGACCGATTTTGGGCATAACCCGCACTTTAAAAATGCTAAAAGTTAATTTTTGCGATACTGCAATATGAGCGAGGCAAATTTACGAGAATCGTTATTTTGGTTAAATTTGTTAAGCCTTAAAATGGTGCACGATACGATTTGGGCTGTTTTTCGTCGCGGCGACTAAATTTGATCAAACTTGCCGCCGACCGCGTACTATTTTGGAGCAAATTTGCCGACATCAAAAACACAGATGCCTGCCTGACGCTATGCGAGCAGCAGATTATTTTGACGCCATACCTCGCGCCTTGCCCGCAGGTTTTATCACCAGCACTCAGACCAGTAACTACGGTCACGATGCCGGCAACCTATTTTTTCAAACAACCGCAAACGTTTTTAAATAGCCGGTTTTCTAATTTGGTAAATTTTGTATCCGCCGAATTTAACGGTCGTTTTTTTGCATTTTGTATTTGTGACAAAGACGGAAGCATTTAAATTTGATAAATTTTACTGCTTTGGCATGATTTGATATTTTGCGCCGAGTTTTGCAAATTCTTTGGCGAAAAACGCGTTTAGATCGCGCAAGCTGTCGTCGTTCATTTGGATAAGTTTTAGACGGTTTTTCTTGTAAATTTTGATTTTTTTACTTTTTCTTTTTAGATATTGCGGCGTCTCAAGTCCCCAAAATTCGATATAAATCTCGCTTTGCGTCAGGTAAAAATCACTAATAACGCGCTCTTTGGTCGGCACCTTTTTCTCGTAGATAAACTCTATACCGCGGTAAAATAGCCAATTTGCCACGATGAGTTCGGCACGGCTTTTTACCGTATCGCCGCTATCGCTTTTGTATCTAGTTTGCTTGATTTTTTGCTTTTTAAATAGCTTTAAAGCCAGCAAAACGATTACGATCAGCAACAAAATGATTAAAATTTTAGATACGTCAAAGCTCATAAATAATTTTCTTTAATTCAAAATTTTTGATTTTTTGGAGTAAGTGAAGGATAAATTTTAGATTTGGTTGCGGAGGACGGACTTGAACCGCCGACCTTCGGGTTATGAGCCCGACGAGCTACCACTGCTCTACTCCGCGATGAAATTTGAGTGGATGGGGTAAGAGGATTCGAACCTCTGGATGATTGGACCAAAACCAATTGCCTTACCGCTTGGCGATACCCCAGCCTGTAAAAAGAAAGCTGATTATATATATTTTTACCTTATTTGTCAAGCTTTTTGGCAAATTTTCGCCATTTTTTCAAAGTTTTTCCATAAAAGCTATGCTGTATGAGCCGTTTAAGCGCTTATTTATATCATCCTGCCAGCTAGCAGGCAGCGCCTTAAGAGCCCTAAATTTGGGCAACAAATCCAAATTTTCGCTCGGATTAAAAAACAGTTTATTTATTTGCATCACGCTTAGAGCATTTTCGTTTTTTTGCAGGATTTCCACCTCGCAGCCAGCCCTACATGAGCCGCTTTCAAGCACTTTGTAGTACCAGCCGGTTAGCCCCGTGGCAAAAATTTCTTTAGCCAAATTTGCATTTCCCCACCGCTTTGCGAGCTTAAAACACGGTTTTCGCGGCTGGGTTACTTGAAGCACCAATGAGCCGATTTTATGTATGTCACCCACGTTTACGCTAGTTTCATCTAGTCCGCTAATGGTCAAATTTTCACCCATCGCGCCCAGCGGCAAATTTTTAAGCCCCAGATAAGCTTCCCACGCGGGATAGTTTTCGAGCGAATTTGCAAACACGGCTTTGTTTACGCCGCCGTGATGCTTCGTGTCGGCCACCTCGTCACCCTTAAATCCAAGCTCGCCCGCGTAAATTTCGCCCGTCTGCGCATTTTTAAATATCGCCGAGCGCCACGCCTTGCCTAGCTCGTCCGTAGCCGCCGCATTGCCGTACTGCCTGGTTTTACCTATCAAAAGCGCTTTTAGAAATGCCATCTTGCTCTCACGCCACGTTTTGCAGATTTAACTGAACTTGCTCGCCCTCGTCGTTAAACTCAAACCTCACCGCCCTAGCCCCAAAACTCTTTGCGATCGCCTCCAGCGTGTCGCGCGCGGACTTGTGGATCTTGGACTGGAGCTGATTTATCAGGCGTACAGACATCTTTTCGACCTCGGCGCGAGCCTCCTCGATGAGCCTGTTTTTATCCTCCTCGCTAAAGCTGCTACCGAAAAATCCGTTTAGCGAATCGGGCAGCAAAAACGGAATAAATTTACCGTTTTTCTCGTCGTAAAATTTCATATTCGCGATCGAAAATTTGTATTTGCAAGGCGGCATCTTGATGAGATACTCCTCGCTCGCGACGTTTACGATCTCTAGGCGCGGGCTCGTTAGGTCGTAGATAAAATTTATCTCAAACTCAAATATCATCGAGAGCTTTTTCTCGCTCACCAGCCAGCGCAGATACTCCTTGCCAAAGCTGCCGAATGCGTGGTCGGTTTTGGTCACGATCTCTTTGCTATAGACCTGAAAAACGGATAGCTCGCCGATGGATTTTAGCTGCGATATCTCGGTGCTGATCTGCGTCGTCGCAGGCTTTTGCGCGGTTTTTAAGGCTTTATTAAATCTAAAAATCGTAAATACGCAAACCGCCAGCAAAATCGCTAAAATAAGGCTTGTAACATCTATCATCTTTGCTCCTTTAAAAGGCGATTTTAGCGAAATTCGTTAAAATAATCGTTAAATTTGAGCTTTTGGTTGTTTTATATCGGTATAAATTTGGATCGTAAATTTAAATTTAGCGAGCTTTTAGATTCGGTGCGGTTTGGCAGAACCCGCACCTTTAAGATACGGTTTTTAAATTTGACGCAAATTTGAGGCAAATTTAACGCCAAGCCCAAATTTAGCTAGCAAATTTGGGCTTAAATTTAAACAGCTTAAAACACCTGAATAAATTTAAAATCATGCTCCCTGAGCACTTTTTTGATAAGCTCTTGGTGGTCTTCGCCCTTGGTTTCGAGCGTGATCGTGATATTTGCGTCGCCGTACTCCAGACTCGTGGAGAAGCGGTCGTAGTCGATCTTTACTATGTTGGCATTAGCGATCTTTAAACTATCGGTTAGGCTCATGAGCGCGCCCGGTTTATCTATCAGCGTGATTTGCAGTGCCATCTTGCGGTGAGACTTGATGAGGCCCTTTTCGATGATGACGTTTAGCATTTGCACGTCGATATTTCCGCCGCTTAGCACGATGCCGATGCGCTCGCCGGCTTTAAATTTGACTTTGTTGTGCAGGATACTGGCGACGCCGACCGCGCCCGCGCCCTCGACCACGATCTTTTGCGTCTCGAGCAAAAACAAAATGGCATTTGCGATCTCCTCGTCGTCGACCTGCACGAACTCGTCTACGCACTCTAGGATATTTGCCAGAGTCGTCTCGCTCGCGTCGCGAACAGCGATGCCGTCGGCGATAGTGCGCACGGTTTTTGAGTTTATGCTTTTTTTAGCACTAAAGCTGTTAAACATCGCAGGTGCGCCCTTTGCGCTCACGGCGACTACGCGGATGTCTGGATTTACCTGCTTTACGCAGCTTGATATGCCGCTTATTAGTCCGCCGCCGCCAACCGGCACGATGATGGTTTCAAGCTCGGCCAAATCATCAAGCATCTCAAGCCCCACCGTCCCCTGCCCAGCCATCACGTACTCGTCGTCAAATGGATGGATAAAGCTCATACCCTGCTGCTTGGCGTACTCTACGGCGTAGGCGTAGGCCTCGTCGAAGTTATCGCCCTTTAAGATGACCTCGGCGCCTAGATCTTTTGTGCCTAGCACCTTTAAAAGCGGTGTGGACTCAGGCATCACGATGGTGGCGGGCGTCTTAAACTCGCGCGCTGAAATAGCCACGCCCTGGGCATGATTGCCAGCACTTGCCGCGACGACGCCTTTTTTACGCTCCTGCGCGCTTAAATTTGCGATTTTATTGTACGCGCCGCGGATCTTGTATGCGCCAGTGCGCTGGAGATTTTCCTCTTTTAGGTATATGAGCGCGCCGCTTGCGAGGCTTAGCTTTGCGCTGTAGGCAAACGGCGTCTTGTACACAAAGCCGCTTATCGTGCGCTTGGCTTGGATTATTTTATTTAGAGAGATCATTTTAGCCTTTCGTTTTTTGTTTAAATTTTACTTTTCATCGCTTTTGCTTGCGCGTTTATTTACCGTATTTTTGCTTACGTTTTCTTTATTTTTTGTCGCGTGCTACCGCGTTTTAATTTTTTATTTGGTTTTTAGAACGCTTTTAAATTTGATCAAATTCTCAAATTTACGCCTTAAAATCGCGCCTTGCCGTCAAATTTGGCCTAATCAAGCCTTTGTAGCTCGATTTTTATACACTTATCCTGCACGAAATTGATCCCGTTTTCGCGAGCGACCGCTCCTGCTTCGTCATTTGCTATACCAAGCTGTAGCCACAGCGTTTTCACGCCTTTTTTGACGGCGTCTTTTACTAGCTCGCTAGCAAACTCGCCCTTTCTAAACATCACGGCGATGTCGATATTTTCATCTATTTGGGTCAAATTTCTATAAATCTTACGCCCTAAAATTTCATCAAATTTTGGATAGACGGGAAATACGTTAAATCCGCGCTCAATGAGAAATTTTGCTACCTCGTTGCTAGGCTTGCTCTCATCTGGACTAAGGCCCACGACCGCGATATTTTTAGCGGTGGATAAAATTCGCCTTAATTCGCTAGGCATTTTTACTCCTTAAAAGCACGCCGCACTCGATATGAGCGGTGTTTGCAAACTGATCAAACACGGCAAATTTGACCGCCTCGTGCGTTAGGGCAAGCTGCGCTAGATCGCGCTTTAGGCTCTGCGGCGAACAGGAGATATAGATGATATTTTCGTAGTTTTTGATGAAATTTATCACGCTCTCATCGAGTCCCGCGCGCGGCGGATCGACCAAAACGTGCGAGAAATCGTAGCTAAAGATATCAAGCTCTCTTAGGCGGTTAAACTCGCGCTCGCGCCTAAACGCACTCATCAGCTCCTCGGCGCTCATTCGCAAAAATTTGATGTTATTTACGCCGTTAAGTTCGCAGTTTTTAAGGGCATTTGCGATCGAGCTTTTGGATATCTCGGTTGCCAAAACGCGCTTAAATTTTTCAGCTAGCGGGACGGTAAAGTTGCCGTGTCCGCAGTAAAGCTCAAGCATATCCGCGCCGTGCTCTACACAGCTCTTCGCCCATGCGATCATCTTTTCGTTTACGGCGGTGTTTGGCTGGATAAAAGCCCCGTCGCCGAATGTAAATTTGTAAATTTTACCGCCGATATTTAGGCTGTCCTCTAAATTTAGTTCATTACTTAGCAGCTTTTGCCCTTTTGCTCTCGCCGCGATCGTCACGCGGTGACCGGCAAACTCACGCGCTAAGCTTTCTATCTCGCTCTGCTCGGCTTGGCATAGACGCTTATGATAGAGCAGCGTCGCCAGTATCCCGCTCGCACACGAGATAAACTCGGCGCCAAAGAGTCTCTCTTTTAAAATTTGATTTTTAGTAAGCGCTTCAAGCAAACGCGGCATCAAATTTGCGATAGGAGCGGCTACTTTTGGGCATTCGTCTATAAAAATGCGCTTAGCTTTAGTACCGTGCATCGTAAATCTAAGCTCCTCGCCGTCGCGCCAGATCCCAAACTCCGCTCTCGTGCGGTAAGCGGCACTCTGCGAGGCGAAAAACTCAAATTCGCCGCTATAAAACGGCTCAAATTCGCGTCTTATAAAATCGGTTTTAAATTTAACCTGTTCCTCATAAGGCATATCAAGGGTGCAGCTACCGCACTCTCCTAAAAATTTGCAAAACTTATCGGGCAAATTTAAACCCTTTGCCCGACGAATCTAACAACCAAAGCCGTCACCAAAAGCCCTAAAGGAAGCACTATCCAGATGCTTAGGCCAAGCGCAGTAGGGAAATATCCCGCAAAAATACTGATCGCGCAAACGGCAAGCGCATAAGGCATCTGAGTCTGGACGTGATCGATGTGGTTACATCCTGCGCCCATAGACGAAAGTATCGTAGTATCCGAGATCGGCGAGCAGTGATCGCCAAATATCGCGCCAGTTAAAACGGCTGAGATATTTACTATCATATAAGCGTGCAAGGCGTCGCCCTCTAGTCCGCTGTGCATGCCCACCGCGCTAGCTAGCGGTATCGCAAGCGGCATCAAAATGCCCATCGTGCCGTAGCTGGTGCCGGTAGAAAAGCTGATAAACGAACCAAGCATAAAAATCGCCGCCGGAAGGACGATCTTTGGCGTAGACTGAGAAAGCAGATCGACTAGGTAGCGAGACGTGCCAAGCTCCTTGATCACCGAGCTAAGCGACCACGCAAGAAGCAGGATGATGATCGTAGTTATCATGGTTTTCCAGCCCTTGCCCCATGTCTCTATCGCCTCGCGAACGGTCAAAATTTTTCTATAAACAGCCATAAATATCGCCACCACCGTAGCTAGTAAAGCCGACTGAAATAGCGCCACGGACGCATCAGCTGCGCCAAAAGTAGCCTGGAAGGTATGGAACGTAAGCGGATGAGCCTTCGCGCTCTCAAGAGCCTCTCCCTCAAGCGCGCCCAGACCGCTAAAGTAAAAGCTAACGAACGCGCCCAAAATAAGCACCAAAAGCGGAATAACGGCGTTTGAGCTTTGTAGTTTTATATTTTCTTTAGGCTCTAGCGTTTTGTCCTCGACGTCCTCTATCGTCGCTCCGCCCCGTCTTGGGTGCAGTTCGCCCGCCCTGGCTCTGCGCTCGGCTTTTAGCATACCGGCAAATTCGCGCCCCATAAATGCGGTGCAGACGATGAAAAAGAGCATGAAAAGATTGTAAAATCTATAAGGCATCGTCTCGACGAAGATGCTAAAAGCGTTTACGTTCGTTATGCCGATGAGCTCGTAGCCTTGTTTGATCAGTGAGATCTCGAGCCCGACCCAAGTCGAAATGACGGCTAGACCTGCGATCGGAGCAGCAGTTGCGTCAATGATAAAGGCTAGCTTTTCGCGGGAGACTTTAAATTTGTCCGTTATCGGGCGCATGATAGGGCCCACGATGAGGGAGTTTGCGTAGTCGTCGAAAAAGACGAAAAGCCCCATCACCCAGGTTGAAATTTGAGCCGAAACACCTGTTTTAGCCTTTTTGCTTAGCCATATCGCCACAGCCTTGGTTCCGCCCATTTTGGTGATGAGCGCGACCACGCCGCCGATACAAAGCACCTGAAGCACGATGCCCGCGTTCCAGCTATCGGCCAGCGAGCCCACGACCCTTTTTACGATGTCGGTAAAACCCTTTACGAAGGTCATCGGGATGCTTGAGTCGATGATGTTTATGAGAAACGTCCCGCTAAAAACGCCGATAAACAGCGACAAAACGACGTCTTTGGTGATAAACGCCAAAACTATCGCCACCACGGGCGGTATGAGCGTCCAAAAGCCGAAAATTTCGGCATTTTTTTTCGCTACTTCGGGATCTACGGCTAGCGCCAAGATCGGCAAAAGCGACAAAAATAAAATCTTTTTCATCAAAAACTCCTTTTTGTTTTTCGTCGGTTTAATCAAATTTTCCGCCCCGCGTGCCATCGGTCGGTATTTAAGGCATAAATTTAGCTAAATGCGGCTTAAATTTTTGTTTTAAATTCGCTTAAAAGTCAAAAATTTTAGCTCTTTATTAAAATTTTATGTTAAAAATAGGGCTTTTGAGGAAAATTCGATCGAAGCGGTGCTCGGCGACAAATTTTAAATTTGCTCGTAATTTAGTTTTTTTATACGGATTTTACGGGGAATTTTAACTTTGATTTGCTAACCGAATTTGTATTTAATATACAATAATACTATTGATATGCTTTTCAATATCAGCAACTTGTTTAGAATCCAAGCTCATTATCGTAAATGTTTTTAACCGCCGCGCTTGCTTCGCTTTTTTACCGATTGTTATTTTTTTTGGGATAAAAGGGCGATCAAATACCGAGCATGAAAAAATATCAATATTTTTAATCAGCGCATCACCAAGTATAAATCTATTTATAATAATCCTATCTTCATAGATTTCAATATAATTAAACAAAATAATTTCAAACATAGGCACGATAAATAATAAAGAAACTAAAAAGCCAAGCGCTAAAAATATGCCCGTCAAATAAGCTATCGCCGATGAAATTATCATTAGAAACAAAAAACCAAAACCTATCAAATCGATCAATACTAAAATCGATTTTCTTTTATCCAGTTTATAAAGCAATTTTGCATTTTCATCGCAATCTTTTTGCATTCGCTTCTCCAAATTTATTCTCCGCTCGCAGCGGCTTTTCACCGCCAAAAATCACCACAGTGCCGCACGGTTTGCTACCAGACCCGACCCGCATAAATCTCATCTCCGTTATGTGCCCGCGTAAAACGCGCGCTGCAAGCACTCAATCGGCAGCTCGCAACCGGGCGCGAAATGAGCCCGATCTCTTTGCTCGAAAGGCTGTATTTGCTCCTATAGCCCTCGGTTCGTCTCATAAAACAAAAAGCGTCTTTTGCGCGTTCATAGATATTTGAAGCGATATTTTACGCTAAGATAAAAGATTTTTCATCCAAATTCGGCGCGCCCCGCCCAAGGATATAAAACAAAATGAAATTTTGCCGAAATTTCGGCTATTTATGCCCAAAAGCCAAAAATAGCCGTCTTTTATCTAAGTTTTTACGGTTTGAGAAATTTACGGGCTATTTTTTGGCGTTTTTACCTTGCTTGCAAAAACGGCGACGAAATTTTAAGAACATCAAATTTAGCGCTAAATTTGACACAGTCTCGACGCTCGAGCTCAACGTCAAATTTAAATAAATTTCAGCACGTTTTGCCATTTCCAGTCAAGAGCGCAAATTTATAAATTCGACTTCAAATTTACACGGGTCAAATGCCGCAAAAAGTAAAATTTAAACGACGCTCCAAAAATAGATAAAAACCGCGCGCCGAATTTTAAACCCGAATTTAAACGGCCAAACTTCAAATTTAAACTCAAATTTACGCGGCAAAAGCGGCCGAATTTAACTCAAAATCCGGCCGACAAAACCCGTAAATTTAAAAACAAAACGCCTACTTTTTCTCGATAAAAAGCCCAGCCCAAGTCTGTTGCGTCGCCATCGCTTCAACGACGTTGATATTGACGCGGTTAGGCATGTTTAGGCAGTTTAGCAAGATCTGCGCGATATCCTCGGCGGTGATGTACTCCACGCCTTCGTAAACCGCATCGGCTTTGGCCTTATCTCCGCCGAAGCGAACCTCGCTAAACTCCGTCTTGCAGATGCCAGGAGCTATCTCGGTCACGCGGATACCGGTGCCGCGGATGTCGTTACGCAGATTTCTACTAAACTGCTTCACAAAAGCCTTGCTGGCACCGTAAACGTGACTGCCAGGATACGGCCATGCGCCCGCGGTCGAGCCTAGATTAAAGATATAGCCGCTCTTTCGCGCGATCATGAGAGGCAAAACGGCCTTGGTCGAGTACAAAAAACCTTTGATGTTGGTATCTACCATCGTCTCAAAGTCCTCGACGCTAGTCTGCGCCACGCCTTCGAGTCCCAGCGCCAGGCCTGCGTTATTTACGAGCACTTCGATATCGCGAAACTCCTGCGGCAAATTTGCCACGGCGTCAAAAACCGCCTTTTTATCGCGGATGTCGGCGATGATGATATGGGTGTTTCCAAGCTCCTTTGCCAGGGTTTCGAGCCTTTCCTTGCGGCGAGCCAGCGCTACGATCTTGTAGCCTTCGCGGCTGAGCGTCCTAGCTATCGCCTCGCCAAAACCCGACGTAGCCCCCGTGATAAAAGCCGTTCCTTTCATATTTTCTCCTTATTCGGTGATCAAATTTGACTCTAGCCCCATCGCCCTTAGGTACTGTGCGTTGATCTCTTTTTTGCCGATGAGGGCGTAGTCTAGGGCGTTTAGTCCGTTATCATCCACTGCCTGCACGTCCGCGCCGTTATCCACCAAAAGCTGCAAAATTTCCACATCTGCCGCCCCCGCCGCGCTCATCAGCACGCTTTTTGACGCCTCGTCAAAGTCGCAGAGCTTTACGAAGCTTGGTAGCTGAGTGCTCAAATTTGCGCTATATGCAAGCTTGGTGCTCATGTCTATTAGCCTTTTGTTTACTAGCGCTCCGTTTCCTAGTAGAAATTTGACTAAATTTATATCGTTTAGCTGTACGGCATTAAAAAGCGGAGTGACGCCGAGCAAATTTGCGTAGTTTACGTCCGCGCCGCTAGCAACTAGAAGCTTTACATTATTTAGGTTTTTGAGTGCGAAAAACAGCGAACTCTCAAATCCGTAGTTTAAATTTACGCCCGCGCGCAAGAATTCCTTTATGATGTCCTCGCTTTTTTCGTAAAGAAGCGCGGCGTTAAATGCGTTTTGTAGCGAGACTTGTGACACGGCTCCAGAATATATCGCCTCATTTATCCCGTATTTTGTAAATGTCGGGTCGCTAACTTTTCTCGCAAACTCGTCCATATCGCCGTTTTGCAGAGTCGCGGCGGCAAATTTTAAAAACTCGTTTGCGACCTTTGAAGCGTAATAAATCGCGCTGCCTTCGTCTATTTTAAAATTTGATTTGTAGTAGTTTACGAGCGGCTCAAGCGCGGCGTTGTAGTCTTTATTAAAGTCCTTAAAAACGGTGAAGTTACTTAAGCTTTGATGTCCCCAGTATCGAAGTCTGGCTCTATTTTGCGATACGAGTTTTTCGTATTCGCCCGGAGTTTCTAGCTCTTTTGCGTAAATTTCGGGCACATAGGAAGCTTTTAGGATCTTAAATTTAAACTCATTTAAATTTTTGGTTGCTAAATTTCCAACGCAAGCAAGGCTCTCAGCGCGGATCTTTTGAGCAGCCGAGAGTAAAATTTGAACCTCTTTTATCCCCAGAATAGAGTCATTGCAGTTTGGCTCAAATTCTCCCGAAAAGGTTAAATTTTGAGAGAAAAATCGCTGCTTCTCAGTCAAAGCATCATCGCAGTTAAAGCCTGCAAAAACAAAAGAGAACGACAAAAATATCGGCAAAATAAATCTCATCGTATGCCTTAATATCTTTTAATTTTGATAATTCTACCAAAAAATAATTTGGTAAAAATAAATTTACCGCTCATTAAAGCAAACATCGGCAAATGCGGCTTTTAGTTTCTCGTAAAGCGGAGTAAATGGAACGCCGTTTACGCGCACCTCGGCGATGGAAGTGATGAAATTTGTATCACCGCTCCAGCGCGGCACTAGATGATAGTGTACGTGCTCTGCGATACCCGCACCCCCTGCTTTGCCTAGATTCATCCCGATATTTACGCCCGCCGCATTTAGCTCGCGTTTTAAAATTTTCACGCCCTCGCGCACGTAGGCGCTCATCTCCGACCACGTCTGCTCGTCTAGGCTTTCGATATTATCGGTATGCACATAAGGTATCACCATAAAGTGCCCGGGCGTATACGGGTAGAGATTCATGATCCCAAAACACCGCTTTGCGCGAAACAAAACGCCACTCTGCGCGTCTTTTTCTGGGTGATTTACGACGTTGCAAAAGACGCAGCCCTGCTCCTTTTTACCGAAATATTCGCTCCTCCACGGTGCGCAAATGTGCTCCATATCAGCCCTCCTTTACGGTTTTTACGGCTTTTGCCAAGTCCTCTTGCCTCATAAAATGCTCGCCTATCAAAAACGCGTCGGCTCCTTGCGCGTGTAGCTCTTTTAGCTGCGAGTGCTCGTATATACCGCTTTCAGCGACTATGACGCTTGCGTTTTTGATTTTAGAAAATAGCTTCTCGCAAAGGCTCATATCCATCTCAAACGTGCTTAAATTTCGGTGATTTACGCCGACTATCTTTGCGCATGCGAAATTTGACTTCTCTACGTCCTCCTCGTCGTGCGTCTCGACCAAGGCCTCAAGCCCCAAAGAGCGCGCGTAATCAAGTAGCCGCTTTAGCTCATCGGCGCCAAGAGCCTTCGCGATAAGTAGGATAAAATCGGCCCCGTAAACGGGCGCTTCTAAAATTTGATACTCGTCTACGATAAAATCCTTGCGAAGTAGCGGCAGCGAGCTTTCGCGCCTGATCGCCGCCAAGTACTCCAAATTTCCTTTAAAAAAATGCGGCTCGGTTAGAACCGAGATAGCGTTTGCGCCGCCTTTTTCATACTCTTTGGCTATCTCTACGGGCGCAAAATTTGGTCTTATCAGCCCCTTGCTAGGGCTTGCCTTTTTGACCTCGGCGATGATGCGATACGGCTCGTCTGCGCTGCTTTTTAGCGCTTTTACCGCGTCTATTATCTTGCGCGGATTTTTCGCCGCGAGCTCTTGAAGCTTTTCAAAAGGCGTTTGCGATTTTCGCAAAGCCAAGTCCTCTTTCGTTCGTTCAATTATCTGATCTAGTATCATTTTTTACCCTTTTTTAAGCACTCTTTGATAGCTTTTATATGCTCTTTGCCTTCGGGCGAATTTATAAATTCCTCGTCATGCAGGACTTGTTGCATTATTTCATCGGCCTTTTTACACTCGCCTAGCTTATAGTATCCCCAAGCTAGCGAATCTATATAAAACACCGAGCCAGGCTCTAGCTCGAGGGCTCTATTTACTAGCTCTATTCCCTTTTTCGCGTCTATATCGTGGTCGATGAGCAGGTAGCCGTAGTAGTTTAGATATAGCGCGTTATTTAGCTTTACGGCCGATTTTTCAAAGTTAGCGATCACTTGCTTGAGGCTATCTTTATCTATTTTTTTGGTTTGTTTATCCGTATCTCTTTCGTATTTATATATCGCCATTTTGGCTTGATATTCGAGATTAAAGCTCTTATCGAAAGCATCCTGTGCCTTTTTATAAGCCTTAGCAAAATCCCCCGTCGCGGCGTAAAGATCCATCAGAGCATCGTCGTTGTAGGAGTATTTTTGCAAAAATTTGATCGCAGCGTCGTAGTTTTTTTGATAGACATAGACGCCAAGCGCCTTTTCGAGATAGATTTTTTCTTTCGTCGCTTCAAAAAGACTCTCGTAAACATCGATCATATCGGAGTAGCGGCCGTCCTGCGCGTAAATATCTACTAGCGCTGTGCAGGTCTCGACCTCGCAGCCATCTATACGGCGCGAGCTCTCTAGGTACCTGATCGCCTCTTTTTTATCGTTCATTTTATTGTATAAAAGATCGACTATTCGCAGTAGATTTTCCACGCTCCTATCTAGCTCGTACGCGCGCTCAAGCTCGCCTAGAGCGGCTTTGTTATCGTTTTGCATCGAGTAGACGGCAGAGAGCATGACATGGTTTTTAGAGACGTCCTCTTTTTTGACGAGCTCTTGCATTATCTTTGCGGCTTCGTCTAGTTTATTTTCGCTCATCAAATTTGCGCCCTGTATGCGAAGCACGTCCACGTCGTCTTTTAGCACCTTTTGGCTGAGCGCTAAAATGCTTTTAAAATTTACGTTTTTAGAAAAAAACGCGAGTCTGAGAGCTTCTTTTAGATAGTCCGTGTTTTTAGTTTTTTCGTAAAGCTGCTCGTAAAGCTCGGTCGCCTCGTCGTGTCTGGCGTTTTCTACCGCTAAAAGCGCCTTGATAATGTATAAATTCTCGTCAAAATCGTCTTTGGCGGTAGCAAAACAAACAAGCAAAGCCGCCAATATAAATTTTAAAATCGCCTTATTCCCGTGCATTCTTTCTCCAATTCATTGATTTTATCCTTAAAATAGTCCCAAAACGGAAAGGTGCGGCACTGGCTCGGGCGAAAGTCGTAAACCGAGCAGTTTTTTGCCGTTTCGTCAAAAAATACGCACGCAAATCCGCCCTCGTAGGGCTTTTCTTTGAGGCTAAATTTATATCCGAATTTATCTAAAAATCGCGATCTAAACTCGTCCTCGTTCATTTTTAAATATTCCGCCAGCGCCGAGATTTCCGCGGAGCTTATCCATATATAGCCGCTCTCGCCCGTACAGCACTTACCGCCGCATAGCTCGCACTTGCTAGCGTCAAATTCATAACCAAAACCGCTTTGTCTTAGCAAATTCACTCCGCAGCGTCCTTGCTTTGCGTGTTTGCCGTAGCGAAAATTTCGGCCGCTTTTTTGCTATAAACGCCGCCTTCAAAAACAAAAATCGGCGGTAAAATTTGAGTCAAGGATTTTGAGCTTTTTTTAGCCTCGATGAGTGCTAAATTTGCCGCGCCGCCCGCCTTTGGATGTACGAAGCAAAGCCTAGTAAGCGTAAATTTAAATTCGCTCAAACAAAGCAAAATTTCAGGTATACGCTTAGCGTCGTAGCAAAAGCTAAAAACTCCGCGCGGCTTTAGGAGCGAATTTGCGCTACCCACAAGCTCACCAAGCGGTAAATTTTCGCTATATCTAGCGGTGCGCAGATGCTCGTTCTCGCTTTTTTTTACGCCGTCGTGGTAAAAGGGCGGGTTTGAGACAATGAGATCATATCTTTTTTCGCTCTTAAATTTAGCAAAATCAGCTGTTATGAACTCGGCTTCAATGCCGTTTTGGCTAGCGTTTGCGGCAGCTAAATTTACGTTAGTTTCTAAAATATCAAGCAAGCTAAGCGAAATTTTAGGAAAATCACGCTTTAAAAGCAGTCCCAAAATACCGCTACCGCAGCCAACCTCTAGCACCTCGCCGCGCACTCCGCCCTCACGGATAAAGTCATACAAAAACATCGTATCGCTGTTGTAGCGGTAGCCGTTTTTGGGCTGAGCGATTATCATCTATATACCTTGATGATAAATCCTTGCTTATCCTGAGACGTTATAATGTCGTTACTATACGATATGCGCGAAAAGTCGCCGAATTCATCTTTTATCATCTCGCCGGCAACCTTGGCGCGCTCCTTGCCGATACCGAAATTTGCGTATGAGTCGATTTTTTCAAGTTCGTCTTGCGGGATCACTTTTGCCGCTTTTGACGTTGCGATAAAGTTACCGCGGCTAACTATCGGCGTGATTTCAAAATAATAATTTGAATTATAATTCTGCAAAAAATCGCTTACTTTATTTTTGCAAACTTGCGTCGGCCTGTCTGAGCCCGCGCTCATATCCGAGCACTCGACCGAGGCGATGAAAACAACTTTTTTAGGAACTTCGGCTCTAAAATTTAGCTGGATTATCTTTTTTAGATTTTCATTTTCGCTCATCAGCTCTTCATTTTTGGTTAGTATCTGTGCCACTTCGCCCTTTGCGATGTTTTTTTGCGTACTTGTTTTGGCTAAATTTTCCTTCGTGTCGCTTAGATCTTTAGCTCCGTCTTGTATCTGTTTTCTTAGAGTCGCGAGCTCTGCGTCTTTTTGCATCAAAAGCTCATTTAGAGCGTCTAGTTGCTCTTTATTTTCCTTGGCTGTTTTGATGTCGTTTTCAACTAAAGTCGTGATTTTGTTATTTAAAATTTTATAGTTTTGGATGTTTTTTTTACCAGCGGCGATCTCGTCCGCTAGCAGTTCTTTTTGGATATTTAGCGACTCGTTTAGCTCTGCAACCTTAGCTTCCGCATTTTGCAGTGAGCTATCTTTTTGCGAAATTTGATTTTCTAACTCATAAATTTTACTCTTTAGTTCCGCCACGTTTTGCTCTGTTTCTTGGCGCTCGTTTTCAATCTGATTTTTTAGCTTTTCAAGCTCGGTTTTATATATAGCCTCGTTTTGTTCAATCTCTTTTTCAAATCCTTGTTTTTCTTTCTCGAGCTTTGCGACTAACTCTTTATTCGTCGCGTTTAGCTCATCATTTATCGCTTTTAGCTTAGCTTTTGACTCGGCTTTTTTATTTGCGTTTTCAAGGCTCGCTTCAAGCTCGCTTATTTTTTTCTTGTCCACGTCTTGTTCTTTTTCTAGGGCGGCGATCTTGCTTTTAGCTGAATTTTGAGCATTTAACACCTGAGCGTTGTATTCGCTCGCGATCCTTTTTATCTCACTGTCTTTTAGGCCCAGCTCGTTTGCGAGCCTAGCATTTTCGCTCTTTAGTTTTGCAGTCTCTTCGTTTGCCGTTCTTAGTTCGCTTTCAAATTTAGCCTTACTAGATAGCGCTTCGCTTTTTAGCTCGTCGTTTTGAGCTTCGAGCCGTTTTAGAGCATTTTGGCTCTCGTTTTGCGTTTTGGCGCTTGATTTGTCAAATTCGCTCTGCTTTTTTTCAAGCTCGGTTTTTAGAGTTTTGATCTCGCTACGAAGAGAAGTCAAATTTTGCTCTAAATTTTTATTTTTCTCATTTTCCTCCTGCGCTTTTGCTAGCTTTTTGTTTAGCTCGTCGATCGCGCTTAAACGCTGTTTGTCATTAGCGCTGGCGGCTTGTTTTCGCCTGGTTTCCAGCTCGGCTTTTTGATCACTTAAGATATTTGAGATTTCTAGATTTTTACTCACTAGATCGACGTTATCGTCATAGAGTAGCTTATTTTGAGCGCGCAGGACGCGGATTTGCTCTTTTAGCTCGTCCTCATCGCCTAAAATAGGCGCATCCGTATAGTTCGCATCCAAATTTTTAGTATACTTTTCCTGCGGCAAAGCTTGACTTATGATAGCCGAATTTGTCTCATTCGTAGTACTTGCGCCCTCATTTTTAGGCGCTTCTTCGACGTTCATTATTTGCACGGCGAGTGCCGTAGACTTTGCGGACGGTTTTGCAAACTCGAAATACAAATAGTATCCGCCCAGCGTGAGCAAACAACCGCAGATAAAAAATAAGACTAAATTTAACGCTCTCAACTCTATTTTTCCTTGATGTCTTGGACTACCTTGTGCGCGTGATTTAGCGCGAGCACGATCGAGCCGCCGTTTTTTAGCACGATGTCGCCGCCGATATATAGCCCGCCGACGCTGCTTTCATAGTGCTCGTTTACGAGCGGATCTTTGTCTGCGTCAAGCTCCACTCCGCATTTTTGTAAAAAATCCACCGGAGTCGAGCCGCCGATAGCGTAGACGACCCTATCGTAGACTCTGATTTTTCCGTTTGAAAAGTGCACCCTCACGCGCCCCGATTCATTTTCGATCTCGGTGATATCGTGATTTAGTCGCACTTTTAGCTTATTTGCTTTTTCTAGCTCCCATAGCGCCGTTACGTTTACGTCATTTACGCGGCTAAATTTATCCTTACGGTAAGCCAGCGTAGTTTTGTTGTATTGGCATAGCTCGATAGCGTACTCTACGGCAGAGTTTCCGCCGCCCACCACGAGCACTTTTTCGCCGCTAGAACAGGAGTTTAGGTTAAAATTTATAACGTTATTTAGCGAAGGCGGGATCTTATAATCAGGCTTATTCGGACGGCCCATTTTACCGATACTTATCATCACGTTTTTGGCTTGATAGTCGCCCTTTGCGGTGTGCACGAAAAACAAACCGTCCTTTTTCTTTACGCTTTCGACCTCGGAGTTAAACACGGCCTCGATCTTTTCCTCATCTAGCAGCTTATCGAAATAATCAAGCGTGCTCTCCTTCGTGCCGTCCTCAAAGGACACGATACCGTGGATGGTGCTATCTTGGCCTTTATACTCCTTATCCACGCGCTTATTGTCTTTGTAAAATTTTCTTATAGTTTGGCTGTGGTTGTCGCCCTTTTCGAGAAGCAAAACTTTTTTTAATCCATTGGCTCTCGCCTCTACGACGGTCGCGATGCCGCAAGGGCCGCCGCCTATCACGATAATGTCGTAAACATCGCTCATTGATTCTCTCCGATTTGATAATTTTTCATTAATGTAGCGAAAATTGTATTAAATTTTAAGAAATTCGCGAAATTTGGGGTAAATTTAATTTAAAAAAGACAAAAGCGGTCAAATTTGAAAGGAAAAAGGCGAGCAGGAGCAAATTTGGCTTGTTTAAATTCGGTAAATTTGAGAGCCAAATTTGAAGCGCGTCAAATTCAAAGGGGCGCAAATTTCATCAAATTTACGCCCGATAAAGCTAAATTTTCTTTAAAAACTCTGCGATTAAAAATGCGAGTTCTAGCGACTGATCGGCGTTTAGGCGCGGATCGCACTGCGTCTCGTATCTGTGCGCCAGATCATCCTCGTTTAACTTAAACGACCCGCCCGTGCACTCGGTCACGTCCTGACCCGTCATCTCTAGGTGCACGCCGCCCGCATGCGTGCCTTCGGCTCTATGTATTTCAAAAAAGCTCTGCACTTCGGCTAGGATTTTGTCAAATTCGCGCGTTTTGTAGCCGTTTGCGGCTTTTATCGTATTGCCGTGCATCGGGTCAATGCTATAGACGATATTTAGGCCTTCACGTTTTACTTCGCGTAGGATTTTCGGTAACCGCTCGCCGATTTTATCCGCGCCCATTCTGATGATTACGTTTAGTCTGCCCGCTTCGTTTTGCGGATTTAGCGCATTTGCGAGCGCGATGACGTCCTGTGCGGTAGCGTTTGGTCCGATCTTGACTCCAAGAGGATTATGAACGCCGCTTAGAAAATGCACGTGAGCGTCGTTTACGCCGCGCGTACGCTCGCCGATCCAGAGCATATGCGCCGAGCAGTCGTACCAGTCGCCGGTGAGGCTATCCTCTCTAGTGAGCGCCTCCTCGTACGGCAACAAAAGCGCCTCGTGCGAGGTGTAGACCTTAGTTTCGCTAAGCGCGGGAGTATTTGAGGCATTTATACCGCAAGCTCCCATAAACGCTAGAGTTTGGCTCAGCTGCCTAGCTAACTCGCCGTATTTAGCGTCAAGCTCGGGCTTTTTGATAAAGCCCAGATTCCAGCGATTTACCTCGTGAAGATCGGCTAGACCGCCGCGAGAAAAGGCGCGAAGCAGGTTCATCGTGGATGCGCTTTGATAATACGCCTCGATCATGCGGTTTGGATCGGGCACGCGAGCCTCGGCATTAAATTCAAAGCCGTTTATGATGTCGCCGCGGTAGCTCGGTAGCTTTACACCGCCTTGCTCCTCGTAGTCCGAGCTTCTAGGCTTAGCAAACTGACCTGCTACGCGCCCTACTTTTACGACGGGGCAGCGTCCTGCAAAGGTTAAAACGATCGCCATTTGTAGCATTACCTTAAACATATCGCGGATATTTACGGCGTTAAAATTTGAAAAACTCTCTGCACAGTCGCCGCCTTGGAGCAAAAACGCCTCGCCGTTACAAACTTTAGCCAAATCTTGTTTTAGGTTTCTAGCCTCGCCGGCAAAAACTAGCGGCGGCATCGTCTTTAGCTTATCCTCGGCCTTTTTTAGCAAGACCTCGTCGGGGTAGCTTGGCTGCTGCAAGATATTAAATTTTCTCCACGAATCTCTACTCCACATCTTTAAACCTTTTTTAAAAATAACGCCGATTTTAACTAAAAGAACTTTTATTACAGATAAAATTTCAAATTTTATCCCCAAATTTGCCCTTGCTGCACCTTTTTGAGCCACATAAGGTTTGATTAACGACAAATAAATATAATTTCGCCAAAAAAAGCGGAAAAATGCAAGACAAAAATCAAACCAAAATCGGCTTCATCTACGGCCTGTCGGTCTTTATGATCTGGGGCGTTTTTCCTATTTATTTTAAACAACTCAGCGCGCTTTCGGCTACCGAGATCGTCGCTCACCGCATCGTCTGGTCGGTGCTGCTTTTGTTTTTGCTACTCAAATTTGGCCGCAAACTAGGCGCTGCGGAGAAAATTTTAAGCGACAAAAAAACTACGTTTTGGCTATTTGTCACAGGACTTCTCATCGCTGCCAATTGGTGGATCTACGTCTACGCCGTAAATATCGGAAAAATCGTGGAAACTAGCCTGGGATACTTCATAAATCCGCTCGTAAATATGCTCCTTGGCGTGCTGATTTTAAAAGAAAAGCTATCGCGCGCGGGCAAATTTGCCATCGCTATCGTCTTTGTCGCTATCGGCGTTCAAATTTACGATGCAGGCGGCCTACCTATCATATCTATCATTTTACCCATCACGTTTGGATTTTATTCGCTTATTAGAAAGCGCCTTAGCGTGCCTTCTTTAGAGGGGCTTTTCGTCGAGACCACGCTCATCGCTCCTATCGCGCTCGTTGCGTTATTTTTTGTCGCAGCTAGCGGGCAAAATCACTTTAGCTTTTCGTGGTTTGGGCTTTTGATCGCTCTTTGCGGGCCTGCGACCGTCGTGCCGCTTTTGCTTTTTAACTCGGCAGCTACTAGGCTAAATTTGAGCACGATCGGCTATTTGCAGTACATCTCGCCTTCGATGCAACTTTTGCTTGCCGTTTTTTACTACGGCGAGCAGGTTAGCGCACTCAAAGCGCTGTCGTTTTTACTCATCTGGAGCGCGCTAGCGGTGGTTAGCTTTAGCGCGATTTATAGTAAAAAAAGCAAAATTTCAGTATAACCGCAAATTTAAATCAAAAAAGGAAAAAACAATGTCATCTATCGCATTTTACGCCGTCATCTGCGTCATAGCCGCACTCGTGCTATATACGCAAATACAAAAAATAACGAGAAAGATCGACGAGAACGGCACTCTAGCAAACAACTCACCCGAGGCCATGCGTCAAATTTCAGTGCAAAAATACAAAGATTTTTGCGAGATAATAAACGGCGAGCTAAGAGAGCTAAAGATGAAAGCGCTCTACGACGACGCCCTAAAAAACGAGGATCTAAAAGAAAAATTTTTAGAAAGTCTAAGCGAAATGAGCAAGAAGCTCACATTTATCGAGACGATGAACACCGCTAGAAACCCCGACAAATGGGAAAGCGAGCTCTTTGAGGTGCTTAGCCGCCTAGACGATCTCGTCACGGAAAATTTCAAAGACGGCGAGCGCGCGGGCGACGAGATCAGACAGCGTCTGGGCGCGGAGTTTAGCAAGCTGCAAAATTAAACCTTAAGTAAAAACGGGGTAATATCGCTTTTTTGATTTAACTCTATCTTTCTAAGGAAAAAACGGATGAGCTATACCAAAAAAGATCTCGTAACCGCTGCAAATTTAACCAAAGACGAAATTTATCATTTCCTAAATTTAGCCAAGGAGTTTAAAGCATTAAACAACTCCGAGACCAAAAAAGCCAAGTCGCTCTACGGCAAAACGACCGTAAACGCCTTTTTCGAAAACTCGACTAGGACGCGAACGAGCTTTGAGATCGCGGCTAAGCGCCTCGGAGCCGACGCGATAAATTTCACCGCCTCAAACTCCAGCACCAAAAAGGGCGAAACGCTCATCGACACCGTCCATAACATCGTCGCGATGAAAACGGACGTCGTAGTAGTGCGCCACTACAGCTCGGGCGCGGCTAAATTTATAGCCGAGAATACGGGCGCTCACGTCGTAAACGCCGGCGACGGCCTAAACGAACACCCTAGCCAAGCGCTGCTTGATCTTTTTACCATACTGGAAAATCGCGGTAGTCTCGAAAATCTCACGGTCGCTATCATTGGCGATATCTTTCACAGCCGCGTGGCGCGCTCAAACATCTACGTCCTAAAAACGCTCGGAGCCAAGGTTAAGCTATTTGGTCCGCCGATGTTTTTAACTGGCATGGAGGCTTTTGGCTGTCAAATTTGCTCCGATATGCGCGAGGCCGTCGAGGACTCGGACGTCATCATCATGCTGCGTATCCAGCTAGAGCGTCAGGATGATGAGATAGCGTTTCCGTCCGTACGCGAATACTCCAAATTTTTCGGCCTAACCGCTAGTAAAATGAAATACGCCAAAGATGGCGTTATGATCCTGCACCCGGGTCCGATAAACCGCGGCGTCGAGATAAACTCCGACGTAGCCGACGATCCGCGCTACTCGCACGTGCTAAATCAGGTCGAAAACGGCGTCGCCGTCAGGATGGCGATCCTAGATACTCTCATCAAAAACAAAGGCGCAAAATGAAAACTCTCATCAAAAACGGCACGATCGTAAACCACGACGGTTCGCAAAAAGCAAACGTCCTCATAGAAGACGACAAGATCGCTCTCATCACGGCTGACGAACCTTCAGCCGATAATATAATAGACGCTAGCGGCAAGCTCGTGATGCCGGGACTTATCGATATGCATGTGCATTTTCGCGACCCGGGCCTTGAGTATAAAGACGATATAAACACAGGCTCTGAAACCGCGGTCGCGGGCGGCGTAACAACCTGCTGCCCGATGGCCAACACAAACCCCGTAAACGACAACGCCGTCGTCACGCGCGATATGGTAGCTAAGGCAAAAGCTCGCGGCCTCATCGACCTGCTTCCTATCGGCGCGATAACTAGCAAGATGGACGGCAAAAAGTGCGTAGAGATGGGCGATATGACCGAGGCGGGCGCAGTGGCGTTTAGCGACGACGGCCTACCCGTAGCTAGCAGCGACGTGATGAGATACGCGCTTGAATACTCAAAGCACTTCGGTAGCTTCGTCATCAACCACTCTCAGGACTGCTCGCTATGCCGCGGCGGCCATATGAACGAGGGCCGCGTCTCGGCGATACTAGGTATCAAAGGCATGCCGCGCGAACAAGAAGAAATCATGGTCTCGCGCGATCTACTGCTAGCCAAGCTAACGGGCGGCCACATCCACATCGCGCACGTTAGCTCCGAGTGGTCGCTAAAGCTCATCGCACAGGCTCGCGCGGCCGGCATAAACGTGACCTGCGAGGCGACCCCGCACCATTTTACTTACACCGAGGACGAGCTGCTAGGCTATGATACGAACTTTAAAATGTCGCCGCCGCTTCGCACGAAATCAGACGTAGAGGCGATCAGAGACGGCCTAAAAAGCGGCCTCATCGACGTCATCGTGACCGACCACGCCCCGCACCATAACGACGAGAAATTTTTAGAATTCGACAAGGCGCCATTTGGAATACTCGGCCTACAAACACTCGTGCCTATGACGCTAGATTTGGTAAACGACGGCGTGATAAGTATCGAGCAGATGGCGGCTCTGACGTCCTATAACGCGGCTAAAATTTTAAAACTAAAGGATAAAGGCGTGATCGCGGAGGGCTACCTCGCCGACATCGCGATAATCGATCCGGGTTTTGAGTATCTCTACGACAAAAACCTAAATAAATCAAAATCCCAAAACTCCCCGCTGCTAGGCAAGATGCTAAAAGGCGCGGCGGTAATCACGATAAAAAGCGGAAAAACGGTGTTTGAGTTTCCAAACGTCGTGGCGTAATGCGCTCAAATTTGACGTAAATTTGAAATTTGACTTTGCGGCGGTCAAGGCTGCCGTATGGTCAAATTTAGCAACGACTAAAAAACAAAATTTGAAACCATAGGACAAGTATTGCAAAATCAACACGCGACCAAAACCGTCAAAAATACAAAAGAGCAGTTTCTTAAAAACATTTTTATCGCTTATTTTGTTGCCTCTTTCGGGATTTTTATCATCCCCGAGGATATATTATCTAGTTGCAAAATTTGCCGCAGTTTCGTAGAAGTTATGAAGCAAATCTTTCCAAATATCCAAATTTTTAGCGACATAAGTCCGTTTAAGCAAGAGATACAATTTTACGCGATGCAACTCGTATCGAGATAACCTTTGATACAAAATTTGAAATATTTGCCGTCATAACGGTTTTTCAACTTTTTTCTCTTTACTTGGACTGTTTTCATCGGCCATCTTGTTGCGAGACTTATTTCTTAAGATTTTTTACCTGGAAAAAGAGAGCAAATAAATTTAAACCAGTTTAAAATTTGCAGTTTTGATATCGGCGAATTCGAGCAAAATCACACTCCGTACTTGACTATACGCAAAAATAAACCCAAATCTGCCAAAGTCGAATTTAACCGACTTTGCGCACATCTTTTGCTTAATTTTTTTTCCTTGTCGTCGCACGGTTTCGACGACTCTATTCAACCCGCCAAATTTACGACCGACTGCCAAGCAAATTTAACCGCCGAATTTATCAAATTTAAAAAGACAAATCCACGCCGCCGCGCCAGCTCAATCGATGATAAAAAACCGATCAAGCCGAGCGCAAGCGACGCAAATTCGTCAAATTTGGTTCAAATTTAGCCTCACGCGTCCTTGCCATTTATCGCGTACGCCGAGCGCAAAAATACGTCCGTACCCGATAGCAGCGCGCTCTCGTCAAAGTCAAACGCGCCGTTGTGATGCCCTGCGGCGAGCTTGGTGCCGATCATCAGATAGCCACTCTTGCCGCCTGCTTTTTGCACGGCGTGCATAAAATGCGCGAAGTCCTCGCAAGCGCCGAAATTTAGATCCCGCACGATGAGCTCGTCCTTGATAAAAGGCGACTGACGCGCGGCGCGCTCGTAGATATCGGTGATCTCCTCGCTACTGTCGCCTCCGCTCGTGCCGCCGGTTAGCTTCACGTCGTACTGCACGCCGTACATCTGCGCGACGCCCGCTACGATATCCATGCATTTTTTAAACATAAATTCATTTAGCTCAGTCGTTTCGCCGCGCGTTTCGCAGGCGATGTACCCGTTTGGCGCGATGACGTTTCGTCCCTCGCCCGCTCGCAAAACGCCCACGTTTATGCGCGTGACGCCGTCAGCATGACGCGTGATACCGTGCATGGCTAGAGCCGCCTGAGCCGCGGCTAGCAGAGCGTTTGCACCTTCTTGCGGAGCGCCTGCCGCGTGAGCCGACTTGCCCGTGAAATTTACGTCAAATTTCGACGTCGCAAGAAGCTTGTTCGTACCGCAGATGATGCCGCCGCTAGTCTTTGCCTGAAAGCCGATATGACCGCCCAGTAGGTAGTCCACGCCCTCTAGCACGCCTGCTTGCTCCATCGGCACGGCACCTCTGGTGCCCTCCTCGGCGGTTTGAAATATAAATCTAAATTTGCCTTTAAAATCGTCCAAATTTTGCGCGATGAGTTTAGCCATCGCAAGGCCGATCGTGATGTGTCCGTCATGCCCGCAGGCGTGTGTGATGCCGTCTATATCGGCTCTAAAGCCCTCTTTAAACGGTCTATGCGCCTCATCCTTACTCTCGGTCACGTCCACGCCGTCGATGTCGAATCTAAACGCAAGCGTCTTGCCCGGCCTACCCGTATCAAGCTCGGCCACCACGCCCGTTAGCCCATCCTCCATCACAGACAAAAACTCGCACTCATCGGCGCTTAGCAGGCCTTTTGCACGTTCTAGGTATCTCTCTTTATCTTTTTCGCTGCCAAGCCCTGCTCTAGCTTCTGGTTTCATTATCTCGCGTCCCATTTTTAGGCTATAGCCGAGTTTTTTTAGCTCGCTAGCGATCTTTGCCGTCGTAAAAAACGTAAAAAATCCAGTCTCGGGATGCGAGTGAAAAAACCGCCTATTTTTCACCATTTCGTCTTTTAGCGCTTCGACTTTTGCTGCTACATTGTCCATTTTTGCTCCTTAAATTTGGAATTTTTATTATTTTACTTAAAGATATATTATACATCAAGATTAATTTTAAAAGCTTAAATTTGAGCCGAACAATGATAAATTTAATGCTGATTTTTCGCAAACCGACTGTTTGGCGTAAATTTGATTTTTTGCCAGTGAATACTTTGGTCGTTTTTTAAACCGCGATTTGCACCAAAGCGGTGCGGGTACTGCGAGGTAAATTTATATTTTGACTGAGCGATTTTTAAGACAAAATTTGGGCGATAAATTTGAGTTCAAATTTAAAATTCGCGCCAAATTTGAACTCAAATTTAAAAAACGAGACAAAGAGGCAAATTTAACTTCAGTCGCCGCGCACACCGACTAGCCGCTAAACAAACTCCGCGCAAAAGCTCAAATTTGCCATACGGTTAGCCTATTTTATGCTATTTTTTAGCTTCATTATCCGCTCGTAGGATTCCTCGATACGCTCTTTTGGTATCTGCTTGGCGCCAACCGCGTCCACGACTAGCTGCGTGACGAGCTCCGCGGTCCTGCGCCCGTCTATCTTGTAGTCGCTAAAGAGCATCACGTCGCCGCCCGCGTTGATAAAGTTTATCACCTTTTCTTGCAGCGTAAAGTCCTTTAGCCCGCCCATGAGCATGTCGTCGCTGATGACTACGCCGTCAAATTTTAGCTCGCCGCGCAGCAAGCCATCGATGATCGCCGGCGAGAGCGAGGCCGGCAACTCGGCGTCGCGCTGCATGAGGTAGATGTGGCCGACCATTATCATTTTAGCTTCGTTTTTGCGAACCGCGTCAAAATACGGCTTAAGCTCGCCGTAGTCGAAATTTTCTATCACGACCTTTGCCGTGTGGCTGTCGGCCTCGACGTTGCCGTGGCCTGGGAAGTGCTTCATCGCAGCTATCACGCCGCGAGCTTGCGAGGCTCTCATAAACTCGCTCGCATACAGCGAAACCTCGTCTATATCGGCGCTAAACGCCCTGCCGCGCGAGCCGATGATGGTGGATTTTGGATTTAGCACGTCGGCAACTGGGGCGAAATTTACATTCACGCCGACGTCTTTTAGCTGCTGCGCCATCTTAGCGTAAAGCTCACCCGCGGCTGCTAGATCGATGGTTTTCGCTACTTTTTGCGCCGAGATAAAGGTCTCAAACCCGCTTTTGTCCTTAAATCTCGTGATCTGTCCGCCCTCCTCGTCGATAGCGATAAAAATGCCTTTTTGCGCCTCTTTAAATGCGCTTGTTAGTGCCGTAAGATTTTTTTTGTCAGAGATATTTTTACCGAGCAACATCACTCCGCCAAAACGCTGATATTTGGCCTCCGAGACGGCTTCTTTGGCGGTTTTGGGATCAGAGCCGTTGAAGCTTACTATTATCATTTGAGCTATCATTTTGCGAAGCGTCGGTTTTTCTTGCGCCTGTGCATCGGTGGCGTTTAGCACGGTCGGCAAACCCGCCAAAAACAGTGCCGAAAAAAACGCTACGATAAATTTTTTCATATTTTTCCTTTTTTGTTTTTGCGGATTTTACACTATTTTGGATAAATTTAAGGACTTTGAGCGGGATTTGGAGCGAGCCAATGCAGAGCAAGTCGGTACTAATTTCGCGTTTCACGTTGCAAATCTCTATTTTGCAATCCATATCATCGTTTGCGGTATCATATGTCTTTGCAAAATTTTTCGCTACAACGTTTGCGAGTAAATTTGAGATATTTTTGGCGATTGACGCTGGGTACTTTTTTGTTTTGCTTTTTGCTTTGTCGGTTAAAATTTTTGAGCCGTCACAAAAAACAACATAAATCATATCGGCAGATAATGGCATTAAAATTAGCGTTTTAAAATTTGACGGATGCAGAAGTCTGCAAATTTCGCATAAATTTGTAACTATTTAAATTTTTAATCTAGTCTCAAAAGGCAAATCGCAGTCTTTAAAACACAATTCACCTTTAGCGCAAAGTACGCACTTTAGCCAAATTTTATTTTTTACTTAGTAGATCTCTCAGGCTTTCTTGCACGTCTTTGCCGCGCAGCATCGCCGCGACCTCATTTACTATCGGTGTATAGATGCCCTTGCCGGCAGCGATCTTTTCTATCGCATAGGAGGTGTCCACGCCCTCAGCGACCTCGCCTAGATCGTTTAGGATTTTATTAAGGCTCTCGTTTTTAGCAAGTCCCAAGCCTACGCGGTAGTTGCGCGAGAGCACCGATGAAGCCGTGAGAAAGAGATCGCCCGCTCCGCTAAGACCTAAAAACGTCTGCTGCTGCGCGCCGAAATACTCGCCAAATCTCGCCATCTCGACAAGTCCGCGCGAAATGAGGCTGGCACGAGCGCTGTTACCAAGCCCGAGTCCGTCGCAGATACCGCCCGCGATAGCGATGACGTTTTTATAGGCACCTGCGATCTCGGCACCGATAACGTCGATGCTAGCGTAGGCTTTGATATTTTGCGGGAAAAGCCCTGAAATTTCGCGCGCAAGGGCTTCGTTTTTGGAATTTATCACGAGCGCGCACGGGAGGTCGTTTTGTATCTCTTTAGCAAAGCTCGGTCCCGATAAAAAGGCCAAATTTGACGTATCTACGTGCTGTTCGTAAATCTCGTCTAAAAAACGAAGGCTGGAGGTTTCGATACCCTTTGAGGCGACTAAAATTTTCTGTCCGAAGTTTTTAAAATGCTCTTTTAGCCAGCCACTAACGGACTGAGAAGGTATGGCAACGACGAGCAGATCGCGCTTTAGCGCCTCCTCTAGGCCGACAAAATGCGCGCCTTCAAGCTGTCTGCGCGAGCTAATGACGCAGTCGTTTTTTTGCGAAAGCGCATGAAAAAGCGCGCTGCCCCACTTCCCCGCTCCGATGATGGCTATTTTCATTTTTTCTCTTTTTTGTGATTTACGTTTATTTTAGCTAAATTTGACCGGCCCGCTCGCAAGCTCAGGCCTTACTTTTGCGAAAATTAAACAACTTAAATTTGACCGCGCTGGCCATCTCTATAAAACAAAAAAATGGCGCTATAAATTTAATTTCTAGGCCAAATTTGACCCGAAAACACGCGTCGCCAAATAACGCTAAAAGGCGACGCAAGTCAAATTTATCCTAGTTTTTCTTTTAAAAGCTCATTTACTTTTGCGGGATTAAACGCGCCCTTGCCCTCTTTCATCGTTTGTCCGACGAAAAATCCGAAAAGCTTGTCCTTGCCGCTTTTATACTCGGCGACCTTGTCGGCGTTCGCGCTTAAAATTTGATCTATTATCGCTATGATGGCCGAGTCGTCGCTGACCTGTTTTAATCCCAATTTTTCGATGACGGCGTCCACGCTACCCTCATTTTCCATAAGATAGTCAAGCACCTCTTTTGCCGCCTTAGCGCTTATCGTACCGTCTTCTATGCGGCGTAAGAGCTCTATCATCTTAGCCGAATCTACGGGCGATGTCTCGATCGTAGCGCCGTTTTTTAGGCGTCCCAAAAGCTCGACTATGAGCCATGTAACGGCAAGTTTTGGCGATATTTTAGCCTCTACAAGCTCCTCGAAATACTTCGCCGTCTCCACGCTGCTAGTTAAAATCAGCGCGTCATCCTCTTTGACGCCCAGCTCACGCTCGTATCTAGCGACCTTTTGTTCGGCAAGCTCCGGGATCTTGATTGCTTCGTTATACATCTCCTCGGGTATCTCGACGGGCAGCAAGTCAGGATCGGGGAAATATCTATACTCCGCGCTATCTTCTTTGCCTCGCATAGAGCGCGTGACTAAATTTACGGTATCAAAAAGGCGTGTTTCTTGATAAACTTCTTCATCGTATTTGCCGTCTTCCCATGCCGCGCTTTGGCGCTCGACCTCGTAGTCGATCGCTTTTTGGATAAATCTAAATGAGTTTAAATTTTTAATCTCGACGCGCGTGTAGAGTTTACTATCGCCTTTTGGACGGATGGAGACGTTGGCGTCGCAGCGGAAGCTTCCTTCCTGCATATTAGCGTCGCTGATGTTTAAAAATCGCAAAATCGAGTGCAGTTTTTTTAGATACGCGACCGCCTCGTCGGAGCTACGCAGATCAGGCTCGCTCACGATCTCAAGTAGCGGCGTGCCAGCGCGGTTTAGATCGACTAGGCTTTGTCCGCTCTCGTGGATGTTTTTGCCAGCATCCTCCTCAAGGTGCGCGCGAGTGATGCCGATGCGTTTTTTTTCGCCGTTTACATCGATAAAAAGCTCGCCTTTTTCCACTATCGGTATCTCAAACTGCGAAATTTGATAGGCTTTTGGAAGGTCTGGATAAAAGTAATTTTTACGGTTAAAAACAGAGCGTTTATTTATAGTCGCATTTACCGCTGCGCCGAAGCTTATCGCCTTTCTCACGGCTTCTTTGTTTAGCACCGGCAAAGATCCAGGTAGCGCCAGGCAGGTCGGACAAACGTGCGTATTTGCCTCGTCGCCGAAGCTCGTAGAGCAAGAGCAGAAAATTTTAGTTTTTGTATTAAGCTGGGTGTGAACCTCAAGCCCGATAACGACTTCAAACATAATTTGCCTTTTATTTAAAATTTAGGGCTTATTTTAGCAGGATTTTTATTTAAGTTAGATAAAAAGAAGGGGTTGCGCCCGCCGATTTTTAGCGTATTTTAGCTGGCGGACGCGTAAATTTAAATTTTAGTGCTCGTCGTGGCTGATTAAAATCGCGCCGGCAAGATACACGTAAGTAAGAATCATAAAGATAAATGTTTGCAAGCACGCCATAAACGTAAGCAAAACAAACGCCGGGAGCGCAGCGTAAGACGCAAGAGCAAGTACGACCAAAAGGAACAAATCATCGCCCTTGATGTTACCGAAAAGTCGGAAAGAAAGCGATACGACGCGAGATAAATGCGAAACAATCTCGACGATAAACATTATCGGAGCTAGCCATTTATTTGGTCCCATGAAGTGCGCAAAATACTTGACGACGCCGTTTACACGGATACCTTCGTAGTGGTAAAACACGAAAACAACGAGCGCTAAAGTAAGGGTCAAATTTAAGCTCGAGGTCGGAGCTTCAAATCCAGGTATTATGCCTATTATGTTACTTACAAATACGATCAAACCGATGGTGGCGACTAGCGGTAGGTATTTTCTAGATAGCGCTTCGCTGCCTAGCACGTCCTTGCCCATGGATACGACGCCCTCCAGATACGCTTCTAGGATATTTTGCGTTCCGCGAGGTACGAGTTGCAAATTTTTAGTTGCAAATTTTGCCACGATGAGCACGATAATCGCGACTAAAACGAGATGTCCCGCGTAATTTACCGCATGGATAACGTGCTCGTTGTCGGTAAACAAAGAAGCGATCCAACCTGTAAACAAAAACAAATTTTCTTGCATGGATTAACCTTAGATTTATGAAATTTAACGGCAATTTTATCCAAATAAACGTTAAAAGTTTTTTAAGCTTACCTCAAATTTCGCCCGAATTTTAGCTTTTTTGTCAAATTTAGCTCAAATTTCGACGTCGTTTCTTAAAATCAGCGCTTACGCGAAAAATCTATCGTAAACAAGCTTTAGTATCGTCGCGCCCACGACGGCCAAAAACACGACTCTAACAAATTTAACGTCCTTTTTCATGACCATATTTGAGCCAAAATACGCGCCTAAAACCTGCCCGACGCCCATCAAAAGCCCGACCGCCCAAAGTATTTGTCCGCCCGCGATAAAAACGGCTAGAGAGACGATGTTGCTGGTAAAATTTAGGATTTTCGTATGCGCGACGGCTTTTTTCATATTTAGCCCGATGAGCGCAACCATCGCAAACGTCCAAAAACTGCCGGCTCCCGGCCCGAAAAATCCGTCGTAAAAGCCTAAAATTAGGCCAAATATCACATAAAAGGCTCGCGCGCTCATGCGGGCGGCTCTGTCCTCGTCGCCGACTTTTGGCATCAAAAGCGTATAGATGAAAATCGCTATCAAACAAAACGGGATAATAACACGCAAAAACTCGGCACTCAAAAACAAAATAAACACCGTGCCGACGCACGCGCCGATAAAGGTAAAAACGATGCCGATAAACACTTCGCGGAAATTTATCATGCCTTTTCGGGCGAAATTTAACGCCGCTGTGAAGCTACCGAAAGTGCCTTGGAGCTTGTTCGTCGCTAGCGCCATGTGAGGCGGCACGCCCATAGCCATGATTGTCGGTAGCGCAATCAGTCCGCCGCCGCCCGCGATCGCATCTATAAACCCCGCCGCAAACGCCGCTGCAAAAAATATAAAATACGCCGTAACGCCGAAGTCAAAGTCCATTTTCCACCCCTTCAAAAAACAAAATCATACTACGAAAAAATTAAAAATTTATAAAATTCGGCTTTTTGTTTTACTATGGTTAAAATTTAATGAAACTGCGAGTAAAATTTGCCTAGCAGGTTTAAATTTAGCAGTTTGGGTTGCGGCGTATTTCGTAAAATTTGCCGGTGCAGTCGGCGATTTTATTTTAAAATTTTGGAATAAATTTCATAAATTTAGATACCGAAATTTGAGTCAAATTTGATAAGGGTAAATTTGGCATCGTTTTTAAAATTTCATTAGTAAAACACGCTGATAAAATTTATATTTAAAAAGTGTAGGTTTAAAAAGCAGGCTATCAAATTTAACGTCCAAAACGCCTCTAGGGCAAATTTAAATGGCATCAAATTTGAGTAAAAAAAGAAAAATCCGCCGACCGCCGAGAGCGGCAAATCGGCGAATTTGGGATTATTTTATAACGCCGCAAACCATTCTAGCGCCGCCGCCGCCAAGAGGCTTTGGATGGTCGCTGTGGTTATCGCCGCCGACGTGAATCATTAGCGAGTGGCCTTTTAGTTCGTCGATTGTTTTGATTTTTGGAGCTAGCACAGGATAAACCGCGTTACCCTCTGCATCAACGAAAAGCGCAGGCAAATCGCCCTTGTGGCCGCTGTCGTCCCAAGCAAAAGAGTGTTTTTTAGTCTCGGCCGGATCCCAGTGACCGCCCGCTTTCATACCAAGACCCTTCTCGTTAGCGCCGCAGTCAGCGTTTTGATGCACGTGAAATCCGTGCGCGCCGCCCTCAAGGCCTTTAAGATTTGGGAACAACGCCACGCCGTAGTTAGTCTCGATCGCTACGACCTCGCCCACGACGGTGTTGCCTTTTTCGCTTAGTTGCTCCATAGTTACGACTAGGTGTTTGCCAGCCTTTGGATCAAAGACTTTTTCCTCGTGCGCAAGGGCACTAGTAGCGAGTAGGCAGCCTAGAGCCGCGCTAGCTAAAACGATTTTTTTCATTTTTTCTCCTTAAAATGTAATTGCAGTGTAACTATAGCCTAAATTTGATTAATTTACGCTTTAAATTTTACTTAAATTTAATGCGCCGCGATGCCTCAAATTTGCCTCCGTTTCGCACAAAGCAAAACTCGTCAAATTTACTTTATCTCGCTTAAAATTTGCGCCAGTTCGCCGCTTTGACCGATGCGATAGAGCGCGAAGTCGTATTTGATCGGGTCGGCGGGATCAAATACGCAAAGCTTGTCCGTTAGCTCGCGCACGGCCTTAAAATCATAGCTTTTGCGTGCGATGAGACCCAAATTTAACGAAACTCGGTGCGTGTGCACGTCAAGAGGCATGAGTAGCTTGCTTTTTGGCAGGTTTTTAAATAGCCCAAGGTCGATGTCGCTATCTCGCACCATCCAGCGCAGGAACATATTGTAGCGTTTATACGGGCTTTGCGGCGCTTTTTCGTATGGCTTGCCGAAAAAAAACTCATACCCCTCCGAGCGGTAAGGATTGAGCGAATAGATAAATTTAATAAGCTCGTTTATGCCGTCCACCATCGAGCCGCTTTTTTCAAAACCGGCTTTTACCGCACTCTCGATATCGCCGTATTTCTTTAGGCGCGAAACGGTGATAAAAATCTGCCGCACGTCCTCGCAGCTTTGAAAGCGGTATTTGTGCCGCGTCAAATTTAAAATGATTTCATCCTCGCTTTTATCTAGCAGCGAGAAGTCGAGAGAATTTAAAAAATTTACGATGAGTTTTGCGTTACCATATGCAAAAAGCGCGCAGATGAGCGAAATCTCGGGCGTTTTAAATTTGCTAGCGACTTGCAGCGGATCGGCTGCGGCAAACAAGTCCGCATGGGTATTTTTAGAGATTACGTTTTGATCTAGGAGGTTTTTTAAGTCCATTTTTAGCCTTTTTGGCCGAGATTTTAAACCAAAAAGGCTAAAAGAAATTTAAATTTATTGCTTTAGCGTGAGCAAGGTATCGAGCATCTTTTCTACGGTCGTGATGATTTTAGCCGCCGCGCCGTAACTGCTTTGAAAGCGTATGAGGTTTGTCAGCTCTTCGTTTAAATTTACGCCGCTAACTGACTGGTACTCAGACATAGCAACTTTATGGATAGCTGTATTTGCGTCGTTTAGATCGTTATTTGCCTGAGTTTGGCTAGCTAAATCGGTGGTGATATAGCGGTAGTAGCCCTCGACGCTCTCTTCTTTGTCCGCATGCTTGTCGGAGTAAAATATGATTTTTTTATACTGCATTTGCACCATATCGTTTGCGACTTCATTGTTGCCCGGAGTCGGATTTGAGTAGGCTTTTAGCTTGTGCGGATTTTCCATCAGCTCGCTTTTTACGCTCATATTTTTCGCATTTCCGCCCTCAAAAACTCTATTTACCCCGATAATACCTGGGAAATTGGTACCGCGATCTACAAAAGCGACGCTGTATTCGCCGGCATTTCTTTTAGCTGTTACGCCAAACGTGCCTTTACCCGTCGCCGCGTCGTATTGGTAGTTTGCCTGAAAATAATCGTCCACGTCGTTTAGCGAATTGTTATCGCCGTTGTCATCAGTATCGGAGTTAAAGTCCCGCACGATAGAGTTGCCGCGAGTATTGTCATTTATAGTAGTAGAGGCATTTATATTTATCGTTTTGCGAGCAACCTCTTGACCTTGGTTGTTATAAACTACGACGTCAAAGCTACCGTGCTTGATATCGTCGTTAAAATTCATCAGCGTCCTAGAGTCGCTTAGACCGTCTAGCTCGTCGGTTACGGCGTTTTCTACGGCCGATCTTGCGTAGATATTGTTTGTCTCATTTATGATACCTTTGGCAAAGGTATTTAGGTTGTCAATGTATTTTTGTATGGTTCCGTCTTGAAATTCGCCGTTATCATCCACTCTTCGTCCGCGTAGATCCAGCGCGGCACCTAGTTTACCGCCCGAGATTCGTCCGTTTAGATCGACTTTCTTGCTATCGTCTCTTTCGAAAAATACACCTTTAAAATCGCTCTTGTCGCTTATCCTATCGACTGTTAGCGGATGATACGTAGTGCCATCTACGATATTAAATCCTGAAATATTTATCTGATGCTTGGTACCCATATCGGTTACGGTCGGATCGATATTGTTGCTTTGTAGTTGCCCCTTAAATACGCTTATACCGGCAAATTTCGACATCGCTAGTTCGAGCTGATCGCGTTTGTCGCGTAGGTCGTTTGCTCTAGTAGTGCCGACCGACTCGACACGCACGATCTCTTTATTTATCTGCGCGATTTGCTTGGCGTATTTGTTTATTTCATTTACGGCAACTTCTATCTGCGAGTCCACGTCCTTTTGGATCTTAGTTAGCATATCGTGAGCTTTGCTTATGCTATTTGATAGCGTCGCGGCCGAATTTAGTAGATTTACCTTCTGAGAACCCTCGGTCGGGTTAGAAGCGAGGTTGTTCCATGCATTAAAATAATTTTGCAAATCCCTGCCTATGCCTACACTTTGTAGATCAGGGAAGCGTTGCGAAATCTCCTCTAAAATTTGCTTTTTGTATTCGCTTGATTCTAAATTTATATTTGAAGTACGGAGCCTAGCAAAAGTAAACTCATCATGCACGCGTACGACCGTATCGACCTTGGTGCCAGTACCGATGTCGCCCGGCATATCGTGAAAAGGCTCTCTAGCAGACTGCACGACGCGCTGTCTAGTGTAGTGCTCGCTATCGGCGTTTGTGATATTGTGTCCGGTTGTAGTGATCTGCGTCTGCGCGGCATCTAGTCCGCTAACTCCGATATGTAAAGACGAAAAAATATTAGCCATTTTTTAAACCCTTGTTTTAAATAAACTTTCAGGCGTCAAGCCTTCTTTGTCGTAGTTGCCGGGCTCGCTTTTAAACATATTTTTTAGCAAGCTATCAAAAAATTCTTTCACTCCGACGACGTATTTTGCGTATTCTTTGTTTTTTGAGTAGAGCTCTTCAAGCTTTGAGCGCATAAGTGCGAGAGATGATTTTACCTCATCATCTAGGATCGAGCTTAAATTTGCCCCGCCGTTTTCCTTTGAGACTCTTAAAAGCTCTTTATCTAGCAGCGATTTTATAGATTCGAATTTTTTAACCAGCTCGTTTTTGCGTCTAACGCTATCATCGACCTTAGTGTGATCGGCTAGTTTTATCTTTTCTATATCTTCCGTAGTTTGAGCGATGAGCTCGTCTAGCACCCCCATCGCCTCATCCAAATATCTTTTAAGCATTTTTGTCCTTTCTTTTTACGCAAGGACAAAAAATCTTATAAAAGCGTATCGGCAACGGCTTTTGCAGTCTTGGACATATCTAGTTTATATGTTCCGTTTGCGATCTGCTCGGCTATCTTTGCGACCTTGCTTTCTTCTTTGCCTTGTGTTTTTTCCATATTTTCGCTCTTTTTTACGTCGTTTGAGCGAGTGATTTGCTGCGGGCTCATGCCCAGTTTAGCTCCCAAAGTTCCTATCATTTTAAAGCCTTTTTTAGATTTGTTAGAAACTAAATCGGCAAATTTTGAAATTTCTTAAGCCCTTTCTTTCAAATAATTGAATAAAAGTTCGCTAAAGCCTAAATTTCCGCTCAGAGCCTTACTCATCGTGTCGTTATACATCGAGTGATATATCTCGTCTCCGGCATCTTTGCCGAATAACGGATTTTCGTCTTTTAGCGCGATATCTAGCACGCTTTTAACCAAAAACGCCTCAAAAGCGTCGGTTTGCTCTTTTAAAAGCGCGTCTTGTTCGCTTTGAGGCTTATCCGTGCGTCTATTTTCGATAGAGCTCGTGGCAAATTTATTATAAGAGCTTAAAGCCGCCGAAGTATCTATGTTTAACATTATATTATCTCCAAATTTACGTGTATAGCGCCTACGCGTTTTAGATTTTCCATTATCGCTATGATATCGCTAGGCGTCGCGCCCATCTTGCTTAGCGCCCTTGCGACGCTAGCTACGGTAGTTTTTTCGCCGCTGATTTTTAGCATATTAGTTAGCGGATCTACCGCTGCGCCGTCTTGCAAGTCGATTGTTTGCTGATTTGCCGCCATATCGTCGTACGAGCTAGGCTCTATCTTTATCGTGATGTCGCCGTGCGTGATGACGACTGGATCAACGGTGATATTTATACCGCTTACTATCGTGCCGGTGCGCTCGTCGATTACGATCTTATCTAGCGCTTTATAATCCACATCCAAATTTAACACCCTAGCTACGAAATCAACCATATTTGCCCCGTTTGGCTTAGCAATCCTGATCGTTCGAGAGTCCACGGCTACCGCACTATCGCCGCCTACATTTAAATTTACCGCTCTTTGGATGTTTGAAGCGGTATCGAAATTTGACTCTTTAAGGCTTAAAAATATCGCTTCTTGATTGTAGATATCGTACGCTATCTCGCGCTCCACGATAGCGCCGCTTGGGATCGTACCTGCGGTTACGTGGTTGCCGCCTTTACTTCCGCCTCCGCGAGATGCGGTTTTACCACCTATAGTTAGCGAGCCCTGAGCTAGAGCGTAAATGTCGCCATCCACACCCTTAAGCGGAGTCATCAAAAGCGTTCCGCCCTGAAGGCTCTTTGCATCGCCGATAGATGAGATCACGACATCAAGCTTATCGCCTTGCCTAGCAAACGGAGGTAGCTTTGCGATAACCATTACCGCGGCGGTGTTTTTTGATTTGATGTCGTCTGGCTTGATTTTTACGTTCACGCTTTGAAGCATATTTGAAAGAGACTGGATCGTAAACTCCGAGCTACTGCCGTCGCCAGAGCCGTTTAGACCGACGACCAGGCCGTATCCGATCAGCTGATTTTCCCTCACGCCCACGACGTTTGCGATGTCTTTTATCTGCGCCGCAAAAGCCGATATGGCAAGGGTTAGCAAGCATGCCGCTAGTTTCATTTTTGTCCTTAAATTTGTATTTTCAAGGACTAAAAGCAATTAGTATTCCAAATTTGACACAAGAATTTAAGAATAGTAGCTAAGCGAGGTATTTCCAAATTTTTTAGATTTTAAAAGCGTAAACGCGCCGATGTTTTCAGGTAAATTTAGGTGGCTGGAATGCTCAAAAGCGATCAGATAAATTTTATCTTTTGGCAAATTTCTCGCCAAATTTACGCACTTTTCATAAACGTCCACAAAGCCGTCTCTGATATCAAAAGGCGGATCAAGATACAAGACAACGGGCAAATTTTGCCTCGCGACGATAGCTGGCGTCATCTCAAAAGTATCGCCGTTTACGACCTCAAGCTCATCGCCGATAAGCTTGGCGTTTTGCAGTGCGATCTTATAGGCGTTTTTGTCGATTTCTACCGCGTACGCCTTTTGTGCGCCGTTGCTTAGCGCTTCTGCGGCCATCAGCGCGCTACCGCCGAAAGCCTCGATAAAAACCTTACCCGCTAGCTCGTAGCGAAACGAGTCGAAAAACGAACCCTTGACGATGCTTTTGGTGCTTCTTGTTGTTTGAAGCGATGGCAAAAGCAGCTTTTTGCCTTTAAATTTACCGCTTGAAATCGTGGCGTAGAGATTTTTCAACGAGTTTTCCTTAAAAGCGCGAGCAGCTCTTCTTTAAATTTATCTATCAAATTTGAAACTTCAAGCTCCAAATTTGAACTGTTTTGCGGTGCGGCTTCTTCTTTTATAACAAATGCGGGCGCGTTCGTGCGAGAAGGCGCAATGGGCTCTGAAAACTGAATCGCCGAGTAAAACTCCTCAAGCGCGGAGATAAGAGCCTCTTTGCTAAAAGGGATTTTTAGATGCGGCGAATGCTCGGCGATCACGAAAACGGGCTTTTTGGCCTCTATCTTTTTGTCTGCCACGATAAAGTCACAATCTTTTCTAGGCGAGGTAAAATCCCTCAAAAATAGCCTTAGCGACTCCCCTAGCAAAATACAGTCGCATTCAAACGAAATTTTCACGAATTCTCCTTTTTCTCGCCTTAATTTAGGCTGGATTTTAACAAATTTATGCGAAAATTTAAATTAAGCAAAAATTTTCCCGAACGGGGCTAAAAAAATTTGCAAATTTGACGATATAGAAGCTAGCAAATATTTAAAGGAGAAAATATGGAAATTTTCAAAGTAGCAAGCCAGCCAATGGCAAGCGCGGCTACAAGCTCGCATGCACAAAGCTCTACGCAAACCAGAGAGGTCGAAAGGACGCAGATCCAGCAAGATACGACACGCAATCTAACTGAGCAAAACAACGAAACGCTAAGCAAAGAAGTAAAAGAAGCCACCGAAAAACTAAATAAACAAATGGAAGATCTAGGCACTAGCATACGCTTTGGTTATAATGATAAGATAGGCGCGATGTACGTAAATGTCATGGAGATGAAAACCGGCGAAGTAATCCGCAAAATCCCGACCGAACAGGCAATGAAGCTAAGCGAATATTTTAGAGAGGCGGTCGGAGTTTTATTTGACAAGGAGAGCTAAAAATGGCACTAGGTAAAGTTTCTTCACTTGGCTTTGGAAGCCAAGTTCTAACGCAAGACGTTATAGATAAGCTAAAAGCTGCTGACGAAGCGGGTCAGATAAAACCCGTAACTGCTAAAATCACGGCAAATGCGACAAAGCAAAAAGATCTGACGGCTCTAAAAACGCTAATAGGCACTTTTCGCTCCTCGGTTTCAACCCTAGCAGACGACAGCTCGTATCAAAAAAGAACCACTAGCTCGGACGGTAAAAGCGCCGATATAAGCGTGAGTGCGGGCGTCGCGGTACAAGATATCGAGATAGACGTTAAACAACTAGCTAAAAAAGACGTTTATCAAAGCACCAAATTTGGCACCTCAAGCTCGTTTATCGGCAAAAACGGAACCTTTGGTATAAAAGTCGGAGACCAAACCTATAAAATCGAGGTTAAAAACTCCACTACGCTAGAAGAGCTAGCCGATAAGATCAACGAGGTCACAAACGGCGCCGTCTCGGCAAAAGCGATGAAGGTTGGCGGCGAAGATCCGTATCAGCTTATATTGCAGTCCAAAGAAACTGGCGCGGAAAACAAGATCGAAATCACAGACGTAGATAGCGATGGATCGGCCCTAAGCGGCGCATCGGACGTCTTGCAAAAGCTCGGCTGGGATAGCGCAAATATCGCTAACAATAAAATCTCAACCGCGCAAGACGCCGAGTTTGTGTATAACGGTATCACGATAAAGCGAAGCGGCAACGAGGTAAAAGATCTAAATTTAGGAATGACGATAAAACTAAAAGATACCGGCAAGACGACTTTTAGCGTCAAAGAGGACACGAGCGCGATAAAAGAGAGCATGCAAAGCATGGTAACGGCGTATAATAATCTCGTAAACAACCTAAAAGTCGCTACCGATTATGATTCGGATACTAAAAAATCGGGCACTTTCCAAGGCGTGAGCGAGATAAATACGATAAAATCGACGCTAAATAAAATTTTATTCGGCAATCAGACCTACACGAAAGATAACGTAACAAAGACGGCAAATTTAGCCGACTACGGTCTAAGCCTAAATAAAGAAGGCCTGCTAGAGCTAGATAGCTCAAAACTCGGCAAAAAACTAGATGAGGATTTGCAAAGCGTCCAAAAGATATTTGCCGGCGGCACCACTTACGGCACGGCTCAGGTTCTTAGCTCAAAACCTATAGATAGCGGCGCACTCACTATCGGCGGCGATGATCTAGTGATAAACGGAAAAAAGATAAATTTAGCCGCTACGCCTGCGTCAAATTCAGCAAAAGAAAACGCGCTAGCGCTACTAAAAGCTATAAACGATGCCGGGATATCGGGCATACAAGCGACTCTAACCGCAAACGAAGACGGCATATCGCTAAAAACTACAAACGGTACGGCGATAAGCATAAAGGGTTCTGGAGCGGCGCTAAACGCCGTGGGCTTTAGCGAATCAACCGTAACGCCGAAAAACACGACCGTAAACGGCATCTTTTCCTCGGCGAAAAAGACTATAGACGGGCTAATCAACTCAAAAAACGGCTCTTTAACCAAATACGGACAAAGCCTGATCGAGGAGAAAAAGTCGCTAGACTCGGAAAAAGAAAAGACGCAAAAGTCGCTCGATGCAAAATACGCCACGATGGAAGAGCGATTTTTAGCATACGATAAGATCATCAGCAAGCTAAATAGCGAATTTTCGTCGCTAAAATCGATGATCGAAGCCGAATATAACAAGAAATAAAAGGTAAATTTATGCAATACAACACTGCACACGCGGCGTATTCGCAAAATACGGTAGGCGGCATTGAGTCGCCTACCAAGCTTATCGAGATGCTTTACGAGGGCGTTTTAAGATTTATTTTTAGAGCTAGAAAAGCAATGCAAGATAACGACGTAGAGAAAAAAGTATATTTCATAAATCGCACGAACGCTATCTTTATCGAGCTTTTAAACTCGCTAGACTACAACCAAGGTAGCGTCGCGCACTATCTAAGCGGCCTTTATACCAGACAGATCCAGCTACTAGCCATGGCAAATATAAACAACGACGAACAGAGCCTAAACGAGGTCGTGAGCGTAACCAAACAGCTGCTTGAAGCATGGAAAGAGACGACAAACGCAGGACAAGCCGATGTGGCTGGATGAGCTCAAAATAGCCGTAGCTAACGATGACGCGGAGGCTATCGCGGCGCTAGCGGGCGAGACTCCTAGTAAATTTGACAGCCTAGAGGACGCCCTACAAGCTCAGGAGCTTCTGGGTGCAGCGATAAATTTGATACAAAAAAACAGAACCGAGCTCGGCAAAGAGCTAGAAAAACTAAAAAACGTAAAAAAATATATAGCGTCGTAAATAACTTCTCAAATTTACGGCGCTTTTTATCTCAAATTTCCCTTCTAAATTTTATCCCGCAAAGGCAAAGATATGACAAAAAACGCTATAAAGGACGCTTTAAAAAATAGACTCGGCGCGGAGATAGCGGGCGACTTTAGAGTGCTAAAGGAGCATGAAATAGCCAAATTTAACAATGAAACGAAATTTGTTTTTGAAGGCGAGAGCGAGATACTGCGAGAGTTTTATATCTTTGCAGATACTGGCGTAGGCGATCTTTGGCTAGTCTGTCTAGATGACGGCAAGGTTGCTTTTTACGATCATGACGCGGGTTATCTTTGCGCGTCAAATTTGGTTAAATTTAATCTGGATATAGAAGGCTGGCTTGAAGTCGCCGAGCTGTTTGGAAAATTTGAGACCATAGACGAACCGAGCGACGAACAAAAATCCAAATTAAAACTAGCCATTAGTGCCCTATGTCCGCAAATTTTAGAAATTTGGGATATTTAAAATCAAATAAAACGCGCCTTGCGCCGTTTCAAATTTAAACCCTATTAGCGACCGTCAAATTTAACCCGACGTAGCCTAGTCAAATTTGATCAAATTTTACTTCGCCGCCTGATCGCGGCAAACCTCAGCTTAAATTTGCCAAAATCTCGCAAAACGCGCTGTCAAGATAGCGGTTTATCGCAACCAAACCCACGAATTTAAAAAATCTAAGCTAGCTAAATTTGATGAAATAAAAGTAGTAAAAGGCATGGCGATAAGCCGAGTTCTGTCGTGAGTGATTATTTATCTACTCCAAATTTTACAATTTGGCTCTAGCGAAGGGTTTGACATAAGACTCAAAACCATCCCTTCTTGCTGCGAGTTGGGTTTATATAGCCGCCGCGCTTGCACGCCGCGCTGGTGGGCTCTTACCCCGCCGTTTCACCTTTACCGCCGAAGCGGCAGTTTGCTTTCTGTTACACTGTCCCTTGGGTCGCCCCAGCCATCCGTTAGATGGAACTCCGTCTTATTGCAGCTCGGACTTTCCTCTTTTGCCTACGCAAAAGCAATCACTTGCCATACCTTGGGCGCGATTATAACTTTTTCGGGTTTAAGGATAGCTTTTTAACGCACGCTATAATGCCCTAAAGTATTTATTTGAATCATATTAAACTCGGGATATAAAATCACCTCATGATCATATTTTATCGGCTGTCCCCACGGTATATGATCCTCTTTGTGCCATATCTGTCTTTTATCGTTCATTAACACGGTTAGGTTTAAATTTTCAGTCGAACCATAAATCAAATACTCCCGACTGCCGGCATAGTGATAAAACGGGGCCGCCCACGATAATTTCAATTCATGTAAATTTTTAGTTTGCGCTACACAGTCAGACTTGGGAACAAGCTCATAGCCATCCAGCGTCATCTCTTGTTGCGTTGTAGTAAAAAGCTTATCCGCTTTTATAAAATGCGTATAACAGATACAAGTCTGCCACTTATTAAAACAAACACCATCAGGAACTTTCTTGCGATATATCAGTAGAGTTTTGCCTTCTAAGCCCGTCAATGCTTTAAATTTAATCAAATCTCGATCTTTTACGTACGGAAATTTAAAAAACGGCGAAATTTGAATAGCTAAATACACTATCAATAAGAAAAACAGTACAACAACTATAAAAAACGCCGCAATCTTAACAACTCTGCTTAATATTTTTAATATATACATATCCGTCTTTAATAAACGACTTGCACGCCGCCAGCGCATAATCACCGCGCAAATTTAAACTAAGTCTTCTTTAAAAACTCCGTCTTTAGCACGATGACGCCCATTTTATCGATTCTGCCTTCAATCTCTTTGTCGTCGTCCGTGAGCTTAATGTTTTTTACCATAGTTCCGCGCTTTAGCGTAGCGCCCGCGCCTTTTACTTTTAGGTCTTTGATTAGAGTTACGTTATCTCCGGTGTTTAGTTCGGTACCGTTTGCATCTTTTGGCATATTTTCTCCTTTAAATTTAGCGCTCATTTTACTAAAAAATAAGCAAAAAGCAAAATCTAAGCCGCTAAATTTAAAAAACGAGTTATAGGCGTCAAATTTGTCGCCGCCAAATAAGCTCAAATTTGACGAAACCAAGTCCGCCAAAATTCGCCGTAAACGCGACGAAACCAAAGACTGCACCAATAAAATTCGGCTTAAAAACTATTCCTCTGCGCAGTCTTTTGTTTTAGATGGCTTTACTGGCCCATCTGCTGAAGTCCGGTGCAGCCGATATTATCTCCACCGTCGCACGCCTTTTTATATAAAGCGCGCGCCCTTTCTTCGTCTTTGCGGTCATAAGAATCGTTTTGATATATCATCGCTAGATCCCTGCAAGCTCGCGGGAGCGTCTGACACGCTTGATCTAGTATCTCCGTCGCGGCACCTAGGTTGCCCATATCTCTAGCCATGACGCCTATTCGTGCGCACGCGGATACGTTATTGGCATTACAAGCTTTTAAGAAAAAACTGAGCGGCAGTACCGTGGTCCTGCTGGACGCCGTGACCTCTCACGTATGCCAGACCCGCCTCTTCGCAAAGCACGGCACTGCCCAGTTCGCAACCCTTCGACGATGCTTTAAATTTCTCGCTATGGCGGTCTTCTTGATAAAGACCAAAAGCCTTTTCGCACTGCTCGGCGCTACCCTCCTGGCACTCTTTTGCGGCAGTTACCAGCTCTTCGCTATCCTTTGGTCTTTCGGGCGCTTTTAGCACCCTTCTAGGCTTTGCCTCTCTGCCCACAGCCGAACAACAGTCGCTTCTGGATGAGTCTAGGTCGCAGCACTTATTATAAGCTTCATTGGCCAAAGTTGTATTTTTACTCACTTGCGAGCCGCGACTGCTCTCGTAGATTTTACCCAGCTCCTTGCAAGCCGAATCATTGCCGCCCTCGTAGCAAGCAGATTTAAAAAGCGCCGCCGCGCTTGCATAATTGTCTTGCGCTTTAGCTTTTAGCGCTTCGCCGTAGTCTGCAGACGGATTTGCCTGAACAAAAACAGCCAAAATGCTGACTGTCGCAGCACTCAAAAGTAGCTTTTTCATAGTGCTTCCCTTAAATAGATTTATAATGAAATTATAGCACGAAAGGATACAGGAGTATTGAAAATTAGTAGTTTGATTTTTAAATTTTATGGTGAAATTTGTAGCTAAATTTGGACTAAATTTAGCTACAAAACAAGGCTTTAAATTTTAAAATTATAAGGCAAAAGAGCCAAATTTGACCCCTTTGCCGTTAAATTTAAACAAGCTTTTTGATGACGTCTAGCACGAGATTGCACTTCGGTACGACGGAGTCAACTTCCATGTATTCGTTTTTGGTGTGCATATTTCCGCCGGTTGGCCCCAGTCCGTCGATCGTCGGGCAGCCAGCCGAGGCCGTGATGTTGCCGTCGCTTAGACCGCCGGCGTCCACCCAGCTCACCTTCGCGTCCGTTTCTTTGGCGACCTCGTCAAATATCGCTTTGATCCTCGGCAAATTTTGCTCGTCTATCATCGGCGCCTCTTCGTTGATTAATGTCTTTTTGTGCGTTACGCCGTTTATGAACGGTTTGCTTAGGATTTCATCTAGCTTTTTATTGAAAAACTCGACCGAGGAGGCAAATTTATACCGCATCTCGCAGGTCACGCTGACAAACTCGGGCACTACGTTGTGCGCAGTGCCGCCATTTGTGATGATAGAGTTAAAAGTATGTCCCGCCGCAAAATCGGTCAGTTTTGATAGCTCGACTACAAAATTTGCCGCCTCGACGAGTGCTGAGCGGCCAAGCTCTGGGTGATTGCCCGCATGCGCGCCCACGCCGTAAAACTCAATCACGTAGGTCATCACGCCTTTTCTAGTCGCTACCATCGAGCCGTCCTCGCGAGCGGGCTCCATCACGAGGCAAAATTTGGACTTTCTCGCATATTCGCGGATCTTTTCTTTGGCAAAATTCGACCCCGTCTCCTCGTGCGAGTTTAGAAACAAAGCGACGTTGATTTTGCTAAGATCAAGCTCCTTGATGACGTAGAGCGACAGTAGCGCGCCGCCCTTGTCGTCGATGACGCCTAGCGCGTTTACCCTATTCTCACTCTGGGTAAACGGGGTATTTTGCACCGAGCCTACGGGGAAAACCGTATCCATGTGCGCGACGAAAAGCACGTCAAATTTCGCCGCGTTCGGGTTGTTTGAGATGAGCAGGCAGTCAGCGACCTTATCGGTGCCCAGCGCTACCGTTTCGTGTTTTAGACCGAGCTTATCAGCTTTGTTCATAAACCACTTTGCGACGCCATTTACGCCCTCTATGCTAGCCGTCGGACTCTCGATATCGGTTAGCTCCTTTAGCTCGGCTAGGTATTGCTTTAGCTCCTCTTGTTTCATGGACTATCCTTTATACGATGAGGCTCATCACAAACATCGCTAGATAGGCGTTTAGGATACATATACCAAATAGCACCAAGTAGTGCTTGCCCGGAATTCCCAGCACGCCCAGTACGCGCCCCATATACTGCACCGTAGAGCCCACTAGCGCCATGCCAGGGATCAGTACTGCGATATCTGGAGCCATTAGAGTACCGCCCTGAACTAGCGCCACTAGCACGCCGGCAGATCCGCCCCAGCTAAGAAATGCCGCCATTATGACCGCTATCGACTCGCCGGGAAGCCCTAGCGGCAACATGACGAAGCCAAGATACTTGCCTATGATATCAAGCGCGCCAGAGACCTTTAGGATGTGTATGATAACAAAAGCCATAAGGACGTTTGGGATAGTGTTGTGAACGGCGATATCCCAGCCCTTCCTAGCGCCTTCTACGAAAACGTCGGTTAATAATTTATTATTAGCTTGCTCGCTCATACTTCAGCCTCCCCGTCTTTTACGAATTTTTTAACGTAAAGTCTCATCAAATTTGCGCCAAATACCTTAAACACCAAGATAATCCCTAAGCCCGCCGCGATAGATATAGGCGCTAGGGCTCCATTTTTATCGGCTACCGTGAGCAACGGAGCGAAAGACGCTAGGAAATTCGTGATCATCGCGCCTGCGCTAAACTGAAATGCGGCAAATATTAAAAGCTCTTTGTGAGTGATCTTGCCGTCTTGGCGTAAAAATTTAGCCGTAGAGCTACCTGCGTCGGTGCTTTGTGTACTAGCTATGAGCGAGATCGAGCAGCAGCCTGGGATGCCTATGAGAGGCTTTAGCACGGGAGTTAGCCAGCGTGAAGCCGCGTAAAGCGCGTAATATCTCTCAAATATCGCGACGAATCCAAGAGCTAGCATGATCGCTGGAGCCAAGCTAAGCGCAAATATAAAACCGCCCTTTGCGCTTGTGCCGCCTGCGGTCTTAAACCACTCCGGGAACTGACCGGTTAACTTACCGAAATCAAAAATACCGCCCGCGACATCCTTTAAGAAACCGCCGAAAAAGACGATAGCTAGGATCAAGGCAACGGTGCCGATCGCTAGCTTTTTGCCGTCGTTTGCCTCTTGCATAAAGCCTCCTTAAAAATAAAGTAAATACATAAGTAATATACAGTCGCGAAGCTTAGGAATGAGTAAAAAGGAGATTAAGATAATGAACAATATTTAGTTCTTTTAGTTAATGTTACTTTTAGATACTTTGATTTTAAAACGATCAAATTTAATAAAAATAATCATAAATTTGTAGCTTTAATAATACGAGCGCGAGGCATGAGGCAAGCTGGCGATAGAGTTGAAATTTGACAAAACCAAGGCAAGCGCTCATCTAGTCAAATTTAACGCTCTACTGTAGTCGCCAAAATTTAAAGTAGAAATTTGCAAATTTAACCGAATATAACGCCAAATTTGAACATAGAAAGTTAGGGCGAAGTATCTTGAGACGGTTCTTGGGGTTGTGCAGCTAAAATTTTGCGTAAACTAGACTTCTGCTAGAAGTCGCTAGCAAAGCGAAGCAAAAATAGTCTGCCGAGCGAAATTTTAGCAAACCACACAAAAGCACTCCAAAATACAAGCCGTTTTGTTCTAGATTATTCAAAAATATTTTTGTGTAAAATTTCCTCCAGCACCACCGTCGCGTAGCTGCCTTTTTGTAGCGTGAAATTTATCGTAAAATGCGCCTTTTCCTCGTTGTATTTGTAACCGGCATCCTCCAAATAACACCACGCAAAGCGCCTTGAGCCCGTCATCTTGGCTTTATATTCATTTGCCTGCGCGAAAATTTGATCCTCTACTACCTTCGCCGCGCCCTGCGCCTCGTACGCCTTTGCGCCTGCGATCAGCCCGCAGCTAGTGATATCTCTCGCGTCAAAGCGCGCGCCTTCCGCATCCAAATCCTCGCACAAAAAGCATTTACCGTGCGGGTAATGCCCCAAAACTTCGCCCTCAATAAGCTTAAAAAATCTCTTTTGCGATTTTAAATTTTTCAAAATCGCGCCGTCAAGATACGGGTAAATTTGAGCTAGCTCAGAGAGGCTAAAATCCTGCGCAAACCTCGAAATCTCCACGCGTTTGCTAAGCCAGCGGTTAAAAAGATCGCTTTGATATGCCGAGATCAAAAAATCGTTTAGCTTTGGATTTTTGCTCTTTTTGCCGTTTACGGTGCCTGATTTTAGCAGCTCCAGCCCGCTTTGCGCGTTATCGCCGTATTTGCCGAAACGCTGATAGCCAAAGTAGTTTGGATAGCCCGTCTCGTCAATGTTTCGCACGGCTTGCTCAAGCTTGGCGGCCTCGCTAGGCATCACTTTTTTTAGGCGGATGAAAAAGCTATTGCCCTTTAAATGCCCGATGCGAAGCTTATTGTCATGCGCGGCGATGCTTAAAATTTTCATCTTTTCGTGGCTAAAATTTGCAAGAGTCGCCTCAAATTTACGCGGCATCGAGATAAACTGCGTCGTCATGCCTTGCTTGTCTTTTAGCCCCGCGTAGCCAAAATCTCGCATCTTTACGCCGCTAACCTCGCTTAGAGCGTGCAAGGCTTCTTGCGTCGTCATATCTTTTTTGCAGATTTCAACGATGAGGTGCTCGCCCTGCCCGCTAAATGTGTAAAGCGGGATCTCGCGCACAACAAAATCGTCCGAGTTTTTACTAAAATACGCGTTGATGGGCGCGTGAGTGAGCGCGTAAAGAGGCTTAAAAATGGTGGTTTCTTGCATTGCTTTTAAATTTTCCTTTCGTGATTTTAGCAAAGATCGTGATTTTAGTGCGACTTTTGTGAGCGAGGCTGAGGATTTTGGCGCGATTTTTCGGACTAAATGTAAATAAAATCTCGTACTCCTCACCGCTATTTAGTTCGTGTTTGCTTAGCCGCTTGATAAATTTAGCACCACACCGACTCTGCGCGCAAAGCTTGGCTAGATCGGTGCAAAGCCCGTCTGAGAGGTCCATAGCAGCGTTTATCTTATCCGCTGCGGCGTAGAAAAATTTATCTTTTAAAACAGGCCTTTTAAAGCGCGAATTTGACGCGACCCGTCCGCCGTTTAAAAGCGTCCTAAGCCCTTTTAGACTCTGCCCGAGCTCGCCCGTAAAAGCAACCAAGTCGCCTTTTTTCGCGCCGCTTCGTAAGATCGCCTTGCCTCGAACGTGCGAGATAACCGTAACGCTAAGTAAAATTTTATCGCTACCGATCGTGTCGCCGCCGATGATAGTGACGCCGTACTCGTCGCAAACGTCGGAAAATCCTTTATGTAGCGCCGATATCTGCGCCGCACTTGTTTTTTTGGGTAGCCCAAGTCCAAGAAGCGCAAATTTAGGCTCGGCGTTCATCGCGACGGCATCGGAGAGATTTACCAGCATCGCCTTGCGCGCGATCTCCTCCATACTGAGCCATCCTGCTAGGAAGTGCGTCCCCTCGCAAAAAAGATCCTTACTATACACCCATTTGCCGCGCTCATGCGCCACTACAGCGCCGTCGTCGCCGATGAAGGAGTTGCTAAATTTATCGATTATTAGGCGTTCTTTATCCATTTTGCGATTTTATAAAATTCGGGCTAAAAAGGTGCTTGAAAAATGAATTTATTTAAGCGGCTCGGCAAATTTAACATCTCAAATTTGCCTAGTTTAAATCTATCCGAAAATCTCAAATTTACTAAACAGCTCGGGTTCGTCTTTTACTATGCCACACTTAACCAGATCCGCTACCACGTCTCGGTCGCAGTCGGTTTGCAGCGGCCAGCCGCGCGTATAGCCCTCGGCCTCGCCTTTTGCAGTGGCGTCGATGCAGACCGCACCCTCACGCACGTAGATATCGCGCAATGCGTCGATATTATTTGTCACGCGCCAAAGCATCATATATGGATTTTCCAGGCGGTTTTCAGAGCCGACGAAAACGAGTAGCTTAAAGTGCTCTTTAAATTTCAAAAGCTCTTCAAAAACCTCTTTTACAAGGCGGTTTTTGTCAAATTTGACGACACAAATCGGCGTTTTTGTATTTGTTTTAAACTGCGCTAGCTGCGTTAAATTTGGCTCTACTTCTTTAAATTTAGCCAGCAGCGCGGCATCATCCAAAAGCACCGGCGCAGGCGTAGAAAAGTCCTGCGTAGCGTCGACGCCCAGCTTACCGCCAAAGCAAGAGTTCGGGCTCGCGTGATCGAGCTGATCGCACACGCCCTCGCTGATTAGCAGGCTTTTATCACCAAAGCGGTTTAAAATATGCTCCGTAAGCGCGTCATAATCGCTCAAATTTGGCGCATCATCGCCCACAAAAACAGCGTGCTTTACAAAGCTCATCTGCCCCACACCCCAAAAAGCGTGCATCGCCTGCTTTGCGTGCGCGGGATAAAGGGCGTTGATTTTAGCCAAAATCAGGTTGTGAAAGACGCCGTTTTCAGGCATGTTGTAGTCTAAAAGCTCCGGTACAGTCGTGCGCAAAAGCGGCAAGAAAATGCGCTCGGTCGCCCAGCCCATATACTTATCTTCAAGCGGCGGCTTGCCAACCACGGTCGCGTGAAATACGGGCTCACGCTTGCTAGTTATCGCCGTAACCTCCATCACCGGAAACGGCCCCACTGGCGTATAAAAGCCGGTGTGATCGCCAAAAGGCCCCTCAAGCTCAAATTTATCCGTATCCACAAAGCCCTCGATCACGTAGTCCGCGTCGTGCGGGACGTAAATTTCATTCGTCAGCGACTTTACGAGTTTGGCCGGCTCTTTGCGGATAAAGCCGTAAAGCAGCAGCTCAAACACGCCTTTTGGTAGCGGCGCCTGGCCGCACCAGATATAGAGCGGATCGCCGCCGATAGCTACCGAAACTGGCATTTTTTTGCCCGCGCGCTTGTATTCGTTAAAGAAATTCGCGCCGTCTTTGTGGATCTGCCAGTGCATGCCGAGGCGATTTTTACCGTAAATTTGCAATCGGTACATGCCGACGTTTTGCAGTTCGCCGCCCAGGCTCTGCGTGTAAACCTGCCCCATCGTGATAAAGGCCCCGCCGTCAAGCGGCCATGTTTTTAGCGCTGGAAGCGAGAGCAGATCGACCTCATCGCCCGTAAATTTAACCTGCTGACACTCACCCTCGCCTTTTAATCTTTTCGTGAAAATTTTTCTCATCTCAAACAAATACGAGGCAAAATTTAGCTTTTCGCCAAAGCTTTTAGGTTTTTTAGGCTTTAAAAGCCGCTCGATCTCGCTTGCGATCTCGTCAGGCTCGCGTCCGAAAATCAGCTCTAAAGCGCGCTTTGAGCCGTAGATATTGGCTAGCACGGGAGCAAATTTACGTCCCGTTTTTTTGCAGATAGGGTTTGTAAAAAGCAGCGCCTGCGAGTTTTCGCGCTTGACCTCGATGTAGCTTGCGTGCGCGATCTCCAGATCGATATCCGCAGGCTCGTCAATGACGCACAGTAGGCCATTGTCTTTTAGAAGCTTGATGTAGTCCATATGTCGCCTTTTGATTTTTGGGCGATTTTAGCCAAAAATAGCTGAAAAAGGCGAAGCGAAGCGGAAAGTCGTTATTTATCGCGTGCGCCGATAGCTCTTGCAGGATATCGATCGCCATCTCGGCCGCCACGTCGTTCGTGATCTTGCCAGCGTCGTTAAAATAGTAAAAGTTCATCACCCTAGCACTAAATTTACGCCCAGTAGCCGCCACACCCGCAAAGTCATGCTCATGCGTACCAGTGCAAAGCCAATACACCGCCACGCAGCGCTCGTCCGCCACCATGTCTTGCATCGCCCACTGCACCTCGGGGAAGCTATCTCGCATCATCTTTACCACCGCAAAGTACCCCTCTCCGCCGTAAAGCGGCTCCGGTGAAGCAGGCGTAAGAAAAGGCGCTTTTGGATCCACCAGCTCTTTTAGAGCCGCCGCGTCTGCGCTGTTTATAGCTATTTCAAACCGTTTCATCGCGGCTTTATTTTGCGATATTTTATCTACGTTTTGGCTTGTGGCATTTAGCGCGCTAGGTAGCGCCGCAACTCCCGAAACGGCGGCAAATTTTATAAAATTTCGTCTTTTCATATTCACTCCTTGCGGTTTGTCAAATTTAGATGATATTTGAAATTTAGCAAATTTGGGCTAAATTTGTCGTTTTATTGCGATAATTAAGAAATTTTATAGAGAGAAATATGGAAAATTTACCAAAAATAGGCGATCACATCTTCGTAGATAGAAGTGTGTTTGGCGTAAAGCTTTACGAACATCACGGCATTTACGTCGGAGACGATATGGTCGTGCATTATAACGGCTTGGCGCGCGGGATCGTGCTTGAAAAGAGCTGTTTTGAGGAGATCTTAAGTAACGTCGTGCCGCTAGATAAACGCAACGTGGCAAAAGTGGAGATGACTAGCCTCGAGGAGTTTGCAAGCGGTGATACTTGGCATATAAAAAAGCACGCAAATTCGCCTTTTAGCGGCCAAGATATAGCCCTTTGCGCCAAGTCGCGCGTAGGCGAGCAAAAATACAACCTACTCATCAACAACTGCGAGCATTTTTGCAACGAATGCGTATTTGGCGAGCATGTGAGCGAACAGGTGCAAAACGTAAAGCAAAACTCGGCGCTATTTAACGAGATAGAGCCGTTTTTACAGCAGATCATAAGTGGGCTTTTCGGTGCACAAACCAAGAACGAGATCAAAGAAACTTTCGTCAAATCGTTCGCTGCGCTTGCGCAGCACACCAAAGATAGCGCAGAGCAAAAAGCTCGCGAGATGATAAAAGAAAACGGAGACAAGATAAACTCGCAAATGGAAAAATTTATGAGCAAAAATGCCGATATAAACGCTATGTTTAAAAATATCGGCGAGGATTTAAAAATAAAGATCGCAAAGGATTTTAATATCAAATTTTAGTAGTTTTTAGATCAACAAGCTTTTTTATATGGTGTTTTCCAGTCTAAAAGAGCTCAAATTCCATCGGCGTTTTTAACGTTAGTTCAACTGCATTTTAGCAGCTCGCCAAATATCTCTTTACAGTATATTTCATAAAGCGTTCATTTAGCCGCACGCCTTCTATATTGGCGCTGATGACGCTATCCTCCACTTCAAAAACTATGGTTTTATCGGTGATGGTTACGCATTTGCAAGCGTTGTAGCAAACGTCGCCGTTACACTCCGCGTATAGGCCGTTTATATCGGCGTTCTCGTCGTCATCTTTTTTGAGCTTGATCGGTCTTTGAAAAATTATGTAGTTTTTGTAGTCGTATTTATCATCTGCAAGACCGATCATATAGTAGTTGTCTTTGCTGTTTTTGGTAGCGGTTACGGCTTTTGCTTTAAAATTTAGCTCAAACACGCTCCTATGCCATCTCCTCGGCACGTTTTAGCAGCTCTTTTGCGCCCTTGCCGATAAATATCCGTCCAAGCTCGGCGCCCACGCTTTTCCACTGGCTTTTTTGCGCGACGATATTTTCGCGTATACTTTCGCTACCGTCTGGCAGTCCCACGACGGCGCGTATCTCGATCTTATCGCCGTTTAAATTTGCATTTACGCCGATAGGCACTTGGCAGCCGCCCTCTAGCATCGCGACGAAATCGCGCTCCACGGTCGTTTCTATGACGGCTTTTTCATCTTTTAAAAACTCTATCAAATTTAAAATTTCAGCGTCCTCTCTAGCCTCGATACCCAGCGCCCCCTGCCCCATCGCAGGTATCATTTGATCTAGCTCAAACGGCACGATATGCGCGACTTCGGAGCGTAAATTTAAGCGGTTCACGCCTGCCATCGCTAGGATAATCGCGTCAAATTCGCCCTCTTTTAGCTTGCGCAAACGAGTTTGGACGTTGCCTCGCAGTGAGATTATCTCAAGATCGGGGCGCATCGCTAAAAGCTGCATCTTACGGCGTAGGCTCGTCGTGCCAACGCGTGCACCTTGCGGCAGATCCTCAAATTTAGCGTATTTTTCGCTCAGCATCGCATCTCTCACGTCCTCGCGCGAGCAGATCGCGGCTAACACTAGCCCATCTGGAAAGACAACCGGCACGTCTTTTAGGCTATGCACGGCGATATGCGTTTCGCCGCTTAGCATGCTGTCTTCCAGCTCTTTTGTAAATAGCCCCTTACCGCCGATCTTAGCTAGCGGCGTATCGAGTATCACATCGCCTTTGGTTTTCATACCCGTTAGCTCGACTGCAAGCTCCGGGTGGCGCGATAAAATTTTATCCCTTATATGCTCGCTTTGCCACATCGCGAGCACGCTTTTTCTCGTTGCGATTTTTAGTTTTTCCATATTTGCCTCTTTTCTTCTACGACTTCGACGTCGATGATCTCGCCGTCATCGCGCGGTTTGTCACGTCCGCTCTCAAATTTTTCGTAATAATATTCGCTCCCGCCTTTGCGCTCGCCGCCGTTTTTCAAATTTGCAAAAAACGCGACCGCTACGATCGCCGCACCCAAAACGTCGGTGATAAGCCCCGGGATAAACATAAAAAATCCCCCGATCGCCATACCTACGCTACTAAAGACGTCCGCGGGCTTAAAAAACGTGATATTGCTAGTTAGCTGAAAAAATCCGACGCGAAACATAAAAAATAGCCCCAAAATGGCCGATGCGATAACCTCTAGGACCAAATTTAAAAATCCGTACGCGTGGATAAAAAAATACGCCGCCACGATCTCCAAAATGACGTAGGGCGTAAAAAAATGCTTTATCATAGGCTCTTTAGGCGTGCTAAAATTTCGCTCGCTTTGACGGTTTCTTTAACTAGGCCGCCCCGCGTAACGAGCTCTACCGTGCCTTCTGCTAGCCCCTTGCCCACGATCACGGCATAAGGAAATCCCATCAGCTCAAATTCGCTCATTTTAACGCCAAAGCGCTCGTTTCTATCGTCAAGTAGCACCGAAACGCCCACCTCGCGCAAGCTCTCGTAAAGCCCCTGCGCAAATTTAACGCCCTCTTCGTCCTTTAAATTTGAGATGATGATTTCAAATTTAAACGGAGCTAGGGTTTCGTTCCAGATTATGCCCTTTTCGTCGTGGCTAGCCTCGACGGCGACGGCGACCAGACGGCTAACGCCGATACCGTAGCAGCCCATGATAAATGGTTTTGCCTTGCCGTTTTCGTCCAAAAACGTCGCACCCATCGGCTCTGAGTACTTGGTGCCGAGCTTAAATATATGTCCGACCTCGATGCCTTTACTAACGCTTAAATTTCCGCCGCAGCAAGGGCATTTATCGCCCGCTTTTACGGCGGTTAGGTCCTTGAAGCGCTCAGCGTTAAAGCTGCTAACGCTAACGCCGACGAAGTGATAATCTCGCTCGTTTGCGCCGCAGATCATCTGCGACTCGCCCTCAAGCTCCTTATCGATGTAAAACTCCACGCCCTTTAGCCCGACCGGCCCGCAAAATCCTCCCACTAACCCGGCCGCCGCGATCTCGGCTTCGGTCGCGTCCGCTAGCTCGAGCGCCCCGCACGCGTTTTGAGCTTTGACCTCTTGTAGCTCATCCTCGCCGCGCACGAAAAATACTACGATTTTCTCGCTCTTTTCGCCTTTGGCGTCAATGAAAATCGCCTTTTTTATCACCGCTTTTATGCAGTAAAACTCATCAACTCTAAAAAACTCCGCCACGTCTTTGATGGTTTTGGCATTAGGCGTTAAAAATTTAGCCGCGTCAGCCTCCGGTCTTTCGGCCTGCGTCGTTCGTTTTGCGCGGGTTGCGGCCTCTATGTTTGCGGCGTAGTCGCAGTTTTCGCATACGATGATGTCGTCCTCGCCGCTATTTGCCAGCACCATAAACTCTTTGCTTCCGCTGCCGCCTATCGCGCCGCTATCGGCTCTAACCGCACGGAAATTTAACCCGAGGCGAGTAAAAATTTTGCTATAAGTTTTCTCCATCAAGTCAAATTCGCGGTCCAAATCCTCGGCATTTGCGTGAAAGCTATATCCGTCCTTCATCAAAAACTCGCGCCCTCTAAGCAGCCCGAATCTCGGCCTTGCTTCATCTCTAAATTTGGTATTCATCTGATACAAATTTAGCGGCAGTTGCTTATAGGACGTCACTTTGCCCCTCACGAGCGCGACGACGCTCTCTTCGTTTGTCGGGCTTAAAACGAAGTCGTTTTCCTTGCGATCTTTAAAGCGCAAAAGCTCCTTGCCGTAGACGTCAAAGCGTCCGCTCTCGCGCCAAAGATCGGCGGAGGTAACAAAGCTCATCGAGATCTCCTGCGCGCCCGCCTCGTCAAGCTCCTCTTTGACGATATTTTTTATATTTTCAAGCACTCGTTTGCCAAGCGGCAAAAAGTTGTAAAGCCCGCTACCTACCTGCTCGGCATAGCCCGCTCGGAGCAAAAATTTATGACTTGCCAGACTCGCGTCTTTTGGCGCTTCTTTTGCCGTCGGCGCGTAAAGTTTGCTAAATTTCATTCGTTCTCCCATTCAAATTCGTTATTTTCTTCTTGCGGCGTTTGCTCCGCGATGTTAAAGATTTCCCCGACGGCTCTTAGTTGCGCTTCACTTCCCGCAGCTCCAGCGAGGTTTTTTAAATTTATCGTCGGCGCGTGCAAAAACGCCCTAAAAACCTGATGTATGAGGCGGTACGCTTCATCTTTGTCGCTATGTTTTAGATAGCCCTTTTTTAGGGCTTTTGCGAGTTCTCTCTCGGCGCACTCTTTAGCCTGCTCTCTTATACCTTTTATTAGCGGCGTAACTGCTAGTTCGCGCAGCATTTGGAAAAATGCCGCCGTATTTCGCCCGACGATGCCGTATGCGATCTGAGCTTGCTCCTCGCGTAGGGCGAGGTTTTTATTTACGATCTCCTGCAGGTCGTCCACGGCGTAAATTTTGATATTTTCGCTCTCCGTGATAGCGATATCGCGCGGTACGGCGATGTCGAAAAAATAACGTTTAAACTCCTTTGGCTCTACCATAGAGTCGATCAAGACGGGATGCGGCGCGGCGGTCGCAGAAAATATGATTTGATATTTATTTATGTACTGCGCTACGTTTGAAAGCGCGTCGTATTCGTTATTATCCCCCAGCGTCAGGGCCAAATTTTTAGCTCGTTCTTTATTTCTGCTGACGATTATCGTTCGCGCGCCGCTTGCGATTAGGTGCTTTGCGGCTAGCTCCGCCATCTCGCCAGCACCCACGATCACGGCTACCATACCGTTTAGCGTGCCAAAAATCTCCTTTGCCTTCGCCACCGCGACGCTTGAGACCGAGATCGGGTTTTTGGAGATCTCGGTTTTGTTTCGCACCTCCGCCGCGCACTTAAAGGCAAACTCCATCGCTCTACCGAGCTTTGCGCCGCATTTGCCGTTAGCTCGGGCAAATTTATACGCCTCTTTTAGCTGCCCCGCGATCTGCGTTTCACCGATAACAAGGCTATCTAGCGAACTAGCAACGGCAAAGAGATGATGCACGGCGCCGTTATCCTCGTAGATGTCGGCTCTGCTTTGCAGTTCTTCAAAAGGGATGCCGCAGATGAGCGACATGCAGGCGATGATGTGCTTGCTAGCGCCTTCGACCGTCTTTACGCTAGCGATGATCTCGACGCGGTTGCAGGTGCTTAGCACCATACATTCGTTGATGTTTTGGCTGGAGCTAATGAGGCGTAAAATTTCGTTTTTGCGCTCGATGTTAGAAAAAGAGAGCTTTTCGCGCACGGATATATCGGTGTTTTTGTGCGTAAAGCTCACGCTTGCGTAATGCATTAAAATTCCCTATCTATCATTGATTTTACGATACTTTCTAAGCCGTCTATATTAAATTTCTCTACCGATTTTATCGCCTGCTCGCCTAAATTTTTAGCCACTTCTATGCTTTTTTTTATCGCACCCGTTTCGTTCATCTTCGCCCTCACCCAGCCCTGCTCGGACTCGCTAAGATCCTTTTTAAATAGGCTTTTTAGTTTATCTTTGTCCGCTTCGTTTAAGCTTTCGTAAAGATAAATGTAAGGCAGCGTCGTTTTACCCTCTTTAAAGTCGCTAAAATTCGGCTTTCCAAGCGTCGCGGCATCTTGCGTGACGTCTAGGATATCGTCGATTATCTGAAATGCTAGGCCTAGGTTTTTACCGTAAATTTTAAAATTAGACGCGTCAAGTCCGGCCAGCATCGCTCCGACCGCGGCGGCAGCCTCGATTAAGACGGCGGTTTTGTAGTAGATCATCGTTTCGTACGCGGATTTGTCTTCGTTAAATTTAGCCGAGAGATCCACGTCCATCATCTCGCCCACGCTTAGCTTGCTAACCGCGCCCGATATCTCGCCCGCGATCTCGTGCGGAAATTTAGATAGTTCGTAAAAGCCCTTCGAATAGAGGATATCGCCTAGCATAACAGCGTTTTTAGTGCCGAAGCTCGCGTTTATACTAGGGCTTCCGCGCCTGGTGTCGGCGTCGTCGATCACGTCGTCGTGAAGCAAACTGGCTAGGTGAATAAGCTCGATAATCGCGCAAATTTTGAGACTCTGTTCGCTCTCGCCCGCTATCTTTAAAAGCAGCTTAGAGCGCAGCTTTTTGCCCGAATTTATCCGAGCAAACATCGCATTTGCAGGCTCGTAACCAAGCTCAGCGATAAAATTTTTCATTATCAGATCGATTTTTTCCATTTATGCTCACTTAAATTTTGCTTTTATCTGGCGTTTTGCGCGCTATTTTGAGCGCCGCTCTGCTTTCTTGGCGGGTCCAAAAACTCAACATCTACGCGCTGTTCGTCGTCGTTTATCCGCACGCGAAACTTCGCTACGCCTTGCTTAAAATCCTCAAAAACAAGGTAAAGCGCGACGCGGTCGCTAGGCGGAAACTTAAGGTCCGGTATCAAAGTCTGCTTATAGGTCTCAAGGCCGCGCCTTAGCGACATAACAAGCTGGCGAGGATAGTTTCGGTAGCGCGAATGCACGATGATGTTCGTGTTATCAAAAAGCGTCCAACGAAAATCAAAGCTCTCGCGCTCGTCCGTGCCCTTTTTGGTTACGAAAACCCGCGCCCACTCGTCTTTTTTGAGCTCAAAAAGGTGCTCTTCCTCGAAATTTACCGCGCCGAAAGCCAGCGATAAAAACAACGAAAATATAACGGCTATTTTACTCATTTTGACTTAAAATATCCCCACTAAGCCCGATATAAATGTCGTTTAGCCGCTCATTTACAAGGGTCTGATTTTGAGAAATAAACGAATTTTGCGCCGTTTCGTCAAAGCCGTTTTTTTCACAAAATTCGCTCATCGCGATAAATTTTTCAAAGGTTTTTTCAAGTTCATTTTCGACTAAATTTTTGTTCGCGTTAAATAAAATTTCAAAGAATTTTTCTCTCGGACTTTGAGAAAATATATCATAATCCATAAATTTTAAAACCTTTCGCAAATCTTAAAATACATACTATTTTTTGTAAAATCTTACCTAAAATCATACGTACTATAATACGCTAAATTTTTATAACTTCTCGATGTATAGGGCTGCTTCAGCCACCGTAAAGATATTGTCGCAGCTCGGGCTTTTGCTACCGAAACCCCAACAAACGTTTATATATTTCATACCTGCATTGCGTGCGGCAAGCTCGTCTTTTTTACTATCTCCGACAAATATCGCTTTATCAAATTCGCCTGATTTTAGTATCAAATTTAACATCGCCGGATCTGGTTTTTGAGGTACGTTTTCATCCACTCCTACTATGAGATCGAAAAATTTAAATATCCCGCTTCTTTGTAAAATTTCATCCAAGGTGTATCGCGGCGCATTGCTAGCTAGAGCGACGAAGTGCCCGGCCTCTTTTAGTCCGGCTAGCAGCCCATCGACGCCCTCGTATGCCGCGGCGTATTCGCGGTAGTTTTTCTTAAATTTAGCTTCAAAGTTATCCCGCAGTTTCATATCAGGCTTATCGATACCGTAAAAGTCAAGCCCCAAATTTCGCCCAGGCTCGTTTATGGCCTTTACGATAAACTCGGCCGCCAGATCGCCCTCAAGCCCCAGCTCGCGCCGCACCTCGTTTACCGTCTCGCAGATCGCTTTTGCGCTATCTATGAGCGTGCCGTCCATGTCAAATATCACGCATTTCACTCTTCGTCCTTATATTTTTTTCTATGTTTTTCTTTTTTATACGTTTTTTGGTTTTTTAGCTTTTCTAGCGCGTTGGCGCAGGCCACCAGTTCGCCTCTCTCGCCGCCTTTTACGACTAAATTTACGAAATTTTCAAGAGACTTCGAGTAGGCGTTATCTAAAAAAACCGGCTCGATCTTGCGTAAAATTTCGGCATTTTTGCCGACCCTAGCGCGAAATTCGTCCTCGTTAAAATCCTCTCTTTTTAGCGCGCTAATCGCGGCTTTGGCGAATTTTTCCAGGCCGCGCAGGTATTTTACGCGCTTAAATTTGTCGTTTTGTTCAGCCATTTTTTCCTTTCAAAAGCCCAATTATACCAATTTAAACTTTTAGCGGTTATAATGCGCGCAAATTTTACAAGGAGAAAAAATGCAAAAAGAGACGATCGCCACGCACTACGGCTACGATACCAAGGTTGGCCCGGGCGCCATGGCGGTGCCGATTTACCAGACTACGGCTTATGATTTCGGTAGCGCCGAGATGGCCGCGGCGAGATTTCAGCTAGAAGCTGCGGGCCACATCTACACGAGGCTCGGCAACCCGACGACGGACGTACTAGAGAGCCGTATAGCCGCACTCGAGGAGGGCTCGGCCTCTATCGTGACAGCCAGCGGTCAGGCGGCGATTTTTTACTCGATCGCAAATTTAGCCGCAGTCGGCGACAACATCGTCGTAGCAAAGAAAATTTACGGCGGGACGATGGTTCTTTTCATGCACACGCTTAAGCGTTTCGGCATCGAGGCGCGAGTGTTTGATAGCGACAGCGCGGACGATCTTGAAAATTTTATAGACGACAAAACGCGCGCGATATTTTTTGAGACGCTATCAAATCCGCAAATCGCAATCCCGAATTTTAAAAAGATCGTCGAGATCGCGGACAAGCACGGCGTCGTAACGATCACAGATAACACCGTGCCTACGCCGATCATTTTCCAGCCGCTAAATCACGGCGTAGACGTCGTCGTGCATAGCGCGAGCAAATATATCTGCGGCCAGGGCCTAAGCCTAGCGGGCGCAGTCGTAGCTAGCAAAAATTTAAACGCCAAACTAGTCGGTAACGCCAGATACGCGCACTTTAACGAGCCTGATGAGAGCTATCACGGGCTAGTTTACGCTCAGATGGCGGATAAATTCGACATCTACACGCTGCGCATGAGGGTGGCTTTGGTGCGCGATATAGGCGCTACGATCTCGCCTTTTAACTCCTGGCAGCTCATCCAGGGGCTTGAGACTTTGAGCGTTCGTATCGAGAGACACTCGCAAAATGCGCGCAAAATCGCCGAGTTTTTAAACTCGCACAAATACGTAAAACGCGTAACTTATCCGACGCTAAAAAGCGACTCGGAGCACGAAAAGGCGCAAAAATACTTTAAAGACGGTATGGCTAGCGGGCTAATGTGCTTTGAAACCGATAGCTATGAGCGCGCCGTAAAGATGCTGGGCAAAGTAAAGCTCTTTAAAATCGTCGTAAATATCGGCGACTCAAAGTCGCTCATCACGCACCCGGCCTCCACTACGCATCAGCAGCTCTCAAGCGAGGAGCTAATAAAAGCAGGCATAACAAAAGAGCTAATCAGAATAAGCGTCGGCCTAGAAAACGCAGACGACCTCATCGCCGATCTGTCGCAGGCTTTGGAGTAGAATAAGGCTAAATTTGAAAGATAAATTCGGCTAAATTTAAGCTAAATTCAAATATACCCCTTCGGCGGTTTCACCGCCCTAGGGCTAAGCGCTAGATTGTTAAATTTGATCAAGAGGGCTTCCCTCTTGATCCTTGGCTCGTTCAAGCTCAAATTTGAGCAGGCTACTTGTCTTTTTTCTTATCTGCTTTTTCTTTTATCTCTTCCGCCGCTTCAATATCGACGCGGCGAGAATTCTTAACGCTGGCGTCATCGGTATAAACTTTTTGGGCTTCCTCTAACTCGGTTTTAGCTTTGCCAAAATTCATCTGGGCGGTTTCTAAATTCATTGTAGGATTATCAGCGTCCGCCAGCTCGGCTTTTGACGTTACCTTGCCCGTAACGAGGTTTCTGCCGATAGTCGTATCAAGGTCGCGTTTGGCGCGCTCCGCAGTGCCACGATTAATAGAACACTCCATTTTACCGCCAATCATTACCCCCCCCCCCCCAATATATTTAGGTCTATTTTTCGGGTCATTGCAATCCACTTTGGCAAAAACATTTAAAGAAAATATGCTTAAAACTAGTGCTATAAATAATGTTTTATTTTTCATCTTTAACGCCTTTTTCTTTATCTTTTTTAAGTCCGTTTTTATTTCTTAATCTACGAAACGCGCTTGAAAATGTAGATAAAATCAAATCCTTAAATTTCATTTCTGTTTCCTTTCTTTAAAATTTACGCAAACGACCGATCGCCGCACCAAAGTAGAAAATAAACCCCGCCATCCTTTTTGCTTTTTATTCGTAAATTTGCGCCAAATTTATCTGCTCGCCGCAAGATCAAATTTAACGCTAACGGCAGTAAATTTAAACCGACGCTACGGCAAAATTTACGCCGTAAACGTTTTTAAGGTTTCGTTGTACTTATTTTCGTCCTCACACTGAATCAGTAGCAAGTCGCCCTCTTCAAACACCGATGAGCCGGTAGGTTTGATGTACTCGCCCTTGCGCTTGATAAGTAGCACCAAAAAGTCGCTAGGAAGCTCGAGCTCGGCTAGGTTTTTACCGACGACTTCGGCGTCAAAGCGTATGGTGTGCTGGCGCAAAGTATGGTAAAAGATCGGCAGGTTCGACATCTCGACCTCTTCGGCTACGACATCTTCTTTGACGCCGCATTTTTGCGCGACCTTTTCTAGCGTCATACCCTGGATGATGATCGAGACGAATACTATGAAAAATATCGTGTTAAAAATCAGCTCCGAATTTGGCAAATTTGCGCCGAACGGATAAGTCGCAAGTACGATAGGAACGACGCCTCGAAGCCCGACCCACGAGATAAATATCTTTTCTTTGATATTGTATCTAGAAAGCAAAAGCGAGAGAAAAACACCCATAGGACGTGCGACGAACATGATCCAAAACGCGACCACGGCGCCCGCAAGCGCGACGGCCGGTAGCTGAGATGGATTTACCAAAAGTCCCAGCGTCAAAAAGATAACGATCTGCATCGTCCACGCGATACCGTCGTGAAAACCGATCAAATTTTTCTTATGCGCAAACTCTTTTTTATTTATAAACATACCCGCGATATACACGGCAAGAAAGCCGTTGCCGCCGACCTTGCCGGCTAGCACGTATAAAAGCATCACCCAAGCCATCGAAAATACGGGGTAAAGTCCCCAGTACTCAAGCCTTAGGCGGTTAAAAAGCCCGGGCAGCGCGACGCCGAACATATATCCCATCAGCCCGCCCAGCAAAAACTGCTTCACCAGCGTTAGCGCTACATCCGGAACGCTAGGAATCGTGGCTATGGAGATGATTTGTATCATCGTGACGGTTAAAAAGATAGCCATCGGGTCATTTGATCCAGACTCTAGCTCCAGAAGCGGACGGATGTTGTTTCGCAGCGAAATTTCCTTTGCCCCAAGTATCGCAAATACTGCAGCAGCGTCGGTCGAGGAGATGATAGAGCCAAATAGCAAGGCTTCAAGCCAGTTAAAATCTAATAGATATTTTACAAGCACGGCTATCATGCCGGCAGTTAGCACGACGCCAAGAGTCGCTAGGATGATGCCGTTTACCATGACGGGGCGGATGGATTTTAAATTTGTATCGAGGCCGCCTGCGTAAAGTATAAAAATAAGCGCGATAGTGCCCACGTCTTGGGCGATTTGGCGATTGTTAAAATCAAGCCCCAGCAGTCCGTCCGAGCCCGCGAGCATGCCCACGGCCAAAAATACGACTAACGACGGGATACCGAATCTATCAGAAACCTTGCTAGAGACGATACAAGCGATAAGTAGAATAGAAAAAAATAATAAAAAAGTTTCTAACATTGTGCCTCATTTGAGTTCAAAGCGGGGCAAATTTAAGGCTAAATTTAGTACCCTTAAAGCCTCAAATTTGGCGCGTTTTGTAAATAAATTTTACCCGATTTTACCTTTTTAACGGATAAAAAGGATTAATTTTTATCATCATAAAAGATGAGATCAAAGCTATTTTTGCGCTTTACCAGAGCCTTTTTAGACGGCACGCCGCCCTGCTCCATTTTGGCTAGCTCCTCTTTCATCTGCTTTATCATGACTTCAGACTGCTCGATCTGCTCTTTTAGCTGCAAGATGATATCGACGCCTGCTAAATTTACGCCAAGATCGCGCGTTAGACGTAGTATCATCTTGATGCGGTCCATGTCTTTTTCGGAGTAAAGGCGCATCTTGCCATCGGTTCTTGATGGCTCTAGTAGCCCCTCGCGCTCGTATTGGCGAAGCGTCTGCGGATGTATGGAGAGCACCTTTGCTACGACGCTTATTAGATATACCGGTTCTTCGTATTGTTTCATCTTATGCCTCCGGGAGTTTTTGCTTCATGAGTTCGGCTAGCTCGCCGTCTAGGGCATTTATATCCGGCAGAGACACGCGCACCCGCAAGTATAGATCGCCGAATATCCCGCTTTTTCTATTTTGCACGCCGTATCCTTTGAGCCTGATTTTTTGCCCGGATTTTGAGTTTTCGGCGATTTTTATCGTGACGTCTTTTTTAGGCGTTTTTACGTCTATCTTGCCGCCAAACATCATCGTTTTTAGCGGGATTAGCACGTCTTTATATAGATCGTCGCCGTCTCTTTCGTACTCGTCGCTAGGCGCGATATTTACGGTCAGTATCAGATCTCCGCGGCCGCCGCTACCTTTGCCTTTTATGCGTAGCTTTTCGCCGTCGTTGATTCCGTTTGGGATTTTTATTTTGATGTTTTCGCCGTTAAAATTTATCGAATGTTCGCCGCCCTTTACCGCTACGTCAAACGGGATAGTTACCTTTGCGCGGGAGTCTAGATCCTCATCATCCTCAAAGCCGCTAAAACCGCCTGTCTGTCTAAAACCGCTAAAGCCGCTTCTACTTGAAAATCCGCTAAAGCCGCCTCCGCCGAAGATATTTTTTAAAATTTCGTCCAAATTTCCCATACCCGAGCTGCTCGCAAAGTCGTGGAAATTTTGCCCGCCAAACATCGCGTCACCGTGCCTATCGTACTGCGCGCGCTTTTTTTCGTCGCTTAAAATTTCATACGCGGCGTTTATCTCTTTAAATTTATCCTCCGCGCCCGGGTCTTTGTTGATATCGGGATGATACTTTCGAGCCAGCCTGCGATAGGCCTTTTTGATCTCGTCGCCGGTGGCCTTTTCGGACACCCCTAACGTTTCGTAAAGACTATTGCTCATGTTATGTCCTTATAGTCAATTAATTTTATAGCGATTATAGCATAAAGGTTTAGCGTATGTCAATCAAGTATAGTAAATAAAACGATTTTAAACGACTTAAATAATAATTAACTTTACGTTGAGCTTAACGCCATATAATCGCGCTTTGAAAAAATTTTATCAAAAGGAAAAGTAATGAAAAAGATAATGATATTATCTTTGGCTACTTCTTGCGCGATCTTTGCCGCAAGCATAAACTTTAACGAACCCGCAGAGGATTTTACGAGAATAAATCCGGAATTTAACAAAAACGTCGTCCTGTCCTACAACAGCTCTATCGCCGACGCTAAAAAATCGGTCGTAAATATCTCCACCACAAAAACCGTCAGCAGCAACGTAGCAGATATGAATGATATGTTTAGCGATCCGTTTTTCAAGGACTTTTTCGGATTTCAGTTTAACATCCCTCAAGAAAAACAAAAAAGCAGCTCGCTGGGATCTGGCGTCGTCATATCTAACGACGGCTACATCGTGACGAACAACCACGTCGTAGAAGATAGCGACGAGATCGTCGTCACGCTGCTAGATAGCGATAAAGAATATAAAGCCAAAATCATCGGCACCGACCCAAAAACCGACCTAGCCATCATAAAAATAGACGCCAAAGAGCTAAAAGCTATACCGTTTGCCGACTCGGCTAAACTGATGGAAGGCGATATCGTATTTGCCATCGGAAATCCTTTCGGCGTAGGCGGCAGCATCACTCAAGGCATAGTTTCAGGCCTAAATAAAGACAACATAGGTCTTAATCAATACGAAAATTTCATCCAAACCGACGCCTCGATAAACCCAGGCAACTCAGGCGGTGCGCTAGTCGATAGTCGCGGCTATCTAGTCGGTATAAACTCAGCCATACTTAGCCGCAGCGGCGGAAACAACGGCATCGGCTTTGCCATCCCGTCAAACATGACTAAAGATATCGCCAAAAAGCTCATCGAAGACGGCAAGATCGAGCGCGGATATATAGGAGTTATGATAGCAAATCTCAACGAACAACAAAAAGAAATCTATAAAAACAAAGAAGGAGCGCTCATTAGTAGCGTAGAAAGCGGCCTCCCTGCCGATGTCGCAGGACTAAAACGAGGCGATCTCGTAATCAAAATCGACGATAAAGAGATCAAAAATGCAAACGACCTAAAAAATCTCATCGGCTCTCTAGCTCCAAACAAAGAGATCACGCTAACCTACGAACGCTCCGGCAAAATCGAAACCGCCAAGATAAAACTAGCTAATGCCAATACAAAAACAAACACCCCGGCGGCAAAAAACGGTACGGCTATCGAGGGTCTTAGCGTCACGGCGATCGACGATAACGCAAGGTATAAATACCGCCTAGCCCCTGATGCTACAGGCATCCTAGTAACAGACGTAAAAGCTGGCTCAAATGCCGAAAAAATCGGCTTTGAAAAAGGCGACATCATCATCCAAATCGCCGAGGAAAATATCAAAAATATGGATGACTTTAACAAAGCCCTAGCAAGCGCTAAAGGCAAAAAGACGCTCGTTTGGGTTAATCGCGGCGGACTTTTCCAAGGTCTTGTTATAAAATAATTTCTACATTTAAGGCGCGGGCAACTGCGCCTTTTCTTTTAAATTTTCCAAATTTTATTTCAAATTTTACCAGTCAAATTTAATGTTCCTCCATTTCTAAATTTAAACTGATTAAATTTATAGATTCAAATTTGCGCGTCTTAGTTTGGCTCAAATTTTACCAAGCTTAACAAAAACGTCCGTCTACAAGCTGTAAGCGTAGAGTAGCAAAAAGACAAGCCGCTACCGCCATTAAAAATTTACTCAAAACTCGCTATAATCCCCCAAAGGACATAAAATGATAAAAATTTTGATGATTGAAGACGATTTGGAGCTGGCGGAAATTTTGACCGAGTTTTTAGCTAAAAGCGATATGGATGTAAAGACTGCGGAGGAGCCATATATCGGGCTTTCGACGCTAAACGTAGAAAAATTTGACCTTGTTATACTGGACCTCACGCTGCCGGGACTTGACGGCCTAGAGGTGTGCAAAGAGATTCGCAAACGCCACGACGTACCCATCATCATCTCAAGCGCGCGCCACGACATCACCGATAAGGTAAACGCCCTAGATAACGGCGCCGACGACTACCTACCAAAGCCATACGACCCGCAGGAGCTGCTAGCTCGTATCAAAAGCCACCTGCGCCGCCAAAGCGCGGTAGCGGGTGCAAATTTAAGCGGCGCAAAGGAGCCTGCGCGCGAGAAAGATATCGCGGTAGATGATTTTAAGCACGTCATCACGCTAAAAGGCGAGCCGTTAAATTTGACCGCAGCAGAGTACGACATCCTAAAATACATGCTACAAAAAGAAGGCGGCGCCATCACGCGCGAGGAGTTCATCTACAACTGCGCGAGCATCAGCGAGGACTCGACGAACAAGAGCATCGATGTCATCATCGGCCGCATCAGAGGCAAGCTAGGCGACGACCCCAAAGAGCCAAGATACATCCACGCTATCCGCGGCATCGGCTACAAGCTAATGCAGTAAATTTTAAAGCCCGCAAATGAAACGCTCATCGGTTTTTTACACTATCACTTTTATCTTTGCTTTGGCGCTAACAAGCATATTTCTCGCGTTTTTGTGGCTGATGGACTACGACAAACAAAACTACGCGCGCGAGCTAAACGCCAAATATTCCACGATCGCTAGAAATCAGCTCTTTTTGATGAGCGGTATCATAAACGAAAAAGAATACGAGCGTCAAACGGGCGACTTTAAGATGCCTGAGATCACGAATGAGCGGCAAAAAGAGGAGATCCTGGCAAACGCAACCGTGCTTGAGGAGATATCCGCAGATATCGGCTCTAGCGCTATCATGATCTATCAAAATCACCACTATCTAAAAGTACAGCACGTGGATAAAGTCCTGCTTTTAAAGGATAATGACTATCAGCCATACCGCTACGACATCATCAAGATCATCTTTTCGTTAGTCGCGATCATACTTCTTGCCGCTTACGTTTTTGTTATCAGGAAGCTAAAACCGCTAAGAAAGCTAAAGCGCCAGATAGCCAAATTTGCCGCGGGTGAGATCGACGAAGTACAAAACGTCAGCAGCGGAAACGACGAAATTTCAGAGGTCGCGGAGGCGTTTTACGACGCTGTGTCCCAGATTAAAAACTTAAACGCGTCGCGCAAGCTGTTTTTAAGAAATATAATGCACGAGCTAAAAACGCCAATTACCAAAGGCCGCCTCGCTGCCGAAATGATCGAAAAAAGCAAAAACCAAGAGCGACTCGTGTCGGTGTTTATAAAACTCGAAAATCTCATAAACGAATTTGCCGCCGTCGAGCAAGTCACCTCAAACATCGCGCTAAATAATACTAAAATTTGCCGTATCGACGACGTCATCGACGAGGCTCTGGATATCGCGATGGTAGATCCCGGACAGGTCACCATTAGCAAGCTAGAGGACGTGAATCTAAAAGCGGACTTTAAGTTGCTGGCTATCGCCGCAAAAAACATGATAGATAACGCTCTAAAATACTCTCCAAACAAGCACGTAAATATAACTATCACGCGAGAGTCGATCAAATTTATCAACGAAGGCGAGCGGCTGTCGAAGGAACTACGCCACTACGTCGAGCCATTTACCAAGGGTGAAAGCGCGCAAAAAAGCTTCGGTCTGGGGCTCTACATCGTAGAAAATATAATCAAAGCACATAAGCTAACTCTGGGCTACGAATACAAAAACGGACTAAACGTATTTAGCTTTGAAAATCTGCAAAATATCGCGGCGTAGAAGTAAATTTGAGCGTTTTGTAAAATTTGCGGGGCGCGAGGTAAATTTGAGCTGAAATTTAAAGCGAGCCGTTTTTGCTTAAATTTTATAAGTCGCAGTGCCGTAAAAACGCCGTTTCTACGCATTAAAAGAAGTAAAATTTTAATCTATTTTTAGTAAAATTTAATCTTATTATAACATATTTTTTAAAATAAGATGTCTAATATTAAATTTTAAATGACGACGTCATTTAAAAAAACTGCCCTTTGTTTAACTTCTTTTGGCAGATACTTCGCATAGGAACGATAAGTCTCGTTCAAATCCTTATGACCCATCATTTTGCAACCCACCCACATAGGCTCCTCGCCGCGACTTAGCATGACGGAAGCAAATGAATGTCTAGTATCGTAAAGCCTACGAGTATTATAGCCAAGTTTTGCTTGCAAATCATTAAATTTAAGTCGCATCATAGACCGAGAAAGCCTAAAAATCCGCTGACCTTTGTCGCTGCTATCAAGCTTTATAAGCTCATTATAGACGATTTGCAGCATATCGATCGTGCGGTTGCTAGATTTAGTTTTGGGCGAATCCACGATGCCGACGTCCGAAAGCGTTTTATTTATCCGGATTTGCCTATTTTCAAAGTCGAGATCGCCGAAAGTAAGAGCTAAAATTTCACCGGTTCTAGCACCGGTAAAGAACGCCACGACCAAAAACAGCCGCAGCTCGTCGTCGGCATTTTTAATGAGTTCTAAAATTTCATCAAGGCTAAACGGTGGAAATTTTTCATCCTCTAATTCATCGAGATGCTGCTTAAATCTAGGAATAAAAAACGGATTTTTGGAGATTATGTCATTATTTACGGCATATCGAAAAACCATCTTAAAAAAGGAGCAGTAGCCGCTAATGGAGCTATCTTTTAATCCTTTATCCTTGCAAAATTTAACGAATTCTACGCTGTGATGCCTCTCAAAGTCGGCTAGGTAAAAAATACCATTAGAGCTTAAAAATTCTGTGATCGTATGGCTCATAATCACGTAAAGTCGCCTAGTTTTATCCTTTAAAAAGGACTTCTCGGCAAGGAGGCGATCGATCACGCTATCAAAGCTAAACTCGCTAGAATTTTTAGTAGCGCCGGCGTCTTTCTCCCCTTTTCTAAGGAGCCTGTCGGTCTGCAAGTCCTCGAGCTCGCGATACCGGCGTTTAGCCTCCGCGATATCGGATTTAGAGCCGAGAAATAAATCATAATTTTTACGAACGAAATCAAACGCCAGAGGCGATTTTTTAAGACCCGTAGCACGGCGAATTCTAACGCCGTCCCTTTGGCAATCGATATAAAAACGTCCGTGCTGCACATAGATATTTTTATTTTTTTCTAAATTTTTCATACGAGTAACTTTATCAAAATTTAATTAAAAGTAAGCGAAAAGTAGCCGTCTTTAAGGTTAAAATTTTTTGAAGTAAAAATTTTTTGCTTAAAGTGCGATTTTACGGAGCTTGAAATTCTTAAAATTGACAAAAAAGCGGTTAAGAAAAGCGATTTTTTACAAAATGCCTCGAATAATTTTTAAGATTAGTAGCTAGAAAGTATATTAAAACAAAGAGATATAGGATACTTAATGGCCTAATGAAAAATTAAATAAAAAGTTTAAGTTTTTACAAAATGCCTCGCCTCCTACCTATATGTAAAAAACAAATTTAAAAAAGGGAAAAAATAAAATTTAGATAGAGTCTGTGTTGCTGAAAATTTAAATTTTTAGAATTTTTAAATTTTAATTAAATTTTAGATAACTTAAATTTTTCTTAAAAATATATTTATATAAACAGAAAAGAAATTTTAAAAATTAATAGTTAATGCGGCGAGAAAATTTTAAATTTGAAGCTGGATTTTTAAATTTTAAATCAGTTAGGCCTTTAAAACGATTTTAAAGGCTATTAAAGCCGCATAGATAAAAAAATAAGAAAAGAATAGGGAAAAAGCTTATTTTTGATTGTAGAGCATTTAAAAGGCATTTGTGAGCATTTTTGAATTTTAGTATTTTTTATATATCACTTTTTAAAAGTTTTTTAAATTTAACAAATGATAGACTGCTGAAAAATAATCTATCAAAAGGATTTAAGGTGGCAGAAGAGCTGACGCAAGAGCAAATGGCCGAATGGGCATATCTAAGCGAGAATGAACAGACGCTCATGGCTTCAAACATACGCAAAGGGGAAGAAAACGAGCCGCAAACGCAAAACAAAGATATGTACGATACCAGAAACAAGATTTTAGATTGCCAGCAGGCCATAGCAAACACCGGATTATTCAAAAGCAATGAAACGAGCGCGGTAGCTTGCGTAAGAGAGTTTTATACCGCATATGGAACGGACGACGATAGTAAGGTTCAAGAAGCGATCAACGATATTTATAAAACTAATATGAGTCTAAGGGATGTGACCGAAATAAAAGAGCTCACCCTAAGAGAAATGAATATGGATTTAAAAGAGGACTTCGACAACGGCAAAGAATATACGATACGAGATATTAACAAGAAATTTACCTATGAAGTAACGGGAGCGGCAAATTTAAGCAAAGACGCACAGCAAGCCGTAGAAATACTAGGCGAAAAAGAGCTGGTAGACGCGAAAGTTGAAGAAAAGCAGCAGGAGTTAGACGAATTTAAAAGCCCGAAAGCAAAAAGAGAGTTCGTAAAAGATAGATTAGACGGCGTAGAAAAAAATGAGTCCTTAAAAGAGAGTCTGCAAATTTTAAAAGAGAAAGAAAAAATAGAAGAGCAAATCAAGGCAAAAGAGGAGCAGATCGCCAAAAAGGAAAAAGGGGAAGAAAAAGAGCCAAGCCCCAAGCAAAACGAGCCTCAGCCGAGCAAAGAAAGCGGTGCGGAGCAAGAGGACTGGAACAAGCGAGCTGACGAGCTAGAGATGCAGCACGAAAAGGAGCTCGAAGATCTCAAAGATCAGCAATCAAAGCTTGAAGCGAATTTTCAAAAATCGATCGACAACCTCATGAATAGCGACGGGATAAACAACATTATAACCGCGCTGCAAGAGATGGACAGAAGCCTTGAAATGATGCTTAAGCAAGGCAAGGAAGAAAGCATCGCAAAAGATCGTCAGCGCCAAGAAAAGCTTGATCTAGCCTTTGACAGCCCAAAATTTAAAGAGGCAGTGGGCGATCTGGTAAAGGACGTATATGCGCAACGCAAAAAGGTCAAAGGCGGTTTTAAAGAGATGGAAAACGAGCGAGCCAATTACGCCAAATTGCAAACGACCTACGAAAAGGAAGCCAAAAAAGGGCTTGACGTCAAAGGATACGAAAAGCTAAAAAAGATGATGGGCGACATCGAAAAAGAAACGCCGAATTTTAAGGACAGCTACCCTAAATTTTATCAAAAGGTAAATGATACGCTAGCACAGACCAAGGATAAAATTTTAAACAAGGCCAAAGGGCAAGAAAATGAAAACGACAGAGGCAGGAGCCTATAATGAATAATATAACGCCAAAACAAAGAAGAAACGTCATCGAGGGCGACTTGGAAAATTACGTCAAAAGCGAAAACGATTTTTTGAGCCTTAGGAAGAGCTTTATAGATTTAAATTTTAGCCTAGCCCTAGCGTGCGAACATGACGAACAAAGGGCTAAAAAATACCTAGACGCAGCCAAAGAGATACAAGGACTGGAAGATAAGCAAGACGAGAGAGGAAAGTGGGAAATAAACGAAGATAACAACAAAAAAGTGATGATCCCACACAAGGATGATGAAAAATTTCAAAACAAATTCGAAAAAGAAAACCCAGTCCTTTTCAGACAACTACAAAACGAGCTAGAGCTCATGAATAACGAAGCGAGGCTGTATGAAAAAATCAAGGACAACAAGGATAAAGGCATAGATAAATTAACGCCGCTTTACGTAGAGCTGCAAGAGGGGCAAATCGACGTAAAAAGAAAATACGGAGACGAGGTGGGCAAACCGATAGATGCGGATAGATTTAGGTACAGCTATCCGAATGCTACCAAAATGCTAGAACAAACCATCGAAAAATGGGCTGAAAAGGAAACTAAAAAAGAAAATACCGAGCAGAGAGGAAGAGAGATATGAAGAAAACATTAATATCTATCGGTGCGGCAACGGCGCTATTTTTTAGCAGCGCAAACGCAGGAGGCGTTCCGGTCATAGACGTGGCCGCGATAGCGCAAGCGGTGGTGGGTTACACCCAAACCCTAAAAGACTATGCCGAGCAAATCAGACAGTACGAGCAAATGGTCAAAGATACGCTAAATTTTGAAAAGCAAATGGCCGAGCTTGGCGTAGATATGAATAGTATCTACGATATACTGGGCGACGCGCAAAGTATGATCAGCCAAATGCAAAGCATCTACGACAACGTCAAAAATATCCCCAATGACGTAATGGGCGATATAGCAAGAGTACAAAATGCATGCTCGTTTTTGGAGAACAATAGCCAATTTTTCGGAATGACACTAGGAAAAACCAAAAGTTCAATCAAGAGCAAGGTCAATCGCTGCACCTACGCATTGCGAGACGGCGCAAATTTAAGCAAAAGCATAGACGAGCTGACCGAGCAGATGAATAAAGCCGTCGATCCTATCCAAAGAGCGAACTATCAAGCGCAAATCAACAACATAAAAAACGCCGAGAAATTTCTGCAAGAAAGGGATAATATCGAGAAAACAAACGCCCTGTTAGCCTTTGAAGATACGTTTCATAGCGACGATAAGACCAATCCTTACTCAAAAGCGAAAATGAACGACGATTTAAAGCAGCTTTCAAAGCAGCTAAGCAAGTCAAACAACCAAAAGCAAGCTCAAGCCCTCACGAACTCGATACTGCTTAAAATTTTAGAAAATTTACAGCACCAATACGAGCTGAATATCAACTACACCAGCACGATGGCGACCGGCAAGCAATTAAGCGAGAGTGGCAGCAATAAAAATTTAACCGAAGAGAGCTTTAATCAGTCGGTCGTAGAATACAAGCGCAACGACGCCATATTTGAGCCCGAAACCAAGCAGCTTCCGAAAGACGAGCTGGGATTACCTAAATTCGTATATTTCAAATAAAGGGGAAAGAATGAAAAAACTAGTTTTTAGTTTGATCGTAGGCGCAATTTTTGCAGCAAGCGGCGCGACCGCAAAAGAGACGAGTGCAAAGGATACGGCGACGAAGGCGTCCGCTCCAAAAGAGTTCGGCGACGTGTTTACCGGCGATAAGAAGCTGGCATGCGAAGCGGTGCTATGCCTCGCGAGCGCTACGCGTCCGCCGGAATGCGCCCCAAGCCTTAAAAAGTACTATTCGATTACGGCTAAAAAGGCGCACAAGCAGGCTCAAAAAAGAAAAGCATTTTTGGATCTGTGTCCAAGATGAAAGAAAATCTAGTCGAGCTTGCACTTGACGAAATTTTAAAAAACAACGGCTACTTTGAAAAAAGAGACAAAAGTAGCCGGAACTATAAAACGCTTACGAACGACTATGGCGATACGATAGTCATATCGCGCCAATCAAACGGCCACTACTTATATTTTAATCCAAACGATAGCACCGATCGGGGCAATATTTACAGCTTCGCTAAAAATCGCGGAGTAGAAGTAAAAGATTTAATAGACGAAGACAAAATAAAAGATATAAAAGAATTACAAAACAATACTATATACAAAGCAACTACTAAAAAAATCGATAATGAAATAATAGAAAAATTTAAAAAATTAGATAAGACGAGCAAAAATTCATTTTTAGTCCTCAAAAGAAAATTAAGCGCCGAGCTCTTGGCGCAATTTAGCAGCCTAAAAAAGGACGGCAAATACCAAAACGCAGTCGTGCCAACATACACGTTAGCGTCGGTACAAACGGACGCCGGCACGAAAGAATTTTTAAAGCAAAGCGGAACGATAAGCTATCTCTCAAAGCCCTTAACGCACGATCCGCAAGGAAAACCTTACGATAAGCCAATCAAGCAGCTTTGCAACGGAAACAAGGGGCTAGAAATTTTAAAAGCCGATAACGCGCATAAAAGCCCCAAAGATTTTAAAAGTATCATAATCAGCGAGAGCATGATCGACACGCTATCGTTTTGCGAAATGAGAGGGATAAATTTACAAGAGACGCTGCTATGCTCGACCAATGGGCAAATATCGGCGGCGCAAAAAGATGCGATTAAGGCGCTTCGCAAACTCGCCCCGGATGCAAAATTTACGCTAGCGTTCGATAATGACGATCGCGGCAAGGAGTTTGGCAGGATCGTAGAACAGATAGTGCCCAACGCCAGCAGGGAAATGCCGATATTAAAGGATTTTAACGATGATTTGGTAGTCGGCAAGGCATTAGGGCTAGCAGCGCGCAATATCAGCAAAGAAAGCATTTTAAAGCCTTTGGGCGAGCTTGGCAAGAAAGTAGAGTATTTATCAAAGAAATATGATTTTTTAGAGCCTTGCGCAAAGAATGAGCGCGTAAATGAGCTTTTAAGATTTAATCCTTCAAAATTTAAAGAGATAGCCTCAAAGGTGCAGCGTTTAGCCGGAATGAGAGAATGCTTTAAGCGACTTGATCTCGTCGAAAGAAAAATCGACGGGGAGTATTCTAGGGCTATATGATTTATAAAATGCTGCCCGATCTGGGTAGGCAAATTTTAGGTCGGTTTTTAAAGTTTAAGGTTTAAATAAGTTTTTAAAATTTGCATTTTATCCCCTTTTCTTGGGGGTTTGCTCGGATTTTGAATAAGTAGAATTTTTACAAAATGCCGTCCATGATGCCCACTGCGGAACTGGATAAATATGATTTTATAAACATTGCTCAATCCGGGCAATCAAAATTTAGGTCGGTTTTTGAAGTTTAAGGTTTAGATAAGCTTTCAAAAATTATATTTTATCCCCTTTATTTAGGAGTTTGCTCGGATTTTGAATAAGTAGAATTTTTACAAAATGCCGTCCATGATGCCCACTGCGGAACTGGATAAATATGATTTTATAAACATTGCTCAATCCGGGCAATCAAAATTTAGGTCGGTTTTTGAAGTTTAAGGTTTAGATAAGCTTTCAAAAATTATATTTTATCCCCTTTATTTAGGAGTTTGCTCGGATTTTGAATAAGTAGAATTTTTACAAAATGCCGTCCATGATGCCCACTGCGGAACTGGATAAATATGATTTTATAAACATTGCTCAATCCGGGCAATCAAAATTTAGGTCGGTTTTTGAAGTTTAAGGTTTGGATAAGATTTTAGAAATCGCATTTCAATCCCTATTCTTGGGAGTTTGCTCGGATCTGGGATAAGTATAATTTTTACAAAATGCCGTTCATGTTGGCGGTCTGCACTAAGGTGCTGCCGTGCCGAAGCCGAGCCTAAGGTCTCGGCTTCTAGGGGTTTAATCGGGGATACCCCGCAACGCCCCTAAATATAGGAGCTGCCGCCAACGACGGCAGCGGGAATTAAAAAGGGAAAAGAAAATCAAATTTGGGCTTAAATGAGGCTTAGATTTTTAATTTATTTTTAGGTTATTTTTACTTTTTTGATATTTTATATTTTTATATATTTTAATTATTTAATATTTTATTATTTAATATTTTATTATTTATTAAGTTAAAAAGCGGTATAATTGTTTTATAAATTAAGAAGAAAGGAACTTAAAAAGATGAAATTAACAAACGCGATTAAACTACTTAACCAATACGGCGAAGTTAAACAAGACGAAACCGGAGCGAGGATCGAGATAGACGGCTGGACTTACGGCGCTAGCACGAATTGGAACGAGCAGGAGGTTCTGTTTTTATACTGCGAATGCGGCGCAAATACATGGAATAGGCAATTTTATTCATATAATACGCTAAAAGGCCTTAAAGATTGCATGGACAGATACATCCGGGCGACGGCATAGCAGGAAGCTGAAATGAAAGAGTTATTTATAAATTTCGGCGAGCTTAAAATGCTAAACGTACTAAGAAGCACGAAAGGATTTAAGCCTTATAGGACTTTAATGGAAAAAGAGACGATAAGCGCACTACTAAATGAGCGCGAAACTTACGGGGTGCTGGGCGTATTTAAGAAAATGGATTGCCTTGTATTAAAGCTTGACAGGCACGAGGGCGAGACTAGAATTATATTGCACCCCAAGCATTTTCAGGAGCTATACCAAGCTCCGCGAGAAACGAAGAAAAGACGAAAAAGGGCGGCATGAGCCAATGAATAAAAACTATAATAAATTTGAAAGAGCACACGATATAATGGTAGAGCTAAGCAGAGCTCCGCTCCCTCTTGAGCCGGCAGAGCTCGGCAATATTAGCGACAGGGAACTCGGATTTTTAAGGAGTAGCATAGAGATGATGGCGGATTACTTAGACTCGCTGGGCTTTGATTTTAGAGGCCACAAAGAGGAAGTCCTAATGCCGATCTACGAAGAGCTCGAGAGGCGGCAAAAGTAAATAGCAAAATATGCTATAATTTATGAAAATAAGGATGGAAAAATGAATAGGATCAAACTATTGACGGCGACCGTTATAGCCGGGCTTATGTTGGCAGGATGCGGCGAGGATGACGGGCTTGTGAAGCTAGAAAATGCAAATCCGGCGATAAAACAAGCAAATTACGATGCAATGGTAAATAAACTAAAAGAGAGGGTTAAAAATGCAGATTTTGAATTTTATCATGCGCAGACCTTATTTAACGGTGAAAATTGGAAAAACTACACATCAGAGCAAGGCTTTGCTAAATTTACAAGATGGAAAGCCCAAAACGATCTTATAACAGACGAGAAGCTCGTAGTAGTCGTAGTGGATAAAAATAATAAAAAGGTAGGCTCTGCATATGAGGTCGAATGTACAAAATGGGGCAAATTTGAATGCGATCCGGAACATATAACGGTTCTTGAAAACGGAAAAAGATGAAATAAAAGGAGCGAGCCATGATATCGGTAACTTTTACGGGCGAAGACACGCCTCAAGCTATTAAAATTTTACAAGACGCGTATGAGGCCTTGCAGAAGATAAACCCCCACTTTACGATGGAGAAAGCGGATGTTGACGAATATGAAGAATACGAGCCAACGGAAGCGGACAAAGCGGACTTGAGAGAAATCCTAGCTCAAAGAGAGCGCGGAGAGCTGAAATATATAAGCCATGATGAATTTAAGCGACACAAGAAAGAATTGTTTTCAAGATTAGGCGCAAATGCAAATCATATATAATGATAAATTTAACCGAAGAACCGATGAAATAATCAGCTTTATATGGCAAGATAGTCCGGCAAGAGCTTTAAAGTTTTACGATGATTTACTAGAAACCATAGAAAGAGTCGCATATATGCCGCGCAAGCACCGCAAAAGCACAACAGCAAACGACGAGCGAATCCGGGATCTGATTTTTAAAAAATATGTTATCCCGTTTTTGATAGATGAAGAAAACGATACGATAGAAATTTTATCGATTTACGGCAGAAATCTGCCCTGAATCACAAGGATGAAGGATGAAAGCATCCAAGCCTTCTTTAACGAAAACATCGCCTTTAACCAAAGAAGCCATACTGGCGTATCTATCCGAGCTCAAGCCGGGTCTTGAAAAAGACGGCATCCAAAAGATAGGACTTTTCGGAAGTTACGCCAAAGGCTACGCGGGCGAAGACTCGGACATCGACATAGTTGTTCTGGCCGATAAAAAAGACTTTCTAGACAGGCTACACGCATTTAAAGCGCTTGCATATTTAAATAATTTAAAAGAGCAGATCGCGGGCAAATTTCATAAATCGGTAGATATTTGCGATTTTTATTCCGAGCAAAAAATGCAAGACGACAAGATAGTAAAGGGAGCGATTTATGTCTGACAAAAAAATTATATATCGCCTAGAGCTAGCAGTAGAAAAAATAGACCAAGTATTTGAAGTTTGCAAGCCCAAGGGCGTTACGGCAGCGCTAGAAGACGAGCTGCTTACAAAGCCGGCGATAATGAAACACATCGACGTCGTATATCAGCAATTCAAGAAGCTTGAAGAGGCGCAGGAATACCACGTCTTAGATAAATTTAAAAAAGAAGACCTAAAAGGGATAAGAGATATTAGAAATTGGTCTTCTCACGATTACGACAATATACAAAACGAAATCATAGAAGACGTGATCCGCACGGATCTACCTAGTCTCAAGGAAAATTTACAAAAAGTCATAAAAGAAACGAAGCAAGAGTTGTGCGAAGATTTACAAAAAAAGATTGATCGCTTCGTTAAGAAGCAGGATATTTTAACCCCGCAAGCCAAAAGCGATCTTAGGATGGATATCCAAAAAAGCTACGACGACCTACGAAAGAATGGACTTGAGCTTGACAAATCATACGCAGACAAGCTAAAAGGTATCGTTAAAAGCAACTCAAACGAGAACGTAAAATAATTTACGTTCGAATTTTAAAAGGGAGATAAAATAAATCTCTTTCCCTTTTTCTAAATTTTAAACTTTTTATACCCCTTTTTACATAAATTTAAAAAATTTGATATTTTTGATTTTGCTATATTTTAATAAAATATAATTTTACTTTTAAATATTTTATTATTTCTTAAATATAATTTACTCTCGACCGCCAAGTTCATTATTAAATTTATTTTGCTCCGCCGAGCGAGAACCCTGAGTTTTAGTCTTGCCTGATCGTTCAGCCAAGACGTCCTTATAAAACCTCTTTTCATTTTTGATTTTTACGAGCCGATCATCAGGCTTAACGCCCAGCACCGATACGCCTTTAAAGTACTCCTTAAACAAAAAGCCGTCCTTATCGATTTTATCGCTATTTAAAAGCTTTTTGCGCACAAATTCGAAGCGTTTTTGACAAATATCGGCGATAAATTCCTTATTGCTTTTTAGCCTTTTCTCAAAGGCGCTAGCTTCTTCGCCGATTACGCCAGAATGCTGCAAGACGTAAAGGTTTTTATCTAAAATTTCAAGCTTTGCGCTTAGCTTAAAAAGACTTTCGTTGCGGCCGAGCATTCGAGTAACTAGCAGGCTATCCTCGAAATATTTCCTAGCCGCGTCGTCCTCGCGGCCGCGATGAATAGCGATAGCGCGGCGCACTTTTTTATAGTTTTGCCAGTCGGCCTTGCTCGCGCCCCTATTTTTCGGATAAATTTTATTATAGTTGTAGCTAAAATTTTCAAGCAAGCTTAGCCCCGCGGAGCGGTCTTTATAGTGCGCCAGCCGCATCTCGTTAAGCTGCGTAGCTTGACTGGAAATTTTATTTATTTTGTCGATTTCGGATAGCACGGCCTTGCTCTTTTCTTTGATGACGCGATTACTTTCTTTTAGCTCCTTTGCCAGCTTATACGCCCGTTTATTTCGCTTTTTGGTATAAAGCAAAAAGAGCCGCAAAAGCTCCTCGTTATCCTTTTTAAGAGCGGCAAGCTCGTTATTCATAGCCTCGATGCGCCCCGCCGTAGCGTCGTAGCTTTGCTTATTTTTATCCTGCATTTTTGAGTAGTAGTCGTTTATTTTATCCTTTGCCGTATAGTCGTCCGTTTCAAGCTTTACGGCAGATTTTACTTTGTTAAATTCGAGCTTTAAATCCTTTTGCAAGAAATTTTTATTCTCGTATTTTAACCCGCGAGCTCCGAGAGAGTAGGCGAAATTCGTGCGCACGTCGTCGAAAAACTCTCTGATTTCGCTTCTGCTATCAAAGTGGATTTTTTTATCGGTAAAGCTGTTTCGTTTATTCAAGACCACGTGCACGTGCGGATTGTTTTGATGAGTGTGTAGCACGAAAGCATACTTGTGTCCGCTAAAATTTAACCCTAGCACGTTATGCACGCTTTCTTTTAAAGCCCGCAATTTTCTCTGATCGTCGCAAGGCTCGTTGATAGAAAAAATCAGATGCCACGCATCCTTCGAGTTTGGATTATCGCCGAAGTCCTTGCGCCAATCTTTTAAAATTTCATCGCTGCCTACTCTCTCCCCTTTTTCATTGATAGCCGAGCCGTCGAGAGAGTTTTTAAGAGCGTAGTCGATGCAGCGCTTGATGGAAGTTTTAGGCAAATTTGAAATCATCTTTACGACTGATTGTTTGGCAAAGTTATTTTTAGGAAAAGGAATATGCGAGCGAGAAAAACCCGCGCCACTTCCAAAGGAAACATATTTATGCTCTGATTTTGCCGTGCGGGTATAGCCTGCCCTGATACTTTTTAGCTCTTCAAAAAACGCATCCCAATCACGTCTCGTCAAATTTTTTCCCTTTTAAATTTAAAAAAGCTTTCATAGCTTTTAAAGATATTTGCAAAAGATGTTAGTGTAAGTAGCTTTAAGAAAAGATAATGCGAGAAAATAGGCAGGATAACCCCCTTTGTATATCACTTTTTTAAGTTTAGCCCATTTTATAGCGATAAAACGCCTAAAAATGGGGAAACTAAACTTAAAAAGCTGTGATTTTCGGTAATTTTACAATTACCGAAAATAAAATAAAACGCAGAGCATTTTATTTTTGAAAGAAATCGAGTAGGTTTTAAAAGGGAAAGCGATGAAAAATCTCAAAAATGTTTAAAAAGTCAAAATCATATTTGCAATACACAAAACAGAATAAGAAAAATTTATTCGGATAAGCTTATAGACAAAATATAAGAAAAATTTAAAAATATCTAGCAAAAGTATTCAGAGATAAGCAAAATGAAACGGAAAAGAAAATTTTTAAAAGAATTTGTAAAATTTTTTAAAAAGGGCATTTTGTCAAAGCGTAATATTTTAAAAAATAGATACAAACGCCCATACGCCAATCAAGTCAAAAGAACATAAAAGTAAATAAAAACTTTAAAAATTTTTAAGCGCATAATTTTAGCCCCCTTTAAATCGTTATTTACAAAATCACTTTTACAAAATCTCGCTTTTCAAAAAATAGTATAGTGCTAGAAATCAAAAATATTCTAATCAAAAAGGAGCAAACAATGAGAAAAGTCTCAAAAAAGGCGAAAAGTATTTTTTACTTTTTAATGTTCTTGCCGTTTCATTTATTCGGAGCGGGCGGCCAAAACGTTTTAAAAACTTTGGAAACAAAGGCAAACGAACAAATCACGGAAGCCGGCAGTAGTACCGCAAGCGTTATCAATACGGTAATCACCGTATTTGGTATTATTTGGGTCGTAGTATTCTTAACGATAATGTTCGTAAACATCGAGGCTTTAAAAAATAATATAAAATTGCTACTTGGCATCGCGATTATTCTTGGTATTGCATACGGCTTATCTGCCGCAGCAATGTAAAAGGTAAAAGCGAATGATAGTGACCGACTGCTATATGGACTTAACCAAAAGAACGAAAATCATAGGTCTAACGACCACGAGTCTATTCACGATTATAATCGCTGGATTTATTTCGTGGTTTATCTTGATTTTATATTCGCTAGCAGTCGTTGCTATTTTATACTGCTTCTTCTTCATTTTAGAATTTTTCGATGAAGATATATATGACATCATCGGTTCTAAAATGAAAATATCGCAAAATAAATTTTATGCATAGGTTATAAAAATGGCTCGCGGAATAATAGGCGTAATCAAAGAGTGGAATCAAAACAAAAAGAAAGAAAAACTAAAAAAAGAGCTTGGCATTGACGTAAGCCAAGAAAAACCAAACGTTAAAAATAAAACGGAAAACGACGTTTTATCAAGAATCAACAAAATCAATAAAAAAGCGGATGAAATTTTAATGATAGCAGAACCGCAAATTTATACGCTGGCAAAAGAAAACAATATCGCCTGCAAATACGGCGAGAATATAATAATCACCAAAGACGGCAACGCAAGTATAGCGGTAGAGTTAAAAGGGGTAAGCTACGCCGGAATCAGCTTAGACGACGAGACGGACTACCTTTTAAACCGCGTTATGTTTTTTACGACGTTAAAAGACGACGTAGAGATAAATTTAATCATCAAAAAAATAAAGCAAGACGACAAAGAATATACGGACAAAAATATAAATCCGTATGCAAACGAGATCATAAAGAAATGGGAGACCAATCAAGATATATACGCCATAAGATATTTTTTGATCATATCCACGATGACGAAAAACATCACAGGACTACTGGAGAGCTTTAAAACCAAAATGACTAGCGAAGAGGGCGACGAGAGTAACGAAAGCGCAAAATTAAAGCAAAAAATCGAGCTTTTAAACGATACGTTCTCAAATATCAAAAACTACTTCTCGATTTATCAGCCAAGACAGCTAAGCGGCGATGAGATCATAAATTTTTACGCTACGTATTCAAACGCAAAAGAGACGAATCTCGCATATACCAACGAGCTGATTACCGATAGCTATATAAGCTCATACGTAGAATTTAAAAAAGACTACATAGAGTTTTACCGCAATGACGGTACGACCAAATATGCTAGGTTCATAAGCGTAAAAGCATACGAAACAGAGCAGATCAAGTCGATCATCACCTCAAATTTAATCAAAAGCAATAACGAATTTATGGCTATGATTTATCTAAAAGCCTACGAAAAACGCAAGGCGATCAAGAAGATAAAAGACACTAAAGCGTTTGCCGTAGAGCTAGTCCGCCAAGAGCTAGATCAGTTAATGGAGCTGATCCAAGCCGACAGGGAAAATTTAGTGGAGACGAGCTTTTCGGTATATTGCCTAGCCGATAGCCTCAAAGAGCTGGAAAACCGCTCGAACGAGCTAAAAAATATCCTAGAGAATCAAGGACTAAACGTCGTGCGGGAGACGCTAAATCAAAAAGCTCTTTATTTCAGTTTCTTCCCTAGTCGCGGAAATTTAAATGCTAGAAAGAAGACGCTAAACATCAGCAACCTAGCCACGATCGCAAATTTTGAAAACGAGGTAACCGGTTTTAACCAAAACGACTGGGGCGGCGAAGCGATAACGACGTTTAAGCACTTAAACGGCACGCCTTTTTTATTTAACTTCCACTGGCAGCCGGACGGCGATCGCCCCGCCGGTCACACGATGATAGTAGGCGGAACGGGAAGCGGAAAGACGACGCTAGCGCAATTTTTAATGACAAATTTATTTAAATACCCCATAGATATATTTGCAATGGATAAGCTGCGCGGTATGTATAACTTCACGAACTACGTAGACGGCGAATACCACGATAGCGAGAGCGACGGCTTTAAATTAAATCCGTTCAGTCTGGCTGACACAAACGAAAATAGAGACTTTTTAAAATCATGGCTGCGCTTTATGGCCGAAGTTAAAAACGACGAGCATGAAGCCATAAACGATATTAACAACACGATAGATCGTATATACGACATGAAGCAAGATGGTCAAACGCTAACGCTAAGCGACTTTATCATATCGCTTCCAAGCGACAATAACGAAAAATCAAGGTTAAAAATCAGATTTGACAATTACAAAGGCTCAATATTCGATAACAAAGAAGACGCCTTAAATTTTACCAAACAGCTATCGGTGCTAAATATGGACGGCATACTGCAAAACAAAAAAACCGCCGGGCTTACGGCTATATATATTTTTCATAAGCTAAAAAATAAAGCCAAAAATAGCGCAGATAAGCGCGGCTTCTTTTGTTTCATAGACGAATTAAAGGATTATTTGCAGGACGAGACGATGCAGGAAAAAATCCTTGAAGCGATTTTGGAGTGGCGCAAGATAGGCGGAGTAGCTTGCATGGGATTTCAAAGCATGAGCCTATTTAATAACATCGAGCGCGGCTCGTCGTTTTTGGACAATATGGCAAATTTTATCATATTTCCGACCAATAGCGAAGAGACGCTGGCGGAGCTAAACGCGATGATAGGATTAACGCCGACAGAGGCTAAATTTTTAAAAGAGACCAATTCGAACGCGAGGCAAATACTGCTAAATATGAAGTTAAGAAACGAGAGTGCAAAGCTGGATATAGATTTATCGAGGCTTGGAAGCTACTTGCGAGTATTCTCGTCGAGCTCTGACAACGTAATGCTTTTAAAGCAGCTTAAAAACGATAGCCCGATCCACTGGCGAAAACATTACATAGAATTTAAAGGGAAGAGGAGTTAAGGATGAAAAAGATAGCAATCATCATGGCGGTGGCGATACTAGCCGCATTTTTAAGCGGATGCGCGGATAAGCCGAGCAAAATAGAAAGAATAAGCCCCTGCGCTTGTTACGATTTTATAAAGGTGGGCTAAATGGCGTTTGAAGAGAGAAAGATCGACCCGAATTTTATTTTCAGAGCCGAAAGAAGCATCAAAGCGTATATGTTTTATACGATCATAGCCCTTGCGGTCGTAAGCGTAAGCCTAGCAGTAGCAATAGCGCTTTTAACGCCGTTAAAGGAAACAAAGCCCGTTTTACTTAAATTTTCAGACGGTGACTCCCGCTTCGTGACCATAGACGATACGAGCCTAAACGTCCGCAGTAACGAAGAGCTGCTAAAAAGCATTTTAGCCGGATACGTTAAAAACAGAGAGATGATAAACCGCATAGACGACGCCGAGCGATACAACGAGATACGCACGCAAAGCAGCAGGCAGGTATGGGAAGCGTTTCAAAGTTTAGTAAGCGATCCAAACTCGATCTATACGACCAAAAACTATTTCCGCAACATTCAAATTTTAAACGTAGCCGTTTTAAGCCAAAACGTAGCGACGGTCGACTTCCAAGCCGAGATCACGAATCCTACGCGCACCGAAGTAAGCTATAAAAAATATAGAAGCGCGATAGAGTACGACTTTCGCAACCAAAGCGGCACGTACGCCGATACGATGAAAAATCCTACCGGCTTTATCGTAAGTAAATATCAAATAACGCAAATTTTGGACGAGAAAGGCTCAAAATGAGAAATTTAATAAAACTTTCTATCGTCTCGGCGCTAGCTTTAAATTTAAGCGCGGCCGAGCCGCAAGAGGGGCTGAGCGAAGAGCAAATGAATCAAATCCGCGCTATTATGCGCCAAACGCAAGAGCTGGTAAACGAGCAGCAGCAAAACGGCTCGATGGGTGAAGATATATTTAACGATAAAAACAAAGACGTAAACAACAATATACAATCAAATTTTAAAATAAATCCGCTTGGTCTATATAAGCAAAGGCGGCAGCCTCAAGGGGTAAAATTTAACGATCCTAACGGCGGACAAATTCCTGAACAAGACGTAATAGACTTCGGCAGTGCGCCCGATGCCTCGGACAGGCAGATGGGCAAGGACGAGCTAGAGCTCATGAAAAACGCCATCCGCAATCAAGATTTAAAAGCATTGCAGCAAAAATTTCACTCAAAGAAATACAGCGGATACGAAAATACGCAAGTGGTCAAATATCAGCCCGATAAAACTATCAAAATTCGCACGCGCCATGCGATGGCCACTACGCTGATATTTGATAGCGAGATAGATAATTTCGTGCTAGGCGACCAAACCGGCTTTAAAATAGAGCAAATCCCAAGCCAGCCTAACGCCATCGCGATAATCCCGCAATTAATAGGTATCGATACAAGCCTAACGATTTTTACGAGCGACGGAAAAATCCACACTTTTTATATTTTTTCGACGGATTATAAAAATTCAAACGATCCAAGCTTCATAGTCCGCATAAAAGACAGCGAAACGCAAAAAGCCAATCTCGCTAAGCTCGAAACCGATAGCAAGGAGTATTTAACCATAAAAGACGGCATAGCCGAGCTGAAAGTCAAAAAAAGCGATATTTATAGCGGATATACGCAAAAAGCCAAAAAAGAAAACGAATGGCTGCTATCGGCTGAAATTTTTAGCGATAAGAAATTTACGTATTTTAAGTACTCCAAAGACGAAATGCCGCAAATCCCTACCATTTACGCAGTCATCGATAAGCAAGATAGCCCGGTAGAAACGAGGGTAATAGGCGATTACATAATCGCAGAGACTATAAATCCGAAATTTACGATTAAAAGCGGCGATAGCTACGTATGCGTAGATCGCAAAGAAACACAGGCCGAAAAACTAAGAAAAGAGATAAGAAAGAATTTAAACACCGATGAAGAAGCCGTAAAACAAAGACAAAAAGAGCATAGCAAAACAATAACGAAAAACCAAGAAAAATATAACGAATCCGTAAAGAAAGCAAGGGGATTTTAAAATGAAAAAGGGGAAGAAAACGCTACTTTTAAGCCTTGCGACGCTTAGTATAATTTCCTCTCCCCTTTTGGCGGAGGAAATTTTTAACGAGGCGGCCGGGCAAGAGCAGCAAGACGAGCAAATAAGAAATTTACAAAACCAAAAGGATCTGAATCATCTTTTTGAAAATTCAAAATTCCCGGTCGACGACTATATCTATAAAGCCGGGAAGAAAGCGCCGAGCGAAGACGGGCAAAATTTAGGCGAAATTTTAAAAAAATTAGAAGAGCTCGAAGCCAAAAAGCAATCCGGGCAGATCGCGCCAGGAGCGCCGGCCGCTACGCCCGAAGATATGACGAAAGAGCAAGAGCAGATGGCGCAGCGCGCTAGAGATAAGCAAGAAGAGCTAAAAGCTAAGCAAGAGAGCCTAAAACAAGAAATAAGAAGAGACAACCAAGCCGCCTATGAAAACAAAATGCGCGAGCTAATCAGAGCTCAAATTTTAGCTAATCGCAACAATGAAATAAAAAACGTAAATCAGAACTCATCAAAATACGGCGCCGACGGCTTTTCAAATCAAAAGAGTATAGACATTAGCACGAACGAGCATAGACTATACCGCACCATCAGAGCCGGACGGCTGATCCCGGCAATTCTAACGAGCGCGATAAGCTCGGATTTAAGCGGAATAGTAACGGCTCAAATAGAGCAAGACATATATGCCGCGATGGGGCGAGCGGTGCTGATCCCTCGCGGAAGTAAAGTGATAGGCTTTTATACCAACGATACCAAAATCGGGCACGAAAGGCTGGAAATCAGGTGGCGGGAGATAATCACGCCGCAAGGAATAAATATAATATTGACCGATGCAATGGCCGCCGATAATATGGGAATGAACGGAGTCGTAGGAGCGATAAATAATAAATATTGGGAACGCTACGGCATAGCCTACTCAATTTCAACGATTACAAATGCTTTACTTTTGGGTATAGCCTCAAAAATGGGCAATTCAAACAACTCTTACGCCACCGAAATTTACTCAAATGCTAGAAGCGACATAAGTAGCGTGGTGCAAGACATAATCCAGCAGCAAAGCCAAATCAAGCCGACCATAGAAATCAAAAGCGGAAGCCGTATATTTTTAGTGCCTACAAATCATATGTGGTTTGCAAAACCGAAAAACGGCGAAGTGATGATGCAATATTTTAACGATTAAAGGGAAAGCCGATGCAATACGAGCAAATCAAAAGCCAAGTTAAGACCGAGCTACAAAATAAAAAAGCAAACGATAGACTACTAAAACGCATAGCAAATCAGCTAAAAATTACCGAAAAGGCTGAGGCAAACGCTGCAAAAGAAAGGCAGAAGCTAGAAAAGCTAGTGCAAGAAAAGAACGATTTAGCGGGTGCAAATGGCGCGAGCACAACGGAAGCAAGCCAAGAAGAGTAAAATGAGCGAAAGCATAATTTTAAATAACATTTTAGGCGTTTTAAAGCCGTATTTGACGCTGCGGGCAAACGAACTAATATTTAATCGGCCATGCGAAATAAACATAGACTACGGCGACCACTGGGAAATAGTGCAAGACCCAAAGCTAGATATAAAATTTCTAAATAATTTTTTGATCGAGCTAGCCACTAGGAGAAATCAGCGCTTCGACGAAACGCATTGCCACCTCTCATGCGAGTTGCCCGATCCGTTTTTACGTTACCGCATCCAAGCGCAGCACAAATCAAGTCTGTTTAATAGCGATATCGCAATCTGCATAAGAATACCCAGCAAAGAGGCCTTTAAATTAGAAAGCTTCATCCTAAGCCAAAACGTGATAAACGAGGGCTGGACTTACGAAAAAATCAAAGAGTTGATCCGGGATAAGAAAAACGTACTTTTAAGCGGCGGAACTGGAAGCGGGAAGACCAGCTTTTTAAACTCGCTAATGGGCGAAATAGACCCGGGCGAGCGAGTAGTCACCATAGAGGACAGCCAAGAGCTAAGGGTGGAAAACGTTAATAAAACGCAGCTGGCCGTACCGAAAATCGCTACCGAAATTTACAGCTATCAGGTAGCGATCGACAATGCGATGCGTTTGCGACCAGATAGGCTATTTTTAGGCGAGATAGACATCCGTAATACCTTTTCATTTTTAAGAGTAAACAACACCGGGCATGCCGGAAATTTAAGCACCTTGCACGCAAATAATCCCAAAGACGCCATAAAGGCCATTAAAACCAATATTATTTTAGGAGGCGGCCTATCAAGCGTGGACGATCGCATGCTAGATAGCCTTATTGTTACGGCGATCGATTACATCATCCAAATAGCTAGAGTAAAAAATCAAAGAGTGATAACGGATATTTTAAATTTAAAAGAACTAGACATTGCAAAGATCGTAGCATGAGAAAAGTAGCCGCGCATTTTATATATTTTACCGAAGCCGACGCAAGGGTGCTGAAACGCCTATCTCAAAGACGCAATGAAAGCAAATCAGCAGTAATTCGAAAGCTGGTACATGTAGAAAAATACGCTGACGTGCTAGAACGGATAGAAACGAATAACGAAATAATAAGCGAATTCTTACGAGAATTCGGTCGCTTGGGAGTAAATTTAAATCAAATCGCCTATCATCTAAATGCAAACATTACTGGTCCCGAAGAAGCCAAAAACGACCTAGAAAAAAATATGCGGGGTTTCGCAATAGCCATAAAAGAATTAAGCGCAAAAATGGAAGATTTAAAAATTAAAATAGATGTCAAACACACTAAAACGCCGAGCGGCGAGGAAGAAAAAGGGGATGAAAATGGATAGTTCAAAAGAATTTACCGCTAAAAGATGGGCTTGGGCTTTCTTCGTTTCGCTTATAATGGGCGTAGTGCTATATTTGGCGGTAGTCAAGGTTATTTTTAATCCGGATTTGATAAACGTGCCGGCGGTAGCGTATAAAATTTTAATAAATATAGGCGCGCCGACGCTAAAATTAAAGGCTTACGTCGCATTATTTACGCTGATCGCCCCGTTTTTGGTAGTCTTTACGTGGTGGCTATTGCCGTATTTTAGAGACGGCGAAGATTACGGCTCGGCAAGGTTTGCGACACCTGAAGATTTCCCTAAAATGAATATAAACTATAAAAACGGTTTGGTGTTAGGATGCCACAATATAGATAGTGATAATCCGCAGTTTTTAAGGGCTACGCAGCCGCTCTCAACGCTAGTGGTAGCGCCTCCCGGAAGCGGTAAAACGGCGGGCATGATTATCCCAAATTTATTAAGCGTGCTTAATTCTTGCGTAACGCTGGATATCAAAGGCGAACTATACAAAAAAACGGCCGGGTATAGGCAAAAATACTTCAATAACGAAATTCAGCTATTTTCCCCTTTTAGCTGGGATAATACGCTATTTTTTAACCCGTTCGATCGCTCGATCGTTAAAGACATGGAGTATATACATATCAAAAAATTGGCCGAGCAGATAGCTTCTACCATTTTCGTAGGCGAAAAAGGTAACGAAAACGATCACTGGATAGTATCGGCAAGAACGATGTTCGTATTTTTTGCCGAATACTTTATGCAAAGAGATAGACACGCGACGCTAGCGCAGCTGGCTCAAGCCCCAAAAGCCGATTATTTTGAGTATTTGGACGAAAAATTCGGCGAAGAGGCGATGAAAGAGATAGACGAGGACGATCCAGATAAAGAAAGGGAGAGAGATTACGACGTAGATACTTTTAAAATTTGGCTAAAACAGACGAGTTTTGACGAAAGTATAGACGAAAGCACGAGAAACCAGGCGAGAGCATACGCAAGAGCCGCGGACAACGAATTTGCAAGTATAAAATCGACCTACGATACGTTTATGAAAGTATTTAGCAACCCGCAAGTAGCTAGCGCGACAAGCAAGATGAGCTTTACATTCGAGGATTTAAGAGCGAAAAGAATATCGATGTACGTAGTCGTTCAGACCGAAGACATCGATATTCTAGCTCCTTTAATCCGTATATTTATAGAAACGCTATTTAAAAAATTAATGAGCGGTCAAGAGTGCAGCGATCCCGAGCGATTTATATACTTTTTCGGGGATGAGTTCGTCCGCTTCGGCAAGATGCCGTTTTTATTAGAAGCCCCTGCGCTTTGTAGAAGCTACGGGCTTTTACCGGTATTCGTTACGCAAAGCTACGAGCAGATCAAAAAATACTACGGCGAAGACGATATGAATATCGTAAAAAATAACAGCGGATATCACGTAATTTTTAATATGAATAGCGACAAAGACGCAGAGGATACGAGCAAGTTAATAGGCGACTACACCAATATTAAAATCAGCAAATCGCAAGGCAATATGGAGCTGTTTAAAAGCAATATCTCAAAGAGTAAAGAAGCCAAAAAACTAGTAACCGCTCAAGATTTGAAAAACCAAGACAGCAGCGATATTTTAATTCTCGTTAAAGGCTTTTACAAGATGCCTATCAAAGCAAAAGTGCCTTATTGGTTCAAGATGGCGCAGTGGAAAGGGGCGGACAAGCTAGAAGTTGAGGCAAAAGCCGAGCCAAACGAGGCGACCGCGCCGCAAGACGTTCATGTCGCCAAAAAAGGGAGCGGAAAAGAGGCGGAGGGTGAAGCGAAAACGGCAGAAAATAACGCAAATTTAAACCAGAGCGGAATTAATCCTGCGGACGAGAAAAAACAACAAAGAGACGAGCTGCTAAAAGCTCTAAAAATTAAAGTGGATAGGGAGTGAAATTTTATAAATTTTTATAATAAATTTATCAAAAAATTTAAAAATATAATATTTTTATTTTTGCTAAATTTAAATTATATGTAATTTTATTTTTAAATGTTTTATTATTTTTTAAGAGCTTTAATCTAAATTTTTATCGAAGATTTAAATTAGAGCCCAAAGCTCTAAAATCTACCCTAAGGAGTAAGCAATGACCTATGTAGAAAAGCAAGAGCAAGAAAAGGCATACAAAGAGTATGAGAAAAATCTTGCCGAGCGATTTGCGACAAGCGAAGACGGCGAGTTTGAAATAAGCGATGGCGAAAGCAAGGAGTGGGAATATTTAAATAAGTCCCACCAAAGCATGGAAGTCGCCGATCAAGACGAGCCCAATACCGACTCATAGCCCAAAAGCTATGAGTAAACGACAGACGTAAGGATAAAAAATGGCAACAGAACAAGAGAAAAAGGGTTGGGAGCAAATGAGTAATGCCGAGAAAAAAGAAAGCTTTGATAAATACATGAAATATAAGCTCTTTGAAGCCCACAAAACCGCGAAAGCGGACTGGCAAAGGGATATGAGTAAGGAAGAGGTAGACAATACTATGCCTTATAACGCCCTAACCGGCAAAACGTATTCAAGAGAGACCAGCATGCTTTTAAGAGCGGAGATGGCCATAAAAGGCTACGACAAGGCTCAATTCGTAACGATGGAGCAAGGCAACGCTATGGGCGGAGTGCTCAAGCTCAAGCATGACGAGCAAACCGGCGAAATTTTAAAAACCAAAAACGGCCTACAAGCGAGAGTAGACGGCGTTAAAATGCTTTATATCGCAGATCACGAGTTAAGGCCGAAATTGGACAAAGACGGCAAAGAGGTCGTAGCGACGGTAAAAGACAAAGACGGCAACGTTAGGCTCGATGAAAATACCGGTAAGGCGATCACGTACGTAGTCAAGGAAAAAATCCCGATAAAACCGCGATTAGAGACGAAAACGCTCTATCACGTAAGCCAATTCGACGGGCTAAACGAAGAAAAAATCAAGGAGCGGGATCTAACGGCCATCCAAAACTACCGAGAGACGGCCAAGAACCAAGCATACGAAGTCAGGATAGACTACGGCAAGACATTGGGAATTGGCGGAAATTTAGCAAAGCAGCTAGACAACCTAACCATAGCTCAAATCAAAGGCGTGGATTACTACAACCCGGCGCAAAGGCTTGATATGTCCAAAGAAGCCGAGAAAGCCAAAAAGCAGACCAAGCAAAAAGATAAGGGCATGGAGCAAGGCAGATAGGCTAAATCAAACTTAGGGTAGACGGGGCGAAAGCCCCAAATTTAAAGGGATTAAAATGTTATTTGAATTTTTGAATTTTTTAGGAGTCGGCGACGGGACAACCGCCAAAAAGCAACCGATAGGCGCGGATGACGCAAACATAAAAGAGGGGGCGGAAGAGTTTATCATCGAGATGCAAAGCCCGTATTTCCAAGAAGAGATCACGACCGAGACGATAATGAAAGACGGCAAAAAAATAGAAATCAAAAAGATAAAAACCTCAGAGCCGCTAGATAACAATAAGGCATTAATATCGATAAAAACCTATAAAAAAAATATAACGAGGGTGTAAAATGGCACAGCAGCAAGTAGCGAAAACGCTTTTAACGGATAGCAACTGGATAAACAAGACTCAAGCCGTTATGCAAGAAAACGTGATGAGTTTATTTGAAAAATTTTATCAAGGAGCTCACGATTTAGTTTATTCGACCGCCACGACGACGATCGTAATCTTAATAGTCGTATTTTGGCTGTTGGACAAGCTAAAAAACGGCTATCCGACGCGAGAGGAGACGTTTAACGCTATAAAATATATAATCAAGCTTTGCTTCATTTTTGCGGTTCTTAGCTCATTTAGCGCATATACCGGCGCCCTATACGTCCTGACTATACCCGAAAACATGATAACCGCGACGGTAAGCTCTATTTTTCAGAGTCAAGACTTCGGAACGATCGTGACGGAGTCGGCCAATAGAGTGGATAATTTAAGAGCTTTAATGTGGGAATACGGAACAAAGACCTATTTAAAGTCGCAAGAATGGTCTATGCTGGGATTAAGTTTTAATGGTCCGACGGATTACATAATGGCGGGAGTCGTAACGGCGTTTTTAATGATCCCGTTTTGGATATTTTACCTAGTATTTTTTATTCTACTAATCGGCATCACGATCGTTATATTTTTTAGCAAATTCGTGGCGTTTTTGATATTAAGCACGCTGCCATTGGTGCTGCCGTTTTTGATCACGCCGCGCTTTTTGCCGTATTTATGGAGCTGGTATAAGCTATACCTATCATACGCTATCATCGCCCCTTTGGCGTTTATCGCTTTAAATTTAGCGATGAATCCGATCACGGAGCTTGAAAAATATCAAAATGTCATAGGCGAATTATTTATAAAGCAGTTTGAATACTTGATAACCGGCGCGATCACTTGCATAACTGCGCTTTTCATAATCAGAAAGATACCGAATTGGATAAACGCAGTGCTAGGAACGCAGATGGAAAGCGGAGCCGGTGGAGTAGTAGCAGGCGCGGTAGCCGGCGGCATAGCCGGAAAGACTTTGCTGGGCGGACTAGCTAGAAAAGCGACCGGGGGCAGCTTTATCGGCGGAGCGCTGCAAAGCTTCGGCAAGGCCACCGGCGGAAACGCAGTAGGGCAAATCACGAAAGCAGGACTAGACGCAAGCGTAAATCTTGGAAAAGATATAGGCAAGGGCACGAAAATGCTAGGAAAAGGCGTATATGACGCCTATAAAGTATTCCGCGGCGGATACGCGGTGCCGTAAGGTTTAAAATTTAGAAAATTCTTTTAAAAGGGGTAAAAATGTTCGCACAAGCTACGATCATAGGAAATTTAACCAAAGACATAGAGCTAAGATACATGGCTAGCGGTACGGCTATAGGCAATACCGCGATAGCCTCGACGCACAAATTTAATGCAGCAAACGGCGAGAAGCGAGAAGAGACATGCTTTATAGACGTAACTTTTATGGGTAAAAGCGCGGAAATAGCCAATCAATACTTGGCTAAGGGCTCAAGGATATTCATCGAGGGGCGGCTGAAATTCGACCGATGGACGGACAATAACGGACAAAACAGAAGCAAGCATAGCGTGATCGTCGATAAAATGATAATGCTTGATACCAAAGATAAGCAAGAAGCCGGGCAAAACGAGCAAGCCTATCCTACGCCACAGATAGAAAACGAGTATGAGGGTAACGCGCAAGATGCGCCATTCGAGCAATAAAATTTAACTAAGGAGTAAAAAATGGGCGATGCCGTAATTATTATCGAAAGCCCGAACAAGTGCGACAAGATAGAGCATATAACGGGCGCAAAGGTTTACGCTACCAAAGGGCATTTTAAAGAGCTAGCAAAGGAGATAGTGGTCGATTATACCGGCTATGAGCCGATATTCGAGATGAAAGAGCAAAGCAAGCACAGGATGAACGAAATTTTTAACAACTGTAAAGGCAAAGACGTCATCATAGCCACCGACCCGGACAGGGAGGGATATGGCATAGGCTACATGGTTTATGAGACGATTAAAAATATCGCAAAGAGCGTAAAGCGCGCCGAGTTTCACGAAATCACGGAAAGCGGCATCAAAAAAGGATTAGATAAAGCCGTGCCGTTTGCAAGCTCAAATTTAAAGGAATTTGATAGCTTTAAGGCGCGAGCGGTAGGCGATAAGCTGGTGGGCTTTATCATGTCGCCTGCTTACATCAACAAGCTCAACGATAAAAATTTATCCGTCGGTAGGGTTCAAACCCCTGCGCTCGCCCTGATCGTAAAAAGAGAGCTTGAAATAAAAGAGTTTTTAGCAAGCCCGGCATCAAAACAGATCGACTACAAAATCAAAGCAAAGCTAAAAACGAGAAGCGGCGTAGATTTTACGGCCGTAAACGATAATATTTTTAGATCAAAGGACGAAGCGAACGCAAAAATCGCCGAACTTGGCGGTAGTATGGCGAAAGTATATCAAATAGATACGAAACAAAGCCAAATAAAGCCGCAAGCTCCATTTAGAACCAGCCAAATGCAAGAAGCGGCGAATAAGAGGCTGGGGTTTAGCTCGGATAAAACCATGAGCCTAGCTCAAAAGCTATTCGAAAAAGGTCTTATAACGTATCATAGAACCGACAGCAACACTATATCGGACGAGTTTATAAACGAAGTAGAAGCTAAATTTAAAGGGGAGGAGTGGTACGAGAAAAAAATATATAAAGCCGGCAGCCAAAGTCAAGCCGAAGCCCACGAAGCGATCCGTATAAGCCACGTGCATGGTTACGGCGAGATAGATGAGATCGCCGGGCGCGAAAGCCTAAGCGACGACGAAAAATCGCTTTATGAGCTCATTTTTCTAAATTCAGTCCTAAGCCAAGCCAAAAATGCCGTAAACGAGAACAAAACATACGACATAGACGTCAAGGCTCTAAGCTTTAAGGCTAAGACCGGCAAATGCATTTATAAAGGCTTTAAGGGGGCTTTGAAAGAGCAAGCTGACGATGAAGACGAACAAGATAAAGACGTAGCCCAAATAGAGCTAAATTTAAATCAAGGCGACGAAGTCGAGGTGCTAGGCTTCGAGCTGCAAGAGGTTAAAAAGCAAGCTCCGCAGCACTACAAGGAAAGCAATTTTATCTCCCTTTTAGAAAAAGAGGGCATCGGTAGGCCAAGCACGTATGCGACGTTTCTACCTACGCTTTTAAAGCGGGAATTCGTAGTTATCGAAACCAAAGGCAAAAATCAAAACATAGTGGCCACCGGTAAAGGGATAAGTTTCATCGAAAGTGTTAAGGCGAATGACGAGTGGATCACGCAAAGCGAATTTACAAAGCAAATGGAAGGCGTGCTAGACGAAATAAGCGACGGCAAAGTAAATTATCTCGATTTTATAAAGCCGCTGCACGAGAAAATGGGCTTTAAAGAGCTAAATAGCGGCGAGACCAAACCTCCGAGCGAGGCTCAGCTAAATTTTGCGAAAAGCATAGCTTCGGATTTAAAAATAGCATTACCGGACGGCATAGAAGCAGACTGGAAAATTTGCTCTGATTTTATAAATAAAAATAAAGATAAAGCCATCCGCACGCCGGGCGACAAACAAATCAAACTAGCGCAAGATCTAGCAAAAGATAAAAAGCTGGAGCTACCCAAAGGGTACGATACCGATCTGAAAATTTGTAAGGCGTTTATAGAAAAGGCATTGAAGAGGAAATAACATGGTTGTGGACAACACCGAAATCTTTTTTCGTGTTTGCCGTAAAACGACAATCGATAAAGAGCAAGATATAGCCGGGATTTATTTCGGTAAAAAATATAAGGATACGTTAAACCCTGTATTTTTTGACATTTTTAAAAAATACAGGAGAAACTTAGAAAGTCGTTATGAGTGTATTATCGGCAAAGATAATTTTATATGCTTTGCAACGCAAAATAAGAAAAAATTTATTAAAGAGTTTGGCAGCGTACGTTCAGAACTCGCTTCATTTTTAGAGCATTATTTAAATGATCCAGAAGCTGATTATTTTGAAATTTGCTTTTTAAAATCGTATTTCGATACAAAAAGCAAAACGGGACAAAAAGGGAAAGAATGAGCCAAATTTCAACCCAAAACGAGCTGGTCGGGCAAGGCTGGATGGCGGATAAAGAAAAGAGAGCCAATGTATATTTTATGAAAGCCAAATACGAGATCGACGACGAGTTTTATACGAGCTTTGACGAGATCAGAGAAGAGCTACAAGACTATAAAGCGCACTTTAAAGGTAAAATCGTGGTCTGCCCGTGCAATGACGGCAAAAATAGCAACTTTTATAGGTATTTCGCCTTGAATTTTAAAACTTTGGAGCTAAAAAAGCTGATTACGACGACGTTTAACATCAACGAGCTAAACTCGAAAGGCACGAAAATAGAGATCACGAGTGACGGCATGAGCGAAACACAGTTGCGCGGTCAGGGCGACTTTCGCAGTGACGAAGTAAAGGAGATAATCGCGCAAGCCGACATCATTGTAACCAATCCGCCCTTCTCCCTTTTTAGAGAGCTTATAGATATAGCTCAAAGCGGTCGAAAGAAATTTTTAATCGTAGGCGGAACGTATTCGATTACCTATAAAAAGATATTTGAGCTATACAAAAATAACCAAATTTGGCTAGGAAATCACCAAGTAAATATTTTTACTCGCCCGGACGGCAGCAAAAAGAGGTTTAGCCACGTATCGTGGTTTACGAATTTAAAAAGCACCAAGCATCAAACCGGCGTAAGGCTTATGAAAAAATATAAAGGTAATGAGCACGAGTATCCGGAATACGACAACTACAAAATCATAGAAGTAACCAATTATAAAAACATACCGATCGACTACGACGGCGTAATCGGCGTGCCTCTTACGTTCTTTTTGCGGCACAACCCGGCGCAGTTTCATATACTAGGCTGCGATTTTGAGATCAAAGAAAAATACCCCGAGCTAGTCAAGCAGGACTACGCCCAAAGCAACACGAAATCAGCCGTCCTAAACGGGCAAGAGCTATTTATCAGGATAATGATTCAGCGAATCAACGGCCTTAAACCCAGAACTAGGGTAATAAATCAAATTTAGGGAGCAAATTTATTTAAAATCATGAAGAAGTCAAAGAAAACAGAATTATTTAACAGCCCCGCAAAGCGGTTTATATTGGTATTTTTAGCCATAAATTTGCTAGGGTTCGGCACGAACGTCGTTTTATATTTTTTAAAACTACCCAACAGGGTAGAAACGATACTAAACGCGGACGCTTTCTTTATAACGCTAGCCGCGATCTGCTACATCGCATTTAACGCAATGCTTTATTTAATCATAAAAATGCATTTCTTGCTATCGACTAGAAAAGAGTAGAAATTTATAAAATATTATTGTTATTTTTATGTAATTTTATCTAAAATATATCTCTTATTTTTGATATTATTTTAAGAAATAGTATTTTAATAATATATATTTTATTATTTATTAAGTTTAAGACGATATAATCATTTTAAATTTTTACGCAAAGGAGAGATGATGATAGTATCGATCTGCAACGAAAAAGGCGGCAGCGGAAAAAGTACGCTTGCCACGAACATAGCTATAAATCAAGGCATAGTAAAAGGCGAGCTGCTTTTGCTGCTGGATACCGACCCGCAAAAGTCGATCGCCACGTTTTTAAATATACGAAACGAAGAGGGGCATCCAAAGGCATTTGATTTCGCTTACAAATACGGCGAAAATTTAAAAGAATTTTTGCAAAGCGTAGATCGTGGCAAAGACATAGTCGTAGACACTGGCGGCCGAGATAGCAGAGAGATGCGAATAGCCATCGCGCTGAGCGATATAGTTATAATCCCGACCATTCCAAGTCAGTTTGACGTAAGCGTCCTAGATAAAATGGTCAATATCGTAAAAATGGCCAAAGAACAAAACGAAAAGCTACAAGCCTATATCGTGATCAATCGAGCCTCGACCAATCCATTTTTATACAAAAAGATAGACAGCCTGAAAGCATTCATCGAGGAGCTCCAAGAGGATTATATAAGGCTAGCAAGCACGATCATATTTGAGCGCGAGCGCTACAAAATAGCCACGCAACTAGGCTACGGAGTGGTCGAGATGAACGACGGCAACAAGGCGGAGCAAGAAATCAAGAATTTATGCGAAGAGATATTTTAAAAGGATAGTAAAATGAAAATAAATAAACTACTACTAATAGGAGCAGTTTGCGTGGGGTTACACGCTGAATCTATAACTAAACAGCAAGTATGCCATATGATAGACGCGTTATCTTATCAGCTTAATATAAAAGATTTGGGTAATAATGAGTTTACTATAAATTATAAAGACGGTGCGTTATACAAGTACGATAACCTAGACGAATACAAAAAGTGGTTTATTGAGTGCTATGACAGGGACAGGCTTATTGCTAGAATAATAGATAAGGGCAAAATCATAGAGAGAATAGATTCGTCAATAGGCAACTATAAATGGGTAACGTTTGAGCTTGAAAACTGCATCCTGAAAACTCTTGGAAAAGGTAGCGACTATGCGCCGATCGGTGAACCAAAATGTAAAAAAGATAGCGACCGACAGGAGATAAAATGACGATAGAGACGATAAAAGAAATTTTGGGCTGGCTTGATCAACACAGCTGGTATATAATATCCATATTTATACCGATAGGCTTATTTTGTATATTTTATAGCTCCAAGCAAACAGAAAAGGCGAATAAAGAACTTATAGAAAATTTAAAGAAGCTACTTAATGACGAAGAGTTTAATTTTTTGATCGACGATAAAAACAGGACAAAGTACTTACGCAAATTTAACGACATAATCAAAACAGAGATGTCGATAACAGAAGATAAATATATAGCTATTTTGGCAGATTTTCGCGATACGATAAAGGTCGATTTTCAAGAAAAGCTAAGGCTTGACGAGATAAGGAAGCAAATATTATGAAGCCCATTTTAGACGTTTGTTGCGGCGGCAGAATGTTTTATTTTGACAAAAAAAATGAAAGCGTAAATTTTTGTGACATCCGAAAGGAAAGCCATACACTCTGCGACGGCCGAAGTTTTGAAGTAAGTCCGGATACGGTGGCCGACTTTAGAAATTTACCTTTTAACGATGAGAGTTTTTACCTTGTAGTATTCGACCCACCGCACCTCAATAGGCTAGGATGCAACTCTTGGATGGCGAAGAAATACGGTAAGCTTAATACCGATTGGCGCAAAGACTTGGCGGATGGTTTTGGTGAATGCATGCGGGTACTCAAACCCAATGGAACGCTAATTTTTAAATGGAATGAAAACCAAATAAAATTGAGCGAGGTATTAAAATGCTTCCCTATAAATCCAATATTGGGACAAAAAACAACCAGGCAAACACATTGGCTAGTATTCTTTAAGAGAATATAAAAATTTATAATTTTTATCGCTTTTTTGGTATAAATTTAGGAAATTTATTATTTTTAGTTTTGTGAAAAATTAAAAATAATGCTATCTTAATTTTTAATATTTTATTTTTTATTAAGATTAAGAGATTAGAATTTTAAAAAAATAAAAGGGAAGAAAATGGACTTTAAAAGAGCAAGCAACTCTACGGACAAGCTGGAGGAATTTATAGCCGGGGCGGACACGCAAAAAGAAGCGCCGGCAAAAAAGAGCAAAGCGGCGATAGGAACGAAATTTTCAAAGGAGCTGGCCGTAAAAATACGAAAAAAGTACCCGACGTATACGCTAGCCAAATTTATAGAGCTAGCCCTGACTACGCCGATACCGCATATAAAAGACGATGTGCTGATAACAATTTATGATCAGGCCAAATGGTTCAACACCAGTATGAGCGAGTTTGTGCGGTTTAAAATGGGGCTTATAGAGGCGCCACAGCCAAACGATCCAAAGGACATGCAGCATATAAAAAATTATATCGTATTCGTAAGCGATGCCAAGAAAGAGAAAATCAGGCAAATCGCAGAGAACCTAGAAGTAAGCATCCTGACGTATTCGGACGTTAAAATTTTAGCCACATACGAGCTCAAAGATATTTTTACTTTTGACGAATTGATGCAGTTTAAAGCCGAAGCGAACAACTATGACCTAGATACGGACGAATACATTGCGATGAGAATAAGAGGATAGCGCAGAACCCGGCAATTTATTTGTGCCGGGAATGCGAGTTGTTTTAAGATAGTTTTAAGTCCCTAGAAGCCCTATAAACGACGAACGAGATCAGAGGGCGATAGGTTATACGCCCAAAGCGACAGAGGGCGCAGATTTAAGCCCCTATTCTTTCCGTTTTTTCATTCAAAATGAATTTGAACGAGTAGCCGACAACCTCTTTTTTGTTTTTATTTGAGATTTGCTTCTCAAATATAAGTTTTTTAAAGTAGCTCTCATTTAGTTCATTAATGGACGGCTGAATTACCCGGCAATCAAGATCTTTTGAGCCGTAGCACTCAGGCGCAGACATAAAATTTTCAAAATCAGATCTAGTAAAATTTACGCATTTAAAGCCGTCTTTATCGGGCTTTATGTTTTCGTATTGCTGTAAGAGTCGATATAAAGTCTTTGCAAATTTACCCCTAATCGCAACGAAGTCATAAAGATTTATTCTCATAAATTTAAGAGTTCCAAAAAGGACGTCAAGAGCGCGCTTATTCATTCTGAAACGAAGAATCTGCTTGTTTCTAAAAGTATCGATATCGGTAAAAAATACGCCGACGCTCAAAATTTCATCGTCTTCCGTGTGAGTAATCGATCTGTAAATCGCCGAACCCTTGCGACCCAAAACCTTATCGATAAATACCTTTATTTCGTCGTTGAATCTGGTTTTATTTATCCCTTTTTCATAAAAACGCGCAAGCTCGGAATACGGCATATCGATAAAGCCTTTATTTTCGGTATAGCCCATTTCTTTGGCATACCAGCAGATCGTAAAGAAAATATCATAATCCCTAGCGGTAAAGTTGATGGGAAATAAAACGGAATTCATTTTATTGCGAAAAACGAGCGAGCCGGCGTGATTTGGCTTGGCAACTTTTTTTGTAGTCTCGAGCACGAAATGTCCCTTTCCAAAATAGAAAGAAATTTCACTCATATCTATACCTCGCAGTTTAAAGATTTAACTGCTATAATAGAGTAAATTTAATGTGTTGCGACTTAAATTTTAAAATTCGGCGTATCGTTTGCGACTAGCTAAACGCCAAAATTTGAGCTACAAATTTGGCGCTTGTTTCAAATTTATAGTCAAATTTAGTAACCGCTCGCTACTCATAATAAAAAGACTTTACGGGCGCGAAATTTAGCCCCGCCTCTTTGCATAGCGCGTAAAAATCAACCTCGCCGCCGCGAGATTTAAACTCAAAATAACACTCGTAAAGCTTTATGAAATATTCAAATTTCAAATTTAGCCGCGCGCTTATTTCGTGTTTTTCTCTTACGTCGCGAGCTTCGCGGGTTAGCTGCTCGTAGTATGCACGCTCGATCAGGCAACCCTCGGGAAAATGGTACGTGCCCCCGGTCTAGCGCGTCTAGTAACATGCAAAAGTATAGCTCCACTGTTCGTGCGTCGCAGTGATCATGGCGGTATGCACGGCACAAAAGCTCATTCCTATCAAGCTCCCGCAAACCGCGCATGTAAATCTGATGCGCCCAGCGTAGATGCGGCATCTCGCCTGCGTCGCAGCGCCCTTTTAGATACTCGCCGACTAGCTCTCCGAGCTCAAACGGCAGTTCGCCGTTGCCGCGGTTTTTTAGATTCTTGAGCTCACTTTTGCTTTCGTCTAAAATTTCGCAGCAGAGCTCACCCAGTGCGTAGTCCCGCTCCGCCTCGCTAAACTCGCTTTTAAATTTATGCACGGCGCCCTTTAAATGCGCATTTGCTCGTTTTTTTAGTTCCGCATCGGTAGAGCCTTGAGTACTCGCAGAGTTCAAATTTTAGCCAGCCAAAAGCATCCGTTTGCATTTAGTTCCTTTAAAAGCGTAAATTTAGCGAGTAAAAACAACAACCTCGCCGCGATCACTCGTCATCGCCGAGAAACTCGGCAAAAATTTTTAAATTTCGAACGTGCGCTAAAGCTAGGCTTTTCAGCGCTTCGCCACCAAATTTCGGATCCTGCGGCGGGCAAAAATACCCCGGCGCCGCGCCCCGATCAAACGCCTCCCGCGTCTACTGCGCCGTGACTGCATATATCGGCATTATGCGCGCTTGCAGCTCGGTGCCGTTTTGCAGCGGCGCAAACACCACCTCGACGCCCGCACCCTCGAGCATAAAGCACTGAAAAAGCCCGTAAAACTTATCCTGCAGATCTATCTCTTTGCAATCTAAATCAAGATCCAGCCCCGCAGCCTCGGCAATGCGGCGCGCGTACTCGAAATTCGTCATTTTTCTCCCAAATTTGGGTTAAATTTGAGGCATTATATATTAAATAGCTTCAAAAGGCGGAAAAAGATTACTTAAAATTCGGCTTTTAAATTTGCTAGTGCTAGGTTTTTATTTTATTAAATTTAGCAATCGGTAATAAAATTATGCAATATGCATTAAGGTTAAAATCTCAAATCCGACCTTGCCAAACCTGTCTTCCAGCTCGCTATTTGCCAAAACCGAAACTACGAATTTATCGTTTTTAAAGATATAGTATTTCTTAAATTTAAATGCGCTCAGCACGAAAAACATCGCCGTAAACACAAGCTTTAGCGCAAAAACTATCGGAAAGGCCAGAGCGTTTTCGTATTTTTCATTAAAATTTTTACCGCCTGATACATAGTCTTTTGCCTCGCCTTGGGTAGGGTAAAAACCGTAGCCGATTTGTAAATCATCATTAAACTCAAGCCGAATTTGATCCGCCTGAGCTTTAAAAAATTTAGAATCTAACCCGTAAGAGTCGTGGAGTAAATAGTCGCCGTATATCCTCGTGTAAATCTTTTTTTCTGTTTTCAAAAAATAGCACCACCGAAAAATACGCGCTCCCGAGTATCCCGATAACTCCGGTAGCCAAAGCCACTTTTCTGATATGTTCGTCAAAAGAGTCGAGCTTTGGCTTAAGGTTGTTTTGCAAATCAAAAACAAAGATAGCGCGACAAAAACAGTCGTAGTTATAAAAGTGGTTTTGATTTTTTTTGACGATAATCGGCTTTTTGTCGTAATTTCTAATGGTATGCCTTTTTAGCATATTTCGCACTTTTTCTCGCTCTAAATTTTCACTTTTATGCATTTTTGCTTTTACCGTCTTTTCAAAGAAAACTACGTATATCGAAGTTAAAATCAAGACAAAAACAGCATAAATACCAAAATAAATAACACCTTCTATAAAGTGCATTTGGACACTCTTTTTTAATTGACTGTGTTTATTTTAAATTAAACCGTCCGAGACTCTATCTAAAATCAACTCTCGCCGCTAAGCAATCGGTTAAAGTCCTAATTTTACTCATTTCTAAGCGTCTCAAGTACGTTTATTTGCGCGGCTTTTTTAGCGGGGTAAAACGACGAAAACGCCACGATAACGACCGCTCCGACTAAAATCATAACAAGGTCGATCAAAGATAACTCCATAGGAAGCTTCGCGCTACCGTAAACGTCGGCGGGCAAATTTACGATATCAAAGCTACCGAGCAGCCATACGCCAAAGAGACCTAGCACGAGCCCAAACACTATCCCGCCTCCGCCTATCGTGGCTCCCAGCGCAAAAAAGCTCTTTTTGATCTCGGCCTTGCTAGCGCCAAGCGAGAGCAGTAGCGCGATCTCTTGGCGGCGGTTCATGACGGTCATGAGCAGCGAGCTTATGATATTTAGCGAAGCAACCAGAATGATGAGCATCAAAACGATGAAAAGCGCGCGTTTTTCAAGTGCCAAAGCGGAGAAAAAGTTACCGTTTTGCTGCCACCAGCCGATAGCTTTTTGTCCTAGCCTCAGCTCGCGCGAGATCTTTTCGATGTCGGCAAACGGATCCTTTGAAAACACGTGTATACCGTCAAATTTGCCCTCGTCGTACTCAAGTATCTTGCGTAACGCTTCGACACTCGTGTATAGATAGCTTTTATCGTAGGCCACAAGACCCGAGCTGAACGAGCTCACGACGTCAAAGCGCTTCATTTTGGGTGTTAGCGCGAAGCCGCTCGGGTCGTTTTTAGTAAAAATGAGCGTGAGTTTGTCGTTTTCATTTACCATCATCTCATTTTTGACGCCTTGTCCGACGAGCAGGCCGTATCCGTCTAGCTCGCGGTCACCAAGACCGGCTGCCACGACCGAGTTTATCTGCTTTTCGTCAGGCGAATTTACGCCAAAAAGCAGTCCGCCCTCAAAGCTATTTGCCCCCTTGATGATGACTTGAGTCATGATGTACGGGCTAAATTTGAGATTCGGAAACTTCTGCTTGAGCTCGCTAACGTCGTTCTCGTCGATGTTGCCGCGGATAGCGGAGAGGATCGTGATCGGGTAGTTCATAGTAAAAAGTTTGCGCTCAAACTCTTTGTCAAAGCCGTTCATGATCGCCATCGCGACGATGAGCACCATGAGCCCGACGCCCACACCTAGAAATGCGAGGAGCGCCGAAAGCATGATAAATGGCTGGGTTTTGTCAAACCGTAGATATTTAAAAAGTAGATATTTGGTTAGGCTCATTTGATTTTCCGTTGTTTAAATTTGGGCTTTGGTTTGCTCGCTATTTTTGTTTCGCTTGATCTTATTTTAAATTTGCGCCGAGCGCGAGCTAAAATTCAAATTTGAATATCCGCGCAAATTTGACGTCAAATTTTAAAAACCGCTTGAAAAAGCTAGGCGCTTTAAATTTACGTTACGATTCCGCGCCGCTTCAAAAAGGCGGCAAATTTAAATGCTAAATTTAGCAAACCGCCGCCAAAATGCCAAAGCTAAATTTTATCCCAATCCTCCGCAAAAGCTCCTTTTTTAGGGCCGCTCTTGCCGTGGCAGTCTTTGTACTTTTTGCCGCTTCCGCACGGGCACGGGTCGTTTCGCGATACTTTTTTACCAGGCTTTTCTTCACTCTCAGGTGCGCGGGCAGTCTCGCTATCTTGCGCTTCCTGCGGTGCAGACTCACTAGGCTCGGAAAAGCTTAGGCGCACGGCCGTTAGTAGCTTGATGCTTTCAAATTTGATGCGGCTAACGAGCTCCATAAAGAGGTTAAAGCTCTCTTTTTTATATTCGGTGAGCGGATCTTTTTGGTTGTAGCCGCGCAGCCCGATGCCGGTTTTTAGGATGTCCATCTGATATAGATGCTCGCGCCACGCGGTGTCTAGCACTTGTAGGCAAAGCACCTTTTCGAGGTATTTGCGCTGACCCTCACCTATGACGCCCATTTTTTCCTCGTAGTCGGCCTCAAATTTAGCCGTTATCTTCTCCGCAAGCTCAGCATAGTCGAGATCTTTTAGCTCTTCAGGCTGCATTAACGCGCCGTTTGAGATTATCACGGAGCTTAGTTTTTCGAGGTTGTATTCGCTCTTTGGCTCGCCTGCGTAAATTTCAGCCTGGGCTAGCAGGTGCTCGACAAACTCGGCGCGATTTTGTTTGATCTTTTCGCCGACTTCAAAATTCGGATCAAGTAGCTCGTTTCTAAATTTATACACAGTTTTTCGCTGCTCGTTTGCGACGTCGTCGTACTCGAGGATATGCTTTCGCGCTTCAAAGTGCAGGCTCTCGACCTTTTTTTGCGCGTTTTCGACGGCTCTTGTGACCATTTTCGAGTCGATGCTTTCGCCCTCTTCGATACCAAGACGCGTCATTATCGCCTTTATGCGGTCGCTGCCAAATATCCGAAGCAAATTATCCTCAAGGCTTAGATAAAAGCGGCTCACTCCTGGATCGCCCTGACGTCCAGAGCGGCCTCGCAGCTGATTATCGATACGGCGGCTTTCGTGCCTTTCGGTGCCGATGATGTATAGACCGCCCAGGTTTCGTACCTCGTCGTCGATACGGATGTCTACGCCGCGTCCGGCCATATTCGTAGCGATCGTAACTGCGCCGCGAGCGCCGGCTTGAGCGATGATCTCGGCCTCTTTTTCGTGATTTTTAGCGTTTAGCACGGAGTGCGGGATCTTTTCTTTTACGAGCAGGTTGTGTAGCTTTTCGCTCTTTTCGATCGAGGCGGTACCCACGAGCACTGGCTGACCGCGGTCGTGAGCCTTTTTGATCTCGTCGATCACGGCTTTAAATTTCTCGTTTTCGGTTTTGTAGATGAGATCGTTGTTGTCTTTTCTGATAACCGGCACGTTTGTCGGGATCGATACGACGTCAAGCTTGTAAATTTGCGAAAACTCGGTTGCCTCCGTCTGCGCCGTACCCGTCATGCCCGATAGTTTTTTGTAAAGTCTAAAGTAGTTTTGAAATGTAATATCGGCTAGCGTTTGGCTCTCTTCTTGGATCTTTACGCCCTCTTTGGCCTCTAGCGCTTGGTGCAAGCCCTCGCTAAATCTTCGTCCTTCGCTAAGACGTCCCGTAAATTCGTCGACGATGACGACTTGGCCTTCGCGAACGACATAGTGCACGTCCTTTTCAAAGAGATTGTGCGCTTTTAGGGCTTGGTCTAGGTGGTGACTCAAAATCGCGTTTTCCATATCGTAGAGATTTGCCACGCCAAAGAGCTTTTCGGCCTTTGAGATGCCATCTTCGGTGATAGCTATCGTGCGGTTTTTTTCATCTACGGTAAAGTCGCCCGTAGCCTTTTCTTGCGGAGTCGCAGGCGGTTCGCCTCGCTTCATCTGGCGAGCGACCTCGTTTGCTTTGATGTAGCCATCTAGCGTGCGGTTTGTAGGACCCGAGATGATGAGCGGAGTCCTGGCCTCGTCGATGAGGATACTATCGACCTCGTCCACGATGACGAAGTTATGCTCTCTTTGCACCTTATCTTTGAAATCCATTTTCATATTATCGCGTAGGTAGTCAAAGCCAAATTCGTTATTCGTGCCGTACGTTATGTCGCTATCGTATGCGGTTTTACGCGCTGCATCGTCGTATTCGCCGCCTAGTATCACGCCGACGCTAAGGCCTAGAAATTTATAAATTTCGCCCATTTGTGTCGCGTCGCGCTTAGCGAGGTAGTCGTTTACGGTCACGACGTGCACGCCCTTGCCGCTCATCGCGTTTAACACGACGGGCAAGCTTGCCACGAGGGTTTTACCTTCGCCCGTTTTCATCTCGGCGATCTTACCGTCGTTTAGTACCATGCCGCCGATTAGCTGAACGTCGAAATGGCGCATATTTAGCGTTCTTTTACCGACCTCTCGCACGATAGCGAACACATCGTCTAGCAGCTCGTCCTGGCTCTTTTCTCCGTTTTGTACCTGCGCTTTAAATTCGTTAAATTTTGCCTTTAGCTCATCGTCGCTCATCGCTTGATATTTGCTCTCGAGCGAGTTTATGTAGGCGACTCGTTTGAAATATTTTTTTACTTCCCTGTCGTTTTTCGTGCCAAATACCTTTTGCATAAACGCCGTTATCATTTTTAGCCTTTTTAAATTTTGTTAAAGCTTGGATTTTAACATTTTATTATTTAAACTTAGCTAGAATTTCGCCCGATAAAGGAAAATATATGAAAAAAATTTTAGCATTTTTGCTCTTTTGCGCCTCGGCTTTCGGAGTTACGTTAAATTTCGTCACGCTTCAAAGCGACTTCGTGCAAACCATCACGAGCGAGAACGAAACGGTCGATTATTTTGGTAAATTTTACGCAAAAAGCAACAACCGCGCCTACTGGATCTACGAGCGCCCGACGCCTAAAAAAATCTACTTTGATAAAAACCGCGTCGTCGTGATCGAGGATGCGCTCGAGCAAGCGATCATCTCCAAATTTGAAAAGGCGCCGAATTTGATCGACGTCGTTAGAAACGCGGTTAAGATCACCGATACGCTCTACAAGGCCAAATACGACGGCGTAGAGTACCTAATCACCGTCAAAAATTATATCCCGACAAGGATCGACTACGAGGACAAACTCGGCAACAAAATCAAAATCACGCTTAGCAACACGAAAAAGGATTTTAAGATAAGCGATGATTTGCTGACGCCGGTGATACCGTCGTATTATGACGTTATAAACCAATAAACTTTTAGCAAAAAGCGGCTTGTCTTTTTCCTTCATACTTCGTTGGATTTAAATTTTACTCGGTCACTACCGACAAGGTAGCTCCCATCGCAAAATTTAAATCCGCCTCGTCTAAAGAAAAAATACTGTGCCTTATCGCCTTTCGTTCAAATTTGAGGTCAAATTTTGTAAAAATATGGTTTTAAATTTTACCCACCGAGACCAGTATCTTGAAAATATGAAATTTGTCTCCCCTAAAATTTATAAAACTAGCGACGCTTTGCGCCAGCAAAGCTATGTCGCCACATCTCACGTCGTAGGGGTTGGGGGATTTTTAAGGGGAAAGGGAGCGACTTCATAATTCAAGCCCCTTCCCCCCTTAACAATAAAGACTAAAATCCAAATTTGACCAAACAAAATTTAGCACCTTAAAGGTGCGGGTCTCGGCGAGTAAAATTTATAAATTTAATCCCAAATTTACTGCTCGCCAAAATCCTTGCCAAAATCATCTATCTGATTTAAATCCATCGGTTTTAGCTGATTTTTATTTCCTCGCAATATATCCTCGACTTGCTCTTTTTGCGATCTTTTTGAGCCCGTAGTTTTGACGTTTTTTAGCGCTTCAAGTAGCTCTTCGATATTTGGTTCGCGCACGGTTTTTAGCGAGATAATGAGCACCTCGTCGATATCTATGGAGTGCTTTTTAGCGGTGTATTTCGCTAGCGTGTCTTTAAATTTTTCCTTGCCGAGCGAAGTCAGCAGATCCTCGACGTAAAAGCTACCGATAACGACGTTTAGCGCGTCAAGCACGTAGGCTTCGTTATCCACGATGTCGCGCCCCTCCAGACGCAGGCTTATACTTACTTTTTTGATCGAGCTTTTGGCATCTCTGGAGTACAGATCGGTTTCAAAGTTGTCGATATTTAGCGTCTCGGCAAAGGCCATAACCGCGGCAAAAGCCAGCGCAAAAATCTTTTTCATACGTCTTCCTTAATGTTTTCAAATTTGTTTTCAAGATAGAATTTCTCGACCTCTTCGTCTATTTTAACGACGCTTTGCAAATACTCTCTAAACGGCCGACTTTTGCCGTAAAATATCCTAAGCTTTTTTGGATCGATCGCCCTCGAGAGCGCGACGTAGAGCTGTCCGTTGGCAAAGATATGATTTAGGTCGCAGACTAAATTTTCGATACTCATACCTTGGGATTTGTGGATCGTGATCGCATAGGCTAGCTTTAGCGGAAACTGCGTCAAAGACGCCCTCGCGCGCTCCTCGAGATGTTCGCCCGCCATCACAAACTCGCTCATGTCAAATCTCGCGCGCTCTACCTCGACGATCTCGCCGTTTGCTTTTTGTACGATGACGCTTTTTATCTCGCCGTTTTCTTTTAAAATTTGCATTATCTGCCCGCGCTCGCCGTTATAATACTCGCCCCATTTATTTACGGTAAATATAACTTTCGCGCCGATTTTTATATTTAAAATTTCAGGCGCGTAGAGATTTGCGATCCAGCGATCCAGCGTGTTTTCATTCAAATTTTCATCATAAATTTCCACTAGCGCCTCAGCCCTTTCAAGCGGCGCTGGAAGTTTAGAGAGCATCTTATTATTTAGCTCGTCCGCTTCGTAATTTCGCCCAAAAAGCACGCTCGTATCGTCATCTACCTGCACGCTTGGCACGAGTAAATTTTCGATATAGGCAAACACCTCGGGGCTCAGCCGCCCGACGCGAAGCATGGATAAGATATCGTAAAATTTCTTATCCTTCGTGCGTTTTGAGACGACTAGCTCGATATTTTTAAACTCAAATTCATGCCACGAGCTAGAGTTAAAAGCATAAAGAAATTTAAACAGCGAGCTACCGTCATCGCCGTTTTTTCGCACGGGCGGCAGCTGATAAAAGTCGCCCACGAGCATCACGCGCCCGACGAATCGCGAGCTCATCAAGCGGTAATAAATCATATCCATCAGCCCCGCGCTGATCATCGAGATCTCGTCTATCACGATGAGATCGCAGACGTCTAGTATCTTTTTTAGTTCGCCGAGCTTTCCGCGCTGTTTGCGGTCGTAGCCGCGTAGCTCCTCGAGGTTTGAGCAAATGCCGAATTTAAAAAAACTATGCACGCTCACTCCGCCGACGTTTACCGCCGCGATGCCGGTGCTACCTAGTACGACGACGTTTTTTAGCTCGCTTTTATAGCGCTTGATGACTGCTTGCGTGAGATAGCTTTTACCCACGCCGCCGCGCCCGGTTAGAAAAACGTTTGATTTTTTTAAGATATCTAGCAGCTGGTTTAACACAAATTTCCCTATTTTTTGTAAAATTATAGCTTATTTTTAAGGAGCTAGATTGAAATTTTACAAATTTATATTTTCCGTAGCGACGGCGTTAGCGATGCTGGGCGGTTGCGTATCGCCAAAAGACGCGCCAAGCGCGGTAAATTTACCGGATCAAGGCGCTAACGCCGCGCCCGCATACGATATGCCCGAGGAGAGCGCGGATGAAAATTTAGGCCACATCAGCTATCTAAAATTTGACGTCGATCAAAATGCAAATGCGCTGCCGATACTACCTTTTGAAGCGCAAAGTAGCGGCGAAACTCTGCTGCAAAAACGCTTTAACGCGCTTGATCTAAAAGCGCCCGCAACGAGTGCAAAAGACGCCTTTTGGGCGCTAGAGTACTATAAAAATACGTCAAAAAGGCAGTACTTTTTCTCAAATATGCGCAAAGTCCCAAACGAGTGGTTTGAAAAAGTGCGCAAAAACGCGAGCGTAGAGAGCTTCGGCAAGGTTTCTTTGCCTGCGGTAACGACGGCAAACGCGAGTCTGCGAAACCTACCGACCGACGAGGCCGTACTCTATAATCCCGTGCGCGCGGGCGAAGGGTTGCCGTTTGACTACGCTCAGCTATCTTTCATCTCGATCGGTTATCCGCTTTACGTTTCGCACTTTTCGGCCGACGGAGCGTGGGCGTTTGTGGGTAGCGATGCGGCGTGGGGCTGGATAAAATCGACCGAAATCAAAATTTTAAGCGCAGACGCCGTACGGGAGCTAAAAAATTCTAAATTTTTAAGCGTTACCAAAGACGAAGAGCCCGTCTACGACAAAAACGGCAACTTTTTATTTTACGGACGCATAGGCGCGATTTTACCGTTTCAAAGCGAGGATCAGTTTAAATTTTACGGCAAAATCCAGACTCAAAACGGGCTAAAAAACTACGAGATATCAAAACAAAACGCGAGCCGCTTTCCGCTTAAATTTAGCGACGAAAACGTAAGGGCGCTGGCGTCATCGCTGCTGGGGCAAAGCTACGGCTGGGGCGGGTTTGGCGGCAAGCGCGACTGCTCGCTGTTTTTGCAGGATTTCCTCGGTAGCTTTGGCGTGTGGCTACCGCGAAACTCAAAGGCGCAAGGTCAAATCGGCAAGGTCGTGAGCCTAGCAAATTTAAGCGCGGAAGAAAAACTAAATGTCATCAAAACGCAAGCCGTGCCGTATAGAACGCTATTTCATATGAACGGACACATCATGCTTTATGCGGGTATGCGCGGGGGCGAGCCACTCGCCGTGCACGACGTCTGGGGCATCCGCACGAAAGATAACGGCAGAGCCATGATCGGCGGCATAGCGATCACGACGCTAAAAATCGGCTCGGACGTAGCAGATATCGATCCAAAACGTTTGCTCGTCTCGCGAATAAATTCGATGAATACCTTTGAAGTAGCTAGCGGCGAGGAAGCGTCGCACGCGAAAAAATCGGCGATCGAAAAAGCTTACGGCGTGAAAATCGTCGGCAACGAGGTAGTTTTTGCTGACGGCAGCAAGGTTATATTTGACGACGGCGAGGCAAAGGATACCGCCCGTCTGCTAAATCTAGCCGACGTCGAGGATACTTTTGCGCAGCCTTATCCGCTATTTAAGCCTCTAGCGCTACCTAGCAATGACGCGGGCAGATACCGAAACTACGAGCTTTTGGATAAAATTTACGGCGCGAGCGAGGCGGAAGTGAAGGCAAATTTAACCGATGTCGTTTGGCTAAAAAATCACGGCGGCAAAACGTTTAAATTTAACTCCAAAAACGGCGCGGCCGCAGCTTTGCAAGCCGTCTCAAACGAGCTTGACGCGCTAACGGCGCAAAAACCGGGGCTGCTAAAATTTCTTGACAATCCATCGGGTACGTTTAACTGGCGCGTGATCGAGGGCACCAAGCGCAAGAGCTCCCACTCCTACGGCATCGCGATCGACATAAATACCGACAAGAGCGACTACTGGCGCTGGAGCAAGGACGCCCGCTACCGCAATCAAATCCCCGAAGAGATCGTGCGCGTATTTGAAAAGCACGGCTTCATCTGGGGTGGGCGCTGGGTGAGCTTTGATACGATGCACTTTGAGTATAGGCCGGAGTTTGGGCATTTGAGATAAATTTGACAGCAGTTTTGACGATAAATTTGGGCAAATTGGGCCCCAATTTATCGTTATGTTTTGGCTGGCAGCTAGGCGTCGCAGACTGCAAATTTAAGCTACAATCAAGAAGGTGCGAATAAATTTTGCTTTGCCTCTTTTTGGCGTAAAATTTAAAGCAGACGACACGAAAAATCTATCGCTTCGGTGGCAAATTTGAGCTAAACCGGACTTAGATTTGCCGTCAAATTCGGCTAAATTTTTAGTAAAAGCTGGATTAAATTCGGCTATTTGATTTCGGCGAGCGTGGCATTTCTGCGTTTACGTGCCTTTTAATATTTGGCGAAAATTTGCAAGCGATTGCAAGAGGCTTGCTACCCTTTTTGCTGTTTGTTAAATTTAGCCTTGACATAGGCTGGGCGGTTAAATTTGACGCCGAAACGACGCGGTCTTGGTTTAGCCTGCGTTTTATGATTTTTATAGTTCGTAAATTTTGCGCGAGCAAGACGGACGACGATAAAATTTGACCTGCCGTTTTTTAAATTTAGGGCGGCAATTTGCCGTTTTGCCGTCGTCAATATTTTTACTGTTTTTACAAATTTTACGCCGCTTGCCAAATTTGGCTACGATTTGATTATGCTAAGCCTAAAGGCTCCGAAAATCTTACCGAAAAATTTAGATAAAATTTCAAGCGGTAATTTTTCCAAAGTCGCGCTAGAAATTTGATACGCCCAAATTTGTAATAATGTTTACGCCGCTCGCCATCAACCTGATTTTAGCTGTTTGATTTTACCGCCTTATGTTACCGTGATCTCGATACTTTTACTTATAAATGCCTCTTGCAGCTTGCTTTCAAACATCCGCTTGATCTCGCTTCCAAATACGCAGTTACCTTTTCGCTTGAGGCGGCAGATCACGTTGCCTTCTTCGCCTGCGCTTAGGCAGACGCAGTTAAAATAATTCTTATCTGAAGCATTGTCCGAGATAAGGTAAACAAGCCCGTTTTCTGGGATAAAATTTCCCTCTGCCAGCCCGCACGGCGTCGGCATTATCCTAATCGCCGCCGCGGCGTAAAATTTCGCGCCGTCCGCTATATCTTTAACGTTTATCCACTCGGCCACTTTATGCCTCTTTTTCTAAATTTAGCTCCGCAAGCGCACTCTCGCCAACCACCCGAACGCCAAGTTTTTTTAGCGCCGCTGCGGTTAGGCCGTCGCCGCTAACGAGCCGCCCGGTAAAGCTTCCGTCGTAGATCTCGCCGCTTCCGCAGCTTGGGCTTCGCTCTTTTAAAATAGCGATTTTACAACCGTTTTCGCGGGCTATATCGGCGCAAATTTGCGCGCCCGAAAGAAACTCTCGCGTCACGTCGTGGCCGCTAAATTTAGTTAGCACTCGTCCGTTTGAGCAAATTTCGGCAGGTTCGCGCGGAGTCGCTAGTCCGCCCATACTCTCCGGACAAACGGCGATGAGCTCGTAAATTTGTCTAAGTTTTGCAAGCTCGCCCGCGCAAATCGCGTCTGCGTTATTGCCGCCGTTATATTTGCAGTTTTCGCCGAGCAGGCAGGAGCTGATTAAAATTTTGGGTTTATTTTTCATCGTTGGTTCCGAATTTAATAGTCCAGCAAGCGTTATTTCCTCAAAATTTACTAACGCTTCGGACGGCAAATTTAAATGCATTCGTCAAATTTAGCCGAATTTGAGCCGACCCGAAACGTCAAATTTTAGCCTAAAGCCCGGCCTCTTTTTTGATCTTATCTATATACATTTGACGCAGTATCGGCACGTATTTGCCGACTTTGCCGCCGCTTATCGGCTTGTCGTCAGCCTTGACGACGGGCAGTATCGGCAGCGTCGCGGCCGAGATAAACACCTCGTCGGCATCGTAAACGTCCTGCATCGTAAACGGTCGCTGTCTGATCTCTAGCCCCGCCTTTTCGGCAAAACCTAAAATCACCTTGCGGCGAATGCCCGGCAAAATCTCATTTGAAAGCGGTTTGGTTATCAGGACGTTATCTTTTATGATAAACGCAGACGAGCTAGTCGCCTCGGTCACAAAACCGTTTTCGACCATAAAACCCTCGTATGCGCCGGCTTTTACGGCTTGTTCTTTGGCGTAGCACTGCGCCAAAAGCGAGATGGACTTGATGTCGCGGCGCTTCCAGCGGATATCCTCGACGCTAACGACCTCGATGCCGGTCGCGGCGTCAGGATTTGCGACGATATCTTTTTCGTAGCAAAACACGAAACAAGTCGGCTTTAAGCCTTTTATAAATTTAAAATCCCTATCGGCGACGCCGCGGGTGATCTGCATGTAAACGCCGCCTTCTTTTAGGTTGTTTCGCCAGATCACTTCCTCTAAAACGCCCTGAAAATCGCTCTTTGAAAGCGGTAAGCTTAGCTCGATCGCAGCTAGGCTTCTCTCAAATCTTTCCCAAAAATCCTCTCTATCCACAAGCCGTCCGTTTAGCACCGGTACCACCTCGTATATGCCGTCGCCAAAGATAAATCCGCGGTCAAACGCGCTAACTTTAGCCGCCGCCGCATCTATAAATTCGCCGTTTAGATATACTATTCCGTTCATTTTTTCTCCTTAAAATTTAAGTAATTTTAGCTCAAATACTCTTAAAAAAGCGTTGCTTTAAGGCCAAATTTTAGCTTGGATTACGAAGTTTTTGCTATAATTGAGGCTAAATTTAAGGATAATCATAAATATGAAAAATAACACGTTTAAAAATTTAATCCTAGAAAATATCTTTGTTATCTCGAAGCAACCCGTGCTGTTTCGCGATCTGCTCGAGGCAAACTGCCTTTTTAACGAAGGCATGTTAGTAGATCCTGCTAAGCTAAATTTTAAATTTCGCTACGCAAGAACTTACCTAGTTTACGGGCTTTTGTGCTTTGTCGTGTTTTTTATTTTACTGCTTTTAACGCATCATATTTTTACTAAGCTTGACTTTCACCTCTCGATCGTTAGCGCCGTGGTGGGCACTTCAGCCGTTTTTATCGGCTTTGATATGTTTAAAATTTGGGCGAGAAAAGCCGTGAGCAAAGAGCTCATAAAAAAAGCTTGGAGCGTGCATTTTCCGTATTTTAGCTACGAAAAATACTCCACGAAAGTCGAGATGATCTACAACGAAGCGGTAAAAAACGAGATCCCGCGCAAAGACTTGGAGCAATACGTCCTAGAGCGCCTAGTTGCGCAGTCTGAAGCCGGGATTTAGCTATTGCAGGATGAGCGGGTCTAAAATTTGATTTTTGTATTTCATTCTCTCGAGTTTTAAGCGAAGCTCTCTATTTTCTTCGAGCAAGACGTCGCGTTTGCCGCTTAGATCGCCGATTTCGCGACTGATGTAATAAATTTGATTCGTGATGTAAATTTTAGGTAAAAACAAAGCAAGCGCGATAAAAAGCCCGAGATACGCCGTCGCTAACGTTTTGTAGTCTAAATTTCGTTCCTTTTTTTGCTCGCCGCCGCTAAACTCTAAAACCTCGTTTTTATCTTGCATTTTTACCTCTTGAAATTTTAAAAATCCTCATTTTCGCGCAGCTTGAGCGCGGATTTGCCTTGATCTCGGCAGCGCATGGCGTTATTGCCTTTTTACTGACTATTTTACCCAGCGCGTTATCCCCTCCGCACGTGCATCTAAGGGCTTGCGGCGGACAAATGCAGCTTTGCGCCCACTGTCTAAATTTATTTTTTACGATGCGATCTTCTAGCGAATGAAAGCTAATTATCGCCACAACGCACTCGTCGATCTGCGAGTCCTCGATGCTTTGTAGTAAATTTTGCAGCTCGCCAAGCTCATTGTTTACCTCTATCCTTATCGCCTGAAAAGCTAACGTCGCCGCGCTAACGCTGCGTCCATTTATACCTTTTAGCCCGATTATTTGCGCGAGATGTTCGGCGCTTTTTATCTCGCCGCTTTGCCTGGCTTCTATGATTTTAGCAGCAAATTTAGCCGGATTTGGCAGCTCGCCATAGTCAGCAAATATACGCTCTAGCTCTTTTGCGCTATAAAAATTTACAACGTCGTAAGCTGAAAATTTAGCCTGCGCGTCCATGCGCATATCTAAATTTTCACTCTTTAGTCCAAAGCCGCGCTCATTTTTATCTAGCTGCAGCGACGAAACGCCGATGTCGGCTAGGATACCGCGAATTTGACCTTGTTCCACTTTGCTCAAAATTTCTGAAAATTTACTCTTAAAAATTTGCGCTCTTTGACCGAATTTTTTCAGTCTTTCGGAGCTAAATTTGATCGCTTCTTCGTCTTGATCGCAGGCTATCAAATTTACGTTTTGATTTTGCTCTAAAATCGCGCTGGAATGCCCGCCGTATCCGAGCGTACAATCAACAATCGCGCCACTTTTTATATCCTCAAAAGCTCGTAAAACTTCATCAAGCAGCACGGGAACGTGTGGGGAGTTCAAATTTAGCCTTTATTTTTTGTGTATAATAACAAAAAAAGTTTATAAAAGGTTAAAATGGACTTAAAATACTGCGCAAGCGAGATCAGCAAAATCGCTCTTTCGATGTTTAGAAAAAACTTTTTCGGCGTCTTTCACGGCTCTATCTCGGCCAGGATTTTGCATGATTCGTTTTTGATAAACAAAAGAACGACGATTTTTGACAACCTCAAAGAAGAAGATTTGATAATGTTAAACTCAAAAAGGGATTATCGCTGGAACGACGCGAGCATAGACGCAGACATCCACCTAAATATATACAAAAATATAAATGAGGCCAAATATGTCTGCTACGCCATGCCGCCCTACCTAACGGCTTATACTTTGGGTCATTCTTTTATTCGCCCGAGGGATTTTTTTGGTTATATCAAGCATCACGAGATCCCGATTTATGATCCAAAACAGTTTGACGACTGGTATGAGCGCGCGGATACAGAAATTTATCGCTATATGTTAGAGAATAAAACTAACATAATGGTTATCAAAGGATACGGTGTATACGTGCATAGCAGGACCCCGTATCAGCTTGCAAAAGACGTCGCGATCCTTGAAAATACGTGTAAATTGCTAAGCATAGCTCGCCTTTACGAATCTGAACGAAACTAACGTCTTTAAAAATGTTAATTTTTTTGAAATTTTATCGATAAAAAGCGCGTTTTTAAGGTGATATTTACGATATTTCAGTAAAATAATGCATAAAATTTTTATGAATTTGAAGGAATTAGATGATAACTTGGATGCAAAAGCATAGAAAATACCTCGTCGTGACGATCTGGGTAAGCACGATAGCCTTCGTCGGAGCAGGCTTCGTCGGATGGGGAGCATACGATCTAAACGCGAGCAGAGCTACCTCGGTGGCTAAGGTCGGGCACAGAAATATAAGCATCCAAGAGTTTCAAAACAGATACGGTCAGCTTCACGCATACTATAGTCAGCTTTTTGACGGACAGCTAAGTGACGAAAAGGCAAGCGAGCTAGGCATTGAAAATTTAGCTTTAGAGGCGTTAGTAAACGATGCTATGCTTTTAAATTTCGCAGATGATTTGGGGCTGGGCGTAAACGACGAAGATATAGTAAAATACATAATCGCAGATCAAAATTTCCACTCAAACGGCAAATTTGACAAAGAGCTTTACAAAAATACTTTAAAAAGAGCCAGAACTACTGAAAGCGAATACGAGGAAAGCCTAAAAAACGTAATACTTTTAGACAAGCTAAGACATGCTATAAATTTACCCGCAAACGCTCAAGATATAGATATGCTAACGGCTAGCTTTTTGATGCAGGATAAAATCTCTATGAAAGTCGTAGAGGCTGGCGCAGACGAAATAAAAATAGATGAAGATGCGCTAAAAAAACTCTGGGAAGAGCACAAAAACGAATACAAAACCATGACCGAATTTAAGCTTGATACCAAATTTATCCCAGCTATATCAAGCGATTCAAATACTAACGAGCTAACAGAATTTTACAACAAAAACAAAAACGAATATAAAGGTAGTGACGACAAGATAAAAGAATTTGAGGCTGTTAAAGATGAAGTACTAAAAGACTACAATCTCAAACAAACTAAAAAAGTCGCCCTTGAAGAGTATCTAAAAATCAAGAAAGACGAGAAGCAGGCAGACGTATCGATAGCTACATTTGAAGATAATGCGAGCTTGCCGATGGACGAGCTAAAACTAGCAAAAAAAGGCGATACCCTAAAGCCGTTTGAATACGAAGACGGCTATATGATAGTAAAGGTAAAAGAGATCGTAGCGCCGAGAGTAATGAGTTTTGACGAGGCGAGGGATCAAATTTTAGAACTTTATAAAGAGCAAAAAACTAAAGAAATCGTAGAAGCAAAAGCAAAAGAGTTGCTTGAAAAAGGATTTAAAGGTACCGACATAGGGTTTGTCAGTAGAGATACCGTAAAAGCTGAAGACGGACTAAGTGAGGGCGAGTTTAATATATTCGTCAATCGCCTGTTTGAAAAAGGCGGCAAAAAGGGCTATGTGTTGCTTGACGACAAGGCTGTAGTCTACGAGGTAACGGAACAAAAACTAACAAATAGCGAAAAAGAGAAAGAATATAAAGAAATAATAACGCAAAATGTAGGTTACTTGAAAAATAATGAGCTCATTAGGGATTTAACGGCTGTATTAGCCAAGCGTTATCAAGTAACGAATTATTATACAAAAAAATAATAAGAAGGTATCTGTTTTGAGTACTAAAATTTTAGGTATTGACGTAGGCTCTGTTCAAATTTGCGCTGTGATAGGCCAGCACGATGAAACAGGACTTAAAATAATCGGAATAGGAACTGCAAAAACTCAAGGTATAAAAAAGGGCGTAATAACAAATATCGAGCTCGCATCAAAATCAATAAAAAGCGCTTTAATAGACGCTCAAAGAGTGGCCGGCACAAGATACGAAAAAGTAGTGGTTTCAATCTCGGGAGCCTATACAAAAAGCGTTGACAGTAACGGCGTGGTAAACGTTCCCACGTATGAAATAGGCATAAAAGAGATACAACGCTCGATGTCTGAGTCTGAGCGAAGAGCGCAGATACATAGCGACTACGAGAAGCTACATATACTTCCTTATAATTTTAAAGTAGACGATCAAGAGCATATAGAAGATCCTTTGGGTATGAACGGTAGCAGGCTTGAGGTGCAAACGCACATCATAATGGCGCAAAAATCATCTCTTAGTAACCTAAGAAAAGCGTTAAATTTGGCTGGAGTCGAGCCTGATAATATCGTACTTTCCAGCTACGCTTCGGCTATCGCGACGCTAAATCAAGATGAAAAAGATTTGGGTGTAGCATTTATAGATATGGGTGGCGCAACTTGCAATATGATAATTCACTCTGGAAATTCGATAAGATATAACGAATTTTTAGGCATAGGTTCGTCAAATATAACCAATGATCTATCAGCAGCGCTTCATACGCCTATTTTAAAAGCTGAAGATATAAAATTAAATTACGGAATTTTGCTAAATAATGCCAACGAACTAGTTGAGATCCCGCCTATTAACGAAGATGGCAAGGTTCAGGAAGTATCTCTTGACGTTATTTCAAACGTCATATATGCAAGAGCCGAAGAGACGCTAATGATACTTGCAAAAATGCTCGAAGATAGCGGATATAAAAATTCAATAGCCGCAGGCGTAGTTCTTACCGGCGGCATGACTAAACTTGAAGGTATCAGAGAGCTTGCTATAGCAGTATTTGATAATATGCCGGTGCGAATAGCAAGACCAAAGGAAATGGAAGGGCTATATGAAATTTTAAGAGATCCGGCAAATTCTTGTGCGATCGGACTTTGTATGTACGGTGCAGGCTACTTTACGCCTTATGAAATCGACTCTGAAAAGAAAATGCGATATAAAGACGAGATTGTAGTAAAAAATAAGATTTTAAAAGATATAGTCTACGACAATGGAGTAAAAATCGAAGATAAAAAAAATATCGAAGAAGTCGATAATAAAATCTTTAGAGGAAGTACTCTGGATGATAACTATATAGATGATTTAAGAATCGATGACGACAGAACTTTACAAGACGAACTAAATGAAGATTTAAATAAAAAAGAAAAAAAACCAAATATTTTTTCTGTGATTTGGAATAAAATAACACAACTATTTTAAAAGGAGATTGGATCAACTATGGGTAACTTTATGGTAGAAGAGAAAAAGCCTTCATACGGCGCAAAGATAAAAGTAGTAGGCGTAGGCGGTGGTGGTGGAAATATGATAAATCATATTATTAGAGAAAAAGGCGATGAAATGGATATCGATCTAATAGTCGCTAATACCGATGTAAAAGCACTTGACAGCTCTTTGGCCTTTACTAAACTGCAGCTTGGAGAGAAGATCACAAAAGGTCTTGGTGCTGGTATGAATCCGGACGTAGGAACTAAAGCCGCTCAAGAAAGTTACGAAGAGATCAAATCTACACTTGAGTACTCAGATATCGTATTTATAGCATCAGGCCTTGGAGGCGGTACCGGTACAGGCGCAGCTCCGGTGGTAGCACAGGCAGCTAAAGAAATTGGCGCCTTAACTATCTCAGTTGTTACTATGCCGTTTGATTTTGAGGGTAAAAAGCGCTACAATCTAGCCCTAAAAGGTCTTAACGAGCTAAAAAAAGAGTCCGACTCTATAGTTGTGATACCAAACCAAAGACTAAAATCCCTTATAGACAAAAAAGCTGGTATAAAAGAAAGTTTTAAAATAGTTGATAACGTTTTAGCTCGAGCCGTCAGCGGTATGTGTACCATAGTTCTTGATTCGGGAAATAGCGACATAAACTCTGACTTTGCAGACGTTAAAAAAGTAATGGAACATCGCGGTATGGCGCTGCTTGGCATAGGCGAATCAGAAGGTGAAGGCGCAGCCCAGGAAGCAATCAAAAACGCAATACAATCTCCACTACTAAGCGACATTACCATAAACGGCGCAGTGGGCGTTCTGGTACACTTCAAATATCACCCAGACTCTCCTTTTAGCGATATAGAAGAGGCTATGTGCCTAGTACAAAATGCTGTCGATGATGATGCAGATATTATATTCGGTACGACAAGCGACGAAAGTTTTGAAAATAACAAAATTCAAGTTACTATAATAGCCACCGGCTTTAGAGACAAAGAGGAAGAAAGACCTACGCCCGTAGCCTCTACGCCCGACGCTGCATTTAAAAAGTCAAGAAATCCGATTCTAGATGAAAGAATCAGCAGACTAAAGGTTAGCGGCGGATACAATAGCGAAGAAGCAACTAATATGCTAGAAACGCCATCGTATATCAGAAACCAAATGGATTAATGAATAAGGATTGGTCTTCCAATCCTTTAAAAATTTAAAACATAATAATTAGGTGGCAAGTTAAATTTTATATTATTCTAAATTTGGTCAAAAATTAAGTTGCAAGTAGTAAATTGATTTTTTAACAAATTATACTATATTTCGTTAGTCACAATATATTCAGGATATTCTTATTCTACAATAAAATTATTCCACTAAAAATAATTTCAAAAACATAGTTTTAGATTTTATACTACCCCAAAAACACTATAATATAATGCCAAAAGCAAACCCAATCTAGCGAGTGCGATCTATCGCAGATGTCAGCGAACAGCGCGTGTATCACATAATCTTTCCGCGAGGCTACTTCGGCGCGCCCTATGCGCCGCATCTGGCGAAATACCATCCAACCTGGCGGTTTGAGGGCAGCGAGGCAGGATATAAGCTCGGCGGGGTTTTGGATGAGGCGAACGGCGATGCGCAAAATCCCCTATTTCATCTTATCACGCTTGATCCGCTGCCCCGCGACTTGCCCGTGCGATCGCTATCCCGCTTAACTCTCGCCGCGCACGTTAGAGAGATAAACGAAGGCGAGATAGTCTTTTACGAGCACGACGCGCAGGGTATACCGCGGCGTATCGGAGACAGGACACAGGTCGAATACGCCTTTGAAGAACCGATAAAGGAGTGCGAGGTCGCTCTGGCGCCTACGCCGGCGCGCTGGGCGGCTCAGGACTGGGGGATGTCAAATAGTAGGCAAAACCTCGCGCGCATCGGCGGCGAGCCATCATGGATACAGGGCGCCTTGGTGCCGACGTGCCCGATATGCGGCGAAAAGATGGAGTTTTTGATGCAGCTTGATAGCGAGCTTCCAACCTGCGAACAAGGCGGCGAGGTATATTTCGGCAGTGGCGGGATTTTATACGTGTTTTGGTGTGAGCGGACGCGGGTGAGCGGGTTTTTTATGCAGTGTACGTGAGTAAATTTGCTTTTTATAAATTAACCAATAAAATTTGAGCGTATTTGTGTATAACCAAAAATCAGCTAAATATGTTGCTGCAAATCCAATCATTTCGTGTTTGTGTAAGATGAGATTTTAGGCAAAGCCAAACAGGTTAAATTTTACTGATTTTTATGAGAAATCGGATATATAAATTAGAAATTAATAGCAAAAGAGATAAAAATAGCCAGCAAGGACTAGCAAATTTCCGGCCACTACTTACTGCCAAGGCTAAATTTGCCTTACCGATCTGATTGCTATTAAATCAAACGTATTCTTTCGTTCGCTTTAAATCGGTGATTAGTAAAGGATTATCCTCGCGCATCATGTTTATCAAACGCTCTACGCGCTGCGTAGTCGGGTCTTTGCGTAGCCAGTCTAGCTCGCGCTGCGTAATGCCGACCATTTGTAAAAACTCGACTCTGCCGTTTGGCGTATCTATGCCGCCTAGCACTGGATCGGGCGCGAAGGCGACGCTATCCAGCTCATCATTCGTATTTAGGCACCAATACGAGCTTGTCTGGACAAGACAATCGCGCCCCGAACAAGCTTATAAACAGATTAAAACCGAGGTCAAATTTTGCCGAGCTGTCGGCTAAATTTGACCTTACATAACGCCAAAATCACGCTCCCAGCGCCGCCCTCACCTCGTCGCTCGCCATCTCGATACTCCACGCAGGCTCCCACACGAGGTCTATCTCGCACTCTTTTACTCCGTCGACATTCAGCACCGCCGTCTCCACCCAGCCCAGTATCATCTCATGCAGCGGGCATGAGCGCGTAGATAGCGTCATCGTGACCTTTGCTTTGCCGTTCTCGTCGCAAACCGCGTCGTAAATCAGTCCTAATGACACGATATCAAAGCCAACCTCGGGATCGACGATGTTTGAGAGCGCATCGTATATTTTTTCTTTCATTTTTCTTCCTTTACTCCAAATTTCGTAAATTTAAAAACATTTATCATATTTATCGCGACTAAAACGATACTGACGAGCAGGCAAGCCACGCCGCAGTGCGCGAGCGATTTTATCTCCAGCCAGACGCCAAGCTCATAAAGCACGAGACCAAGAGCATTAAAGCCGATACCGATATATGCTGGCTTTTTAAGTATCATCTGATCTAGCAGCGGCACCTTTGTTTTACCCACAAAGGGCGCTACGTAGTGATACCAGATGAGAAACGGCGCAATCTTGTAAAGATGAGCCGCGATGAAGGCGAATAAAAATCCGTAAATCAGCATAAACACCGCCATATCGTATCTATCCGCCGCAATCAATACGCAAAAAAGTACAAAGGCCGCGAGCGAAAGAGCGATATTAACGTTCCAGTAGTCGTATGCTTTGCGAACGCGCTTTTTTAGGATATGTAGCGCCTCGGCGACGAAGCAAACGATCGCTGCTCCAAACGCAAAGTACGCGTAAATTTCGCTAAGAAAGAGCAAAATGCCGGCAAAAATATAAAACCCGAAGGCAAATTTACTAAGCGTAAATTTTAGATCGTGCGCCAGGGCAAACATCGGTAGCAGCACGGTCGCCACGCCTACGATGATGAAAAAAACAAAGCCGAGTACGAAATAGACGTGAAATTTAAGCGCGAACATAAAATCCATCGGCAAAGTGCCCGAAAGTATCATCAAAAGGCAAAATCCAAGCGAGATGCCGGCGAGTAAAAATACCGCCGAAACAAAGAGCATAAATGATGCGAAGCTCTTTTTTTCATTGTCCATAAAGCTAACGATATAGGTCGTGCCAAAAAACAGCAGCGCAAGAAAAAGCGCCATGCCGCCGCCGTGCATGAAGCCCGTTTTGCCGCTGATCATCCCGTAGCTCATCGACGCCACGCCCGCGCAGTAAAGGGCTAAATTTGCCACCGCGCCCTTGATCGTCGAAAACGGCTTTTCTAAGATCACCGAAGTGAGCTGATAAAGCGCGCCGATGATGATGCTCATAACAAAGCCGACGAAAAACACGTGTAAAAATCCCGCCGTCTCAAGCCCCGCGATCGTCTCAAAATCCGCCGCGAAAAAGGCGGGAATGCTCGCGATCAAAAAGCAAATGCCCGCGATAAAATAACCGCCGACTAGCTTAAAAGGCGGCGCAAAGGTGTTTAAAAGCATAGCTTATCTCAGTGGCAAAGGCTTGTGTCTACGTTCTTGACGTCCGCGCCCTGCTTTAGGCTAAAGGTCATCTTGACCGCCCCGCCCTCCAGATCCTCGCGCTCGATGTCAAACTGCTCCTGTATTTTAGGGATCAGTCCGGCTGGAAATTTATGATTTACCATCACGATTTTGGTGTTTTGGTTTGCAAATTTGATCGCCACCAGCGCGTTTACCATAGGCTCGGGCGGTACGCACGGACGGCTGTCAAAGCCGACGAAATCCACTCCGCCTTCGCTATATTTATAAAACGGCACCGTTGCGCCCTCGGCGTTAAACTGCTCGGCGTCTTTGAAAAAATCGCTCATTTTTTTATCCTTATTTTAAATTTGGATAATTATACTCTTATTTTGCATGCGAGCGTCTTGACTTTGCTTAAGGGATTAAATTTTAAATTTGACGGCCGCGGAGTCAAATTTGAGCGGCAAAACCCGAGCGTTGATGTGTGAAATTTGAGATGAGATAAAATTTGGCGGCGCAAATTTGACCGCCGATTAAAAGACAAAGCACCGCCTAGCAGTACTGCTTGTAGCCTTTTTTACAGAGCTGTTTTTTGCCCTCTTGTTTTAGGATTTCGTTTTTGCTCTCGCCGTTATAGGTCGAGTTTTGGTCGCTGCCGCCGACCTTTTCGCCGTTTACGTAGATATTAGCCGCATATAACCCAGCCAAAAATACCAAGAAAATCAAAATTTGCTTCATAAATCGCTTTCAATTAAATTTAATCTCCAAAGCGCAAGCAAATCGCAGTCCAAATTTAAAAGCGAGCAAGTAAAATTTGAGAAAAGCGGAGCAAGAGGGCCGCTAATCAATAAGCTTAAAGCGGCAAAACGGCGCAGTCAAATTTACGCCGCCTCGCCGCAAAAACGATCAAATTTTAGTGTAAAAAGTGGCGCACACCCGTAAAATACATCGCCATGCCGTGCTCGTTTGCCGCCTGCACGACCTCGTCGTCGCGGATGCTACCGCCCGGCTGTATCACGGCCTTTACGCCAGCCTCGCTTGCGATATCTATGCTGTCGCGGAACGGGAAAAATGCCTCGCTAGCAAGCGCGCAACCGCGTAAATCAAGCCCCATATCGCGCGCCTTCGCCACGGCCGCACGCGCGGCGTCCACGCGGCTAGTCATACCCATACCGATGGCGACTACGGCGCTGTTTTTCACGTAGACGACGCAGTTGCTTTTCGTGAGTGCCGCAACCTTCCACGCGATCTCAAGGTCTTTTAGCTCAGACTCGCTGGCTGCACGCGCGGTTTGTAGTTTCATATTTTCTAGCTCGCTAGCTTTCACCTCGTCGCTTTGCTGATAGACAAAGCCGCCGTCAACGTGCTTAAAGTCGTATTTGTCGTTTGCGCGCTGTAAAAATTTATTGCCCTGGGTGAAAATTTTGATGCGTTTTTTGGCTTCAAATACCGCAAGCGCGTCCTCGTCCACATTTGCGGCGATGATGACCTCGACGTAGATTTCGTTGATTTTCTCTGCCAAGGCGCGGTCTAGCGTGCCGTTTATCGCTACGACGCCGCCGTATGCACTGACGGGATCGCATTTTAGCGCTTCTACGTAGCTTTCTAGCAGATTTGATTTTACGGCAAAGCCGCAGGCGTTAGCGTGCTTGACGATGGCGACCGCAGGCGCGGTATCAAAGCTGCTTGCAAGCGCCAAAGCGGCATTGATGTCGGTAATGTTGTTAAAGCTAGCTTCGCCTTTTAGCGCGGTGAAGTTGTTGCTGAAAAAATAATCAAACTCGTATAGCGCGCCCTTTTGGTGCGGGTTTTCGCCGTAGCGCGCGTCAAAAACCTTGCTGCCAGCGATAAATTTCATCTCGCCAAAGCCCTCGTTAAAGCGCTCGTTCATATAGTTTGCGATCATCGAGTCGTAGGCCGCGGTGTGTTCGTAGGCTTTTATCATCAGATTTCGCCTAAAAGCGGCCTTTTCGCTCTCGTCCGCACCCCCTATGACTCGTAAGATCTCGTCATAATCAAGCGGACTCGTGACGATATAAACGCTAGCGAAATTTTTAGCCGCCGATCGCACCATCGCAGGGCCGCCGATGTCGATGTTTTCGATGATCTCGTCAAAATCATCGGTGCGGATGGTGGTTTGTTTAAACGGGTATAAATTTACGCAGACCAGATCGATGCCGCCGATGCCGTATTGCGCGGCTTGGCTTACGTGGTTTGCGTCGTTTCGCTTGTGCAATATCCCGCCGTGGATTTTTGGGTGCAGGGTTTTCACGCGCCCCTCAAACATCTCGGGCGAGCCCGTGTATTCGCTCACTTCGACCGCTTTTACGCCATGCTCTTTTAGCAGTTTGTGCGTACCGCCCGTACTTAGTATCTCAAAACCGAGTCGCTCGAGTCCTTTTGCAAACTCTACGATGCCTTCTTTGTCGCTGACGCTGATTAATGCTCTCATTTATATTCCTTTCTTTATCGGTTTGTCCTTTGAGTGCTTTTTCGAGATCTTGCAAAATTTTCGCTCCGCAGGCTATATGCCTAGCGCACGCTCAATTTTGCTTCAAAACTCGAAAAATCATCTCAAAATACCGCGCCGAAATTTGATTAAATTTTAAGAACCCAAAAGCGTAGAATTTTGAGATGGATTTAAATGTTGTGCAGAAAATTTGGGCAAGGCTAGACAGATAGTCTGGCGCAGTCCCAAATTTTCAAACTCATTTAAAGACACTCAAAAGGCTAGCTTTTTTGTTTTATGGTTTCATACGCCTCATTTATCTCTTGCAGTTTTCTGGTACTCTTTTCTATCATCTCCTCGCTCTCGCCGCGCCCCATAAGGATATCGGGATGATATTTTTTCACCAGTTCGCGGTAGCGCTTTTTTACTTCGTCAAACGGCGCGCCCTCTTTTAGCCCAAGCACTGCATATGGGCTTTTCGTGCGCATTTCGTAAGGATTACGCCGCGTCTGCCTTTGATCGTAAAATGCCTCAAACCTCGCCAGTATCGCTTCAAAAATGCCCTCGTCAAGCCCAAATCCTGAGGCGATCTGCTCGATGATATTGCGTTCGCTTTTGCTAAATTCGCCGTCTATATAGGCTAAATTTAACAAAAACGATATCTTCGCAGCTGCGGCATCTTGGCTAAGACGGAAGCGATCTCTGTACTTCCGCGCGATAAAATAGGCATTATGCACCGTCTCTTTTTCGCGGTTATAGATCTGCTTTAGCTCCGCTCTCATCGCTGCGTCGTTACCGAGCCTTAGCGTGATATCATCTAGCGTCTCGCTGATGAGGCGAGCCTCTAGCTCGTTTACCCTGCCGTCGCTTTTAGCGACTTTAGCAAGCAGGCTAACTAGAAATTTAGCCTCTTCAAACATCGCCTTTTTTTGCGAGCCGCCTAAATTTACGGGATTTTGACTAAAATTTGAAACCAGATAATAAATCCCGTAAAATATCAAAAACCAAAAAATGAAACTCAAAATATCACCATAAATGATAAATCGTATTTTTGAGTTTGCCGCCCACTAGCTCGTTCTTGCGCCACGAGCTCTCGTCGTTCATCACGTTCCAGCGGCGCTCATCGGGGCGATAAAACCAGTCTTTGTCGATCTGATAATAAATCTGCTTGCCGTTTGCCTCGATGATGTTTGCGATGTTGTTGTCGTGGTAGCTGTTCTCGTCGTAGTCGGTAAAGGCGCGCTGCCCCATCTCGGAGTAAAGAAGCGTTAGCTCTTGGAGCATCTCGTTTAGCTCGTTGTCCATCTTTTGCACGTGCAGTCCGATCTCCTCGGCCTCGCGGAAAAGTATAGGATAATCATGCGCCGGATAGTCGCTGTTTAGGCGCTCGGAGATGTTTTGGATCTTTGATTCGTCGTTCATATGGTAGCGCAAAAGCTCGCAGCAAATCTTTAGCGAGAGCGAGCTGGCGCGGTCTACGGCGCCAAAAACCAGCGGATGGATGTAGTTGTATAGCGATTTATACGGGTTTTCGTCGTTGTCCTTTTCGTGCATTTTCCACAGCTTTATCACGCGGTTTAGCTCGTCCATCGACACGCTAACGCGCTCGTTGCCGTTGTCTATCGGGCTCATCGCGTGCTTTAGCGAGGTATCGACGGCTGTTAGATACGCTAGCGGACCCATCACGATCTCGTTTGCGCCAAGCGCCATCATCGTCGCGGCCGACGCGCAGTTAGCCGGAATGAGAGCGGTGATGTTTTTGCAGTAGTTTCGCAGGGTACTGATGATACGAAGCGCTGCGATACCGCTGCCGCCGTCGCTTTTGATAAACAAAAACGCATTTTCTATCTTTTTGCCCTTTAAAATTTCATACATCGCGCTCGCGTCGTTGCCGCAGACGCTGCCCGCGTTCGAGTTGTAATAGGTGATGAGCGTGCCGCCCAGTTTGGCCTCGACCGCCTTTAGTACCTGCTGAGTCTCGCTAAATAGCACCGGCGGCTTAGCTACGCTTTTTTGATCCATTCCCCTGCCCTCCTTTTGCGGCTGTTCTTCTTCTTTGTTGTTTAAAAAGTCTTTCCAAGACATCTACTTTCCTTTCAAATTTTGGTTAAATTTTCACGGTTTTTTAATATCGCTTGTAAAATTTGGCACTAAAATGCTTGAGCAAACGCTGCCTAGACGAGTCAAATTTAGTAAGCGCGTCAAATTTGCGCCGCACAAATTTAACCTGCCCAGCGGCGTCAAATTTTAGTCCTCTTGGCGGATGATTGCGGCAAATTTATTAAAATAGACCTCGCTCACGTCGCTTAGCTTTTCCTCGATATCGTTTAGTTTAAATTTATCTCCACCCACGCTACCGATTTTTTCAAATTTGACGCCGTGTTTAGCGGCTAGGGATTCAAATTTAGCCTCGTCTCTTACGCCGACGATCGCACGCGAAAAGCTCTCATCAAAGATGAAATTTGGCTTTTTAACGTCAAATTTGCACTCCGCGCCAAGCCCGCTTAGGCATGCCATTTTTGCTAGCGTTATGGCTACGCCGCCCACGCCTACGCTGTTTGCAAACTCTAGCACGCCCGATTTATTTGCCTCGATGACTAGGTTCCACAGCGCGCGCTCTTTTTTGTAGTCTACCGCAGCTAGCTCGCCGCCCACCGCGTCAAATAGCGCCTTAGCGTAAAGCGACGCAGCAAATTCGCCCTTCGTCTCGCCAAGCACGTATATCGCCGTACCGGCGCGCGTAAAGACGCCCGGAAGGCTCGCGTTTGCGTCCTCGTTTACGCCCACCGTCACGATCGCGGGCGTCGGATAGACGCTCACGCCCTCAGTGTCGTTATATAGGCTCACGTTGCCGCTCACAACTGGCGTATTTAGCTCGCGGCAAGCCTCTTTGATACCCTCGCAGCCCTGCGCGAACTGCCACATAACCTCGGGATTTTGCGGGTTGCCGTAGTTTAGGCAGTCGGTGATGGCTAGAGGCGTCGCTCCGCTCATCGCGACCTTTCGTCCAGCCGCCGCGACCGCTCTAGCCGCGCCGTTTTTGGGGTCAACGAAATTCGCCCTCGGGTCGCACTGTGCCGCCATCGCGATCGCCCTGCCCGTTTCTTTTACGCGGATAACCGCGGCTCCCAGAAGCCCCGGCTGCTTGATGGTGTTTGTTTGGATGTTTGCGTCGTATTGATCGTAGATTAGCGACTTGTTTAGCACCTCTGGCTCGCTAAGTAGCTTCCAAAACGCGGTTTTATTATCGACGTTTTCAGGGATTTGTAAATTTTTGATTTCGTCTAGGTATTTTGGGCGCGCAGCCGGTCGGTCAAGCACCGGAGAGGCCTCGCTCAGCGGCGCTATTGGTATCTCGCCCGCTAGCTCGCCGTGCCAATAAAGCTCCATCACGCCGCTATCTGTCACCTCGCCGATGATCTCGGCGTCGAGATCCCATTTTTTAAATATCTCGAGTATATTTTGCTCGCAGCCTTTTTTGGCACAGATGAGCATACGCTCCTGAGACTCGCTTAGCATTAGCTCATAAGGCGTCATGCCCGTCTCGCGCATAGGCACGCGGTCTAGATACATCTTCATGCCGCTGCCGCTGCGTCCGGCCATCTCAAAGCTGCTCGAAGTAAGCCCCGCCGCGCCCATATCCTGGATGCCTACGACGTAGTCGGTTTTAAAGAGCTCCAAGCACGCCTCCATCAGCAGCTTTTCGGCAAACGGATCGCCCACCTGCACGGTCGGGCGCAGAGATTTGTTCGCGTCGTTAAAGCTATCGCTGGCCATCACCGCGCCTCCAAGCCCGTCGCGGCCGGTCTTTGAGCCGACGTAGATCACGGGATTGCCGATACCTTCGGCCCTTCCGTAAAATATCTCGTCGCTCTTACAAAGCCCGAGCGCAAATGCGTTTACTAGGATGTTGCCGTTAAAGCTAGGATCAAACGTCGTCTCGCCGCCGATAGTAGGTATGCCCATGCAGTTGCCGTAGTGAGCGATGCCCGCGACCGCGCCTTTTAGCAGGTAGCGCTGTTTTTTCGCGTTTTCGCTCTCGCCGCGCACTTCGCCGAATCGCAGCGAGTTCATATTCGCAACGACTCTCGCGCCCATCGTAAATACGTCGCGCAGTATCCCGCCCACGCCCGTCGCCGCGCCCTGAAAAGGCTCGATGAAACTCGGGTGGTTGTGGCTCTCCATCTTAAACACCGCTGCGATGCCGCCTCCGACGTCGATGACGCCCGCGTTCTCGCCCGGACCCTGGATCACCCACGGAGCTTTAGTCGGGAAGCCGTTTAGGTACTTTTTGCTCGACTTGTAGCTGCAGTGCTCGCTCCACATCGCAGAAAATATCCCAAGCTCGAGCAAATTGGGCTCTCTGCCTAGGATCTTTAGGATCTCTTCGTACTCTTGGTCGCTGATTTTGTGCGCTTTTACGGTAGCTTTATCCATTTTTAGCCTTTAAAAAATTTTGGTTGATTTTACTTAAATTTGCATAAAAAGATGATAAACCAAAGGAGCGAAAACAGAACAAATTTGACGAATAAAATAAGAGTCTAAACTTCATATAGCAAGCTAAAATGTTATATTTGTAGTTATTGATTCGGCTCTAAATTTAACCGAAAAATTGGCATTTTTGCGGTGCGGGTCTTGGCGAGCGGCTCAAATTTTAGACAAATGCCAAATTTGAAGCAACTGTGGAAAATTAAAAATTTAAGCATATTAGTACCCTAAATTTGACGTAAGTAAGCCGGGTTCTGCGTCAAATTCGGCGGGCGATTGCCCGCCGCAAACGACTACTTGTTCGGCATGCTATAGTAGCAAAGTATGTTTAGCAGGATACGTCCTTGCTTTTTGAGGTCTTGATCGATGACGTCTTGTTTAAATTTCGCAGAGGTCGCCTGCTCTTTAGCTTCGGCTAGTTTGCTACCTGACAGGTTAAATTTAAAGTCCAGATTTTTTATCTCAAAGCCCTTGTTTCCGACTATCTTCGCGTCGATCACGGTAGCGAAAAACTCGTCAGACGCGCCCACGTAGTAGTTAGTCACGCTTCTAGCGCTTATAGGTTCGCCGCTAAAAAACGCCTTGCAAACGGGAGATTTTTGCGCGCTATAAATCACGCTCTCAAGGATCCCGCCGCCAAATTCGTAAAACTTAAATTTCTTTGAGTTTTGTAGCTTTTTTATCTCGTCTTTATCGCTCAAATCTACATTTTTACCGCTATCCAGATCAATCACTATCAGGGTTTTTACGCCGTCCCCGCTCGCATAAACCGCACCTAGCTGCCTACTCGCCGAGTCGCTCTCGCCCGGCGCCTTTACCTCGGCCCTACCCATGTAATCGCCGAATTTTTCCACGGTTTTGCCGCCGCTAGTCTCATAGACCGTGGTTTCGGTTATAAATCCGATCTCTTGTATGCTGGCGTCGTTTTCCATATACGTACGCCACGCTCTCTCGCCGCCCATATCGCCGGTAATACCCGCACAACCGCTAAACGCTAATGCCGCAACAGCCGCCGCTACCGTCTTAAAAATCATCGTATTTTTCATTTTATTCTCTTTACTTCTCGCTCAAAGAGCAAATTTGACTAAGCCTCGGCTCATACCTGCGCAACTCGTTTTGGATTTTTTCCTCAAATTTAGGCGTTTTTTCGGCGACTTCTCGCAAGCCGTCGGAATTTGTAAAATTTTTTATCTGAGATTTTAAAAGTAGCGCGCCGCTTTTGGATGAAATTTTTGCCTGCGTTATAACGGCCGTAAAATACCGTTTTTCTAAATTTTGCGCGTCGTAGTGGCTAGATACGGATTTCACGCTCACGCTGCCGCCTTTTTGAAATGCCTCGCAAACTGAAATCGGCGCCTCAAAAACCGCTACCATCGTCAAATTTGAGCTAAATTCGTAAAATTTGATCCGCCGAGCGCCCCGAAGCTCGGTTACGCTTGCTTCATCTTTTAGATCAAACTCCGCCTCGGTATCGGCATCTTTTAGCATAAACGCTCTATCGCCGCTTTTGTAGACGGCTCCGAGCCTAAAAGGCAGCCTGGAGCCGTCTTTTTTAGTGAGCGCAAAGCCGGTAGCCTCGCCGTCCTCAGGCTGAGTGCGAAAATCACGCGAGAAAAACGCCGTCAAAAAGGCAACCTCTCTAACGGCGCCGTCAGTATCCAGATATCTCGTCCAGTTATCCTCGGGAACGTCGATATTTGAGATGTCGCGCTCTGCTTTGTTTGCGCTGCTAGCGACACCCGCACAACCGCAAAACGCCAACGCCGCAACAGCCGCTAGAAATAAGTTTTTCATCTCGCGTTCGCGTTTAAATTTGATAAAAGCGATCAGTTTTTAGGCGCGGCGCAAACGATATTTGATAGGATTTGCTCCTGTTTTTTAGCGTCGGCGTCTATGACTTTGTTCCTAAATTCCGCAGATCGAGCCCGCGTCTGCGTGCTAGCTAGCTTGCTGTCGCTAACGAAAAATTTAAAGTCTAGATTTTTGATCTCGGCGCTTTTGCCCTTTTTCACTCCGATATCCATCAGGGTCGCGAAAAATTCGCTATTATTGGCGCTTTCTTTATCGTAATAATTAGTCACGGCATGAGCCTTTACCGCCTTACCCGCCGCAAAACTCTCGCACACCGCGCCCGAGTCCGCGCTAAAAACTACGCTCTCTAATATGCCGCCGCCAAACTGATAAAATTTGACCTTTTTAGCCCCTCTTAGAGTCGCAAGCTCGTTTTTATCGCGCATATTTATGTACTGATAACCAAATTTCTCTTTATCGTTAAGCTCCAAAACTATAAATGAAATACCGTTTTGCGCGTACATATCGCCAAGCTTCAGGTTTTGACCGTCTTTTTTTATGAGCGCCATACCGATGATATCGCCGTTTTTTTGCGCATAAGTTGCGCTCAAATTTTCCGAGAAAAATGCTATATTGCCGACGCTGCCATCATTTTCTAGATATTTGATCCAGTCCGGCGCAGGCGATACTACGTTAGCCGCTATATGATCCTGTGAAGGCATGCAACCGCCCAGCAACGCAGCTATAGCGGCTATAGATAAGATTTTTTTCACTATTTTTTCCTTTTTTATAGAGTAAATTTCGTTATTTGCCGAGGCAAAAGTTGCTAAACATTTCGTCTAAAATTTCGCTTCTCTCAAACGGCTTTGTGATCGACGAGATTTGCTCTATCGCCGCATTTAGCTCATAAGCAAAAAGCTCAAGCTCAGACTCGACAAGCAAATTTAACGCTCTTTTTAAAGCCTCGCTCGCCGCTTCGCAGCTTAAAATTTGACGAGTGGAGTTTAGTAGTATCTCGCTCGTCTCCTGAGCGTCGAGATAGGTTTTTAGATTGCTTATTATCTCGTCAGTTCCTTGCTTTGCGCAAATTTTTATCGGATTTTCGGGACTTGTAAATTTAACGCCGAGGTCGCATTTATTTAGAACGTAAAAAATCTTTTTTTGTGAGTTTTTTAAAAGCTCCAGGATCTCGTTATCCTGCTCGTCCGCCTCCTGCGACGCATCAAAGACAGCCAAGATGACGTCGGCCTCCTCGATAGCTCGCAGAGAATACGAAATGCCGATTTGCTCGATTTTACCCGCGTTTTTGCGGATGCCTGCCGTATCGATGATACGCACTAGATGAGTGCCGATTTTTAGGGCTTCCTCGATGCTGTCCCTAGTCGTGCCGGCCTCGTCGCTGATGATCGCGCGCTCGTAGGATAAAAGCGAGTTTAAAATCGAGCTTTTGCCGACGTTTGGCTTGCCTACTATCGCGATTTTAAAGCCCTCGAGCAACCCTTTTCTGCTCTGGCTTATGGCGACGATTTTATCTAGTTTAGCGCTGTTTTGTTTTAGCATTTGGCTGATACTTTCTAGCAGATCGGCAGGCAGATCATCGTCGGCATAGTCGATGCTAGTCTCCACAAATGCCAGAGTTTTTACGAGCTCGGAGCGGATTTCATTTGCAAATTTAGCTAGATCGCCTCTCATCGTGCGGGCAATGATTTTGACGCTATCCTCGCTTTTTGCGTTTATGAGCGAGTTTATCGCTTCGATCTTGCTAAAATCCATCTTGCCGTTTATGAGCGCTCGCTTGCTAAACTCTCCTGCGCGGGCGAGTCTGGCGCCGTTTTTTATAAGCTCGCCCAGGATCAAATTTGCCACCACTAGCCCGCCGTGGAGCTGAAACTCCACCACGTCCTCGCCCGTGAAGCTGTGCGGAGCTTTAAAATAAATAAGCAAGGCTTCGTCGATGAGCTCGCCTTCGGCGTAAATTTTAGTTAGAGTAGCGTAACGCGGGGTAAGAGAGGTGATTTTGGTGAGTTTTAGAGCCAGACCAAGGGCATCTGCGCCGCTTAGCCTGATGATGGAGATCGAGCCTACGCCATGCGCGGTGGCGACGGCGGCTATGGTCTCGTTCATTTTTTGATAAAGTCGTTCACGACTACGAACTGCCCGTCGCTATTTGACTTTACGCTTACGTATTTGTCGGGGAATTTTTCGCGCAGTTTTTCAAGAGCGATCTTAACCAAAACGCCATCTAAAGACTTGGTTTTAGCCTTGCCCGTTTCCTCCACGCGCTCGATTATTCCCTTTAGATACTGATCGATCGCGGCTTCTTGATTTTGCAAAAATTGCGCGATCTCAAGACGCACGGCAAGGCCGTATTTCGAGCTGATCCAGTTATAGAGCAGATATGAGATCGCCTTGTATCGGTAGCCCTCTTTGCCGATGAGTAGCGCCGCATCCTCGCCGTCAAGCTCGATTATTACGGTCTCGTCGTCAAATTTGCGCACGTCTATCTTATCTATCGTAAAGAAATTTCCGCCAAAGAGCTTTTCTACGCCCTGCTTTATCTCGGGAAGTACTTTATCGATGTCGGCTTTTGGTTTTTGCTCTTTTTGTTTTTGAGCCAATCCGCGGTCGGCGCGAGAGTCTTGTTTTTCTTTTTTAGCTAAATTTGGCGCGGCTTGCGTCAAATTTGCCTCGCCGCCGGAAGCTTGCGAGCCTAAATTTTCGCCGCTTCCCGCTTTTTCCTCGCCTTCGTAAAAGTCGTTTTTATTAAAGGTATCGATGATCGAGTGATCAAGGATGCTTTTGCCGCTCTCTTTTTTGGGTTGTTCTTTTTTATGCAACTCTTTTTCTTTTGCTTGAGGTTCTTTTTGCGGTTGCGATTCTTCGACTTTAGACTCGTTTACCGCGCCAGTTTCGCTTTGCTTCGCCGCATGATTTTTATGATGATCGTGGCGATTTTTATGATTTTTTTTCTTTTCGTTTCGGTGATTTTGCTCTTCGCCGGAGTTCTCTTTTTTCTTAAATTCTTTCTTTTTTTCGCCGCCGTTTTCTTTATGACCGTTTTCGCGAGCGGCTTGAGGGGCTTTTTTTGCTTCTTTATGCACGCTCTCTTTTACCGCTTCGATGATCGCCGTTTTTTTGAAAAATCCCAAAAAACCGGGGCTCGGGTTTTGTAAAATTTTGATATCAAGCTCCGTGACGGAGCAGTTTAGCTCCTGCGCGGCCTTTTGAAAAGCCTCTTGTAGATTTTCAGCTTCGATTCGCATTAGGCCTTTACCTCGGCTTTCTTGTGCTTTTCAAAGAGCTTGTTTACGAAAACTTGCTGGATGACCGAGCAGACGTTGTTTACGAACCAGTAAAGCGTAAGTCCCGCAGGGAAAGTCACAAAGAAAAACGTAAAGATAAGCGGTAAAAATTTCATTATCTTTTCTTGCATCGGATCGCTAAAGGTCGTCGGCGTGAGCTTTTGCTGAAGGAACATCGTCGCACCCATCAAAATAGGCAGCACAAAATACGGATCCATCACCGAAAGGTCGTGTATCCAGAGTATCCACGGCGCTGCTTTTAGCTCGATCGCGTTTAGTAGTACGCGGTAAATCGCAAAGAAAATCGGAATCTGCATAAGTATCGGCAAGCAGCCGCCCATCGGATTTGCACCGTTTTTCTTATATAGCTCCATCATGTGCATATTTAGCTTTTGCGGATCGCCTTTGTATTTGGCTTGTAGCTCTTTTACCTTCGGCGCTAGATCTTTTAGCTTGTTCATCGATAGCATGCCTTTGTAGGTTAGCGGGAAAAGCACGATCCTGATAACCAGCGTCAGAACGACGATCGCCCAGCCCCAGTTACCGATATAGCCGTAAAGTAAATTTAAGAATGCAAACATCGGCTTTGCGATAAAGGTAAACCAGCCGTACTCGATGACGTCTACGAGCTCCTCGTTGATCTGACTTAGAGTAGCGTGGTCTTTGGCGCCGATGTAGCCTTTGGCTTTAAAATTTTGCTCGCCTTTTACGAATATTACGGCATTGCCCGCGCCGTCTTTTGAAACGACGGGATTTAAGAGTCCGTCAAATTTAAAAAATAAAGCCGTGTAGTATCTGTCGCTTGCTGCGGCTATATTTACGTTATTAAAGCTCTCGGTCGCGTCTACGTCGCCGTCCTCGATGATGGTTAGTTTACCGTCGTTATGCTTAAGAAGTGCGCCATGCACGGTGTAGCTGTCGATCGCGACGCTTGGACGAAAGCCCGGAGTCACGTAGTATTCGCCCGCGCTCACGCTAAGGTCTAGATCGTAGCTTCCGTTTGGATAAAACGTGATCTTTTTGGTTACGCTAGAGCCCTCTAAATTTTGCGTTAAAACTATAGTTTTTGGCTCACTAGTTAAATTTATTTCGCTAACGTCGCTTGCGTAGGCTACCTTAAATGCTTGCTCGTTTAAAGCCTTATCGCTAAAGCGTACCTCAAGCGGCAGCGGCTGCGTGCCGGCTAGCTCTATGCGCTCGCCCTCGGCGTTTTTATATTTTTCGTCGTTTAGATAAAATTTCGAAATCCTGCCCAGCTCATCTATGCGCGCCTCAAAGTGCTCGCCCTTTATCACAGCGATCTCGCGGCTTTGCGTCGCTACGGCTTGCGGAGCGCTAGTAGCCGATGCGGTATTTGTACTCGAAGCGGCATTTGCTTGGCTTGATTGCTGCGCAGCTACGGTTTGGTTTTGATCTAACGGCAAATTTTTAGGAATAAAAAAATAATCGTAAGCGATAAAAAAGATAAAAGATAAAACGGTCGCTAATAACACGCGTTTTTGAACTGACATATTGTCTAACACTATTTTTCCTTTTGAAAGTCTAAATTTTTAATAACGTAGAATTTATTTTTTTTATACGGGACAAACCAAAATGCGATATGTGATTTTAAATTTTGATTGGATATAAAAAAAGAGTTGAAATTTTTACTGATGACGGGGTAGTCGATGCCGCCTTTAAAGAGTTGATTACAGCGTAAAATTCTAAAAATAACCGCGAAGAGCGCTGAGAAAAAGCCGTTAAATTTGAACTGCCAAACAGCAAATTCAGAGCACGAGGGATAGTATCTGCAAGACTTCGGAGTAAATTTGGAGATATAATCTTGATACGCTTTTATCAAAAATAAAATAGCTTGTTTTATCATTTTCATATGCCTGATTTTATACATCCGAGTTTTTTCATAGCCCAAGAGATATTTTTTTTGAGCTTTAAAAACGAGCTTTTATCTAGCCCGTTTTTAACGACTATCACGTAAATGCCGTCCGCAAGCTCGTTTGAAATCTCGACGACGACCGCTCGCAAAAGCCTTTTACATCGGTTGCGAACGACGGCTTTGCCCACCTTTTTGCTGGCTACGACGGCTAGTTTGTTTTCATTGCAAGGCTTAAAAAAGACTATTGCCTCCTCGCAGTGCCATTTGATGGCCTCTTTGTAGACGCTTGAAAACTCCTTTTGGCTGCTTATAGAGCTAAATTTGCTTAAACGGCCAATCTTGCTCTGCCTTTTGCGCGTCTTGCGTTTAGCACTTTGCGGCCGTTTTTAGTTTTCATGCGGACGCGAAACCCGTGAGTGCGTTTTCTAGGGGTTTTATGAGGTTGGTATGTTCTTTTCATAAATTTTTCCTTATGGTGATTTTGATATAAGTCGGTGATTTTATCAACAAATCGCTTAAAATCCTTTTAATAAATTTTTAAACTTCGTTTTAAAATAATAAAAATATAATCGCTTATTAAAATTTAGGAGCAAATTTGCCTTACGTTATTAGAAAAGCCGTTAGAGCGGACATTACAGCCGTTTGCGAGCTGGTTAAAGAACTAGCCAAATACGAAAAAATGAGCGATGAAGTAAAATTTACGCCCGAAATTTTCGCGGAGTCTGTTTTTGAGAAAAACTATGCCATGATTTTAGTCTGCGAAACAGAAGGCAAAATCATAGCTTACGCCATATATTTTTACACCTTTTCCACCTTTTTGGGACTTGGCGGGATGTACTTAGAGGATCTATACGTCCAAAAAGAGTATCGCAACAAAGGCATAGGAAAAGAGTTTTTTAAATGTTTAGCCAAAATTTGCAAGGACGAAAACCTCCAACGCCTCGAGTGGGCGTGCCTGCACTGGAACGAGCCGGGCATCAAATTTTACGAAAAAATGGGCGCAAAAAACCAGTCCGAGCAGTGGCGAAACTACCGCTTGGACGGTGAAAATTTAAGCAAACTCGCGCTTTGATTTATCTGTTTTTAACGCCCTTTTGGATATCATCGCGCGATGAGTTACGCAAACGAAATTTTAAGAGAACTTTACTATCTTAGGGCATTCGGATATAAATTTGCCGATTTTTCGCCTTCGACAGCGGCCTTGCCGAGAAGTCTTGCCGAGCTAAACGCAAGCATCAAAGAGTGCAATCTCTGCGAGCTTTGCAATAGCGCAAACCACGCGCTAACGGGACTTGGGGATAAAAACGCCAAAGTAGTTTTCGTATTTGATGCGCCAAATACCGCCGAGGATGCGAGCGGAGAGTTTTTGGTGGGCGACGATAAGTTTTTGCAAAATTTAAAAGACATAGCAGGTCTTGAGAAAAACGAAATTTACGTCACGAGCCTGCTAAAATGCAAGCCCGCAGCCAAAGTTCCGACAAACGCCTACGAGCTTTGCGAGCCGTATTTTAGCGCGGAAGCTCGTCTAGTCGCGTCAAAGCTCATCGTAGCGCTTGGTGAAGAGGTTTTTTACAAAATGATAAAACAAAGCGCGCAAAGCTTTGAAACCATAAGGGGAAACATAATGAAATTTAAACACTCGGCCCTGCTGGCGACCTATTCGCCGACCGTCGTAGCGAAAAATCCAAGCAAAAAAGAGCTGTTTTTCAGCGATCTAAAAAAGATAAAAGAGTACCTATGAGAAAAATTTTAACCGCTTTACTGATCTGTTCGGCGCTATTTGCCAGGAGTGACAAGCCATCCGATATCCCGCCTGCAAGCGAAATTTATATAAATTTAGAACCCGTAAAATGTAACGATACATGTTTGTTAGAACTCGTTAGAGAGGGTCTTTTGCACAGTTTTTTAGCTCGCTATGAAGGCAGCTCGAATCAAGAAATTTTACAAGCTTTTAACGCGCTAAACGGCTCATACGTAAACGCCGGCACCGAGAGCCTGACGCCAAGCTCAAACGCCGAGTTTAAGATCGCCGTCATCATCCCGCAGGATAGCATAAAAAGCTACGCCGGCGTCGTCTCAAACGCGGTTATCGCCTACGTCGTCAGGCAAAACGCTGCCATCGACGTTAAATTTTACAACATCGGCAACGAGGCTCCAAGCGCTATCGACGGCGCCCTAGCACGCGCTAAAAGCGAAAATATCGCCTATATCATCGCGCCGTTTACGCCTGTAGGCGCAAAATACCTAAACGAGGTTTTAGATCCATCTATGACTGCTTTTGTGCCGACTTTGCACATCTCTAGCGTCGATTCTCCTCAGGATAATTTGATATTTGGCGGTATAGACTACAAAGGGCAAGTTGAAAAGCTACTAAATTTCTCAAACGGCCAAGTCGCGGCATTTTCTGACGGTAGCGCGCTAGGAGCGGCGCTAAATCGCTACGCTGACGAGTTTAGCGGCGGACTAGCCTACGAAAACGAGATCGCAAGCGGCGCGACCGATCTAAAGCCGATGTTATCCGGCAACTCAAGGCTAAGCGGCGCGACAGTTTTTCTAAACGTTCCGCTCGTAAAAGCCTCGATGGTAAGCTCTCAAATGCGCCTTTACGACGTCAAATTTAACGCTCTTTTAAGTACCCAGATCAACTACGCGCCGAGCATCTTTAAACTCACGCAACCGCAAGATAGAGAAAAGCTCTACATTGCCAACTCGATCTCCAAAACCGACGGCGCGCTGGACTCAAATAACGAAATTTTGGGGCAAAATTTAAACTTCAACTGGGTGGGCTACTCCGCTAGCGCCGGGCTCGACTACATCTATGCAACCTACCTAAACCGCGGCGCGCAGAGGCTTTTTAGCCAGAGCGTCGAGGACTCGCAAATCATCTATGATACGAAGGTTTTAAAAGCCGGCGAATACGGCTTTTACGAGCAATAAGAGGAGAGAAAATCCACTATCTCCTCGCTCATCTTAGCAGGCCTTAGGTTGCTAACAAACGCGACCTCGACGTCCGCTTCAAAGATGAGCTCAGGCTGGCATTCGCCGCTTAAATTTGCGATTTTATAAATTTTTTGATTTATGAGCGCGGAGGCTTTTTTTAGGCTTGCCACGCTCGTTTTTACCTCGAGCAGATCGCCCAGGACGGCCGGTTTTTTAAATTTCGCTCGAATCTCGCTCACGACAAAATGCCCGTCCTTGCTAAAAGGCTTAACCTCCGAGTTAAAAAACATCTGGCTGCGCGCCCTTTCGCAATATTTTATATAGTTTGCGTGATAGACTATGCCGCCCGCATCGGTATCTTCGTAGTAGATTCGTATTTTCAAGGCTGCTCCTTAGGCTTTTAGATCAAGCTCTATTTTACCTAGTTTTCTTAAAAGCTCCATTATATCTGTTCCTTTTTCGCGTTCGGCTTTCAGGAAATTTTCAAAGAATTCTCGTCTGATGTCTTTATCTACGTATGTTTTGCTTTTACTTGTGGCTTGGATGGGTTTAAACGCCGTCGCCTCGCTTGTATTTTCCTTAAATTCAGCCCTGCCCTCAAGCAGGTTTTGTATATCCAGACCCTTTTCTATCGCATCTCGAACGAATTTTATAAACGCCTTTTTGCTCTGCTTGTCCTTATACTCGATACTCTCAAGCTCCCTAAACTCCACGGGAGCCTTGTTTTTATTAATGACTATCGTGATATTTTCACCATCTACGGATATTCTTTCCGCGCCGCTCTCGCCCAAACGCTTCAGCACGGTATATTCAGCCCACCTATCCTTAAACTCGTCCACGCTCATATCGGAGTCGAGGATTTCCATCCCCCTATTCCCTGCATTATATTCTATGCCCAAAAATGGGTATTCGTGGTTTATGTATTTTTTCGCAAATTCATCAACATTTGTCGTATCGTATCCCGCCAAATCCCGATTAAGTTTATCGAAACCAAACGCCCCGCTACTATTTATAAATTTCTTCAGATTTTCCGCTTCGCTCCTACTAAAAGAGCCGTCTAACCCGCTTATCTTACCCCATACGCTTATCTTTTCGTCCAGAGTATATCCGCTCAGAGAAAATATGCCTCGTATATTAGCCGGTGCGCCGGGCGGGAGATTTTTTATCTCCCTGATGGCCGCTTCCATCTCTTTGATGTTAAAGTCTACGTAGGCACCTTTTAGGCTTGATACGTTTTCGCTATTTTTTGGGTTCGCTTGATTTGTCGAATTTGGCTGCGCGACCGCCATATTCGAAGCCTGATTTGAGGTTAAATTTATAGCCTCTTTTTCCTCGCGTGCTTTTAAATTTCGCTCATGAGCGCTACTAAAATCATAATTTACGTTTGCGTTAAATCCGTTTATACCGCTTATCATATTAATCCTTTATGCCTTTACGTCAAATTTACCTAGCCTTGCTAGTTGATTTAAAATTTCAGTTATATCCGTCCCCTTTTCCTGTTCGGCTTTCAGGAAATTCTCGAAAAACTCTCGTCTGATGTCTTTATCTACGTATGTTTTGCTTTTGCTCGTGGCTTGGATGGGTTTAAATTTGGCTTCTCTATTTTGCTTGGCTAAATTTTCGTTGTATTCTCTCATCTCTTGATTGATTTTTGCTACGGCTTCTTTGTGGGCTTTCGTGGTTTTCTCGATATCTTCCGCGTAGAGTTTTTTAAATTCTTCTATACTGATGTCGGTTCTTTGCAGCAAAGCAGCTCCGACGTCGCCCATCGCAGCGTCTTCAGGCAAAGAGTCTTTAAAAGCTCTCAGCTCCTCTTCCTCCTCCTTTGTTCCGAGCCCCAGCATTTTACCCGAGATAGTTGGTTTACCGTCTATGGATTTGCTTTTTAGCCACCACGAATACGAATCTAGAGTAAAATCAACGACCTTTTCCTTTGCATCCAGCTCATCTCTCATTATCATCTCATGCATCTGTCCGGGCGCGTATTTTTGGGCTAGCATCGCGTCGATTTTCTCTATGGTTTTGGTTATCCAGCCCTCTTCGCTCCTATCAAAATTGATATTTTCAGCCGCAAATATCTCGTAGGTAGTTTTATTCATATACGCTTGCGCTATGCGCGCATCCTCGTCGCTTTGCACGCTTTTTTGAGGCGTTTTATTTAAAATTTGCATATCAAAAGGAGCGATTTTAGCGGCGCTTGCTTGAGCTTTTTGCAGGTCGGCTTTTGTTTCGAAATTCGGCTGATAACCCGCCGAGTTTAAATTTATGCCTTCTATCATTTTTAAATCCTTTTAAATTTAGATTTTAAGATAAATCGGTAAATTTGAGAAAAAATTTAGGGTAAAGATAAGGAAGGATATCAAATTTAGCTCCCGTTTCGAGAGCTAAATTTAATCCAAATTTGAACGCAAAAAAGATAAGCGGAAGTATCTTGCGATGAATTTAAATGTTTTCTACTTCGCTATGCTTGCAGCTAAATAGAAGAAGTAAATTTCCTCCCAAGACTAGACATATAGTCTGTCGCAGGGCAAAATTTTCTAGCCTATTTAAAGACGCTTAAAAGACGCCGCACAAAATTTACTTTTCGCTGGGCTTTCTCGTCGCCAGATCGCACTTGGCGCCTCTGGTTATCATCAACGACTGATCGTAAAACAAAATAAGCACCACAGAAACGCCCACGCCAAGCGCTAGCGAGACAGTCGTGGTCGTGATCGCGTTATCGAAAAATATGATTAGATATTCATTTTTCTTAGCGATATCAGGCTCGTTTAGAAACGAAAACAGCGCCAAGATGCCCTTATACGCATAGACTCCCGGTACCATCGGCAAAAGTGCGGGAAACGCGATGATTTCGGCCGGCACCTTAAGCCGTTTGGCAAAGAGCATACCTAAAATCCCGCTTAAAAAAGAGACGATAAGGGTGGCTACGCTGATGTTAAAAAATCCCATCTGCATGATCCAAAAGCGGCTAGCGTGCGCAAATGCCGCAAGTAGCGCACAAAAGGCGAGAGTTCTTTTTGGCGGAGAGCTAGCGTAGGCAAAGCCAAGCCCCGCCACCGCGGCAAAAGCGCCGTCTATAAGAGTCGCAGTCAAAAGCTCAAACATGTAAAATCTCCGCATTGCTAAGCGAGAGCGTGATATAGACGCCCACTGCTATGCAAAGTATCAGGATGCCCGTACTCACGGCCCTGCTGATACCCACAAGCGTGTTGTCGTTTAGGATATCAAAGACCGAGTTTATGAGAAAAACGCCCGGCATCAAAAATAGTATCGACGAGCCGATCGCCACGTCGCTAGTGTGCGTAAAGCCGTAAAATACGCCAAGATAGGCGATAAACGAGACCGCAAACGAGACTAGGACGTACTGGATTTTTAAATTTACGCCCATTTTAGCAAGCGCAAATCTAAGGCTATAGCCGACCAGAGTCGCGAAAAATACGCAAGCTACCGAGCCCATATCGCCGCCAAAAAGCTTGCAAAAAGCCGCATTTGCAAAGCTGATCAAAATAAGCGAGCTTGCAAATTTATTCGCTCCTATTCGCATGACGCCCTCAAACTGCTCTTTGGCCTCGTCTAGGCTCAAATTTTCATCCAAGATCCGCCAGCTAAGCGACGAAAGCTCGGAAATGCGGCTAAAGCTCACCTGCCCCAGCGGGATCTTTTTTACGTAGGTTCGGCGCAGGGAGTTATCGGCCGAGTCCATGACGCTAATCGTAAAATACTTCACGAAAATCGTCACGCTAACGTCGTAGCCGTAGCGCCTAGCCACGCGGTCTACGCACTTTTCGACGCGCGCGGTGTAGGTGCCCGCGCTCACCATCTCCGCCGTGTAGTCAGAGAGAAAATCGGTTAAAATTTGGATGTCGGGCTTTGCGCTCATTTTTCGGCAATTTTAAATTTGATAAAAAACAAAGCTAGCTGCGCAAACAGCATCAGCTTCATCGTCCACTCGCTAGCCGCGTGCATCTGCCTAAACTCGGCCGTCTGCGTCGCCGCCTCGCCAGCCGTCTGCGCGTCCATGACGAAAGGCGTGAAGTAAAATACGAACGAGAGCGCAAGGGCTAAATTTATCGCGCAAAGCATACCCATGCTAAATTTAGCGGCGAATTTGACGCTAGATCTAAACGAAGCAAGCTCGTAAAGCGCGGCTATGACGCTAACGGCCAGCAAGGCGTAGTTAAATTTGACAAATATCGTAGCCATCAGTTTGCCGCTTTGAAACTGCGTGAGTACGCCCTCGCCAAGTATGCTCTGCGGATAAAAAATCGTCGGCGCAACCAGAGCGCCCAGAGCCAGCTCCGTGCCGATGAGCGCGCCAAGAAGCAAAAAATAAACGCTTTTCATAATTTTCCTTTTTTTGATTTACTGCCCGCATTTTAGGGTTATAGCATTTAAAATTCGCTAAATTTGAGTTAGAAGAGCGGGAATTTGCAAGCCCAAAATTTGATGCAAGCTCGGTCAAATTTGGTTTTTCGGCAAAGTCCGAACCGCGTGCAAATTTAAAAATTCGCAAATATATTTTTAGCGACGAATCCGCGGTCAAATCCGGCTAAATCCTGATAAAACTCTGCCTCGAAGCCGTTAAATTTAAGCGCGTTTTGCATGCTTTCTCGCTGATCGTAGCCTATCTCGCAGGCCAGGTATTTTACGCCGCGATTTTTAGCAACGAGGATAATGTTTTTTAAGATCTCATCGCCAGCCGCGCCGCCAAAGAGCGCCTCGTGCGGCTCATTTAGTACGAATTTATCAAGCCTGTAGTCCCGCGAGATGTAGGGCGGATTTGAAACGAGCAGGTCAAATTGCCCGTAAATTTGATCCAGATACGCGCATTTTACGAACTCTATCCTATCCTCTACGCCAAATTTCGCCGCGTTTTGCCGAGCTAAATTTAACGCCTCGTCGCTGATATCGGAGGCTATGATTTTAGCGTTTGAGTTTAGTGCGAGGCAAATGCTGATTATCCCGCTTCCCGTGCCTATCTCGGCAACTAGCGGCGGCCCCTTTGGGGCGGGTAAATTTGATAAAATTTCAAGAGATTTTTCAACTAAAATTTCAGTCTCGGGGCGTGGGACCAAAACACCCTTTTTTACGCTAAAGCTAAGTCCATAAAAGCCCGCCTCGCCCGTGATATACTCTAGCGGCTCGTGATTTGCAAAGCGTTTTGCCAGCGCGAAAAACCCCTCCGCGTCCTCTAGCTCGCGGGTTAAATTTAAAAATATCCACTCGATTTTTACGCCGAGGTGTCGCATCAAAAGCGCCTTGGCTACGCGCGCGGGATTTGCGCCGTTTATCTCGCACGCTGGAGTTATCTGCGAGGCGGCGGCTTTTAGCGCGTCATTTATCGTCATTTTCCAGCTTGCTTATACGCTCAAAGAGGCTTGGATGCGAGTGATAGAAAAAGGCGTAGAGCGAATGAGCCTTCGGGAAGGCCTTGTTTTCGGAGCCTAGCTTTTTTAGCGCGCTTATCATGTCGGCCTTGTTTGAAACCTCGCCAGCGAATTTATCGGCGCCAAATTCGTTTGCGCGGCTAAAATACGAGCTAATAGGCGAAAATAAAAATCCGAAAATTGGCGAAAAAAGCAGTAAAAACACGATCACTCCGCCGCCTGCCGGGCTGAGCCCTAGGGCGTCGTACGCCGAGTCAGGGATGTTGCCAAATATAAAAAACATCACAAAAAGCATAACCGCGCTTAGAGCGATCATTTTTAGGATATCTTTGTGCTTAAAGTGCCCCAGTTCATGCCCCAAAACGGCGATTATCTCGGCAAGACTTAGTTTTTTAACAAGCGTGTCAAAAAGCACCACGCGCTTAGTCGCGCCAAGGCCGCCAAAATAGGCGTTTAGACGGTTGTCGCGCTTGCTAGCGTCTATCGTAAAAACGCCGCTACTTTTAAAGCCGCACTGCATCAAAAGCCCTTCTATACGACTTTTTAGCTCACCCTCTTCCAGTGGCTGCATCTTGTTAAAGATAGGCGCGATTAGCGTCGGGTAGATGAGATTTATCACGAGCGCGACTCCAAAGCTCAGCAAAAACGCCCAAAACCACCAAAAATCGCCCAAAAATCCAATGCAAAGCAGCACCAGCCATACAAACAGCGTGCCAAACACCAACGTTAGCACAAGCGTTTTAGCTAGATCGAGCGCGAAAATTTTAGGCGTTACGTTTGAAAAGCCGAGCCTTTTGTCTTTGACGAAGGTTTCGTAGATATTTAGCGGTAGCTCCAGCAGCGACGAGATGATCAAAAAGCTCATCACAAAGATGATATGATCTCGCAGTTCTCCCGTTTTGTAGGCGCTCTCATACAGCTCGCCCAGCCCCCAGCACGCCCACATCACAAATATCGCGGCGTGATAAAACAGGCTTGTTATCTCAAATTTTTGATTCGTTATCGCGGCTGCGGCGGCGGTTTCGTATTCATTCTGCTCTAGCACGACGGCGGGCTTTTTCGCCTCCGAGCGGATGAAGTTTATCTGCAAAATCGCCAAAATCGCCTTTGCGGCGACGTAAAAAAAGTAAATTCCGAGTAAAAAATAAAACATATTTTTCCTTAAATTTTATAAAGGCTAAAGCAGCCGTAGTCGGTGCGCACGGCCAAAAATTCCTCGCCGTTTATGTGCTCAAATTTCGCCTCGCAGCGCTTCACGACGTGCGAGAGCTCAAAGCTAAGCTGCAAATTTCCGCTTTTTAGGTCAATGACGCGGGCTTTGTCGTAGCTAACTAGCGCGAGTCGCGAACCGTCCGCGCTAATGCAAAACTCGTCCGCTTCGGTGCATTCGCCCTGCAACCACGCGGGCTTTAACCGCTCGCCGCTTACAGCATCAAGGCAACCTAGCTTGCTCGTGTAGCGCTCCTTGCCCAGCACCGAGCCGTCCGCTAAAAAGCAAATTTTATCAAAAATGCCAAAATCGCCTCTGATCTCGTTTAAAATTTCTCCATTTAGCGTGCTTAAAATTTTGATCTCGTTTTGCTTGCAGCAAAGCGCGAGCCGCGTGCCGTTAGCGTCGAGCGCAGCACAAAGGATCGGCGAGTAGTTTTTCATTTCGGATTTGTATTCGGCCAAAGGCGAAATCTCGCCGCCGCGCAAAGTAAAAATTTGACCAAACATCGCAAACGCCGCCGTATCTTTCGCAACGCAAACGAAACTCGTAAATTCTTTGCTATTTTTAAAGCTCAACCCTTGAGAGAGATCGTTAAATTCGCCGCTCGAGGGATCAAATTTGAATATAAAATGATCCAGATCCAAAAGCAAAATTTCGCCCGCGCGCTCCGCCTGCCACGCAAGCGGCTTTGGCAAGAGGGTCTGCTGCTTTACGGCGCCGCTCGCGTTCAGCCTGACGAGAAAATCATCCAGTGCGCCGCCCTCTTTGTAGCCGCCGCATTTATAGACGAAAAGATCATCGCCAGCGCCCGCAAAGGCTAGCGCGCCCGTGTATCCGCCGCCGATATATACGTGCAAACTCGCTTCGCCCGCTTTTGCGTCCGCGTTTTGCAGGACGTAGCCTTTTTTTAAGCTCTCCCACTCCTTTTTCACGCAGGCTTTTTGCGCTTCGCCAGCGCTAGCAAACTCCTTTTGCGTCTGCCTCGTTTTGCCGTTTTTGATGCTCTCGCTAAGTAAAATTTGACCCTCTACGCGCAAATTTAGGCGATCGCCGTTAGATAAATTTACGAGACTTGCCATCAAATTTACTTTAAAAAATTATCGTAAAACGAGCTGATAAAAAGCACCAAAATGATAAACGGTACGACAAATTTGATATACCAAAACCAGATATTTACGAGTTTTGCGTATTTTTCGCTGCCTTGCATTATCTCGCGTTTGGCTTCGTCTTTTAGCACCCAGCCGACAAATATCGCGCATCCTAGCGAAGTCAGCACGAAAAATATCGTAGCGCTGATGGCGTCGTATGCGTCAAAGATATTTTTACCGAAAATTTTAACGTCCGCAAGCAGATTCGTAGCCATCAAGGACGGTAAATTTCCAAATATAAATATCGTGCCTAGCACCAGCAAAATCGCGCTTTTGCGTTTGATTTTAAATTTCTCCTGAAGCGTCGTGATGATAACCTCGTAGATCGGCAGCGAGGTCGTGAGCGCGGCGATCATCAGCAGCGCAAAAAACGCGACTGCGAAAAATCCGCCAAAAGGCATATGCGAAAAAACGATCGGCAAGCTCTTAAACACGAGGCTTGGGCCGCTATCGGGCGAGACGCCGTAGCTAAAGAGCGACGGAAATATCATAAAGCCCGCAAGCACGGCGATGAGGGTGTTTAGGATGCCCGTGATGATCGAGATTTTAACCAGCCCTTCGTCCTTTTTAACAAAGCTTGAAAGCGTAATCATCACGCCAAAACCAAGCGAAAGCGCGAAAAATACCTGCCCCAAAACCTCGACAAAAAGCTTTAAATTTATCTTTGAAAAATCTGGCGTGAGGTAAAATTTAATTCCCTGCGCCACGCCATCTAAGGTCAAGTTTTTTACGATCATCACGATCATCAGCACGAAAAGTAGCGGCATGAGGTACTTCGCCGAGCGCTCTATACCGCCGACTGCGCCCTGCACCAAGATCGCGTAGTTTACGAGCACGAACACGAGCGTCGCAAAGCTAATAGCCAGCGGATCGCTCACGATATTTTGCTCGTAAAACGCGCTCGTAGCCTCAAAGCTCAGCACCTGCGAGAGATCGAGCATACCAAATGCGATCTGCGCGATGTAGTTTAGCACCCAGCCGCCGATAACCATGTAGTATGCCATGATGCCAAATGCCCCAAGCAGCCCCATCCAGCCCACGATTTTCCATGCCGGATTTATATTTTTACCGCCAAATGCGTCCACGGAGTTGCATTTTAGGCGTCTACCGATCGCATTTTCAGCCAAAATCATCGGTATACCGATCACGATCATCGCGATGCAAAACACGAGCACGTAGGCGCCGCCGCCGTTTTGCCCGACCAGATACGGGAAACGCCACGTCGCGCCAAAACCGACCGTAGCTCCTGCAACGGCTAAAATGTATGTGAGTTTTGAACTCCACGATTTTCTATCCATCTGTATACCTTTGTGAAAAAGAGAGATTATATAAAAATTTTATTTAAAGTTTTTAGAACCATCTTTAAAATTTAAAACAAATCCGGATTAAAATTTGTAAATATTATTAGAAAAAGGCTACTTGGCATAAATTTAAAGGCGTAAATTTATGCAAATTTACGCCAAATTATTATTTTCTAACTACATGCAAGAACTGCATATGTTTGCGGTATTGCTCGATGACGTCGTTTATCAGCGTGGCCTCGCTCCAACCAAGCACGTCGTAGTCTTGACCGCCCTCTTTTAGATATACCTCGGCTCTGTAGTAAAGATCGTCGCCTTCAAGCTCTCTAGTGTAGTCCGGGCTCTGGCTTTTGGTGAGATATACGCCGTATCTAAAGTCCATCTCGTCGCCAAGCCCGACGTTTAAATTTACGAAATTTTCAGCTTTTGTTACATTTGCCTCAAGGCCGTTTTTGGCAAATTCATCTTTTAGCTCGTTAAAGGCTTTTAGCACGACTTCGTTTAGAAATTTACTGCCGTCTTTTTTGCTAGGTAGCGTGATGATCGCACTTAGACGCTCTTGCCACGGCTTTGAAAGATCGCTAAGAGGCATGTTGTTAAAGTTATTTGTCTCTTTTTTGGTCACATCGACGCGCAGCGCCTTAAATAGCCCGTAAATGGCGCCAAGTAGCACTATGGCAAACGGCAGCGCCGTAGCGATAGTAAGCGCTTGAAGCGAGCCAAGGCCGCCGGCTAGCATCAAAAATGCCGCCACGACGCCCACTGTAACGCCCCAAAAGACCTTTTGCCAAACCGGCGTATCGTCCTTGCCGTTTGAGCAAAGCATGTTCATCACGATCGCCGCTGAGTCGGCCGAAGTGACGAAAAATATGACGATCATAAAGACCGCGATCGTGCTTAGCACGCCTGAGAAGCTAAATTTTTCTAAAAACATAAAAAGCGCCGAAGCCGAGTCGGAATTTACGGTCGTAGCAAGCTCGCTAAATCCGCCCTGAACAAGCGCGATCGCCGAGTTACCAAAAAAGCTCATCCAAGCAAAGGTAAAACCAGTTGGCACGAAAAGTACGCCGATCACAAATTCTCTTATCGTCCTGCCCTTTGAAATTTTGGCGATAAAAAGCCCCACAAACGGCGACCAAGATAGCCACCAAGCCCAGTATAGCAGCGTCCAACCGCCAAGCCAGCTCTCATTTTGCCTCTCGTAGGCGTAGAGGTTAAAGGTGTTTGAAATAAGCGTCGAGACGTAGTCGCCGCTATTTTGCACAAACGACTTTAAAAGCTGCGTCGTATCGCCTAAAAATAGTATCAAAAACATAAAACATATAGCTAGCGCGATGTTTGAGTTTGATAAAATTTTAATCCCTTTATCTACGCCGCTTGCCGCTGAGATGGTCGCTGCAAAACAAAGCACGATAAGAAGCGTGATATGCATAGTCGGCAGGCCAAAAACGTGCGTAAGGCCCGCATTTACCTGAAGTACACCGTATCCTAGCGATGTCGCCACGCCAAATAGCGTCGCCACGACGGCAAATGTGTCGATAGCGTTGCCTATCTTGCCGTAAATTTTATCTCCGATGATCGGATAAAACGCCGATCTAAGCGTGAGCGGCAAGCCGTGTCTATACGAGAAAAAGGCGAGAATTAACGCCACGATAGCATAGACCGACCATGCGCCCATACCCCAGTGAAAGAAGGTGATATTCATCGCAAGTTTTTGCGCTGCGATAGTTTGCGCGTCGCCGAGCGGCGGATTTAGATAGTGCATGAGCGGCTCGGCCACGCCAAAAAATACAAGCCCGATGCCCATGCCGGCGGCAAAAAGCATAGAAAACCACGAGATATTTTTGTGCTCCGGCTTTACGTGATCGGCTCCCAGTTTGATCTCGCCAAGCTTGCTAAAGCCAAGGATGATGATGCTTAGAAGTATGACGGCGACGGCCAGGATGTAAAACCAGCCAAATTTGGCCGCGATGTAGTTTTGCATACCTTTAAAAAACTCATTTGAGAAATTTGGAAATATTGCTGCAAATGCCGTTATTAAAAATATGACAACAAGCGATGGGATAAACACCGAGTTGTTAAATTTAGACCTTTGAAATTTGATCATTTTTCTCCTTTTTGTAAATTTCAGCTTCACTTTAAAATAACAAAAAAGAGTAAATATGTCAAATTTACTCCTTAAATTTTTGGCTAAATTTAAGGAGTAAACCACTGCAAAAAGGCGTTTTGAAAATTTACATCAAATTTATATGAAGTCTCTTTTTGCGCTTCTAGCTTTTGTCACTCCAAAAATGATCGCAACGATAAAAGCGATGCCAAATGTGATATAAAGTATGATGGTCGGCTTTTCTACCTCGATGCGAGATATCGCCACCTCCTCGCCGCTAGCAGGTACTAGCGCGCCGGTTTTTATAAGCTCGTAAATATCTTTTGCCTCTAGATTCTTGCCCTGAAAGTGCGGCGGCCTGGTTAAAATTTCAACCGCTCCAAGATCAACCACCTCATAAACGCTATGCTTTATGCCATAAAATGGCTTTATCTTGCTAAAAAAATAGAGCTTATCGCCGTTTGCATATACAGCGCCATACTCGCCATCTTTTACCAGCCCTATCTCACGCCAAGAGCTATTTGGGGCAAATTTATATAAAGAGACTGTTTGCGCCACTAAGTGCCTGCCGTGCTTTGAGCGCTGCCACTCTTCGCCTTGCTGTAAAAAATACGCTGAACTCTCATCTACAAAAACGTCAGCAAAGAGCCTTTTTAACTCGCCTTTTAGCTGGTAGTCTGAAATTTTAGCCTGTTCGTTTTTACTGCCATCCCAAAAGTAAATTCCATCTTTGCTGGCAAAAAGAGGCCAAAACGAGTGCACGTTATCCACGCTATAAATGGCGCTATAAGGCATATTTTGGGTGCTAAATTTACGCTCATTTGCAAACGCCGCCCCACTTTTTGGCTCAAAAAGATATTCTATATCGTGCTTTGGGTCGTAGCATATCTGGCGCGTCCCATCTGTGTAGCTTGTATCAAGCTTATAAAAGCCTAAAAATAGGCTTTTGCCGTCTGTGTAATATCCGCTAGGAGCGCCATTTTCTGCCGTGATGTATCTTAGCTCGCTAGGCTGCGCGTCAAGCTTTTCGCCCTTGTAGTAAAGCGTGCCGCCATCTCTTGCAAAGCCAGCGTCAAATATAGGCTCTAAATTTGCACTTTCAACCAGCTTTGTCCTATAAAAATATGAGCTATCATCGTAGCTTTTTATAAAAACGTGAGCAAGGTTTTTCATAATGGCACTAAATTCGCTAAATCCCGCCTCTTTCTCGCTTCTAGTGCTGCAATAATAGCTTATCTTGCCGTCACTTATATAGCCATTGCCAAGCACTTTGGCACTTTTTGGATCAAGACCAGGCAAAATTTCTCTAGCGCAATAGACGCTGTTTTTATCAGCCGCCACGTTTGAGTAATCATACGCGTGTTTTAGCTTTAAGACCCTAAAACTAGCCTCATCGACGCCTTTTAGCTCATACTTGCCACTACCTGAAATTTGAACGTAAATTTTACCCTCAGGCGAGCGGTAAAACTCGCTACTATCAATGTTTGAAAAGCCTCTTTGATACTCTCCCTCACACCACAGATAAAGCATTGCCAAAACAAAACATAGCGTCAAAATGACAAAAAGAAAAAGTATCTTAGTCGCAATTTTTCTCATAATCTATAATCATCTACCCTTTTTTTAAGCTTATTTGCTTGCTTTTTATTTTTAAAAATAGCGCCAACCACCGAGACTATAAATGCAATGGCTAAAAATATCCAGTAGGCATATTTTTGCGAGTAATCATCAAAGTCGCTTATCGCATCGATCACCACCTCGCCTTCAGTCGGCGTCATAGCGCCTTGATCTACCATTTTTACTATCTCATCAAGTTTTAAATTCTTAACATTTGAGTCATAAGGACGAGTGAGAATTTCAACCACGCCAAGGTCGTTTATATCATAAACACTGCTGTTAAAACGCCAGCCGTAGCCAACATTATCAAAATAATATGTCTTATCGCCGTTTGCATAGACCGCTCCGTAGCCATCGTTTCTTACAAGACCTATCTTTCGCCACTGCTCTTTTGTATCAAGCCTTACGATAGACGTGTGGCGCGAGCTTAGGCTGTGGTTATTTTTTGTGTTGTGCCAAATTTCATAGGTTTTTAAAAAATATGTCTTGCCATCACTTATCACCACGTCGCCATATAGCGGCGTTATCTCGCCTTTAAACGGATCATCGCCATCCCTTACAAACTCACCCTCATCTATGCTGTTATACCACTGCCACTTTCGCTCCCAGTGATAGATACCGCCTTTACCGCGAAAAAGAGCGTGATAGGCGTGCTTATCTTCTAGGTTAAAAAGTGGCTCGTATGGGGCAAATTTTGGGTCAAATTCATGATCATTTGCATAGACCATGCCAGAATTTGGCTCATAAAGATAGTGAATGCGCCATATCTCGCCGATATCACGCATTTGTGGGCTAAATTTGATCCCTAATTTTGTGCTGTCATAATAGACATTTTCTCCGTCAGTCGTAAAATGCACGCTCTTTCTGCCAGATACCTGCTCGATATATCGCATTTTGCTGGCATTTGCGCGATCTAGCTCTTTGCCCTCATGATAGACCTTTACTCCGTCGCTTGCATAGCCAAAGCCCAAGATCGCTGCTAAATTTGTGTTATTAACCTCTCTAAATTTATAGATATGAGTTTGCGCTTTTGGAGTATTAAACATTTTATGTGAGAAGATGTCCCAAAACTCTTTAAGTGCGGATATTTCGAGGTTTGTCTCGCTTACGCTATCGCAAAAATATGTTATCTTGCCATCGCCAAAGTAGCCATTGCCAAGCGCTCTAACGCCATTTGGATCAAGCCCGCTCATCACGAGATTACCGCAATACACCGCCTTATCGCTAGCGCCAACGTTTCTGTTGTCGTATTTGCCGGTGTCAATGTATCTAAATTTACTAGCCCTCACGCCTATTAGCTCAAATTTACCGCCGCTTGGCACCATGGCATAGACCTTGTCATCTTTGACGTAAAAAAAGCTATTATTTAGCTCTTTACTATCGCCAATATCGTCATCTAAAATAGAAACTAACCCAAAGATAAAAAAGTAGGTAGCAAAAAATATTACAACAATGGCGATCATTACGGAAATTAGCGGATGTTTTTTTAACATTTTAGCTCCTCGGCGATCTCAAGCACTTCAAAATAGTCGTTTTCAAGCTCTTCTAGCTCGTTATAAAGCGCGGTAAGGCCTACTTCTTGATAAATTTTAGAGTCGCTTGCTAGCAAAACGCCGCTCTTTTCATTTATGCTAAAATTTATACCGTTTAAAATTTCATCTGCGCCATTTTTTTTACTAACGTCTATCAGGTCATTTAATACCATTTTCTCTCATTTTTAAAATTTTTCGCGATTATATCAAAAGCGAGCTAAAACCAAATTTTGTTATAATCGCAGCATAAATTTATACTTTTAAGCAAGCGCTTTATGAATCTTTCTATGAAAAAATTATTAATTCCTATATTTTTTAGAGATAGTCTTAAAACTAACGATACAAAAGACGCAATAGAGTAAACCGATCACCGGTAAATATTTATTTGGCTCAATTAAACTTAAGAAATTCTCTTTCTTCTTCCTTTTAAATTTAGATAATCTACGCTTAGTACGAGTGAAGTTGAATTAAAACCTCTTTTCTTTTAGTTCAATAGCGTTATTTTCAAATTTTAGTCAAATTAGATACTTTTGAGACCTCTATATCCATAGGCTACGTACTTATTTTTACTTCGCTACGTTTGTTATTTTTAAGAACGCAGCTCTCATCGCAACCTACTGCTTCCTTGAATGTAGTTAAGTTATAGATAGCCTTTTTCTATAGCTCCAAATTTATAAGATTATTTATTAGTAATTTTTATTATTTAATAAAAATTTTATTCTAAATAAGTATAATTCCGAAATAACAATTTTTATTAAAAAGGAAAGAATATGAAAAAACTAACTACCACTTCAGGCAATCCGATAGCCGACAATCAAAACTCGCTCACCGCGGGCAGCCGCGGCGGCATAATGCTGCAAGATTATCAACTACTTGAAAAGCTAGCCCACCAAAACAGAGAACGCATCCCGGAAAGAGCCGTCCATGCAAAAGGTAGCGCTGCGTACGGTACTCTAGAGATCACGCACGATATCTCACGCTATACCAAAGCAAACGTCTTGCAAAAAGGCGAGAAAACGAGGCTGTTCCTGAGATTTTCTACCGTAGCCGGAGAGGCCGGAGCGGCCGATGCCGAGCGCGACGTAAGGGGCTTTGCGATTAAATTTTACACAAAAGATGGTAACTGGGACTTGGTCGGAAACAACACTCCAATTTTTTTCATCAAAGACCCGTATAAATTCCCCGATTTCATCCATACTCAAAAACGCGACCCGCGCACGCATCTACGTTCAAACGAAGCCGCTTGGGATTTTTGGAGTTTGAGCCCTGAAACTATGCATCAAGTTACGATTTTAATGAGCGACCGCGGCATACCTGCTAGCTACCGCCATATGCATGGATTTGGCAGCCACACCTATAGCTTGATAAATGACAAAAACGAGAGATTCTGGGTCAAATTTCACCTCAAAACTCGTCAAGGCATTAAAAATTTAACCAACGATGAAGCCGCGCAAATAATCGCAAAAGACAGGGAGAGCAACCAAAGAGACCTCTTTGAAAGCATAGAAAAAGGAGATTTTCCAAGTTGGGATTTTAAAATCCAAATAATGACCCAAGATCAAGCAAAAAGCGTCAAATTTAACCCGTTTGATCTAACCAAAACATGGTCGCATAAGGAATTTCCGCTTATCGACGTTGGCGTCATGACGCTAAATGAAAATCCTAAAAATTATTTCAACGAAGTAGAGCAAGCCGCATTTAGCCCGTCAAATATAGTCCCTGGTATCAGCTTTAGCCCCGATAAAATGCTTCAAGCCAGAATCTTTAGCTATCCGGACGCTCAAAGATACCGCATAGGCACGCACTACGCGCAGCTAAGCGTAAATCGTCCGATAAGCGAAATAAACACCTACGTCGTGGGCGGTGCGATGAATAACGGAATGTATGAACTCGACGACAAGGCCTACTATGAGCCAAACAGCTTTGGCGGCGGCAAAGAAGATAGAAGCCTGCTAGAGCCTGATATAAATTTAGAAGGCGCAATGCAAAGATACGACCATAGAGCCGAGGATCAGGATTATTACTCACAACCTAGAGCGCTTTTTGCACTAATGAACGATAGCCAAAAATCACAGCTTTTTAGCAATATCGCAGAGAGCATGGCTGGTGTGAGCGAAGCGATAAAAGAGCGCGCAATAGGGCATTTTGAGCAAATCTCGCCAGAGTACGCAAACGGCGTCAAAGCAGCGCTAAAGGCTAAAATTTGACAAATTTAACGCAGGCTGAAGAGCAAAGATATAGCGAACTTTGCGCCATGGCGCTTGATTTTGCCAGACAAGACGAAGCAGACGAGCTAGAAAAAATGATAAAGGCGGGGCTTAGCGTAAATTTAAAATCAGCCAAAGGCGATACGCTTTTGATGCTGGCTAGTTACAACAATGCTCTAAATACCGTAAATGTGCTGCTCTCAAACGGCGCTAGAGTAGATGAACGCAACGATCGCGGGCAAACTCCGCTTGCGGGCGCTGCGTTTAAGGGGCACTTAGATGTAGTAAAAGCGCTAGTTGATGCTGGGGCTGATATCGAAGCAAATAATGGTCTGGGCATGACGCCTTGGGCTTTTGCGGTGATGTTTGGTAGAAGCGAAACGGCAAAATTTTTACTTAGCAAACGTAAAAAAGAAAATATATTTCAAAAACTAGCGGTTAAATTTTTAGAAATTTTTAGCAACAAGAGTGCAAAAACTGCCTAAATTTAACTCATTTACAACCTTCTAAACTCCGTCTGATTTACGGCGGGGTTTAGAAACTTTAAGACAGGCGGCTAAAAATAGACAACGGTAACGTATTTTTGCAAATTTGCTCAATTTTAAGCAACAGCATGTGCAAGGCTGATTTGCGGCGATTACGCAAGCTTGTAAAGGGTTAAATTTAGCGGCTCTGTTAGTCCAAAACGCCAAATTCTATGTACCCTTCCATCGCGACAAATAAAAAATCGGGACTGCAAAAATAGCAATACTCGGGGATATTTTCAACCGTAAATTTTAAGAAATCGTAAAAATACTCGGACGCAATTTTAACTCCTGCGCCGGTTAGATTGTCGCGGACATAGTTTATCTCGCCGTTTAAAATTTTACTTTGTACACTTGGATTTGAGCTTAGAAAATTTTTAATATCGGCAAAATTTTTGTAACCAGCCGTTTTATAGTCTTTTAAAATTTACAAAACGGGCTTTAAGCCGACAAAAGTAAAATTTCGCTCTATAAACTCCGGCTCCATCGTCACTAACACGCCACTTTTGACCTAAATTTGACAAAAAAGCAAGCATTTCATCACTCGCTGAAATGAAATTTGAAATTAGATTTTTCGGGCTCAATTGTTTCCTTTTGCAAGATTGGCGTAAAATTTGGCAATCCGCTTGCTTGTTTTGTAAATTTCACACGCTAAACTTGCGGCAAAGAATTCGCAAAAACCGTAAATTTAAACAAAAAGGCGTTATATCTTGAGATGATTTTTGAAGTTACGACGTAAAAATAAAACGCAGCAAACCGATCGTCCGTGAGTATTTATTTTTACTAGCCCTTTAAAAAGCACTCAAAAACTACTCAAAAGTCACGGCGAATTTAAAATTTATCTAAAAAAGCAAGAGATATTATATCTTAGAGAGATTTGCGAAAAATAGGCGTAGACTGGACAAGCCAGTCCGTCAAGCCGATTTTTCGCGAGTTCCGTTAAAAGCTCCCAAGAGATGATATCTATTTCAAAGCCTCAAGTCTAACCGCGACCGAACGCTTATGCGCTCCGAGCCCCTCGGCATCGGCTAGCTTCATGCACGCGTTTCCCAGCTCGCTTATGCCTTTTGCATTTAGCGAGATGAGCGAGGTGCGCTTCATGAAATTTTCAACCCCCAGAGGCGAGTAAAATCTCGCGCTACCGCCAGTCGGGAGCGTATGGTTCGGCCCAGCCAGATAGTCGCCCATCGCTTCAGGCGTAAAATGCCCGATAAATATCGCGCCGGCGTGCCTGATCTGCCTAGCCAGCTCCATCGCGTCGTTTGTCGCGATCTCTAAATGCTCGGGCGCTAGCTCGTTAGCCAATCTCACGCACTCATCCAGGTCGCTAGCTACGATGATAGCGCCCTTTTTATCGATACTAACCTGCGCGATGGGCTGCCTAGCTAGAGTCTTGATCTCCTCGTTTATATGCCTTTGCACCGCCGCGCCGAAGGCTTGGTTGGGCGTGATGAGCACGGCACTGGCCATCTCGTCGTGCTCGGCCTGCGAGAGTAGATCCACGGCGATGTGGCGAGGGTCTGCGCTCTCGTCGGCGATGACGCAGATCTCGCTAGGGCCCGCGATCATATCGATATTTACTTCGCCGTAGACGAGTTTTTTAGCCGTCGCGACGTATATGTTGCCAGGACCCGTGATGACGTCGGTTTTTTTGATCGTTTGCGTGCCGTAGGCCATCGCCGCAACCGCCGACGCACCACCGACTTTATAGGCTTCCTTGATGCCGCAGATATGCATGGCGGCTAGAAGCAGCGTATTTACCTTGCCCCCGACGGCAGGCGTGCAGACTGCGATCTCTCCAACTCCCGCAACTAGAGCCGGGACCGCGTTCATGAGAAGCGAGCTAGGATAGGCGGCCTTGCCTCCTGGGATATATAGTCCCGCGCGGTCTAGCGGAGTGTACTTGGCGCCTAGCAAAACGCCGTGTTCGTCGTGCTCCATCCAGGTTTTTGGCAGACCCTTTTCGTGGTAGCTTTTTATGCGCTCAAAGGCTAAATTTAACGCGTTTCGCAGGCAGCTATCTATGCCGTCATACGCCTTTTGCATCTCTTCAGTGCCGATTTTTAGGCTATTTGCGTCGGGTTTCCAGCGGTCAAATTTCTCTATCTGCTCAAAGAGTGCCTCGTCGCCTCTAGCGCGCACGTCCTCAAGTATCTGCGAAACGGCGGGCATAACCGCGCTCATATCGCCGTTTGAGCGGTTTACCAAAGCCGCAAAATAGTCCTTAAAATTTTCGTTGCTAGTGAGTAAAAACTTCATCTCGTCTCCTTAAATTTTCTTTCGTATCTTAGTTTTTGACTGATATTTCCGAGCGCGCCGCCTTGGTGGATGTATAAAATCTCGTTTTTAAACGCGCCCAGGTTTGCCATCATCGTTAAAAAGCCGACCGGATCGTAAATGAGCTCAAATTCTATCCCCGTTTGCTCGCATACTTCGCGCCAAATTTGATAAAGCTCCAGCTTTAGATCGCCGAAATGATATTTCTTAGGCGGCTGCAAAATGCGCGCCTTCGAGTTTGGCGTCAGCGCTTCGATCTCGCTTTTTAGGTAGTCTGCGTCGCCCACGCAAGGACAGGTAAAAACGTCAAATTTGACGTGCTTAGCTAAAAATGCCGCCGACGTGCCGGTACCTGAAGGCAAAAATATATCCACGACTTTACCCTCCGCATCCGCCCAGCGCTCTATCTGCCTAGCCTGCGAGATAAAGCCCGTCTCCGCCTGCGGCTGCCAAACGCCCTCGTTTATAAAAAGCGAATCGCCGATGAAGCAATCCTGCGCGGCGGGTAAATTTGAGCTTGTTTGGTCTGTGGATTTTTTTAAATTTGAGTTTTTATGGCTTACAAATTCGCCGAAATTTGCGCTTGCGAGCTTTGCCGATCCGTCAAATTTGATCAAATTTTCTCTGCCTAGATTTTGTAAATTCGGCGCGATCTCGGCTTGCGAATTCGGCATATTTTTCGCGCTTAAATTCGTATCCGTAAAGCTGCATCGTTCGTCAAATTTATCCAAATTTAACCCGTTTCTATCAAAAGCATCCGTCAAATTTACAGCCTCATCGCCGTAAATCTCGCCCTTTTTTAGGCCGGCTAGTTCGTAAGCTAGAGCCCTAGCCTGTACCCGTCTATCTTTATCTATATAGATTTTCATCCCGTTTTCAAGGGCGAATTTAAAATTTCCGATCGGATTTTCTGCTAAATTTGAGTTTAAATTTGAAACTACGTAGTGAAACTCTAAGCCCTTCATCTTGGCAAAGACGCTTAGGCTATACATCGCGTTTGACTGGCTAGAGCCATAGCTAACGACGCGCTTTATACCGCCAAGACCAGCATGCAAAAAATACTCCAGCTTTCTAGCTTTATTGCCGTTAAATTCGCCGTCCATCAGATCGTCGCGAAGTACGTAAAACTCGAGTCCGTTAAATTTAGTCTTTTGAATACTTTTGATTTTGCCGCTCCAAGAGATCTTGCATCTCTTTCATCGACTCTTTGTCCGAGATCGAAAATTTGATCTCGATGCGCCTTGAGGCGTCGGGGTCTTCTTTGCCGTTTTTCATCACCAGATCGCTAAAACTGCGCCCGCTAGCGATAAGATAGTGCTCTAGGCGCTTGTCCTTGTTCCACGAGTAGATAAAATCCAGCACCGAATACGCGCGCTTTTGCGACAGATCAAGGTTGTACATGTAGCTACCTACGGAGTTCGTATGCCCCTCGATCACGATCCTATCGATGTGTTTTGCGATCTCTTCGTTATTTAAAATCGCTTCGAAATAAGTCTGCAAAATTTCCTTTAGGCGCGCTTTTGCTTCGTCTCTTAGCTCGTACGAGCCCGTGTCAAAAAGTATAGACTCGGGCAATGATACGACGCCAGAGCTAGGATCTATGCTGACCTTGTTTCCGAGCTTGGCGCGTAAATTTGATATGACGTTTGAGCGAAGCGAGCTGATGTCTTTGATCTTGTCTTTTGTTTTATTAAAATCCTCTTCCAGCGCGGCAAATTTTGAGATTTCATCGCCGTATTTTGCGTTTAGCTCGTTTAGCGCCTCGTCTTTTTGCGCTAAAACTTGCCCTAGCTGCACCACTCTATCCTGCAAATCCGCGATAGTTTTGTTTGCGTCGTTTAGATTTATCTCGTAGGTTTGGGTTAGATTCGTGAGTTCGTTTTTCTCTTTTTTAACGCCTTCAAGCATCTCGTTTACGAGCCTGTTTATGTCGGCAAGCTCTTTGTTTTCGCTCTTTGCGCGGTCCAAATTTGAAAAAATTTCTTTTATGACGTTTTCTTTACGGACGAGCTCGCTTTGTGATGAGGCGATTTGCTTCTCGCGCTCGCTCAAATCTTTTTGTAGTTTTGCCAGATCGCTTTGGCTAAGGACGTATTTTACGACGACGGCACCGATGATGAGCATAAAAACAAACATCAGCCCAGCCATCAGGTCCGCATACGATATCCAAAAGGTCTGGTCTCCGCTTTTGTTCTCGTTACGCGTTTTCATCTAGCATACTCGCCTTTTCGATGGTTTGCAAGATCTCATTCGCCTCTTTATCAAGCTCGTCGATGTCTTGCTTTAGCCCTTCAATGAGCGCGCTATTATCATCATAAGCCTCGATTGCTTCATCATCAAAGGCCTTTTTAAATGCCTGTACGCCGTCAATCAAGCTCTCTTTAAAGCCATCCATTGCAAGTTTTTGTTTTTCTAAGATTTCACTACTAAATTTAGAAAGAGACTCACTGAAATTTTTAACATTATACTCTAGTTCGCCCACGCTCTTTTCGAGCCTTGCGATACGCTCGCCGCCCACATCGTAGAGGCGGTTGTACTGCTCGGCAAATTTTAGTTGCATATCTTTGATGTTGCCGTTAAATTTATTGATAACGTTCAAGATTTCGGCATGGACTTTGATAAGATCTTTTTGATCCTTCGAGGATTTTAGCAGCGTATTCATCGTTTGTTTGATGTGTTCGCCGCTTAGTTTGACAGCCTCTTCTTCGTTTTTCAAGATATTTGTAAAAGTTTTAAATTTAGCCTCGATAGTCTTATCAAGCTCCTCAAAGAACTCGGCGTTACTAACATGCTCAAAGATCACTCCGATCTTTTCAAAGTGTCTTAAATTCTCTTGCAAATATCTTCTATCAAGCTCCTCTTTCGTCCAGAAAAAGCCGCTAGTAGCATTTTTTTGTCTTCGCACTAGCGTTTCAAATTTGCTCGTTCCGTATTTTTCAAAAAATATCCACCAAAGCGCTAAAAAAATACCGTAAATAGAGATGTAAAACGCAGTCGCCACGCCGCTAAGAAGGGTTGAAATTTCAGTTTCGAGCTCGGTAGTATTTGAAGAGTTAAACTCAGGCATAGAAACCGCGATACTGATAAATGTTCCCAAAATACCCAGCATCGGAAAGATACCCGCACCCACGGAAGCAAAATTTTCGTTACGTAAATTCCTGGTGTAATAGGCGACAAATTCGTCAAATCCTGCGTTTGACTTCGTATCTTTGCCTATAACTAAAAGATGTTTGATGATGTATTCTTTTAGATTTCGCTTAAAATCAGCCCCGCTTTGCTCAAAATAGCAGCAAGCAAGTTCGGCGCTATTTTTAGCAAAGATTAGCGAAATCACCCAAATAATACCCATCATAATAACCGTGTGTAGGCCGATTTGAAAATCTATATACCCAAAAAACCCAAGAAGCGCGACGAGATATATCGCCGTCGGCAAAAATATAATTTTCGTATATACGAAAAAAGATTGCCTGCCTTTTACCTCAGGCAACGCCAAATCGGTGAAATTATCGTTTCTCGCTTCTTTTTTGGGTTCCATTGTAAGCCTTAATTTCTATTTAAGCAGTTTAAATCTTCAAATGCAGTTAGCAGGCGTTTTACCATCGACTCCTCGCCGCTTCGTAGCCATTTGCGCGGATCGTAGTACTTTTTGTTCGGTTTGTCGTCGCCTTCAGGGTTGCCGATTTGACCTTGTAGATAGGCTCTGTTTTTTAGCTCGTACGCTCTCACGCCGTCCCAAAACGCCCACTGCGTATCGGTGTCGATGTTCATCTTTACTACGCCGTAGCTGACGGCATCTTTGATATCCTTTAGCTCACTACCGCTACCGCCGTGAAAGACGAAATTTACGGGTTTATCGGTTAGGGTTTGAAATTTATCCGCAACGTATGCTTGTGAGTTTTTCAAAATTTCCGGTCGAAGCACGACGTTGCCAGGCTTATACACGCCGTGAACGTTACCAAAGCTGGCCGCTATGCTAAATCTATCGCTGATTTTACTTAGTCGCTCATATGCCCGCGCGACGTCTTCAGGCTGCGTATAAAGAAGCGCATTATCAACACCCGTGTTATCCACGCCGTCCTCTTCGCCGCCGGTTACGCCAAGCTCGATTTCTAGGCTGATGCCAAGCTCGCTAAGCTCTTTTAGATACTTCTCGCAAGTGCTTAAATTTTCCTCCAAGCTCTCTTCGCTAAGATCAAGCATATGCGAGCTAAAAAGCGGCACGCCGTGAGCCTTTTTATATTCGCGACTAAATTTAACCAGCTCGTCGATCCACGGCAGTAGCTTTCTAGCCGCATGATCGGTGTGTAGGATCACCGGTACGCCGTAAGCTTTGGCCAGCAGATGAACGTGCTGCGCGCCTGCTACTGCGCCTAGCACATCGGCATTCCCGCAAGCTTTGCCGGCATAAAAGCCGGCTCCGCCGTTACTAAACTGGATGATAACGGGTGAGTTAGCCGCCTTCGCCGCTTCTAAAACAGCATTTACCGAGTCGCTTCCGACCACGTTTACCGCAGGTATGGCAAAGCCCTGCTCCTTTGCGTATTTATACAGCCTAGTTACGTCATCGCCGCTTAAAACGCCGGCTTTTACTACGTCTAAAACACCCATTTTATCGACCTTATTTATATTCTACTTTAGCTTTTGAGCGAAGCTCGTCGCCTCTTTTTCTGATATCGTTTCTAAATTTCTCCATCTTTAGGTTGCCCTCGATTTGAGGTTTAACCTCGTTTAGACCTACAGTACCGGCAGCTTTGCTATCCTCTTTTAGGATTACGTGGTAGCCGAAATTTGATTTAACAGGTTTTTGAGTTACTTCGCCTTTTTTAAGCGCAAATGCAGCGTCCGCGAAAGGTTTTACCATTTGAGATTGGCCAAACCAACCTAGTTCGCCGCCGTTAGCCGCAGAGCCTTGATCGGTAGATTTAGATTTTGCTAGCTCTTCGAATTTTTTAACCAGCTCGTCGCCTTTTAGACCTTTTAGCGCAACTATTATGTCGTTTGCGTCTTTTTCAGTAGCCACTAGGATATGTTTAGCTCTTACTTGTGCAGGCACGGCAAATTCGGCTTTATTTTTGTTATAAAAGTCGCTGATCTCGCCTTCGCTAACTTTGATATTATCGAAAATTCTCTTCATCCAAAGATCAAGCGCAAGGTTGTTTTTTAGCTCTTCAAGCGCAGCTTTGTATTCGTCGGTTTTTTCTAGTCCGCTCTTTTTAGCCTCGTCTAGAAGTAGTTTTCTGTTGATAGTCTCATCGATCACTTTTTTTTGAGTGTCTTTAGGTAGTTGCTCTAGTGTTACGCCAGGCATAGCAGCAAGCGTGAAAGCTACATCCTTATCGGTTACTTTTGTTCCGTTTACGGTGGCGTACTCCGCCGCACTTAGGCTTAGAGCCGCAGCCAAACTAAGAGATGCGAATAAAATTTTATTCATCTTTGTTCCTTAAATTTAGATTTTTGCGAGGGTGATTATAGCAGGAAAGTCATTAAATATAAGTTATAATTCATCGAAAATTTAAATAAAAACGGCTAAAATCGGCGCTATGAGAACGAAAAAAGATATAAACGCTATCAAAAATTTATTTTTAGAAAATTTCAAAGACGCGGGCAGCGAGCTTAAATTTGGCAACCTTTACGAGCTGCTAGTATGCGTGATGTTAAGCGCGCAGTGCACCGATAAGCGCGTAAATTTGATCACACCTTCGCTTTTTGAAGCATACCCGGACATCGCGAGCCTAGCGCAGGCAAATCTCGGAAGCGTAAAAGCGCTAATAAATTCCTGTAGCTTTTTTAACAACAAGGCCGAAAATTTGATCAAGATGGCAAAGAGCGTGATGAGCGAATTTGACGGCGAGATACCAACGACCGAAAAGGAGCTGATGAGTCTAGCCGGTGTGGGTCAAAAGACCGCACACGTCGTGCTGATCGAGCATTTCGGATCAAATTTGATGGCGGTGGATACGCACGTCTTTCGCGTGGCGCATAGGCTTGGTCTTAGTAGGGGCAAGACGCCCGAAGCCGTCGAGCTTGATCTAACTAAAGCCTTTAAAACGCAACTAAATACGCTTCATCAAGCGATGGTGCTTTTTGGCCGCTACACCTGTAAAGCGATCAAGCCAAACTGCAAGGAATGCTTTTTAAACGAGCTATGCAGCAGTAAAGATAAGAATTTTCCGTAAATTTAAGCCTGTAAACGCGGAACTAAATTTTACGGGTTAAATTTGATGTTTTAAAATAGCGAAGCAAAAGAGCTTTTTAACACCGCCTATCACATAAGACGTTAAGGTAACAACATATCTTTGACACAAAGGCAAGCGTCACACACTTAAAATTTTAATAGAGTCAAATTTGCGTTTTCAGGGTACGGGTCTCGGCGAGGAAAATTTGAAGCCGAATTTACAAATTTGGTAAAAGTTGGCCTCAAATTTGGATTAGAAACGACGAGGCGAAGTATCTTGCGATGAATTTAAATGTTGCGACGAAATTTTCGACCGAAGATAGAACATATAGTTCATCGAGGGAGAAAATTTCTAGCTCATTTAAAGGCGCGCAAGAGACAAGCCGTTCCGTGCTACTGAAGTCTAGCGATTATATTTCTTACGACTTCCGCTATCATCTCCACCGACGCTATCTCACAGTGCTCATTCACGGAGTGTGGCGAGTGGATATTAGGGCCTATGGAGCAGGCTTGCAGCTCGGGCTGTTTTGCAACCAGTACGCCGCACTCAAGGCCTGCGTGCACGGCGGCAAATTTGGCCTGCGGCTTTTGTTTTTGCAACTCCTCAAGCACCAGATGCGCGAAGTCGCTGATGCGCGGCGCCCAGTTCGCCGAGCGGTCGGTTACTCTAACCTCAAAGCCCAGCGCGCTAGCAAGAGTAGCGGTCTCAAAGCCTAGATTTTCGAGCCCCTCGCGCTTCATCGCGCGCCCGAAAAAATCAAATTCAATCACTTCGCCCTTTTGCTTGACGGTCGAGAGATTTATGCTTTCGTTTACCATGTCAAGCTGCGTGTCGTAGCTGCGCACGCCCTGAGCGAAGGAGTTAATTAGCGCCAAAATTTTGCCGCTGTTTACCAGCACGTCCGCTTCGCCCTCGCCTAGGTTCTTTACCCGCGCTAGGCCGCGCTGCGCCGGCTCATGCGCGCACAGCGCCTTACAAACGGCGTTTGCGGGGATCGAGTTGCTCCTCTCGCCAAAATCCAGACTGATTAGCTCGCAGCCCTCCTCGGCGAGAAATTTCGCCAGCAGCTTCGTTGCGTTTGGGATATTTTTGTGTATCTCGTTGCCCGAATGCCCGCCGCTAAGCCCCGTGACACCGATCTCGTAAATTTTACCGCTCTTTTTGATGGTCTGCGCGCTGATTTTTGCGCTCACGTTTATGCCGCCCGCACACCCTAGCGTCACGCGGTCGTCCTCTTCGCTGTCTAAATTTAGCAGATTCGGCGATAAAATTTTACCTTTAAAGGCGTTTGCACCCACGAGTCCGACCTCTTCGTCGTTGGTAAATAAGCACTCTAAATTTGCAAACTCCCGCATCGCGCCCATCATCATCGCCACGCCGATGCCATCGTCAGCGCCCAGAGTCGAGTTTTTCGCCCTTAGGATGCCGTTTTCTTCGATGAGCTCTAAATTTGGCGCCGTGCCCACGCAGACCATGTCGTAGTGGCTTTGCAGGCAGATTTTAGGCTCGCCCTTTACGGCGTGGATATTGCCCGCCTCATCGACGTTCACGCTAAAGCCAAGGCAGCGCGAAAAATCCGCCAAAAACTCCCTCATCTGCTCCGTCTCGTAGCTGCAGTGAGGTATCTCGCACAGCTTCTTAAAATCATTCATAACTTCGTTTTTTTGCATGTTTGCTCCTTAAATTTACTTAACTATCTCGCCCGTATAACCCGTCGTCGCCACCGCATCTAGCAGCTGCTTCTCGCTCACGCCGTCTTTCGTCTCGACGCGGGCGGTTTTATCGTGCAGACTAGCCTTGGCGCTGATGACGCCGTCTACCTTTAGCAGGGCTTTTCGCACCATCGCCGTACACAGCGGGCAGTGCATTCCCTCGACTTTGATAACAAAATTTTGATTTGCAAACGCCATGCTTGCAAGCAGTAAAATAGATAGAATTTTATTCATAAATTTTTCCTAAAACTTCGGGGTATGATAGCAGAATAATCACAAAAACAGCTAAAAAAACGTAGATAAAAATCCACTTTTTGCGGCGATTTGCGAGGTCGCAGGATTTTGGCTTTTTGAAAAAATAAAACGCGCTCGCCGCAAAACAGATCGCGGCAAGTGCGGTAAAATAGGGCCTTAGCTCGGTTAAGCTCTCGATAGCTTCCGAGCTAAGCAGGCTAAACGAAGCGCCGAAAATCAAAAACAAAAGCGCGGGCAGGCAGCAAAGAGTCGCCGCCAGCGCGCTCGCGACCGACGCAAGAGCTAGCCAAAAGCCCTTCATTTGACCTCTTGCGACTTGTAGTCGTAGCTAAAATCTTTTGGAGAATAGTAATTTAGCACGTTGTCGTCCACTTCGCCGTAAGGATAGCCGAAGTTATTTAGCGGAAATTCCGCAGGTTTTGGCGATAGGACAAAGTCGCGCGCATCGTTAAAGCCGATCCAGCACATCTCCCAGTTGCCAAACAAAAACTCGCGCACTTTGGCAAGCTTGCTGTCGTCGTTACTTAGCTTCTCGCCCAGGCGCACTTTAGCGACGTCCGCAGGATCGACAGGGATCCAGCCGTGGCCTTTGAGATAAAATTCCGCCCTGCAGTGTTGACCGCCCGAGATCGCTGCGAGCCCCTTCTCATCGGCCTTTCCCATCTCGTTTGAAAATCTGCTCTGTCCCACTCTGATGCCAAAAATCTCGCGCGCAGGGATGCCTACGGCTCTGCAAAGCCCCACGAATACGGAGTTTATGTCGGTGCATTTGCCCACCAGCTTGCCGCTTTCAAGTATCGCTTTTACGTCGCCCGTGCCGCAGCCTAGGACGCTGTTGTCGCGCTGCATGGTGTTTGCCACCCACGTGTAGATCGCCTTTGCGCGCTCCAGATCGCCTTTGATGCCTTTAGTTATTTCATCGGCTTTTTGCTTTACGATGCCGTTATTTGGGATGTGCTGAGTAGGTTTTAGATAAAATTCCGTCTCCGGGCTTAGCTTTTCGTTCGGGTTAAATTTGACCTTGCTAAAATCGGCGTTTCGCTCGAAGGTCTCGACTCTAAATTTAACGCTAAGCGTCGGCTTTGCCACCTCGGCGTAGTCCACGTAAAGCGTCGGGATCGCGTCGTAGTTCACCGACGGATTAGCGAAATTGCCGTCAAATTTGATATCGCTTACGCTCTGATACTCTCTGATGAACGGCAGCGGTATCCACAGCCTGGTTTTCTTGCCTGCCTCTAAAATTTCGTGATTTAAAGTAAGGTCGAAAACCCTCTTGTTGCCCATGGCCTTGCTGCCTCCGAAAACGGTGCTCGGAGTTGCCATAACGGCGCCTAAAATCGCAGTGTTTCTTAAAAAATCGCGTCTTTGCATGAAATGCCTTGTATAAATAATAGCTGCCCCGCAACTCTTGGGCGGTATTTTACTAACGAAAGGCTAAATTTGGCTTTAAACAGGGGTGTTTTCACGTACTGTTTGGGCGTGGTCAAATTTTGGATAATTTTTTAAATTTTACCGGCCGAGACCTGTACCGAGAAAGTGCTAAATTTGGTTTGGTTAAAATTTATGTTGTTAAGTTGTATTTATTTGCATAGCGGCTTAATTTTAGAATTTTTAAGCTGCTGGTCTAGGTGGGTCAAATTTAAGCACTTAACTTCAAATTTGAATAGAAAAAGTTAAGGCGAAGTGTCGTGAGATGATTTTTGGGGTTGTGCGGTAAAATTTTGGCGAAGATAGAACGCGTAGTTCATCGAGCCAAAATTTTACAAACTCCGCAAAAAGCGCTCGCGAGACAAGCCTCAGTCGATAAATCTTTTTGTTAAATTTGCGTACGCATCTATTCTTCGGTCTCTCAAAAACGGCCAAATCCTGCGCACTTCTTCGCTTCTGGTCATATCGATCTCTACGATATGGCAAAGCTCGCTCTGGCTATCGGCGCGGAAAAGCTCCTCGCCCTGCGCGCCAAAAACAAAGCTGTTGCCCCAAAATTTGATCCCCTCCATCACGCCGCTTTCGTCGCCTTCAAAACCCACGCGGTTTACGGCTATCACGGGTAGGCCGTTTGCGACCGCATGTCCGCGCTGCACGGCGACCCAGGCCTCTAGTTGGCGCGATTTTTCCGCCTCCTCGTCGCCCTCGAACCAGCCGATCGCGGTCGGATAGATGAGCAGCTTCGCGCCGCGCAGAGCCATGAGGCGCGCAGCCTCGGGATACCACTGATCCCAGCACACCAAAAGCCCGAGTCTACCTACGCTCGTATCGATCGGCTCAAAGCCGATGTCGCCCGGAGTAAAGTAAAATTTCTCGTAAAAGCCCGGGTCGTCCGGGATGTGCATTTTGCGGTATTTACCCGCGACGCTGCCGTCTTTTTCAAAGACGAATGCGGTGTTGTGATACAGGCCGTCCGCGCGCTTTTCAAATAACGAAGTGACGAGCACGACGCCGTTTTGACGCGCTACCTCACCCCAAAATTTGACGTCGTTTTCCCAGCCCTCGGCAAGATCAAAAAACCTCGTCTCCTCGCTCTGGCAAAAATACTGCGTCTGGTGCAGCTCCTGCAGCACGACAAGCTCCGCTCCGCCGCTGCTAGCCTCACGCACAAGCTCAAGCGTCCTTTGCACGGTTGCGTCTTTGGTGCCGTGAAATTTTTGTTGGATTAGCGCTACTTTCATATTTTTCCTTACGATTTAAAATTTCAAAATTATATCAAAGCGGGGATAAATTAGGGCTTGAACGGCTGATCTGGCGAGCAAATTTCGCCGCGCTAGCCGCTTATAAAATTTGCTTTAGACTCTCAAGCAAGCCCGCGCAAGAGCGCGAAACGTCCTCGTAGCAACGCTCAAAATCGCGAGTGTAATATGGATCGGCGATTATTTTGCCGCTTGAGGCTTCGCTAAATTCGAGCAGAAATTTTACTTTTTCGTCAAATTTAGTCCCAGAGCCGAATTTTCGCTTTAGAGTCCTTAAATTTTCATCGTCCATTATCAAAATAAGATCGCTGCTATCAAAATCCTTTTGCGTTATCAAGGTCGCTTTGTGGGGCGTCACGGGTACGCCGTTTTGTTTCAAAACCCGCACAGTTTCGTAGTACGGCGGCTCGCCTATCTCGTCCTCGTGCGTGGCGCGCGAGTCGATGCTAATACGCCCCGTCAGACCCGCATTCTCGCTCAAATTTTGCATAACCGACTGCGCCATAGTCGAGCGGCAAATATTTCCGTGGCAGACGAATAAAATTTTCATATTTTTCCTTTGATTTAGCACTCGCACGAGCCGTTTTGATCGTCGCACGGATCAAGGTGCGTCGTGATCTGCCATTCAAACTCGCCGTATTTAGCCCTGATAGCGGCTTCTATCTCGTCTGAAATTTTGTGCGCGTCGTAAAGCGAAATTTCGCGATTAAAGACTAGATGAACCGCGACGTAGTAGATGTTTGCGCTCTTTCTGGTAGCTAGGCCGTGATAGCTTGCTATCTGAGGGCGCGAGCGGATTATCTCCTCGATTTGCGCCGTTATTTCGGGCTCTAGCGCGCGGTCTAGCAGCACGCCTACGCTTTCTTTCATCAAATTTATCGCGCTAACGGCGATGTAGCCGCTAATTACTATACCAAAAACGGCGTCTATCGCGGCAAATCCCGTAAATTCGACCAAGATAAGCGAGGCGATAACGGCTAGGTTGCTAAAAAGGTCGCTTTTATAGTGTAGCGCGTCGGCCCTAACGATCAAATTTCTCGTGCGGCGAGCGACGCGGGAGAGGTAGGCGACCAGCAGCCCCGTAACCGCGACCGATAGCGCCATCGCATAGAGCGAAAAAGCCGTATCTACGGGCGCTTGCTCCGTTTGCAGCTTACGCACGCTCTCGTAAAATATAAACGCGCCGGCACCCACGATCAAAACGCCCTCAAACATCGCCGCAAGCGCTTCTAGCTTGGCGTAGCCGAAGTTAAATTTAGCATCAGGCGCAGCTTGGGATTTACGAATGGCGAAGAAATTTAGCACGGAAACTAGCAGGTCAAGCATCGAATCGATCGCCGAACTAAGCACCGCTACCGAACCGCCGATCAAACCAGCGGCAAATTTAATCAAGGCCAATGCAAACGCCGTCGCGCCCGCGACTATCACGGCTCTGCGGCCTAAAATTTCATTTTGCCTTTTTATACCGGCATTGTTTAGTTGCATTTAGATTTCGCTTTCGGCTTCGCTCGCACCGCTATACTTGTTTTCCGCTTCACTTCGTTCGCTAGAAACATACTTCGCTTCGCTATACTTATTTTGACTCGAGCAGTGCAGCGAGCCGTTTTGACGCACAAAAACAAGCGAATCCACGCCGATTATCTTGTGATCAGGTAACTCCCGCGCCAGTCGATCAAGCACGATTTTATCGTTATCGTCGCCGTATGTCGGAACGATAACGGCGCCGTTTATAAAGATAAAATTCGCATACGTGCAGCCAAGCCTCTTGCCGCCGTAAAATTTAGCCTTGGGAAGCGGCAACGGCACGAGCTTAAAGCCCGTGTTTTCAAGCTCTTTTTTCATCGCACCTAGCTCCTCGAAATGCTCGTCATTTGGATCGTCGCAGCATGCGTACGCGATGGTATCAGGATCGATAAAACGCGCCAGAGTATCGACGTGACTGTCGGTGTCGTCGCCTTTTATAAAGCCGTTTTTAAGCCATATCACGCGATCAAGACCGAAAAGCTCCTTAAGCCGTGCCTCGATCTGATCTTTGTTTAGATGAGAGTTGCGGTTGTCGTTTAGCAGGCACTTCTCGGTCGTTAGCAGCGTGCCGCGCCCGTTAAAATCGATACTGCCGCCCTCAAGCACGAGATCGATACTGCGCAAATCGCTTTTAAAACGTTTGGCAAGCTCTAAATTTACGGCGTTATCTTTCGAGCTTTCAAATTTGCCGCCCCAAGCGTTAAATTTGAAATCATAGCTGACGATTTTAGCGCCGTCCTGCACGTCTATCATGCCGTAGTCGCGTATCCACGTATCGTCGGTGTCGATTTTTACGAACTCCACGTTATTAAATTTAGCAAATCGCTCCGCAAAAATCCTCTCCTCAGGGCAGATCAAAACGACCTTTTGAAACGGTATGATCGCGGCGACCAGACTCTCGTAGGCGTCTAAAATTTCATTTAGATACGGCTTCCAGTCGGTGTTTTCGTGCGGAAGCGATAAAAATATCAGCTCTTGTTTTTCCCACTCTGCAAACGCTCTCAAATTCGTCCTTTATTTAAATAATTTCTATCAAAATTTAGGAGTTATGATACCTTTTGCAAGCTTAAATTTTAAAATAAATCATACAAAATTAGTTTTAAATTTAGTTTGCTTTCGCTACAATCTCGCGAAATTATCAAAAAGAAGCTAAAAAATTTATGGATTTTGAGTTTATAAAAGAATTTACGCCGATGTTCGTAAAGGCGGGCATTTTCACCGTCAAGCTCTCGCTTTACGGCATCTTGCTCTCGCTTGTTATCGGCATATTTTGCACGCTGGTTAAATTTTACAAGGTCAAGATCCTGATGCCTATCGTAAACGGCTACATCGAGGTTTCCAGAAACACGCCGCTGCTTATACAGCTTTTTTTCCTCTACTACGGACTTAGCAAATTCGGGCTAAATTTGAGCGCTTTTACCTGCGCGGTCGCGGGGCTTGCGTTTCTAGGCGGCAGCTATATGGCGGAGAGTTTTCGCCTTGGCTTTGAGGCGGTGAAAAAGACGCAGATCGAGACCGCGCTTAGCGTCGCGCTCACGCAGGGGCAAATTTTACGCTACGTTATCCTGCCTCAGGCTTTTAGCGTCTCGATCCCTTCGATCGCGGCTAACGTCATCTTTCTCATCAAAGAAACCTCAGTTATCAGCATTATCGCCCTGCCCGACTTGGTCTATGCGACCAAGGACATCATCGGGCTTTACTACATGACCGATGAGGCGCTTTTTATGCTCGTCGTTAGCTATTTGATTATCATTTTGCCGATATCTTTGGCGTTATTTTGGCTTGAAAAAAGGATGAGAGTTGGACGGAGTTAGTATTTTATTCGACCCGCTGGTCTTAAAGCGGCTGATTTTCGAGGGGCTGTGGATGAGCGTGCAAATTTCAGCCATCTCGATCGCCATCTCTCTTGTTTTAGGCACGTTTTTGGGCGTGCTGATGAGCTCAAAAAACAAATTTATCTTTTTCGTGCTAAAAATTTGCCTCGAAATCGTTCGCATCATGCCTCAAATCGTCTGGCTATTTTTGTTTTACTACGGCGCGAGCAAGGCATTTGGGCTTGATATTTCCAAATTTAACGCCTCGCTCATCGTATTTAGCTTGTGGGGCGTGTTTGAGATGATGGATATCGTGCGCGGCGCGATCGTTTCGATACCGAGGCATCAGTTTGAAAGCGCGGCGGCGTTGGCGCTTAGCAAGGCTCAAATTTATCTTTACGTCGTGATCCCGTTAGCCACGCGCCGCCTAGTGCCCGCGGGCGTAAATTTGCTAAGCCGCATCATCAAAACCACTCCGATCGTCGCCCTCATCGGCGTACCCGACCTGCTAAAAGTCGGACAGCAAACGATCGAGACCGCGAGCCTAACCGCCAACCCAACCGTGCCGTTTTGGATATACGGCTTTATATTTTTATTATATTTTCTCGTCTGCTATCCTATCTCAAAACTATCCAAGATACTTGAAAACAGATGGGCATAAGGAATCAAATGAGCGAAATTTTAAAACTCTCAAATTTAAGCAAATCTTACGGCGACTTGCAGGTGTTAAAAGGTATCGACCTTAGCGTCAAAAACGGCGAAGTAGTCGTGATCCTAGGGCCATCAGGATGTGGCAAAAGTACGACTCTGCGCTGCATAAACGGTCTTGAGCCATTTGATGGCGGACAGATAGAGATAGCCGGCGAAAAGATCGATAAAGACTACAAAGACTGGATCAAAATCCGCCAAAAAGTGGGCATGGTTTTTCAAAACTACGAGCTGTTTGACCATATGAACGTCATCGAAAACATCGTGCTAGGCCCGGTAAAGGCGCAAAAAAGAAGCCGTGAAGAGGTCGAAAAAGAAGCCGAGGCGTGGCTGGAAAAAGTAGGCCTAAAACACAAAAAATACGCCTATCCAAAGGAGCTTAGCGGCGGGCAAAAGCAACGCATCGCTATCGTGCGAGCGCTTTGCATGAGGCCCGAGATCATGCTATTTGACGAGATAACGGCCTCACTAGACCCCGAGATCGTGCGCGAGGTGCTAGACGTCGTCATAAACCTCGCAAAAGAGGGCATGACGATGCTAGTCGTAACGCACGAGATGGGCTTTGCTCGCTCGGTGGCAAATCGTATCGTCTTTATGGATGAGGGCAAGATCGTCGAAGAGAGTGAGCCTGAGGCATTTTTCACACATCCAAAAAGCGAACGAGCGAAGAAATTTTTAAATTTATTTTCGTTTTAGCGGCCTAAATTTGACGTTTTTTAGGCTAAATTTGAAAGCTTTTCGTCAAATTTAGCTGTTAAGTTCTTGTGCTTTCGTTAAATTCAAATAACCTAAATTTAACATCCTAACTTTAACTCAAATTTACTCAAAATAACCGGCTCAAATTTGATCTGCTAGCCATTTCTTAAATTTAAAATTAAATTTGCAAATTTATATTGAGTAAATTTTACACTCCATTTTAGATATAGAGTTACGTTTTTAAACAAAATTGGATTATTCTCTGCGCCCGTCGTCCAAAAAAGTACAATTTTAGTCGCATTTTAGCCAAGCTTTTGTATATTTTGCGCACTTTATTTTAAAGGAGAAAGAATGAGAAAACTTCTGTTTTCATTTTTGGCAACATTCGCCGCCGTCTTTCTAACGGGTCAGGCTAATTTGCAGGCTGCCGAAGCTGACGTTTTGGCTAAAATCAAAGAGCGCGGATACGTGCGTGTGGGCGTCTTTAGCGACAAACCGCCGTTTGGCTACGTCGATAAAGAGGGCAAAAACCAAGGCTATGACGTCTATTTTGCCAAACGCATCGCAAAGGATCTGCTAGGGGACGAGAGCAAGGTTAAATTTGAGCTCGTAGAGGCAGCAGGCCGCGTAGAAGTGCTAGTAGCCGACAAGGTCGACATCACTTTGGCAAATTTCACCAAAACCCCTGAGCGTGCTAGAGTCGTTGATTTTGCGCTTCCGTATATGAAGGTGTCGCTTGGCGTAGTTAGCCCAGACGGCGCGGTCATAAAAAGCGTGGATGAGCTAAAAGGCAAAAAACTAATCGTCAATAAAGGCACGACCGCGGATGCGTATTTCACGAAAAATCACCCTGACATCGAGCTTCTAAAATACGACCAAAATACAGAAACTTTCGCCGCCCTAGTCGATAAAAGAGGCGTAGCGCTAGCGCACGATAACGCGCTGCTTTTTGCGTGGGCTAAAGAAAATCCTGGATTTACCGTCGGTATCGAGGCTCTAGGCGAGGTCGATGTCATCGCGCCTGCTGTCAAAAAAGGCAACAAAGCGCTACTTGAGTGGCTAAATAACGAGATCGTGGAGCTAGGCAAGGAAAATTTCTTCCACAAAGACTACGACGCTACGCTAAAACCGATCTACGGCGATAGCGTAAATCCAGAATCTCTCGTCGTCGAAGGCGGCAAACTATAAAACCCAAAGTCGGAAGAAATTCCGACTTTTTCATTCTATACATTTTAAAATTTAAAGCATTAGGTAAATTTACCACCAGCACAACCTATCGTTTCGATATTTTAAATACGACTAAAATTTTACGCTTGCTTATTATTAAAGCAAATTTGATCCGAAAAATACAATAAATGAACCGCCAAATTTAAGCTCACATATCAAAGTTTGTAAATTTTAATCACTATAGAATTCAAGGATATTTTTTAATTATTAGAAAGGATAGTTTTGTGGATTTTCCTTGTACAATTTGCAAGGAAATTTTAAAGAAAAACCTGCGGAAAGCCGAAGCTCTCCGCAGATAAAGGTGTATTACATCATTCCGCCCATACCGCCCATTCCGCCCATATCAGGCATCGCAGGCATCGGTTTATCCTCTTTTAGCTCGCTTATAGTAGCTTCCGTAGTTAAAAGCAGGCTCGCCACGCTAACCGCGTTTTGAAGAGCCACGCGCTCGACCTTGACCGGGTCGATGATACCGGCTTTAAACATATCCACATACTCGCCCGCAGCTGCATTAAAGCCGTAGTTGTCGTCTTTGCTAACGCTTACGGAGTTTGCTACTACGCCCGCGTCAAATCCCGCGTTTTCAGCGATCTGGCGTAGCGGAGCGGTTAGAGCGCGTCTTACGATATCTGCGCCGATAGCTTCGTCGCCGCTTAGTTTTAGATCTACTTTTGCGCTCGCTTTGATAAACGCAGCGCCGCCGCCGATCACGATGCCCTCTTCTACGGCCGCCTTAGTCGCGCTTAGAGCGTCGTCTACGCGGTCTTTTTTCTCTTTCATCTCGGTCTCAGTAGCCGCTCCGACCTTGATAACCGCTACGCCGCCGCTTAGTTTAGCTAGGCGCTCTTGTAGTTTTTCCTTGTCGTAGTCGCTCGTGGTTTCTGCGATTTGAGCTTTTATCTGGATGATTCTAGCGTCGATTGCCGACTTCTCGCCTGCACCGTTTACGATAGTCGTATTATCCTTGTCGATGATGACGCTTGAAGCTTGACCCAGGTCGCTTAGAGTCGCACTTTCTAGCGTTCTGCCTAGCTCTTCGCTCACTACTTCGCCGCCAGTTAATATCGCGATATCCTCAAGCATCGCTTTTCTGCGATCGCCAAAGCCAGGAGCCTTAACCGCAGAGATATTTAGCACGCCGCGAAGCTTGTTTACTACTAGCGTCGCAAGCGCCTCGCCCTCAATATCTTCAGCGATGATTAGCAGCGGTTTGCCCGTTTTTTGGATCTGTTCAAGCACAGGTAGTAGATCTTTTAAATTTGTAATCTTCTTATCAAATAGCAATATGAACGGATTGCTTAGCTCAACCTGCATCTTTTCGGCGTTTGTGATGAAGTACGGGCTTAGATATCCGCGGTCAAACTGCATACCCTCGACCACGTTTAGCTCGTCGTGGATGGATTTTGCTTCCTCTACGGTGATGACGCCGTCTTTGCCGACTTTTTCCATCGCGTCAGCGATCAGTCCGCCGATAGCAGAGTCTGAATTTGCCGAGATAGTGGCTACTTGCGCGATCTCTTTTTTATCGGTTACTTTGCGCGATAGGCTTTTTAGCTCGGCGATTATAGCTGCGGCCTCTTTATCCATACCGCGTTTTACCTCGACCGGATTTGCGCCTGCGGTGATGTTTCTTAAGCCCTCTTTAAAGATAGAGTGCGCCAAAACCGTAGCTGTAGTCGTACCGTCGCCCGCCTCGTCGTTTGTTTTGCTAGCGACCTCTTTTACTAGGCCTGCGCCCATGTTTTCTAGAGCGTCTTTTAGCTCGACCTCTTTAGCTACGCTCACGCCGTCTTTGGTGATCGCAGGAGCGCCGAAGCTCTTTTGCACTAGTACGTTTCTGCCGCGAGGCCCCATCGTTACTTTTACCGCGTCGTTTAGTTTTCTAACGCCTTCGTATAGTCTATTTCTAGCCTCGTCTGAAAAAAATATCTCTTTTGCCATTTTTATTCCTTTAAAATTTAGATTATTTTAAAACACCCAAAACATCTTCGATTTTTAGAACCAAATATGTTTTACCATCAAGCACGACCTCGGTGCCGCCGTATTTAGCGAAAACTACGCTATCGCCCACGCTCACGCCTTCTACCTCGCTTGATACCGCCAAAACCTTACCGCTTAAAGGTTTTTCTTTTGCATTATCGGGTATAATGATGCCCGAAGCGGTCGTTTTGATGTCCTCAAGACGCTCGACTAAGACTCGTTTGCCTAACGGTTGAAAATTCATGATTCATCCTTTATGGTTTGATTTTACTTTTTAGCACTCTTTTGTTTTGAGTGATGAAATTATAGTCAAATTTTTAGAATTTGTCAATAATTTAGCTAAAATTCTTAACAAGTCTTAGTATAATCGGCTCAAGTTTCATAATAAAATTAAACTAAATCTAAAGGATAGACGATGAAAATTTTAGGCGCCATACTCGGACTAGTTTTTGCTTTGCTTATCGCAGCTTACGTTGCGGCCTTTACGGATTTTGGCAACGGTTTTGTTAAACCGTATGCCCAAAATTTGATTAAAGAAAAAAGCGGATTTGACGTCAAATTTGATAAATTTCAGATCCGTCCGACGAGCGTAGATATCGTAGCTAACGTAAACGGCGAGATCGTAGCGAACGTAAACGGCGGGCTTTCGATTTTTTCGCAAAGCCTCGATCTAAAATACGACGTCGCCGTTAGCGATCTAAAAAGCCTGGGCGTCAAGCTAAACGAAGCTATGAAAATCTCGGGCATCGCAAAGGGCAAATTTAGCGATTTCGCCGCTAGCGGAGTAGGCCAAATGCTAGGCTCAAACATAAGCTTCGACGCAAATTTAAAGGACTACAAGCCGCTTTCTTTAAAGCTCGACGCCAAAAATTTAGAGGTCGAAAAAGCTCTAGCGCTAGCCGGCCAGCCTATCTACGCGCGCGGTAAAATCTCCGCCGTCGCAAATATAGTAGAAAGCGGCGGCAAGCCAAACGGCACTGCAAATATCGATATCTTGGACGTCAAAACCGATAACGCGCTCATCGCAAAGGATTTTAACGTCACTCTGCCGTCAAATTTCGCCGCAAACGGCAAAATCGTAGCCGACGTCAAAGACGGCATCGTAAACGCCAAAAGCGCGGTGATCACGCCGCTAGCGACGATCGGCAGCGACAAGACGATCTACGATCCAAACTCAAACACCCTAAGCAGCGACGTCAAGCTCATCGTGGACGATCTAGCCAAATTTGAGCCCGTCGTGGGGCAAAAACTTAGCGGCGCGTTTAAAGCAAACGGCAACGTCATTGCCACCGCCGGCGAGCTAAAAAACTTCGACGTCAAGATTGAAGGCTTTGGCGGTAACGTCGATGCGGTGCTAAACGGCGGCAAGCTAATCGCAAAAATCAGCTCGCTAAAACTTGACGAACTCGTTAAAATCGCTGCTTTCCCGGCATTTGTCGGCGGAACGATCAGCGGCGAAGCGGTGCTAAACGACGTACATAACACGCAAAATATCTCGGGCTCGGTTAAGCTCGCCACCAAAAACGCGCGGCTAAACCCGGCCGAGCTAAAACAGGTCGCAAAGGAGATAAATTTGAGCAAGTCTCTAGCCTTTGAACTAAACGCAAACGCCGACGTTGCAAGCTCAAAAGCCAAATTTGACGCCTCGCTAAACTCCGAGCTTTTAAAACTAAAAAGCCTAAGCGGCGTTTACGGACTGGATGATAAAAACGCGGACGTCAAATTTGACGCGGGTATCGATGATCTGGGTAAATTTGAAGAGCTAATCGGCAAAAAGCTATCGGGCAAAGTGGACGTAAAAGGCGCAGTAAAACTCGTAAATAACGCGCTTAGCGAGCTAGTTCTAAACGCAAACGCTCTAGGCGGCAAGATCGACGCGAACCTCAAAAACGAAAAACTCGCGGCAAATCTAAGCGCGCTTTCGCTCAAAGACGCATTTACGCTGGCTGCGCTGCCAAACTACGCCGACGCCGTGATCGACGGAACGGTAAACCTAAGCGGGCTCGATCCGAAAAATCTCAGCGGTACGGCTAAATTTAACGTCAAAAACGGCATAGTAAATAGTGCGGTCGTAGCAAAAGAACTAGATAAGCGCTTTCCAAACGGCACGAAATTTGACGCTAACGCGGACGTCGTTATAAACGGCGGCAAGGCAAAATTTGACGCCGCAGCAAACCTCGTCTCAAACGCAAACAAGAACCTAATAGCGCTAAAAAATCTAAAAGGCGACTACGAGCTTGAAAGCGGCTCGGCGAAGGCGGACTTTGAGCTTAGCATAAGAGAGCTAAAAGAGATCGAGTTTTTGGTCGGGCGACCGCTTTACGGGCCTTTGCTGATTATCGGCGACGCGACGAAAACTGGCGAAAAGCTAAGCGCAAACGTAAATTCGCGACTCTTTAACGGCGATCTTAAGGCGGTCTTAAAAGACGACATCCTAAACGCAAATTTAAAAAGCTTCACCGCCAAAGGCCTCACCGACTTTTTAGGCCTCTCGCACGTCTATGACGGCACTGGCGATATGACGATGGACTACAACCTCGTCTCGCAAAAAGGTAAATTTGACGTCACCGTAAATGACGGCAAGCTAGCAAAGACCGATTTTACCGAGCAGGTAAGAACCTTCACGGGACGCGACATCACGAGCGAAATCTATAAAAACAGCAAAATAAAAGGCACGATAAATAAAAATCTCATCGACTTTAACGCCGACATGAACGCGACTAGAAGCCACGTCTGGGTAACTAGCGGCAAGTACGACATGGCGACAAAAGCCGTCAATGTACCGATAAAGATGAACTACGAAAAAACCGACATCGACATCACAGTCACGGGCACTAGCGACAACCCGAAATACACGATCGGCTCGGACTACCTAAAGGGCAAGGCGGTCAAAGAGCTGGATAGATTTTTGGATAAGAAATTCGGCAAGGACGACGAAAATGGCACCACGGGCGATGCGAAAAAAGATGCGATAAAAGGGCTTCTCAAAGGGCTATTTTAGGTAAATTTGAGCTAAGCGCGGCGGTAAATTTGACGCCGAATTTGAGTAAAATAAGTTCGGTAAGTGCAGCAAATTTAAGCTGGAGCTTGCTTGCTCGGTGTGGCAAATTTGAGCTGCTGCTCGGCTAAATTTGGTCGCTTGACTAGGCGGTCAAATTTACGATTTGCTAGGCGGTAAATTTGAAAGCCGCTTTGCGGTCGCCAAATTTGACGACATCGTTGTCTGATTTGATTTTGGACTTTGTTGCTTAAATTTACGGTTTGGTTTTAGAGGCTGCAGTCAAATTTGACACACACTATTTCGCCGTTAAATTTAAACTGCGAAGAGTTAAATCGGATCAAATTTGATTTTACCGAGCAAGACGACAAATTTAATTCAGACACGATTCAAACGAATTTTGTGCAGCAGGTATGTAGCAAAAAGAAGTAAATCTTAAACGAGAAATCTCAGCGAAAGCAAACTCCGCAAAGCCCGGAGTCAAATAAACGCTTGCCTAAAAATTAAAACAGCGGCTAGTTAAATTTGCCGCCAAATTTAAGCCCCGCTCGTCAGGCAAGCAAAATGGAGCGAGGCGCGAAATCTTATTTCGCCTTCTTGACGAGTTCTCTAAATTTAACGCAGCCTTCCGTATATCCGTAGTCGCAAGCGGTCCCGTAGATATCCATCGCTTTTTTCATGTCATTTTCGCTCTTTTCGTATCCTTGCGCGAGCATATAGCAGCCTTGCGAATCCTTGTGGTCGCAGGCTAGCGAGTAATATTTGCGGACTTTTTGCGGATCTTTTTCGCCGCCGTATTCGCCGCTATGATGAGCAGCCGCCCTATAGCACGCCTCGCCGACTCCGCCCTCGCAGGCTTTTTCATAAAGCGCCGCCGCCTTTTCGTAGTCTACCTGAGAGATTTGCCACAGTATGGTCCCCTCGTACACCGCGGCTACGGCCGTGCAGCCGTCCATATCGCCCATATCGCAGGCCTTTTTATATAGCGCAAAGATCTTTTCGCCGCTGTCATCGTCGCTATATGAGAGCCCCTGCTCGCCCAAAAACGCCGCCATATAGCAGCCGGCGGCATTTTTATCGTCGTTGCAAGATTTTTCAAACAGTCGTGCGCCGTTTTCGAAGTCCGATTTTTTTAGATAAATTTTCGTGGCTTGTTCAAAGTTCCCGCCAAAAGCCGCCGCCGCTAAGATCGCGGCTAAAATAATCTTTCTCAACGCATCCTCCTATTTGCTAAATTTTTTAGATTTGGCGCAGCCGCGGCCAAGGCCGTTTTCGCAAGCAAGGCCGTAATATTTCGCCGCCTCGGCGCTATTTTTAGGCGTTCCGTCGCCTGATTCGTAGATATCGGCCGCGTTGTAGCAGCCCTCGGCCTCTCTTGCTTCGCAGGCTAGTTTATAGTATTTTAGCGCATCGGCGAATTTCGAGGCGTTGTCGTGCTTCTTAGCTATCTTTAGGCAAGCCTCCCCGTCTTTGCTCTCGCATGCTTTTTCATAAAATTCAGCTGATTTTTCCGTATCGTCTGGCTCTACGACAAAATTATCGTTTGACGGCGTAGAGTCGTAAAAATCGCCCGCCGCCGAGCAAGCTTTAGCGTAGCCAAGACTGCAAGCGCTTTTATAAAGCTCAAAAACTTCGCTGTTTATTTGCGCATACTCGTCATCGTCTTTTAGGTCGTATGTTTGATAGGCTTTTAGCTGCGCGGCTATGTAGCAAGCGACGGCGTTTTTATCCTCGCGGCACGATTTTTCGTAGAGTTTGGGCACGTTTTTATCGCCCATATCTTGCAGGTATTTTTTAGTAGCGATTTCAAAATTCGTCTGCGCGGCCGCCAATCCGGCTAAAATCAAAACGAGATAAATTTTCTTAAACATAGCGGCTCCTTATTTTTTGTTTTTGTAAAGTTTTCTAAAATCGGCGCAAGATCCCCTAGAGCCGTAGTCGCAAGCTAACCCGTAAAAATCCATCGCCTTCGTCTCGTCTTTTTTTACGCCCTCGCCCCTTTCGTACATATCAGCTATCGCGTGGCAGCCGCTCGCGTCCTCGTACTTGCACGCGGTTTCGTAAAATTTAGACGCTTTGGCTAAATTTTGCTCCACGCCCCTGCCTTCGTCGTAGTATCCGGCCACTCTCGCGCACGCGGCGCCTACTTTGCCCTCGCAAGCTTTTTCGTGAAATTTCATCGCCTTTTTATAGTCGGTTTCTTGTCCGGCCTGTCCGTTTTCGTAGATGTCGCCCAGAGATTTGCATCCGTCCATATCGCCCGCATCGCAAGCCTTTGAAAACTGCTCGAAGCCTTTTGCCTCGCTAGAGTTTTGCGAATAGGCATTCATGTTTATAAAGCCCGCGGCATAGCAGCCTACTATGTTTTTCTCCTCGTAGCAAGACTTCTCAAAGAGCTTTAAGGCGTTGTCGTAGTTGTTTTGAGCTAGCTCCGCACTCGCCTCCTCGAAAGCAGGCACGGCGGCAAAGGCAGCGGACGCCAAAAAAGCGACGCAAACAATTTTCTTTAGCATTTGTTTTCCTTAAATTTGATTATTTTTCGTGAAATCTAAAATTTGACGCAAACTATCTGCCCATTCTATCAAAAAACCACATAAAAGCAAACATCAGCCCCGTGGCCTTGGTTTTGGTTTCGTCGAACATAAACTCGCGCGCCCGCTCAAGTGGCACGTAAACAGGCTCGATATTTTCGCCGTCTATGCCGCCGCCCTCGCCGATCTTCATCGCGTCGTTTATCACGGCAAAAAACATCGTTTGCTTCGCTCCGCCAAACCCCAGCGCGCCGCGAGTGGATGTTATGCGCTCGACCTTGCTCACGGCAAAGCCCGTCTCCTCGGCGATCTCCTCGATGACGGTCTGCTCCTCGCTCTTGCCTTTATCCATCAGACCCGCGCAAAGCTCGTACGTATAGCCCTCGTCGCCCTTTTGCGTCAAATTTAGTTCGCGTCCGTCTTGCAGGTTAAACCAAACGGCGGGGCGAAACTGCTTAACCAGCAAAAACGCGTCCTTGTCCTCGTGATAAAGCAGTACCGAGACGCTATCGTGGGCCTTGATACACTCCCATCTGACGGACTTTTCGCACAGATCAAAGGAAATTTGATACGGCTTTACGTAGCGCGGGGAGGTTAAATTTTCTATCTTGATATTTTTTACAGAAGTATCCATTTTGCCAGTCCTAAAAAGCTAAAAAAGCCGACCGTATCGGTAACGGTGGTAAGCAGTACGGCGGAGCCTACGGCGGGATCGATGTCAAATTTCTTTAAGCTTAGCGGTATCAAAGTACCGAAAAATCCTGCGAAAAACAAATTTATCAGCATCGAAGCGCCGATAACGACGCCAAGCATCGGGCGGTTAAACCATAAAGAAGCGATAACGCCCATCAAAAACGCAAAGGTTAGTCCGTTTATAAGCGCGATACCAACCTCGCGTTTTAGCGCATTTGCAGCGTTTTTAAACTCGATTTCTCCCAGAGTTAGTCGGCGCACGGTAACCGTAAGCGCCTGCGTGCCGGTGTTTCCGCCCATGGATGCTACGATTGGCATCAGTACCGCGAGCGCTACGTAGCTGGCTATCGTCTCGTCAAAAAGCCCGATGATCGAGGAGCTAATAAGTGCGGTAAATAAATTTATAAGCAGCCAAACGGCGCGCGCGCGAGTGGCCTTAATCAGGCTCGTATCCTCTTCCTCAGCCTCGTCGTCGACGCCGGCTAGGTTATAAATTTGCTCCGTGGCGCTTTCTTTTATAAAGTCGTGGATATCGTCGGTGGTGATACGACCTAGCAAATAGCCCTTGCTATCTACGACTGCGATCGAGTTCATATCGTAGTTTTCGACCGTTTCTACGACCGTCTCGATAGGCTCGTTATCTACGGCTACGTTGGGCTTATACTTATCCTCTTCGCTCTTTGCGATGATCTCTCTTAAGGTTTGGTTAAAGTCAAATAGTATCAGATCCTCAAGCGGCACCGCATGGAGCAAAACGCCCTTTTTATCGGTGATAAAAAGCTGCGAGACGTTTTCTAGTTTGCCCTCTTCTTTCTCGCGCCTTAGCCGCTCTACCGCCGTTTTTAGCTGCTCGTCGATATGCGCACTAAAAAGCTCCGTCTGCATAAACGCGCCCGCCTCGCCCTCGTCGTAGCTGCGGATACGTAAAATCTCCTCCTGGTCGTCCTTATCCAGACCGTCAAAGAGCTCCTTGGCTTTTTGTTCGTCGATCTCCTCGATATACTCCAAAAGCTCGGCGGCGTCGTCGCTCTCTAGCTCCTCGATCGCCTCGATGATTTTGTCGCTGGGTATCTGCTCGATCACGTCCTTTAACATGTGATCGGGCATCTCCATCGCTACGTCGCCCAGGATCTCGGGGTCGAGCTTTTCGAGATATTCGCCAAAGAGCTCCTCATCGTGCTTTTTAAGCGTTTTTAGGTGCTGGGCGAGGTCGGCGGGGCTTAGCTCCTTATCGATCGTCTCGTTTAGGTGCGAGTCTAGCAGTTCTTTGGCTTCGTTTAATTGCTCGTTTTCTTCCATCATTTACTTCTTTTTGTCGCTTGACTCGGCGGTTTTATCTTTTGATTTGGTCTTTTTGTCGGCGGCGTCTTTTTGCTTTCTAGACTTATCTTTGCTGGCGTTTACGTCCTTTTTCTTTTTGGACTCGGTTTTGGTTTCTTTATTTGTTTTATCCTTTTTCTTATCCGTCTGTTTTGGTTTGTCTTTATTTTTAGCGGACGAATTTGACTCTGACTTTTTCGCCTCTTTGCTTGATTTTTTTGGCTCGGCTTTGCTTGTCGCCTTGCTTGCGGCTTTTGCGGAGGTCAAATTTGACTCTGGTTTTGCAGATTTTGCCGCGGCTAAATTTGCCGTCTCGTTCGCGTCCGTTTTGGTTCCAGAGGAGTTGCTTTCTGCTTTGGGCTGCTCCGTTAAATTTGACTCGGACTTGGTTAAATTTGAGTCCGTCAAATTTGCATCATCGGCGCTGCTTGCAAGCTCGCTCGTCAAATTTGCTTCGATTTTGGTTGCATTGTCTTCCTTGTTGTTACCCTTTATCTCTTTTGTCAAATTTATATCGGTTTTTAAAGAGCCAATGTTAGTTAAATTTTCCTCTGCTCTTTTCGTCTCCGTAGTTAAATTTAAATCTCCGCTAGAAAAGGTAGAATTTGCATCCGTCATCGTCAAATTTACGTCTGTTTTTGGCTCGGTTATAGGATGCTCCCAGTCCATCGCCGCATCAAATTTCTGCTCTTTTTCAGGGATTTCATCCTTGTTGGCATACTCTTTTATCTTGTTTTCAAACTGTTTTATATATTTTTGAAATTTAGCGCTTTCATTTAAGGCAAATACGCTTTTAGCTACCTTTATCTCGGTCTCCGGGTTTATAGCGTTACCGTTTTTATAAACGCCGAAATGCAGGTGCGAACCCGTACTCATGCCCGTGTTTCCTACATATGCTATGAGCTGACCTTGTTTGACCTTAACGCCGCTTTTTATACTTTTAGCAAAGCCGCTAGTGTGCGCATATAGCGTCTCGTAACCGCTAGTGTGACCTAGTATTACTACCTTGCCGTAGCCGCTTTTAGTACCGACGAATTTAACCGTACCCTCGCCTGCGGCCTTTATAGGAGTGCCCTTAGGAGCGCCGTAGTCCACGCCTAGATGGGCCTTATAGCGCTTTAGTATCGGATGATAGCGCTTGGGCGTAAAAGGCGAGGTAATACGAGCGTTTGCGATCGGCCTAGTTAGCAAAAATTTATCGTTTTTCTTACCGCTTTTGTCGTAGTATTTGTTTTCATATTTATAAACAGTGTATTTTTTACCGCTGATTTCGATCGTCGCCCAGTATATCTCAGGAGAGCCAAACGTGCGTCCCAGTCTCATCTTTTGCGTATACTCCATCGCGAGCCTGTCGCCTTTTTTTAGCTTCGTAAACTCTTTAGCACCCACTTCGCTTCTCATAGCTAGATAAAATCCATGCGCCAGCGCCGCGCTACCCGTAGCTTCTAGTATATCTTGCGAAGGATTCGAGACGATCGGCATACTAAGTACGCGCCTATAAGTCTGATACGAAATCGATGAGAGCTGAAATTTAAATTTACCCTCTTCGTCTTTATAAATTTGCGCTTGAAGCTCTTCGTTTATGGGTATGAGAACTTGTTTTAATCCGCCGCTTTCGTCCCTTAAAATTTGATACGGAATACCTGCAGTTATCTCGCTCACAAACTTCTTATCGTCCGAATCCATATCGTAATAAAGAGAAAGCGGAATGGAATTTTTCTCCAAAAAAGTTAAAAACGTATCTCCGCTAGGCCAATTAAGCTCCTCGACGGTAGATTGTATAGGTGCGGCGGCGAATAAATTTACCGCCAGCAGTAAAGCTAATGAAAATTTCTTCATAAAATCCCTTGATTTAAAAGTCGTATTTTACTCGAAAATTACTTACATTTTGCAAAACTAAGCCAGTTTCAGATATAATGAGCGCTAAAATTTCAAACTTTCAGGAGATAAATTTTGAAAAAATTTCTTTTATTTTTAGCGGCGGCTTGCCTTAGCTTTGCGGCCGAGTTTTCGATGAGAGAGTATAAAACCCCGCTAATAAGCGTGGATGAGGGCGTAGGCACGATCATAGACGGCTCGGACATCGTCGTAGGCAGTAGCGGCGTCGTGATGCATAAATTTGAAGGCTCTCAAAGCTCTATCATAGCTCGCGCGGTTGTCACGCAAAAAGGCGGCGGCTTTGCGAAGGTGCGATTCGAGGTATTTGACACGCTAGCGCAAAAAGCCCTACCGATACCTGGCATAATGCCTAAAAGCGGCGACGAGATCATCCTAAACTACCTCTACAACCGCTCGCTCATCGTTGTACCAAACAAAGAAATTTACACCGAAGTAACGAATGCGTTTAAAGACATCACCTTTATCCACCCAGATATCGTGGGATCGTATCTAAGCTACGAGTATAAGCCAAACCCTAGCCGCGACGACTTTCGCAAAATGTGCTCCCAAAGCGCTGCCGGGCTTATTTTCATCGCTATGAACAATGAAGCGCTTTTTGCCGACTGCCAGAGTTTCGAGCCGCTAAAACGCTTCCAAAGTGGCGCGGTCAAGTACTACCAGCTGCCTTTCTACACTCGCGTCAAGGATATCGATACGGTATTTTGGAAATGGGGCTCGGAGCAAATCAGCGACTTTGACCGCCACTACAAAGCTCTTTTGAAAGAGAAATGATGCACGAAAAACACGCTAATTTTTTTGTAAATTTACTAGGCTCGGATAACGCCTACTTCGACGACGCGCACAGGATCGCATACTGCTACGATGCTACTAGAAAGCGCCATTTGCCTGACGGCGTGCTTTTCCCTAGAGACGAGCGCGACGTAAGCGAGATTTTAAAATACTGCAACGAAAATAAAATCATAATCGTGCCTAGGGGCGCTGGCAGCGGCTTTACGGGAGGTGCGCTAGCGCACGAGGGCGGCGTGGTGCTTGCATTTGAAAAGCACATGAACAAAATCCTAGAAATCGACATGCAAAACATGGTCGCAGTCGTGCAACCTGGCTGTATAAATATAAATTTGCAGCGCGAAGCCGAGAAGCTAGGTCTTTTCTATCCGCCAGATCCCGCCAGCCAGGAGTACTCGACGCTAGGCGGCAACGTCAGCGAAAACGCGGGCGGCATGCGCGCCGCAAAATACGGCATCACCAAAGACTACGTCATGGCGCTGCGAGCGGTGCTGCCTAACGGCGAGGTGATCAGAGCCGGCAAACGCACGATAAAAGACGTCGCCGGATACAATATCGCGGGCATTCTCATCGCCAGCGAGGGCACGCTAGCGGTAATAACCGAGATCACGCTAAAACTCATCGCAAAGCCTAAATTTAGAAAAACGGCGATGGGAATTTTCCCTAGCGTAAACGCTGCGATGAACGCCGTTTATAAGACGATGGCCGCAGGCGTGACGCCCGTAGCCATGGAGTTTTTAGACGCGCTTTGCATACGTGCGGTCGAGACTAAATTTAACAAAGGCCTACCGCAAGACGCGGGCGCGCTGCTCATCACCGACGTAGACGGCGACGTTTTAGACGGCCTAGAGCAGGATCTAGCCACGATAGAGCGAGTGTTTAGAGAAAACGGCGCTAGCGAATTTAGACGCGCCAAAGACGAGAGCGAGCGAAACGACATCTGGTTTGCCCGCCGCAACTGCTCGCAGGCGATAAATATCTACGGAAATTTAAAGCTAAACGAGGATATCACGGTGCCGCGCTCAAAGCTGCCCGAGCTGCTTGAGCGCATCGGCGGCGTCGCGGAAAGATACGGCGTACAGGTGCCGTGCTTTGGCCACACCGGCGATGGCAACGTGCACACCAACGTCATGGTCGTAGATAGAGCCGATCCGGTGCAGGTAGAGAGCGGCCACAAGGCGATCGAGGAAATTTTTAAGATCGCGGTGGAGCTTGGCGGCACGCTTAGCGGCGAACACGGCATAGGTATCAGCAAGGCTGAGTTTATGCCGCTTGCCTTTACGGACGCCGAGATGGAGCTTTTTAGAAGTATCAAAAAGGCATTTGATCCAAATAACATCCTAAACCCTTTTAAAATGGGGTTGTAAATTTGGCGCAAGGCGTAGCTGATTTTTTAAAAATAGTCCTTGACATCTTGGTAATTATTTTTATGGTTGTAGTGCTTTTTAGGAAAAATGACGAAATATCCTTTAAATACGTTGATTGTGAAGATTTATTTATACGCCCCGATCCGTTTTTAAAGATAATGTACTTTTTAATGTTCTCATGTTGCGGCACAATGTCGCTATTAGGCCGAGCAGCAGATGGAAATTTATTCGCCGACTACCATCTGCTGTTATTTCTTTACGATATGCTGTCGGTTTGCCTGTTGGCTTTCGCTTTTTATACCCTGATGCAAAAAGGCATAAGAGTTAAGCAAGACGGCATCTCAAAAGAGATAGGATTGTTTGGCTTTAAACGCGCCTATGAAGTTAAATTTGACGAAATGATTTATGATGTCGGAGTTGCCTTCAGGAACAATGAAAAAGTATTCAAAATAAAAAGCGAGAGCGGCGATACCAAATTTGGGTTTAGGCTATTGTATGCGAGAAAAGACATGGATGATTTAGAAAAAATGATACGAAAAAACGTCAAATTTAAAAACCTTAAACCCATAAGCAGTTACATTTAAGGACCCAAAATGAACCCGCAAAAATTTGAAAAGATAAAACAAACGCTTAAAATTTGGCTCACGGCGATGCTAAAGATCAAGGACAAGCAGCTGCTGCACTACGCATCAAGCCTGAGCTTTCATACGATGCTCTCCATCATCCCCGTGCTGCTCATCTCGCTTTCGCTCTTTACGCAGATGCCAAGCTTTAGCGTCTATTACGCCAAGATCAAGGAATTTATATTCGCCCAGCTACTACCGTCAAACCAAGACGCGATCTCAAACTACATCGAGACTTTTTTGCAAAACAGCTCGAGCCTTGGCATCCTCGGCCTTGGCGCGATTATCTTTACCTCGATCATGTTTTTTGCCGATTACGAATACGTCATCAACCGCATCATGCACACGAGTAGCCGCAAATTTTGGAACTCGCTGAGTGCTTATTGGACGCTCATTACGCTAGCTCCCTTAGGGCTTGGACTTAGTTTTTATCTCTCAAATTTATTTCAAGATATGCTAAACTCCAGCGCCTACACGAAGTGGATAAATTTTCTAAGCATTTTTCCCTACCTCATCATTTGGGCGATATTTTGCGTGACGTATCTCATCTCGATAAACCGCCAAATCGCCCTAAAAAACGCGCTTTTTAGCTCATTCGTCGCCTCGCTCATCTGGTATCTTGGCAAAAGTATCTTCGTCTTTTACGCCGCAAACAACAAAACCTATCTTAGCATCTACGGTTCGTTTTCGGTGGTGCTGCTCTTTTTCGTGTGGATTTACGTGTCGTGGATCATATTTCTCTACGGCGTGAAGCTGTGCGCGTATCTGGAAAAAGTAGGCGTCGAAGACAAAGAAGCTTAAAAAAGCGCGACAAAGCAGAGTAAATTTAGCGGCACGATAACGGCGGCTAAAATTTTGTTTTTGACGCTCGATAAACTCAGCGCGTTGTAAAGCAAAAACAGCCAAAACGGCACGCTCAAATTTACCCCCTTTGCGCGCCACGAGAGAAATTCTAGTAGGTATTCGTCAAGCGCGCCGCCAGCGCCAAACGCATGCAAAAGCGCGCTAATCGGATAAAACAAGCTAAAAAGCGGCGTGAGCGGCAAGACGGCTAGCTGCTGGGCGCTCACGAGCGGAAAAAAGTAAACCACTGGCAAAATCATCCCCGAAAATACCCAAAAATTTAGCAAGATAGCGTTTGTCAAATTTGAAAACCGCTCGCCAAAGTGCCGCAAATACAGATAAATATAAAACACACCCATACACGAAAAATAAAATCCTACGCTAAAAAGCAGGCTCGGCATCAGCGCCACGGCGGCGCAAATCACCGTAAAAAGCAGCTCAAAGCTAACGACGCGCACGTTTCTAGCGAGCAAAAATAGAGCCAGTAAGCTCATCAAAAACGCCCGCAAAAAGGACGGCACGAAGCCGATCAAGGCAAGATAACAAAACAAAACCGCAAAAATCGCGGCCGAGAGGTCAAATTTGGCGTTTCGATACGGAAAATACCGCGCCTGAAAATAGCGGTAAATCGGGCGCATGATAAAATATAACGCCACAAAAATCAGTCCCAAATGATAACCCGAGATCGCGATGAGGTGCGCAACGCCGTAGAAATTTACGTCTTGGCGCAGCTCCTTGCCCACGGGTGCAGCCAGAAACAGCGCCGTAAAAAGTTCGGTCATTTTCTCGTTTTCGTGTTGCGCGGCAATAAACTCAAAAATTTTATCGTAAATTCGCTCCTCGCTCGCGGCGTACCTAAGCTGCGTCACGCCGTAGCTAGGCATAAAAAACGAGCCGCTTAGGTACTCTTTAAATTTGACGTTTTTGTTTTCGGCGCCGATTAAAATTTGCTCGTTCGCTCCCGCGTCAAAGTCCGTTTGCGTCGTAGTGTAAAAGCTAAAATCATTCGTTTTTAGCTTTAAAACGCGGTAAATTTTGCCTTTTACGTTCGTTTTTTCGTAGTTTTGTAAAATTTTAGCTTGCAGGATAACGCCGTTTTGGGATTTAAATTCGCAAAATTTATAGTAGCTAAAGCCCAAATTTAGCGCAAAAACGAGCGCGCACGCAAGGCAAAATACATAAACCTCGCGCGCGTTTTCAAAGATAGATTTACGTTGCGGCTTTTGCAAAATTTAAGCTTAAAGGGCGCATTTTAGGCGTTTGGGTTAAACTCCGCCACGTGCGCGGCGCCAAAGCTCTTATCGACAAAGCGCGTAAATTCCTTCTGAAATATTACCTCCACCGTGCCGACCGGGCCGTTTCGGTTCTTGCCCACGATGATCTCGGCATCCTCTTCGATCTTGTTTGGGACGAATTTACGCACATACTCCTTGCCCTCGGCGTGCGCCTTTTTCTCGGCCTCCTTCTCCTCCTGCTCGCGGTAAACCTCGTCTCGGTACACGAAAAGTATCATGTCGGCGTCCTGCTCGATGGCGCCTGATTCGCGTAGGTCGCTTAGCATCGGGCGCTTGTTGGCGCGGGACTCTAGGCTACGGTTTAGCTGGCTAAGCGCGATGATAGGCATGTCTAGCTCGCGCGCTAGTAGCTTTAGTCCGCGCGAGATTTCGGCGATCTGTAGGTGGCGATCGGAGAAATTTGACGTCGCCATCATGAGGCCGATGTAGTCGATGACGCACAGCGTGATCTCGGGGTGAGCAGACTTGAGCTTGCGCATCTGCGTGCGGATCTGATGGATATTTACGTAGCCGCTATCGTAGACGAAAAGCTTGCGGCTAGCCATATCATCGCACGCGTCGCTTAGGCGCGACCACTCCTCGTCGTCCATTTTAGCAGTCATTATGTTTTGTAGCGGGATCGATGTTTTGGCGCTTAGCATACGCAGCATGATCTGCTCGGCCGGCATCTCAAGAGAGAAAAATACGACTCCGCCGCCGCGCATCAGCACGTGGTTCATCAAATTTAGGCAGATCGTGGTTTTTCCCATACCCGGGCGCGCTGCGATGATGATGAGATCGCCGTGTTTAAAGCCCTTCGTCATCTCGTTTAGCTGGCGAAATCCCGTGTCGATACCCACGATATCCTTATCCTCGAGCAGTTTTTGCTTTTCTAGGTGTGCGATGACGTCTGCGATGATGACAGCAGCGTCCTTTACGACACCCGCGCTCTGCCCGTCCACTAGCGAATAAAAACTCTGACTCAGCTCGTCCACCATATCGCGGCTAGGCTTGTCCTCGCTCACTTTGCTAGGTATCTGGTGCGCGATTTTGACGAGGCTTCGCTTGATCGATTTTTCTTTGATCTCGGCGGCGTATTTTTTCACATCCAGGATCGAGTTCGTGCCGATGATCTCGCTCATCACGTTCTCATCAAATTTACTTCCTAATTTGGTTTTTAAAAATCCCGTTTCTACGGGCAAATTTTCATTCAGACACTTTACCATCGCGTCGTAAACGTCGCCGTGAGCGCGCAGATAAAAGTCAAACGGGCTGATGATATCGAAAATCTCGCTTAGATTGTCCGCGCTATAGATGATGGACGCGAGGATCGCGCGCTCCATATCTAGATCATAGAGATTGTGCATATCGATGTTTTCTTTTGCCATTTTCGTATCCTTTAGTTTTGTTAAATTTGCCTGCGTTTGGGCGGATTTTATAAAATTTGAATTCAATTTTGACGCTTGCTCGTAAATTTGCTTTAGATTTGAACGGTCAAATTTGAGTTAGCGCCATAAAGAGCGTGGTTTCGCAGGCTCGCACTGATAAATAGAGTTCAAATTTGACGAACAAATTTAAACCCGAGCCAGAGGCAAATTTATCGGCTCAAATTTGACCGAGCCGAGCGTCGCCAAACGTCAAATTTGACGCCTGAAATTTACGCCCGCGACTTTATCTCGTCGTCGATCTCGAGTAAAAATCTATCGACTAGCTCGCCCTCGGGCAGCCTCGCGACCACCTCGCCTTTGCGCATTATCATACCGTTTCCTTTGCCAAAGGCTATCGCCACGTCCGCGCCCTTAGCCTCGCCGATCGCGTTTACGACGCAGCCCATCACCGAGACGTTTAGCGGCTCTTTGATGTGTTTGGTTTTTTCTTCGACGAGCTTTACCGCAGCCATCAGATCAGCCTGCAAACGCCCGCAGGTCGGACATGAGATGATATTTAGCCCCTCTTTTTGGCGGCCGCTGTCTTTTAGGATCGCTTTTGCGACCTTGATCTCTTCTTCTAGCTCGCCCGTGATGCTAACTCGCATCGTATCGCCGATGCCCTCCAGTAGCAGTCCGCCTAGCGCGATCGCAGACTTTATCGTCGCGTGAAAGCTAGTGCCAGCCTCCGTAACGCCGAGGTGAAACGGATACGCCACAAGCGGCCGAAGCGCACGGTAAGCGGCCATCGTGCGCTCGACGTCGCTTGATTTTAGCGAGATTTTGATATCGGTAAAATCAAAATCCTCGAGCAAATTTATGTTATAAAGCGCGCTTTGCACCATCGCTTCGACCGTGCGGCCGTATCTGTCCTCAAACTGCTTTTCTAGCGATCCTGAGTTTACGCCGATGCGGATGGGCAGATTTCGCTGCTTGCACGCGTCCACGACGGCTTTGATGTTCTTTTTTGAGCCGATATTGCCCGGGTTTATGCGGATAGCGTCGACGAACTCGCTAACTATCACGGCGTAGTTGTGGTTAAAGTGGATGTCGGCGACGACGGGCAGCGGGCTAGCTTTTACGACCTCACGCAGTGCGGCGGTGTCCTCTTTGTCAAACACGGCGCAGCGCACGATATCGCAGCCGGCAAAATAAAGCCGCTGTATCTGCTCTAGCGTGCCTTTTACGTCTTTGGTCTTGCTAAATGTCATCGACTGCACCGATATGGGCGCGTCTCCGCCTATTTTTACATCGCGGATTTTTATCTGTTTCGTGGGGTATCTTTGCAAATTTGGCCTTTAAATTTTATTGTGCGATTATATAAAATCTTGGCTTTTAAATAAATTTACCGCCCCAAAACCTACTCGCCAAAAACCTCGCGCCTATACTCCCGCGTATCTATAAATTTAGCCCTCAGGCTCTTTTGATTTTCTACGTGCGCGTCTATGTTTTTGCTAGTTATCTCTACACCTAGCCCCGCGTGCTCGCCCCGCCCCGACAAGAACTCCAGCATCATATCGCCGAGCCTTGCGTTATAGTGGCTAGCTTCCCAGTAGTACGGCGAAATTTGGCCTGCGTTTTTAGGTAGCTCCTGAGTCGTTATCTCGTTATAAAGGCCAAAATCCACTATCCTAAACGGCCTCTTTCCAAGTCGCTGGGCAACCTCTTCGTTTACGGCCGTTATCTGTTTTTTCCACTCATACCATGCCGCGTCAAGCCCGACTCTGTAGTCCATAACTTCAAGCAGCCTAGCATGTAGCGGACTTATAGCGATATCAAGGGTTATATTATTTTCGTGAGCATCCGTTAAAATCTCGATAAAATTTTCATAAGACAGCCTTGATACCTCGTCTCTTTTGCGTTCAGCCATATATCCGCTCTCTATCTTTTTTACGGAGTATTCACGGTAGCCCCCGTTTCTTCGCACCTCTTCTAGCAGCGACGCCTCGGTCCGTCTGCCGTCAGGCTCAAAGAGCGGAGTTTTGCCGTATTTTAGGACAGTCGCTACCGAGTCGCGAAGCGTCTGGAAGCTAAATAAAATTTTATACGCGCTATGATTTTTAAAATACTCCTCGAAATCATCGGCCTTGCTACCGCCGCCTAGCATCGTCTTGTCGTCAAAAACGAGCAACGCCTGCTTTAAATTTCCTTGTTTTATCGCCCATTTTAGATAGGCTTTAGCTTCGTTTAGATTGCTTCCCGATACAGCCGCGTTAAAGGCGGGCTGCATGAAATACCTATGCGCCGAATTTAGAGCCGTTTGAGGGCGAGAGTTTCCTAAAAATATCGACGCGGGCCTGATTTTTTGAATCTTTAAAACCTTCATAAAGCGCGACTGCAAATCCTCTCTGGGCTTATTTTTAAAGATATCCGTATCGTAAATCCTGTATGGATCGACCAGGTAGTTAAAAACCGCCACGAGCGCGAAAATCAAAGCCGCCGCGGCCAAAAAGCTAAACGTCCATTTTTTAAATTTCATACGATTTTCCTAAAAGTTAAAATATAAAAATTGAGACATTTTGTGCAAATTTAAAACGCCCAGCGTAAAACAAAGCACGGCTAGGGTCAAATTTAGCCCGCCGAGTCTAAAGCCTTGCAGTTTTTGCGCAGAGTTTTTAAATAGCAGCGCTACCGCAAAACCAGCGATAAGGTAGTAGAACAAGGTGTTTGTGCTGTCTATTTGTATATTTGGATTCCACTCGCCAAATTTTACGCCGTACTCCCTCAAAAAACCGACCTTTTTCTCTAGCCGCGAATTTAGAGTTAGTCCGCCGCCTAGGCCAAACATCCCCTTTAGCACCTTTAGCGCGTCGTCCCACTCCTTTGCTCTAAAAAACACCCATGCGATATTTACGAAGTTAAAGGTTATAAACCAAGCTATGAATTTATTTAGTCTAAAGCCCAGCTCGCTCCAAATCCTTTGGACGATCAAAGCCGCGCCGTGCAGACATCCCCAAAATACAAACGTCCAGCCCGCCCCGTGCCAGATGCCCCCTATCACGAAGGTAGCAGCTAAATTTACGTACGTTCTCGCCTTGCCCCTGCGGTTGCCTCCCAGCGGGATATAGACGTAATCTCTCAAAAAACGGCTTAGCGTGATATGCCACCTGCGCCAAAAATCCTGAATATTTAAAGCCTTGTAAGGCGAGTTGAAATTTATCGGGAGTTTGATGTTAAAAAGCAGCGCCGCGCCGATCGCCATATCGCAGTATCCGCTAAAATCAAAATAGAGCTGAAACGTGTAGCTAAGGCTAGTCGCCCAAGCTTCGATCAAATTTAAGCTCGCGGCCATGTCAAAGCCCTCGGTCGCCCAAACGGCGAAAGTATCGGCGATAACGACCTTTTTAAAAAGCCCGATAGAAAATATAAAAAGCCCAAGAGCGATATTTTTGTAGTTGATTATTTTATTTTTAGCTTTTGCAAACTGCGGCATCATCTCCTCGTGATGTACGATGGGGCCGGCGATTAGCTGCGGAAAAAACGTAACAAACAAGCAGTAATTTAAAAAATCATACCGCTTCGCGCTCTCTTCTGCCGCGCTATCTACCAGATACGCGATCTGCTGAAACGTAAAAAACGAAATAGCAAGCGGCAGGAGTAAATTTAGGTGCGATATCTGCGTACCGAAGGCGAAATTTACGTTGCCGATCAAAAAATCGGAGTACTTAAAATACCCAAGCAAAGCCAAATTTGCCGCGATACCAAGAGCAAGGAGAATTTTTTTTGAAATTTTAGGATTATTTTTACAAAGCTCTAGCCCAAAAGAGTAGTTAAATATCATCGAGCCTACTATTAGCGGTAGATACGCGATGTTCCACCAGCTGTAAAAAAATAGCGACGATAGCACCAAAAAGCCTTTCGCCGCTTCGCTAAGGCGCTTTTTATTTAAGAAAAAATATACGAAAAAAGTTATGGGCAAAAATAAAAATATAAATTCGTAAGAGTTAAAAAGCATTATCCATCCATTGATTTTTAGCGCAATTATAATAAACATTATTTAATATTTAAACAAAATAAAAATTAATTAATTGCTACCGAGCAAAAACTAAACGCACAAGCGGCCAAATTTGAAGCAAGGACGTAAAAATAGTCTGCCAAAGTTGCAACTTAAATTTGAGCGAAATGACGCAAGAGGCGGTATCGCGAAGTTAGACTAGGCGCGGATGAAATTTGCGGGCGGAGCGTATGCTTGATATGTAATAAAGCAAATTTTAAACGCAACGACGTATAGCAAAGAGAAACAACACACAAAGATAAAGCGAAATTTAATTTTTAAGCGTAGGCTAGTTTAAATTTGAGTTAAAGAATACAAGAACGGCAGTATCGCGAAGCTAGACTAAGCGACTTAAAATTTTACGATGGTGATTATTGTGCATGAGTAGCGACCGAATATAGCGATGCGAGAAAATACCGCTACACGGAAATAAGGTGCAGTATTTTTTCTTTAGACGAGGCGGAAATGAGCCGAATGAAGGAGCGTATATTATAATACGTGACTGAAATTCGGCGAAATTTCCAACGACGTATAAAGGAAAAAGACGCGCCGCTAGGTATTTAAGTCCGGATAATCCCACGCATTATATTCGTCAGTTAGATTATCATTTTCGTCCCCCTTGCAGCACAGCCACTCTAGCCCGCCGCGCCTCTCCATCACGACCTCTTCGTCGAGCCCCGCGCAGTCTGAGCCGTGCACGCGGGCATTGACGCACGCCCAGTGGTAACGATAGACGAGATCAAGCGCTTGCAGGATTTCATCAGTACCCCGCAGCTTCACGCGCTCCGAAAAATCACCGCCGATAAAGGTATCCATCACAAATTTGCAGTCGCAGATCTCGTTTGGGAAATTTAGCTCCTCTACGAGACCCATGGCCCACATCAGCGCCCACAGCGACTCGTATTTCCAGCCCATATTTACGGCCTCGTTATAGCTCGCCTCGCCCTGCACGACGCGGCGTTCCATGCGCGTTAGCTTGTCTATGCACCCAAAGCGATTATCCAAAAAGTCCTTCGTGCCCTGCTTGTCTTCGTCGGTTAGCTCGCCGTTATCTCTGATCGTGCAAGCACACATTATCGCGGCAAACGAGCAGATCGCACGGGCGATAACCTCGTCCTTTTCGCGCGGAGTGATCTCACCCGTCTCATATCGTAGCGGCAGATGGTCAATGTACGGCACGCCTTGGGATTTTAAAATTTCTATGCTTATATCCTTGCGCTCCTGCGCGGTCTTGCCGATCTTTGCGGCGTTTGCGCTATTTTTGCCGCCTCTTTTGAAAAAATCGAAAAATGCCATATTTTCTCCTTTAAATTTAGGGCTGCATTTTACCTAATCTCCGCTTATAGCAGCATTTTACGCGTACACGGTTTGCTAAATTTAACGAGCGAGCAAACAGATAAAATTGATTTGGTATATATTGAAAAAGCAAAGTAATTTTGTAACGAAATAGTAAAAAGTAGAGATGAGAAAAACGGCCGCGAGCGGAGAAATAACTAAATTTAGGTCTACCGCTCGCTAAAATCTGCAAATTTTACTTAGCCGAGCAGCTTTTGCAGCACTCCAAAATCCTGCGAGCCGCATTTGAGGCTACGATTAGTCCCGCAGCAGACATTATTATATCTTTTAGCACCAGTCGTCCGGCACCCGATAGATACGGGAAGCCGTGATTAGGACTTTCAGTGATGCCAAGTGCTGGATTGCCTAGATTTGGCACCCAAGTCTCAGGCGTCGTTATCAAAAAGCTAAGCGTTACGATAGACATGCCAAACGTCAGCAGTCCGCCGATAAGCCCTAGTTTAGGGAACCAAATGCCAAGCAGCACGAGCGTACCGATAGTGCAGATCATCGCGCCGATCAGATACGAAACCGCGTAAGTACCGTTTTGTTTATGCCACTCGATGTTTTTAGGCACGACCAAGCCTTCCGGATTTTTGTGCAGGTTGTACTCGGCGACCATTTTGCCCTTGCCGTTATCTACGATATCTTTTTTGCTATACATGTAGCTAAAAAACGGGCTGTTGGTTACAAACGGCACGATGCCGTCGGCCTCGTATTGCACGACTTTGAGTCCGCCTATCCACGCCATCACGATGAAAATCGCGACGCTAACGTAGTTTACGAAATATTTTTGCGAGCCTGCTAGGGCTTGTAAAAATTTTTGCATTAAGTTCCTTTAGGGTGATTTTTATAATTTTAATTAGACTGTATATTTAAGGCTAGATAAAATTATAACGGGATTATATATAAATCATATAAAATTCTGCTTAAAAAGATAAGCATTATCATAAATGAAAACTTTAATTACATTTTAGTTTTGATTTAAGTAAGATTTTAAATTCATAATATCTTTATCTGCAAATAGCAATCAAAACACACTAAAGACTATTTGATAGATTTGGCTGGTCTACGTGAGCGGATTAATAGCAAAACTTGCGTTAAATTTAAGACTTAATCTCTAGCCGCCAAAACCAAAACTAGCTCGTTTTAGCTTAAATTTTGACACCAAGCCGAATGTGAAATTTGATTTTACAAACCTTGCAAAACATTTAAGACGCTTTCTAGCCACCCAAATTAAACATCGAAAATCAAACGAAAAGAAATCAAATTTACGAAAAATTTATCGGATCCATATCGACGTCAAAGCCGTGCGCGGCACAGATGCGAGCGGCTTTTATGAGCGGAGCGTGCGAGGCGCAACGCAGCAAAATCTCAAAACGGTATTTGCCGCCAAGTATTTCGATCGCGCACTTGCCGTGTCCGACTATCTCGAGCGAGGTTTCGGCGGCGCGCAAATTTTCAAGCTCGGCTACGCAAATTTCAAGCCTTTGTTTTACCGCCTGCTCGCTTTTTTCAGAAACGACAACCCGCAAAAGCCTAGCAAACGGCGGATATATCGGCTCTCTAGCAAGAATCTCCTCAGCCAAAAACGCATCGTAATCCGTGATAAAATTTTCAAAAAACTCCCGCTGCCTACTCTGCACGACCACGCGCCCCTCACCCGAGCGTCCTGCCCTGCCCGCCACCTGCATTGCCAGCGCCAATGTCCGCTCGCGAGCGCGAAAATCAGGGAAGTTTAATAGCTCATCGACGCCCATGATGACAGCAAGATCCACGTTGTGGTAGTCGTGCCCCTTACTCAACATCTGCGTGCCAACGAGCGCGTCTATCTCGCCTGCATTAAAGGCTTTTAGCGTCTTTTCGAGCTTATTTTGCGTCGTGATCTCGTCGCGGTCGAATTTCTCGATCCTTGCCGCTGGAAACGCCGAGCGCAAGGCCTCCGTTAGCTCGTCGGTGCCGATTTTTTTCGCCTCGATCATCTCGCTACCGCACTTCTCGCACGAGCACGTCGCAGCTGTCGTAAAGCCGCAGTACTGGCACTTTAGCACATTTCGTTTCTTATAAAAGCTCATCCCGACGCTACAAAATGGGCACTTTATAGTACTGCCGCACTCGCGGCACGACAGATAGCGGAAGTTTGCGCGCGTCGGTAAAAATACGACCGCCTGCTTACTGCTCGCAAAACTCGCCGCAAGCTCGCCTAGGATCATATCGCTTGCCCCCGTCTCACTCTCGTCGTAGATAAATTTTTTCTCGCTTTTAAAAAACGTTCCCCTTAGCCTAAAATGAGGCTGCTTTTTGAAGCTCACGACGCTCGGAGTAGCAGAGCCTAGCACGACTTTGACGTCAAATTTGCTCGCTAAAAATAGCGCGAGGTCGCGGGCGTTATAGTGCGGATTTTGCGCGGATTTGTAGCTGTCGTCGTGCTCCTCGTCGACGATGATGAGTCCAAGCTCGCTAAATGGCAAAAACAGCGCTGAGCGCGCGCCTGCGATCAAATTTATCTCGCGACTCTGAAATTTTTGCAGGATTTCGCCGCGTTTTTTTGGGGTTATTTTGGAGTGCCAGACTCCGAATTTTTCGCCAAAATAGCTCTTTAGCCGCTTCGTCATCTGAGGCGTTAGCGAGATTTCAGGCATCAAAAGCAAAACTTGTTTGCCCGCGAGTAGATATTCGCGGATAAGGGAAAAATAAATCTCGCTTTTACCGCTCCCCGTATCGCCGAAAATCAAACTCGTTTTGTGAATTTTGGCAAAATTTAGCGCCTCTTGCTGGTCTTGGTTTAGGCTTGGGATTTTTGGGAAAAACTCGGATATATTTAGGTGGTCGAAAGCCGTTTTGGGCAACTGCTCAGAGGTATTAAATTTTAATTCAGTAGCAACGTTCCCATTTGAGTTCAAATTTTCCTGATAGTCGCCGCTATTTAAATTTTCAGGCAAATTTGACTGCGATGTTTCGTTTAATTCCGTAGTCAAATTTAACTCTTTGCTATCGTCAAATTTGACATCTAAGTTATCGTTTAGCTCATTTTTGTCGCTCAAAATTTGCACCTTCGTCAAATTTTGCAAGCAAGGCGCTTCAATTTCTAGTGGATTAAAAAGCCCAGCCGCAACAGATAAATTTACGACATAGTAATGCGAGATAAATTTCAAAAGAGAGATTTGTATCGGTGTAAGCGTGGCGGGTAAAATTTCTAAAATTTCAAGCGTTTTAAAATTCGGCTCGGCTACGCTTTGGAGGACATAGCCGATAGTTTTTTTATTTTTTATATTGATTAAGACTTGGGTAAAATTGGGTATTTTAAAATCTGAACAATATGTAAGCGGCTTAAGGTTTAAGCCGCTCGGAATTATTTGGTAGTAGGGCATTACTCCGTCAATTGTTTGCAGAGTTTGTCGTTTTTTGGGCAACTAAAAGAGCCATCGGCAGTATCATAAGCAAAATCTACGCTTTGATTTTTATTTAACGCAAAGGTATATACAGTCCTGCTGCCTGTCGTGCCTCCTTTTTTCCACCCAGATACATCAGAAGCGCCTTTTTCTTTTATACCGTTTTGCAAAACATTAGCAAAAATATTCGTTGCTCCAGATTTTTCAAGGCTATCATAAGTAAATTTGCCAGATAGCATATCAGTATTATGCTTATTTATTATACCGCTTCGTATCGAGGCTATATCACTTCTAGCTTTAACGAGCACCGCATCATCTCTCGTTACAAACAATCTAGGCACAGCAATACTAGCTAGTATTCCAATAACAACTATTACAAATACTAGTTCAAGCATCGTAAATCCACGCTTCATAATAACCTCTTGACGTTTTTAAATTTTTGGAAAATTATACCACTTTATATTAAAAAATAGCTTTTGATCCAACAGGGTATTCACTGTTTTTTAAACTGATAAAATCATTATTTCTTTCAAGAACCTTACAATAGTTTATAATTACGCTTGGATCTAGCTTTATAACTACATGACTGGCGGCGTCTTTTATAAAGCGGAATTTTAACACGCAGTCTTTAGTCTTAAATATCAAATACTGTGCGGGTAAGTAGCATTATTTAGATTGACACTACCGCCAAAAGAAACGCTTGGAACGTTCGTCATATCTTTTATATCGTTTGATATCCCGCCTTACGAGGCATTATACGCCATCACATCGCTCATAAGCTGTTTTGTATTGGCTAAAATTTGAACGAAATTCGCATCATCTCTAGCAAGAGTCAAGCAAGGAATCGCAAAATGTGGTAAGTATCCCCAAGATAACTATAACAAATATGAGCCCTATCATAGTAAATGCGTATCTCATATCTTTTCCTAGATAAATTTAGGGCTAAATTAAAAAAAGCCCAAAACTTGCTAAGGCAAGCTTGGGCTTTAATTATTAAGCTTATTTTTTCTAAAAATTAGAATTTAACGTTTATACCGCTGATCGCAACCTCGCCAGCGCCGCTCTCTGTAATAGCTCCAGTTGTTTTATGTGAGAAAGTAAATTTGCCTTTTACTAAAGTATCAACACCTTTGCTAGCTAAGACCTTTTTGCATATTTCTGTAGTCTTATCAGTGCCCCCTTCTACCTTTAAGTGAGCAGGCTTACCTGTAGTACCATCAATAGTTGGAACCAAAGTAACTTTCACGCATTTTTTACCGGCAGCTACTATTTCGTCTGTAAGGGCTGCACCACCGTTACTAAGCTGAACATTTGTCATACCACTTAATTTTGTAGCAAATTCACCTTGTGAAGTATAATAAGCACCCAAGTCACTGATTAGTGTAGTTAAGTTTGTTCCAGCTTTTGCTATCTCAGCGTCATCTCTAGTCGCAGTTAGTCTTGGGATAGCTACAGCAGCCAAAATACCTAGTATAACGATCACGAAGATCAACTCAATCATTGTAAAACCTTTTCTCATATGAGACTCCTTGTGTTTATTTCTGCATACACTTATGCAGTTGGCGGGATTATATAGATAATTAGCTTAAAAATAGATTAAAATGAAATCTTTTTATATGGGTGCGTGTAAAAAAGTAATCTAGGATAAAATTTAACTTATTTCTTTACTTACTTTTTGGGCCAAAGAGCGCAGATCGCGCTCCTGCTGATAGTTTTCATAGCATTTTTGGACAAAGGCGCTTAGTAGCTCTTTGACGTCGAGATATTTTTTGCCTCCGGTAAAGGTCTCCCACTCTTTTTCAAAATTTTGGGCAAAGTCGTCCTCGAGGCTGATGTTGTAGAATGTGGAAGCTATTTTTACCGTTATTTTTTTCATTGTTTATTTATTTTCCCAGTACCGCTTCGATCTTGCGGATAACGTCGTCGCTCTCGGTGTTTTTGGTTCTCAGGTCTTCTTCTAGGCGGGCGATTTGATTTGTTTTAGCTTCGTTTTGGGCTTTGACGCTGATTAGTTCGTTGCGTAGAGACTCGTTTTCTTCGCAGATTTCGTTATATCTAGCCAGCAGGTCGTTTACCTTGTCGGTTAGGGTGTTTAGTACTTTATCGTTATCAAACATCTTTTTCCTTAGTTTTGGTATAATTTTACGTAATTGTAACAAAAAAAGCTGATTTTTAAGGTAAAAAATGAAAAATTTTGAAATTTCGTCCAAATTTAGCCCGAGCGAGGATCAGGCCCGCGCAGTCGCTAACATAGTAGCCTCCGTAAGATCTGGCAACAAATATCAAACGCTTTTAGGTGTCACGGGCTCAGGCAAGACCTTTACGATGGCAAACGTTATACGCGAGCTAAATATGCCAACGCTAATCATGACGCACAACAAGTCCCTTGCCGCGCAGCTTTATAGCGAATTTAAGGGCTTTTTCCCTAAAAATCACGTGGAGTATTTCATCAGCTACTACGACTACTATCAGCCCGAAGCCTACATCCCGCGTCAAGACCTTTTCATCGAAAAGGACAGCTCCGTAAACGAAGAGCTCGAGCGTCTGCGCCTATCTGCGACGGCGAGCTTGCTTAGCTTTGACGACGTCGTGTGCGTGGCGTCGGTGTCGGCCAACTACGGCTTAGGTAATCCTAGCGAATACCAAGGCATGGTCGCGTATCTGGGCGTGGGCGAAAATATCAATCAGCGCGCGCTACTGCAAAAGCTCGTCGATATGGGCTACAAGCGAAACGATAACTACTTCGACCTAGGCGACTTTCGCGTAAACGGCGACGTGGTGGACGTCTATCCCGCATACTGGGGAGACGAAGCGCTTCGTATAGAGTTTTTCGGCGACGAGATAGACGCTATGTATCACTTTGACGTGCTGGAAAACAAAAAACTAAAAGACGTGGGTAAATTTACGCTTTATGCCACGAGTCAGTTTATCGTGGGCGCAGACCGCCTAAAAATCGCCATCAAACAGATAGAAGAGGAGCTAGAAGAGCGGCTAAAAGAATTTAACGAGCAAGGCAAGCTCGTCGAGGCTCAGCGCCTAAAACAACGAGTGGAGTTTGACCTAGAAATGATGAGCAGCACGGGCATGTGCAAGGGCATCGAAAACTACGCGCGCCACCTAACCGGGCAAAAGGCAGGAGAGACGCCCTACTCTATGTTTGATTATTTCGAACTTGGCGGCAAGGACTATCTAGTCATCGTGGACGAAAGCCACGTGAGCCTGCCGCAGTTTCGCGGGATGTACGCGGGTGACCGTAGCCGAAAAGAGGTGCTGGTGGAGTACGGATTTCGTCTCCCGTCCGCGCTTGATAACCGTCCGCTTAAATTTGACGAGTTTATAAACAAACGCGCCAAATTTCTTTTCGTCTCGGCGACCCCGAACGAATACGAGATAAATTTAAGCCGCGGCCACGTCTACGAGCAAATTTTACGCCCGACGGGACTGCTAGATCCCTTAATCGAGATAAAAGACAGCGAAAATCAGGTGGAGATTTTATTTGACGAGGCAAAAAAAACCATCGAGAGAAACGAGCGCGTACTAGTCACCGTGCTTACCAAAAAGATGGCCGAGGAGCTCAGTCGCTACTACACCGAGCTTGGCATCAAGGTCAAATACATGCACTCCGATATCGACGCCGTCGAGCGAAACGAGATCATCCGCGGACTGCGCGGAGGCGAGTTTGATATGCTTATCGGCATAAATTTGCTAAGAGAAGGGCTTGATCTGCCCGAGGTTAGCCTCATAGCCATCATGGACGCCGATAAGGAAGGCTTTTTGCGCTCAACGACGAGCCTCATACAAACGATGGGGCGCGCGGCTAGAAACGTAAACGGACGAGTGCTGATGTTTGCCAAAAAGATCACCAAATCCATGCAAGAAGCGATGGATACGACGCTAGCTCGCCGCAAGATGCAGGACGAATACAACCGCGCTCACGGCATCGTCCCGCGCTCTGCTAGCCGGAACATCGAAGAGAGCCTGCACGTCGAGGATGAGGGCGAGATATATAAACGCGGCAAAAATCTAGAAAAAATGCCTGCCGCCGAGCGAGCGAGCATAATCAAAGAACTAAGAAAGCAGATGCTAGAAGCCGCCGAGCAGCTGGAGTTTGAGAAGGCGGCGGCGTTGCGCGACGAAATCGCCAAAATCCGTAAACTTTAAAATTGGCGGCTTGTCTTTTTCCGCCATACTTCGTTACCGGCTCAGTCGGCTTCGGTCACGGACGACCAGTCCGCTCCCTCGCCTCGCTCGCCGCTGCCTCGTCTGACGAAAAAACACTTCGCCTTATCGTTTTGCGTTCAAATTTGGGGTCCAATTTGGCTAAATTTGTAAATTTGGCTTCAAATTTTACTCACCGAGATCCGCATCTTGAGAATACTAAATTTGGCTTCAAAGAATTTTTAAATTTTATGAGCGAAAAGCTTTCGTCCCGAAAATTTGAGCTGAGTTTGTAACGAAGCCAAATTTTCGTGCCGCGATTTATCGTGGGCGCGAGCGACAACCGCTTTGAGTGAGTAAAATTTTAAAAATTTTATAAAACTTATACTAAAATTAGTCCCTTACACAAAGAATAACCGTTTAAGATTACTCTTTGCTTGTTGTAAAAGAGGTGAGGCTTGGATTTTGCTTCCTTTGCGGTCGCAACTGCAAAGCAGAGCGTAATTCAAGTCCTTCCCCCTTAACAAAGAAGCAAGACGGCGTCAAACAATCATTTTCGTTTAAAGAAATTTAAGGACATAACGTTAAATTTGACCAAAAACTAAATTTAATACTTTATAGACTCGAGTCTCGGTGCATAAAATTTCAAATTTTAGTCAAATTTAGCCTCAAATTTCAGCAAATTTTACTCTCCGTCCTCGATATTTTCCTGCATAAAAACCCGCATACTCGGAAACTCGAGCGCGCAAAGACAGCCAAAATCTTGCTTATAAACGCAGCCCGTGTCGATATTTGCGCTAAATTCCGTGATATCGGGGCTAGCGATCGGCGTATGGCCGTAGACATTAAAGACGCCTTCGTTTTGGCTAAAATCGCCTCTGCCGCAAAGTACATGCCGCCTAAACTCCGCCGCGCTATCGCCGTGCGAGTTACGTAGCGCCCACATCCGCCCAATCGCCGAATGCGACGCGACGAGCCGCCTGCCTTGTGCGTTTTTGAACTCGGCAAACTCCAAGTAAAGCGGTAAATTTGATAAAAACTCTATATGTGCGAGCTTCTGGGTGCGGATAGCTTTATCGTAGGAGGCGAAAGTCTGCGCGCCGCCATTTAGGTAAAACCAGCGCGGATCATTAGGCATTTCGCCACGTAAAAATGCGTCCTTGTGTTGCAAAAGGCGGTATTCGTGATTGCCCATCACAGCCGCGTAGCCTCGCTGCATCGCTAGCTGCACGACCTCAAAGCTACCATTTCCGCGGTCTATCAGGTCGCCGACGAAGCAAATTTTAGAATCAGCGCCGCGTGGCAAGCGATCTATAAGTGCGCAGAGGGTTTTATAACAGCCGTGAACGTCGCCGATAAGATAAATTTGGTCGCCATAATCATTTAACATTTTTATTTGCCTATCTTAAATTTGGCTCAAATTTTAGCCATTTTTTATAAATTTTACAGTCGCTTTTACGCTCTTATACGCTTAAAACCAAACAATACCTACTAAAAATCACATTTTTTATATACTTTTTATTCTTTATCTCTTATAATATCATATAACTATAAAATTAGTTTTTATATTTCAAGGAGGTTTAATAAATAACGCCGACGGCTTCAAATTTGGTCATAGGCTTGGCCGAGAGTATACTTAACGCAACACCAAAGACGAGATAACCAAATTTCATTTCAAGGGAGAAAAATGAAAAGACGAAATTTCTTAAAGCTTAGCGCGCTAGCCGGCGTCAGCCTGCAAGCTAACAGGATAGAGGGCGTCACTCAGACACTTTTTGATCAGAAAAAGGTTTTTTGCGCAAATAGATTCGGTCCGTTTTACGCAAACGTAGTCAGCGGACAGATAACTAGCATAGATCCTTTTGAGGCGGATAAATTCCCGAGCACTTTAAATAACGCCGTCGCAGACTGCGTCCAAAACGAAAGCAGAGTACTATATCCTTGCGTTAGAAAGAGTTATTTGGAGAAAAAAGGACCAAATAAACCCGAGCTTAGAGGCGAGGAGGAATTCGTAAGAGTTAGCTGGGATACGGCGCTTGATCTAGCCGCAAAAGCTCTAAAAGAAAATTTTGAAAAGTACGGCCCCGAGAGCATCTATGGAGAGTGCTACTGGTGGGGCGGCAGCGGTAAAGTCAGCTGGGGTAGAGCTACGGCTAGAAGGATGCTAACGATACTAGGCGGCTTCGTCTCAGAGGACGGCAACTACTCCTATGGTGCTGGTCACGTTATCATGCCTCACGTTATCGGAACTATCGAGCCAAACGAAGTTCCTACGAAATGGGAAGCGGTACTAAAGTCTGCTAAAACGATAGTTTTTTGGGGAAGCAATCCCGTAGTAACCAATGAAATAGGCGTAGGCGCTCCAACTCACGAGGGCTACGACGTGTATGCCAAGCTAAAAGATATGAATGCAAAAGGCGAAAAGAAAATTTACGCCGTAGATACCTATAAAAACGATACGATCAGGTATCTAAACTCGGACTTTATAGGAGTGGTGCCGGGGACGGATACGGCCATGATGATAGGCATGTGCCACTATCTATACGAAAATAAACTATACGACGAAGCCTTTATAGGCAAATACACCGTTGGATTTAATAAATTTAAAGATTATTTCCTAGGCACTAACGACAAGGTGGTTAAAAATTTAGACTGGGCTAGCAAAATTTGCGGCGTAAGCGTCAAAAAGCTAGAGGAGCTATGCGTGTCGCTAGCTAAAAACGAGTCTTTGATAATAAGCGGTTTTGCTATCCAAAGACAAGATCACGGAGAGCAGTCATATTGGGCTCTCATCACGCTAGCCTCGATGCTAGGATACATAGGCAAGGAGGGCTGCGGCTTTATGACTTGCGATCAGGGGCATAAAACCAGCACGGATAGCTTTATCGCACCGGCTCTAAAAGGCCTAAGCTCGGTTCCTAGCGAAAAATACACCACAGAAAATAGCCCTTGGGTAAAAAACAAAGGCTACGTCATGCCAAACAGCAGAATAATAGACGCACTCCTAAATCCGGGCCAAGAGATGCAAAGAAACGGCGAAATTTATAAACTCCCGCATATGAGAGTTTCCGTAAGCGCTAGCGGCTCGATATTTACGAGACATCAGGATATAAACCGCGCGGTACAAGCATGGAAAAAGCTCGATACCGTGATAACCATAGAGCCTTATTGGACTAGCGGAGCTAAGCTCAGCGACATAGTCCTGCCTGCAGCTATCGAGCCTGAGAGAAACGACATAGAGCAGTCAAACGCTACTGGCGAGTATATCTTTGCCATAAAACAAGCCGTTCAGCCTATGGGCGAGAGCAGGAGCGATTTTGAAATTTGCAAAGGAATTTGCAAGAGATGGGGCATGGAAGAGGTATTTACCGAGGGCAAGACCGAGATGGAGTGGATAAAAGAAATTTTCGCCGACGCCATGGACCAAGCCAAAGCGCTCGGATACGATAATCTGCCTACGTTTGACGAGTTTTGGGAGAAAGGATACGTAAAATTCGACAAAAAAGACGAAGAGAAAAAATACTACACTAGATTTGCGAATTTTAGAGAAAATCCGAATAAATTTAGACTCGGAACGCCATCGGGAAAGATCGAGATTTACTCGCCCGTCATCGCAAAAATGAAATACGACGACTGCCTAGGGCATCCGGCATGGTTTGAGCCTACCGAGTGGCTTGGCGATAAAGAAAAAACAAAGAAATATCCACTCGCACTAAATACTCCGCACTCTCGCTTTAGGCTACACTCTCAGCTAGATAACTCCATAGTTAGAAAATACGCTGAAGTAAACGGAAGAGAGCCTATATTTATCAGCCAAAGCGCGGCCAAGAAGCGCGGCATCGCAACAGGAGACGTGGTTAGGGTGTTTAACGACAGGGGCGAAATTTTATGCGGAGCGATAGTGAGCGACATAACCCAAGACGACGTCGTAATCATATGCGAAGGCGCATGGTACGACCCCGAAGTCTACGGCAAAAAGAGCCTGTGCCAGCACGGATGCGTAAACGTGCTCACAAAAGACAAAGGCACGAGCAAGCTAGCGCAAAGCAACATCGCGCATACGAATTTAGTCCAAGTCGAAAAATATAAAGGCGCAATAAGACCTATCAGAGCGTTTTCAAAACCAAAAATCATAGGCGCTTAAATTTACGGCGGGGCTTAGGCTCCGCCGTTTTTGAATGTTATTATCTCCGCGGTTTATCAGATCAGCCGTAAAGCAAATTTTAGAATCAGCACCACATGGGAAACAATCTATCATGGGCAAAGGGTTTTACAGCAGCCATGAACGTCGCCAATGAAGTAAATTTATCCTTTATTTTACTAAATTTTAGCGGTTACTGACGATAATCTTTGTCGAAAAGCTTATCTAGACTGTCTTTTCTGTATTCCAAGCCCTTCAAGATCGCCTCCACGCCATCTCTAGTTAGATCGCGGAATTTGACGCCTTCAAAATCAAAATACACCGTCATCCCGTTATCGCTGATTTTAATAATCCGCATAGCATATTGAGAAAGACTAAATTTATCTACACCTACGCAATTTATTAGCTCGTCGGCATATTTAGCAATTATATCCTTTATAATCATTTTTGATTTATACTGCTGCTCAGTCGCATAAGTAGCCACGCTCGGAGCTAGTTTTTCAATGTTTTTCTCATAGGCCTTAAATTTATCGGTCTTAGTTACCGTCCCATTTCTTGAAGTTTCAAGGACAGATTTTAAAAACTCTATATTCAAATTTATCATAGCATAGGCATCGACCTTTATCCAGTCCAGCGCATCCTTATCAGCGTTGATATATGGGTTAAATTTGCTCGGCAAACGCATTTTTGACGCGTTTAAATTTCGCCAAAATTTTTCGTGAGCCTCCTGGCTAAATTTAATCTGCCCGCCTGCAACATCTATCGCAACCTTTCTAGCTATATGTAAATTTTCGCTAGTTGAGCTTCCGTCGCCTTTTGATGCTATGCCGCACCCGCAAAATATCAGCGCAATCATAAAAATAATCAGCTTTTTCATCGCTTCTCCTGTAAACATAATTTTGCGAAATTTTACTACCGCAAGCATTAAATTTTACTTGCAAAATACGCGCAAGCTAAATTTCGCATCAAATTTGAGCACCCTCACTCGCCGACAACTAACATCACGCCAAGCGCTATCATAGTAACGCCGACGAAAAATTCCAAAATTTTCCACGCGGCGGGGTTTTTAAACAGCGGCGCCAAAAACCTAGCTCCGTATCCGAGCGAAAAGAAAAACGCAAACGACGCGCACATCGCGCCCATACCAAAGAGTCCCGCACTCTCGCTAAATTTCGTAGAAACCAAGCCAAGAAGCACGACCGTGTCAAGATATACGTGCGGATTTAACCACGTAAAAGCTAGCGTTAGAAGCGCCGTTTTAGCCGCACCGCGCGTATCCTCGCCGCCGGCTGCTAGAGCATGCGATGCGCTAAATGCGCTATAAAGGCCACGAATTCCGTAAATGCTCAAAAAGACAAATCCGCCCCAAAGCGCGGCGGTTTTGATGATGGGATAGCGCTCAACCACGTAGCCAAACCCCGATACGCCCGCAAAGATCAGTGCAGCGTCGCTAAGCGCGCAGATAGCGCAAACTAGAAAAACATGCTGTTTTTTGATGCCTTGTTTTAGCACGAAGGCATTTTGAGCTCCGATGGGTAAAATCAGCGAGAGCCCGAGCGAAAAACCAGAGAAAAAGGCATTGAAAGAGTTCATTTTATCCCTTAAATTCGGCGTATTTTGGTGTTTTTCAAATTTTGACCGAAATGCGTGCGACAAAAAGCTCGGCGAAGTAAAATTCGCGACATGCGGAGATTTCTGTAAATTTGTGAGTTAAATTTTAACAGCATCAAGGTGCAGGTCTCGGTGGGTAAAATTTGAAGTCAAAATTTACAAATCGACTTCAAATTTGAATATAAAACGACAAGGTGAAATATTTTTGTTCTAGACGAGGCGCTTTTAAATTTGGCGACGGGAGTTGCCATATAGGTAATGACCGAGCCGAATTTACAAGTAACGAAGTATAGAGCAAAAAGACGAGCCGCTCAACTTTCTTTTAGCAGTTTCGCCACCATCTGCTCGCTCTTCCCCTTATCGGTATCCTTTTTCGTCGCCTTATATATCCCGCTCACGTACTCCTCGAGCACCTCTTGCGAGTTTATACGCGCGTCGCCCTCTTTCGGTCTTACCTTGGCATATTCGCCGCTGTTTTGCAACTCAAACGCTAGCTCGTTATCGCTAAGCTGCAAGCGCAAAAACTCCAGCAAACGCTCTTGCAAATTTTTATCGATTATCGGCGTCATGAGCTCTAGGCGGCGCTCGAGATTTCTCGGCATCCAGTCAGCGGATGCGATGTAAATTTGAGGGTCGGCGTGCCTAAAATAAAATACCCTCGCGTGCTCAAGGTATTTGCCGATGAGCGATCTCACGCGGATATTTTCGCTTAGGCCTTTCACGCCAGGACGCACGCAGCAGATGCCGCGCACGATGAGATCGATCTTCACGCCCGCGCTACTTGCCTTTACCAGCGCGTCCACGATGTCGCTATCGACTAGCGCGTTCATCTTGGCCACGATCCTGCCCTGCTCGCCGTGCGCGGTCTCGGTCTTTATCATCTCTAGCACGCGCTCTTTTATCTGCATCGGCGACATGGAAAGCGTCTGCAAACGGCGGTTTTTAGAAAAACCCGAAAGTATGTGAAAAAACGTCGTCGTATCGCTCGCAAACTCCGCCCTGCTCGTAAAATAGCTCACGTCGGTGTAAATTTTCGCCGAGCCGCCGTTGTAGTTGCCCGTGGATAGATGCATGTAAAATTTGAGCTTGCCGCCCTCCTGGCGGATGACTTGGCTCACTTTTGCGTGCACCTTAAAGCCCGTGATGCCGTATATCACGTGTGCGCCGGCGTCCTCTAGAGCCTTTGCCCAGTGTAGGTTGTTTTCCTCGTCAAACCTCGCCTTTAGCTCGACCATCACGGTTACCTGCTTGCCGTCGTTTGCGGCGTCGATGAGAGCCTGGATGATAGGCGAGTTTTTATCGACGCGGTAGAGCGTCATGCGGATCGAGATCACGCGCGGATCCTTGCTCGCCTCCCTGATAAACTGCACGACGGGATCAAAGCTCTCGTAGGGATGCACGACTAGCACGTCTTCTTTATCGATGACGTCAAACATCGAGAGATGAGTGCTAAAAGGCGGCAATGTCTTTGGCGCGTACGGCGGTAGGCAAAGGTACGAAAATTCTTTATTTCCCACGATTTGCCAGAGCGAATTTAGCGTGAGCGGGACGGTGTACTCGTAGATATCCTTATAAAAAATCTTCATATGCGAGTTTAGAAACTCGACTATCTCGGCGTCGGCGTCCTTTTGTATCTGCATGCGGACAAAGGCGCCCTTGCGGCGTAGCTTGAGCCCTTGCTCGAGGATCATCATAAAATCATCGGCCTCTTCTTCCTCGATGACGATATCGGCGTTTCGCGTGACCCTAAACGCCGCCGAACTAAGCAGCTTGTAACCCGGAAAAATCTCTTCTGCGTGGCGGTGTACGATCGTTTCTATCGGCACGTAGACGTTGTCGGCCGCTTGATAAAATCTCGGCAAAACGCGCGAGATGCGTATCATGCCAAATTTTATAATCTCTGGACTATCCGCGTCGGCAAGCTTAACGGCTAGGCTAAAGCTAAGGTTGTTTAGATGAGGATACGGGTGCGTGGCGTCAACCGCGATAGGCACGATGACGGGCAGGATATTTGAGAAAAAATACTCGTCGCATTTAGCGCGAAGTTCGGGCGAGATTTCGTCGTAATTTTTCATAAAAAGCCCGTTTTGCGCGAGCTCTTTTAATGCGTCTTTATAGTGTTTTTCCACGAGCGCGAGTTCGTCTTTGATGTATTTTCTGATCTCTCTTAGCTGCTCGAGCGGACTCATGCCGTCGCTACCGCTAGCTGCGACTCCCGCGGCAAAAAGCTGCTTTAGTCCCGCGATGCGGATCATATAAAATTCATCCAAATTCGTCATATAAATCGCGATAAATTTTAGCTTTTCAAGCGGCGGCAACGCCTTTTCGCATTGAGCTAAAACGCGCGAGTTAAAGCGCAACCAGCTAAGCTCGCGGTTGATAAAAACGCTCTTTGTCTCATCCATTTTCCATCCTTTTTAAACTTTTATAAATTTTAGCGAATTTTATCTTAAATCACGGTCTTTCCGAAAAGTGCGAGTTTGTGTCGTAATAAACAAAAAAATTAAGCTTCGGCAAAAATAGGCAAGAAAATAAGATGGAATATATTTGGGCGGTTATTATTTTATGCGTCGGAATGGCGGTTTTTGGGTACTCAAAAAGATTTCGATGTAGCCGCGTTGTAAATTTGAAAACAAATTTATATTTTGCATCAAATCTGGTGTTTTTGCAGCGATTTTGCATTCTGGTTTTGAGTTAAATTTGGCGCGATTTGCAGCTAATCAAAGATAAAAATTTGAGAGAATTTGAGGCAGAAAACGGCGGTACAAATCGTCCGCCGCTATTAAATTAAAGATTATTTTCTTTTTTATACTCGGCTAAAAAGGCGTAAATTTCGTCTTTTAGTCTGAGTTTTTCGCGTTTTAGAGCATCCACTTCCGCATCGTTATAAACGTTGCCTTTTTGCATCTCGGCGATCTTTTCGTCTAGGTCGTTGTGTTTGTCGAAAAGCGACGTAAATCTCGCATTCGTGCCTTTTAGCTTGGTTATAAGCTCTCTGTCTTCATGAAACATATCTGCTCCTTTGATGGATTAAATTTTAATTTAATTTTAGCGAATGTTATTTTAAGAGCTGGTTAAAAACGCGCCGTATTTGGGCGATTTGGCAAATTTTACCTAGCCTACGTCAAGCTTAAATTTATCAAATTTTATGGCACCGATGAATTGTTTTTGCGTCAAATTTGCAGTGATTTTGCAACGTAAATTTACCGTGCAAAGCTCAAATTTAAACGTACTTTAGCTCTTCTGGCTTATGCTTGCTTTTTATGACGCGTTTGGTTAGGCGTATCGACTCGCCGGTGCCGATAACAAGCAGCTTCGTGCCTGTGCCTATCAGCGTATCGCCCTTTGGCATCGGGATAAATTTGTTATTTACGTCTTTGATGCCAACGACGTCGGCGTTTGTTATATTTCGCAGGTTAGTTTCTTTTAGGCGTTTAAAGCGCACCCACGAATAATCAGGCACCAATATCTCCTCGATGTCGATCGGCGAGTCTTGCTTATACAAAAACTGCTCGAGCAAATTTTCCATATCCGGACGTACGCTCATCGCGCTAAGGCGCTGGGCGACGAGTTTTGACGGGCTCACGACGCTGTTTGCGCCGAGCTTTTTTAGGCGCTCGGTATCGTCTTGGTTATCGGAGTTTGTCATTATAAAATACGGCTTTTTGCGCCCGATTTCTTTTTCAAACAGCCTTACTGTTGCGATGAGAGCGATGTTGTCAGCGATATTTGGACTTAGCGTGATCATGCCTTTTGCGCTTGAAAAATGCGTCTTTAAAAGCGCCGTTTGCGTGTGCGGCTGAGAGACGATATAGTATGGATACTTGTATTTTTCCGCGATTTCCGGCAGATCCTCACGCGGATCAATAACGATAAATGGGATGTGATTTTCCCTAAATTCGCGGCTTAATTCCATTGTGTATTGGTTGTGATAGCAGATGACAAAGTGGTTTTTTAACCTTGCGATTTTATATAACATTCGTCTTTCCTTTATGATCGCTACGAGCGCGCCTTTTTTTAAAACTTCGAGCATCAAACCCGTAGAAAACGTAAAAACGGCAAAGCCTAGCAAAATAAAAGTGATAGTAAAAATCCGGCCGGCCGGAGAAATAGGCGCGACCTCGGTAAAACCGACGGTCGTAAAAGTCATACCGGCCTGATAAATCGCGTCTATCAGGCTAAAATTATCGATCGTGACATAGCCCATAGCCCCGACCATCATCATCAAAACGACTAAGATGAGCGGTAAGCGAAACGGGCGAAGTTGTTCGTAAAGTTCGGTATTAAGACTAATTTGAGGTTTTGCAGAACTTGACCAGTTGAGGAATTTTAAAATCTTTCTAAACAAAGACAACTCCTCAAATTTGCGGTAAATTTAGCGTGACTGTTTTCTCATTGTTCTTAGCGTAGAAGCAGCTACTTTGATCTTTCTCGTAGTGCCGTCCTCTAGCGTAACGCGGATGGTTCTTAGGTTTGGCAAAAACCTTCTTTTCGTTCTATTTTTCGCGTGGCTGACATTGTTGCCTACCATCGGACCTTTGCCTGTTATTGCGCATACTCTTGACATATTTGTTTCCTTAAAAATAAAAATTTCTGCTGATTTTATCCAAAATAAACAAAATAAAAGCTTAAAGCCGCTTTTACAAACGCGTTAGTTTTTAAACTGAATTTATGGATAAAAAAGCTAAAATAACAAAATTTAAACACGGTTAAATTTTAAAAAATTACCGGCTCGATTTACGTAAAAAATATCATTTTTTTAGGAAATTCTTTTATCTTATGAGATTAGATTTTAAAGACGACGTAGCTATATTTTATCCTTCCGGCTTTTTAGACGGCGATATCGATAAATACGAAATCAGCGACGCAAATATAAAATATCTACGCCAAAAAGCTCCGCGTCATATCCTAATATCGCTTAAAAATACCGTTTATTTTAACAAGGTAGGCTTTAATCTAATCCTTGAATCCGTCTCAAGAATAACAAAGGAAAATGACGCCGATATAGGCTTTTGCGACTACAATGAGATAAAATTTAAAGCGCTCAAAAGAATGTCTAAAGACGTTTTAAATTTATCTTTTTTCGAGACGCTAAACGTCGCTCTGCTTTTTTGGGGAGCATTTGAATCTGAAAATAAACAAATCATAGTTTTTAATGCCGATATCGAGCAAAAGCGCCAGATTGCGCTAACATTATCGGGGCGCGGATACAAACCGACTATCGCAAAAGACGAGGAAGAATTTAATCGTTTACATAAAGATTTTGAGTGCGCCATCCGCCTGACCGACATCAAATCAAATAAAAAAGAATTATCCACTACCCTTAAAGAAAACGTAGTGGTTTACGAGATAAACGGCTTTATAGACTCGGAATTTGCAGACAAATTCGCTTATAAAAGTTTCCTGCAATCGCTAAAAATCGGCTTTAAATTTTTTGTTTTTGATATGAAAAAATCAAGTTTTATAAATATTCACGGCGTGTCGTTTTTGGCAAAACTCGCGATGGAGTGTGCCGATAGCGGTGCAACCATAGCTATGTGCGGACTAAAAAAGCCTAACGTCTCAAAAGCGCTACTTCATGATTTAGAGGACTGCGGGATACTACTTTACGATACGATCCAGGATTTTTTCAATGACGACGCGACAATAGAAGGCGGCGGTAGCATAGAAGACGAAAAACCTAAAAATATAACAAAAGAATTAATAGATCTTTTACCGGATATCTTAAAAGTAGTGATGGACACGCTAGCCTCTTTATCAAATTTACCTATTTCTCGTAATAGCACCGAAGTAACAAATTTTAGTTGCGACGAGGAGAAATTTTGCATGGGCTCGGTAGCGTTTTACGGCGAGATGAACGCCAAATTTATCCTCTGCGTCGAAAAAAACGCCGTTAGTAGTATCTGCAAAATTTTACTCCAAGAAGGCGGTGAAGCAAGCATAACCGAAGCATATGCAGACCTGCTTAGCGTCATCTCAGACCGCATTGAGGCATGGCTAAAGAGCCGAAAGATAGAGGCGAATTTCACCTTGCCGCATGTTTTTGAAGAGATCAAAGAGGAAGACAAAAAAAACAAAGGCGCCCTCGTACGACTCGATATAGACGGCATGGACGCGATATTTTTTCTAAGCAAATAAAGGACACTAAAATGTATGTAGCACCGAGTATTTTATCGGCGGATTTTGGAAATTTAAGGGCTGAGATCGAGGCCATCTGCGAAGCCGGAGCCGATCTTGTACATGTTGACGTGATGGACGGGCATTTCGTGCCAAATTTAACCATCGGCCCCGTCGTCGTAAACGCCGTAGCCAAGGCTGCTACAAAGCCGCTAGATATACATCTGATGGTTCAAAACAACACCTTTTTCGCCGATCTTTTTTTGCCTCTGAAGCCTAAATTTTTAAGCTTTCACATCGAGGAGGAAAAGCATCCGCTACGCTTAATCGATCACATCCGAAGCCACGGCGTAGGACCCGCTATCGTGCTAAACCCGCACACGCCGGTCACAGCGATCGAGCACATCGTAAATGAGGTCGATATGGTGCTGCTAATGAGCGTAAATCCGGGATTTGGCGGTCAAAAATTTATCCCTTCGGTACTCGAAAAAGCCCGTAGCTTACGCGAAATGATCGAGCGCAAAAACGCCAAATGCATGATCGAAGTCGACGGAGGCGTGACAGGACTAAACGTCGCGCAGCTAGACGAAGCGGGCGTGGATATCGTCGTGGCGGGCAGTTATATATTTTCGTCAAATTCATACGAGCACTCTATCCGCTCGCTAAAGCTCGAGTTTTGAACCAAGATTTTGAAAATTTACTAGCCGTCATCGCCAAGCGAAACGTGCCCTACGCGGACTTCGTCGCCGCAACCAAGCAAATGGACGAATATGCCGAGCTTTTTGATGTTCGCGACGTGCAGATGTGGCGCGCGCTGGGGCTTGATATAACCCGCACCGCAAAAAACCAAATCGAGCTAAAAACGCGGCGCAATGAGATAAAAGATCAAATTTTTTGCGTCGTGGATATAGAAACTAGCGGCGGCATAAATAGCGGCCAGATCATAGAAATCGGCGCACTAAAGCTACAAAATGGCGAAATAATCGGCAAATTTGAAACATTCGTGTATGCGCCGTACGTCCCGGAAAATATCAGCGAACTAACGGGAATCACCGCAGAGCACCTAAAAAACGCGCCAAGCCTTGCCTTTGTCATGGAGCAGTTTAAAGTCTTTTTGGGTCAGAGCGTTTTCGTAGCACACAACGTCCGCTTTGACTACGGCTTTATCAGCGCGACGCTGGAGGCGCTAGGATACGGAGAGCTACTAAACCGCAAACTCTGCACGATCGACCTAGCCCGCCGCACTATCGCCTCGCCAAAATACGGTCTAGGAACGCTAAAAGAACTTTTAGGCATCGACAATACCCATCATAGAGCCCTAAGCGACGCTATCGCGGCGGCTGAAATATTTAAACACTCACTGCAAAAGCTCCCGAGCGAAGTAAAAACAACCGAGGATCTAATAGAGTTTAGCAAATCAGCCAAGACGATGAAACGACTCAAGATCACGACGAACGAAGCCGGCGAGCCGGTCAAATTTGACGACGCTGTGCAGGCTGATAAATTTGACGATAATAAAAATTTGAGCGCCGCGAATGATGCGCAAAATTTAAACATCGGCAGTAAAACACAAAAAGCAAAAGAGCCGAAACTTCCGATATTTGAGGAGTAAATTTGGCTCAAATTTGCTGCAAATTCTACTGCCCAAATTAAATTTGCCGAATTTAAATCTCGCCGTTTATTTAAATTTTAAAATTTGATGAAATAAAAAAGTTTGAGCCGGCGTAAATTTGACCTACTCGCCGACTCGTTCTCCGTTTATCCGCACGATCCTAGCAGGAATTCCTACGACCGTAGCATTATCGGGCACGTCTTTTAGCACGACCGAGTTCGCGCCTATTTTTACGTTTTCGCCGATTAGGATATTTCCCAGCACCTTTGCGCCGGCTGCTATCGTGACGCCGTTTTTTACGGTCGGGTGGCGCTTGCAGCACTCTTTGCCCGTACCGCCCAGGGTTACTTGATGATAGATCAGCACGTCATCGCCCACCTCGGCCGTCTCGCCGATAACCACGCCCATGCCGTGATCGATAAAAAGCCGCCTGCCGATCTTGGCGCCCGGATGTATCTCGATGCCCGTTAAAAAGCGAGACATCTGCGAGACGAAGCGCGCCGTAAATCGCCAATTTTTAACATGCAAAAAGTGCGCGAATCTATGAAAAAAGACGGCATGGATGCCAGGAGTGTTTACGAGGATCGCCCCGTAGCAGCACGAGGCTACCGACGGGTCCTTTTCGCGTACGGTCGCGACTAGTTCGTTTAGCTCAGCTATCAGTCCCAAATCACGCCTCGTAAAGCGGGGTACTAAGATACCTCTCGCCGTTATCAGGAGCTATGAAAAGCACCTTTTTGCCCTTACCTAGTCTCTTTGCGACCTTCACCGCAGCCGCCAGAGCCGCGCCGCCCGAGATACCCAGCAGGATACCTTCATCTTTAGCCAGCTTTCTAGCCGTCTCAAAGGCCTCATCGTTATCTACGCGCTCTATCTCGTCGATATAGGCGGTCTCGAGCGTAGCCGGGATAAAGCCCGCTCCTATGCCTTGGATCTTATGCGGACCCGGTTTTTCGCCGGAGATCACGGCAGAGTCGTTTGGCTCGACGGCGACGATTTTAGTCTTATAGCCGTTTGCTTTTAGCGCTCTAGCCGTGCCACTTAGCGTGCCGCCAGTGCCTACGCCGGCTACAAACGCGTCAAGCTCTTCAAAATCATCCATGATCTCTTTTGCAGTCGTTAGCTCGTGAGCCTGTGGGTTAAATTTATTTTCAAACTGGCTTAGCATTACGTAGCCTTTTTCACGCACGAGCTCGGTCGCTTTTTCGATCGCGCCCTTCATGCCCTTTGCGCCCTCGGTTAGCACGAGCTCCGCGCCGTAAGCCTTTTGCAGCTTGCGTCTTTCTATACTCATGGTTTCTGGCATCACTAGCACGACCTTGTATCCTAGCGCCGCACTGACCATAGCCGCGCCTATGCCGGTGTTGCCGCTAGTTGGCTCCACGATGACGTCGCCTTTTTTTAGCGCGCCCTCTTTTTGCATGCCTAGGATCATATTTGCAGCGATTCTATCTTTTACCGAGCCGCCCGGGTTAAAAAACTCAAGCTTTGCATAAATTTCAGCCATGCCCTCTTCGTGCACGCTGTTTATCCTTACGATCGGGGTTTTACCGATGGTTTGGACGATGTTTTCATATATCATTTAGACTCCTTTTGAAAAAATCGTGTAATAATAACTTCTTTTTCTATAAATATAAATAAAAAAATAAATTTTCTTTTATAATTCAGCTTAAAATTTAGCTCGCGTTCTCTATAATTTTTAGCGTTTTTAGGCTGTCCTTTATGCTAGCGCCCGAGCTTTGCCCGCTGCCTAGTAGGCGCACGAAGTCCTCCAGCTCGCTTGTTAGCGGATCGGTTCTTTTGACGAATATATTTTGCATTTTGCACGCGCTCGCGCCAAATTCGCTAAATTTAATAAGACTCTGATTTAGCAAATCAGCCTCGTAAACCGCCCCTTTGCACGCAACCTCGACCGTTCTTTTGCGTCTATGCGCGAGCCAGCTAGTGGCGATGAGAGCCGTTATCTCGCCCTCAATCTCAAACGACAAAACCGCGTTGTCTTCAAATTTGGCGTGGATTTTGCGCGAGCATTTTATATCGGCTCTTTTTATCTCTTTGCCGCTTAAAAACCTAATGAGATCTATATCGTGCACGGCTAGATCAGCCAGTATCCCAACGTCTGCGATACGCTGTGGAAATGGCGCGTTTCTAGTTATTTGCACGCTGTAAATTTCCTCGTTTTCAAGCTCTTTTTTTAGAGCCGCGATCGCTGGATTAAAGCGCTCGACGTGCCCGACGACTACCTTTAGATTTCGCTTTTGCGCTTCGTCAAGTAAAATTTGAGCGTCTGCGGCATTTGCGCAAACGGGCTTTTCGATGAGCAAATTTAGCCCCTTTTGCATGCATTTTAGCGCCGCTTCTTTATGTAGCGAGGTCGGCGTAGCGATGACGGCGGCGTCTAAATTTTCGCTCTCTAGCATCTCGTCAAGACCCAAGTAAATTTTTTGCGCGAAATTTTCCTTGCAAAACGGATCGCAAAGAGCGGCTATCTGCACGCCAGCGACGTTTTGTAGCGCGCGGTAGTGGTTTTTGCCCATGACGCCAAGACCTATGAGCGCAAATTTAAGCATTATTTATAACCTCGATGACATAGTCTTGCTCCTCTTTGGTTACAAACGCAGACATCGGTAGCGCCATTATATCCTGCGCTACCGCTTCACTCACGGCAAAATCCCCAAGCTTATAGCCAAGATCCTTAAACACCTCTTGCAAATGCAGTGGCACGGGGTAATAAACTCCCGTCGGCACGCCTTTTTGCGCGCAGATTTCTAGCATTTTCGCTCTATCTTTTACGCGGATGCAGTACTGCGCCCACGCCGAGACGTTGCCCTCCGCGACGAAAGGCGCTACGACGCCCTTTAGTTCGCCAGTATATCTCGCCGCGATCTCTTGGCGTCTTGCGATTTCGGCGTCAAGGTATTTTAGCTTGACGTTTAAAATGCCCGCCTGGATGGCGTCGAGTCTGCCGTTTATACCGATGTATTTGTGGATGTAGCGCTCGGACTGGCCGTGATTTAGCAGGATGCGTATCTTTTTGTTTAGGGCGTCGTCGTCGGTAAATATCGCTCCGCCGTCGCCGTAGCAACCAAGCGGCTTAGCCGGGAAAAACGAGGTCGTAGCGATGCGCGAGAGGTTGCAGGATTTTACGCAGTTTTGACTCGCGCCGAAGCTTTGCGCGGCGTCCTCGATGACGACTAGATCGTGCTTTTGCGCAACGGCATTTATCGCCGTCATATCCGCCGCCTGCCCAAAAAGCGACACCGGCACGATAGCCTTGGTCTTTGGCGTGATCTTTGCTTCGATCAAATTTGGATCGATGTTATACGTCCTCTCGTCGATATCGACAAATACGGGCTTTGCGCCCAGAAACGCTATCATCTCGGCCGTAGCGATAAAGGTAAAAGGCGTCGTGATGACCTCGTCGCCGGGCTTTATATCAAGCGCCATAAAGGCTAACAGCAGCGCGTCCGTGCCGCTACTGCAAGCTATCGCGTGCTTTGCGCCGCTAAATTTAGCCAGATTTTCCTCCAGCTCGCCGACCTTGCCGCCGATATAGACCGAGCTATCTAGCACCTCTTTGATCTGCTCGTCGATTTCGTTTTTGTATTTTTGATACTGAGCTTGTAAATTTATAAAATTTATCTTCATCCTTGCTCCTATTTTATAGATTTTAGTATTTCTTCGCCGGCATCGTCTAGCCTCTTTCCGTTAAAGTGCGCCTTGCAAAACTCCACTATCTTGCCGTGAAATTTGGCGTAAATTTCATTCATGCCTAACTCGCGTCCGTATGCTTTGCAAATCTGCTCGCTATCTACGGCCTCTAGCCACTCCTGCGCCTCTTCATAGCTTTCAAACCCATATCCCAAAAAGCTCAAAATCCGCAAAGCGTAACTATCTACGACCATCACGTCGCGTCCGCACGCGTAGCAAAGCACCGCGTCGCAGGTCTCTGCGCCGATGCCTTTGACGCCAAGCAGCCACTCTCGGCTTACGTTTTCTTTGAAATTTTCAAAATCGCCGAATTTTTTAAAAATCGCGTCACAAAGCGTTTTTAGGCGTTTTGCCTTTGTGTTGTAAAAGCCGCTTGGTTTTATGAGCAAGGCTAGCTCGGCCGCGGGAGTTTTTACGATGCCCTCAACGCTCATCAAATTTGCGTTTTTTAGATTATTTAGCGCCTTGTCCGCATTTTTCCAGTTGGTATTTTGTATCAAAACGGCACCCACAACGACCTCGAAGGTGCCCGCATTTGGCCACCAAAGAGGGCCGTCCGCGTCAGCCTTTACGCCCGCGTTTTTTAGCGCTAAAAAAAGCTGCGTGCTATCCATAGTTTTTCCTTTTTTCTTTGTTTTTAGCAAATTTTACGCCAGACTATTGCTCAAATTTTACCTCCAAAACGCCGCCGCGCTTAAATTTGAGTAAAAGCCGTCGCTAGCCTTGTGCGGCTCAAATTTGCGCTCGTTTATATAAATTTAACCGCTCGCTGCACCAAAGGCTCGCTAACTCCGTCTATCACGCGGACCTTAAAGGCATCCGTGCAGCGCCCGCCGTCAAATTCAAACACGACCATTTGAAAGATTCGCCTGCATTTTTCATTTACCTTAAACGAGTGCTTTAGCCCCGTTAAAAAGCTCTTCACCGGCGCTTCAGCATCCATGCCGATGACGCCGTCAAATGCCCCACTAAGCCCTACGTCGCTCACGTATGCGGTGCCGCTAACTATTTGCAAATCATCGGTGCCAACGTGCGTGTGAGTGCCCGCTATGGCTCCTATTCGCCCGCAAAATAGACTAAAAAAGGCGTTTTTCTCACTCGTGGCCTCGGCGTGAAAGTCTATGAGGATATTTTCGCTCTCGCACTCCTCTAGCGCGCGCTCGGCCTCCAAAAAGGCGTTGTTCGTATGCGGCAAGCCGTAGTGCCCCATCAAATTTACCACGCTTAGGCTCTTGCCCTCTTTACTCAAATTTATCGCGCCGCGCCCCGCAGTTCCCGTGAAGTGATTATACGGGCGAATGATAGGCAGGGCGTCCATCAACGCGACTACGTCTTTTTTATCAAAGCTATGATTGCCGCCCGTGATCGCGTCGATACCGCACTCTAGCAGCTCATGCGCGTTTGTTGCGGTTAGGCCAAAGCCGCCGCTTGCATTTTCGGCGTTTGCGACGATAAAGTCAAGCTCAAACTCGCGCTTAAATTTTGGCAAATTTTGTATAACAGCGCTTCGTCCTGCGCGTCCGACGATATCGCCGACAAAGCCCACTCTAGTCAAATTTGCCATCAAATTTTATCTTTATAGCTCAGATAAAACTGCCTCGCGGTGCGTCCAGAGCGGCTCGCGCGAAGCTGTGCGTATTGCTTAGCTAGCTCGTGAAGCATGGCTCTGTCGCCAACGAAATCTTTAAAATAAAAATCAACTATCTTTAGATAGTCCGTAAAGCTGCCCTGATAAAAGCTGAGCCAAAGCCCGAATCTATCGCTAAGCGCGATCTTTTCTTCGACCGCGTCGCTATAGTGCAGCTCCGTCTCGCCGACTTTTGCACCCTCGTTGTCGCTTTTTAGTTCGCTGATCAGGTGGCGGCGGTTTGAGGTGGCGTAGACTAGCACGTTTTTAGGCGCCTTTTCGATCGAGCCCTCAAGCACGGGTTTTAAAAATTTATAGCTCATGTCTCCCGCCTCAAAGCTAAGGTCGTCGCAAAAAATGATAAATTTAAAACTGCTATCCCTAATCTCGTAAATGATCTCGGGTATCATCTCCAGCTCGTCGTTTTTTAGCTCAATTAGCCGCAAGCCATCTGGGTAAAATTTAGTAAAAACGGCCTTAACCAGGCTGCTTTTACCGCAGCCTCGCGCACCCCACAGTATCGCGTGATTTGCGCCCTTGCCTTCTAAAAAATTTCGCGTATTTTCTACGAGCTCTTCTTTTTGCTTTTCAATCCCGATAAGCCCGTCAAGCTGCGTAAAATCAACGTCTATCACGCCTTTTAATGCGCCGAATTTACGCCTATAAATCGCTGCGGCAGTCGTGTTCCAGTCTATCATTTTTCCGCCCGTCCTTTGTTTAGTTTTCTAAGATAGATCAAGATCTCCTCTATCACGTCATCATCGTCTTTGCTCTTTGATCTTAGCCTGGTTTGCTCGCCGTTTTGCGCGGTTAGTACGATATTTTGCTCGGCATTTGAGATGGCTTTAAAGCCCGCTTTTATCGCTAAAATTTTAATTATAATGAGACTTAAAAACTGCTTGGTGTAGATGTCGGGCTTGCCGAATCTATCCTCGATCTCGCCCTCTATCCCGTAAACCTCGGCCACCTCTTTGCACTTGCTAAGCCGTCTATAAAGCTCCAGACGCAGCCTATCCTCGCCGATAAACTCCGAGTTTAAAAACGCGTTTATGCTGAGTTTCAGATCGATTTTTGCGCTTTCAAAGCTCTCTTTATTTAGCAGTTTATTTATCTCTTCTTCGAGCATTTTGATGTAGAGCGAGTAGCCGATCGCCTCGATATGGCCGCTTTGAGCTTCGCCCACCAGGTTGCCGCCGCCTCTGATTTCCAGATCATGGTAGGCTAGCACGCTGCCCGAGCCCAAAAACGAGTTGCTCTCAAGCGCGACTAGGCGTTTTAGCGCGTCCGCGCTTAGGGCGTTTTTGTCTTCGACCAGGAAGTAGCAATACGCCTGCTTGTCGCTCCTGCCGACGCGTCCGCGTAGCTGATGCAAGTCTGCGATACCGAATTTATTCGCGCCCTCGATGATGATGGTGTTTACGTTTGGCAGATGGATGCCGCTTTCTACGATACTAGTGCTTAGCAGCACGTCGTATTCGCCGTTTTCAAACTTCATCATCTCCTCTTCGGTCGTTTTGGCGTCGATCTTGGAGTGCAGCGTGAGGATGCGTAAATTTGGCATGATGTCTAAAATTTGCTTTTTTGCTTGAGGCATCGTGGCGATGTGGTTGTGGATATAAAAAATTTGCCCGCCGCGGCGCAGTTCGCGCATGATGGCCTCTTTTACCGCCTTTTCGTCCCACTCGCGCACGCTGGTTCGCACGTCTAGGCGCGAGCTTGGCGGAGTTTGTAGGACGGAATAGCCCTTGACGCTTGAAAGCGCCATATTTAGGCTGCGCGGTATCGGGGTTGCGCTCATAGATAGCACGTGCGAGGCGCTTGAAATTTCTTTTAGTTTTTCTTTTTGCTTGACGCCGAATTTATGCTCCTCATCAATGATGATGAGGCCTAAATTTGACGGCTTAACCGATAAAAGCGAGTGCGTACCCACGCAAACGCAAGGCTGTCCCGCCTCCAGCGCCTTAACCGCAGCCACTTTTTCCTTTGCGCTCGTGAAACGGTCAAGTTTAAAGACGCTAACGTCAAATTTGCCCAGCCGCTCTTTTAGGCTTTTAAAATGTTGCGAACTAAGAAGCGTCGTCGGCACGAAAAATAGCGCCTGAAAGCCCGATTTTACGCATTTAAATATCGCGTTCATAGCAACCTCGGTTTTACCGAATCCCACATCGCCGCTAAGCAACCTATCCATCACCTTGCCGCTTTTTAGGTCGTTTGCGATGTCGCTTGATGCGCGCTCCTGATCTCTCGTGTAGGCAAAGCCCGCGTTTTGCAAGAAATTTAGATACTCCGCATCGTCTTTTTCGATGATTTCGCCGCGGATTAGCTCGCGCTGGGCAGCTAGTGAAATAATCTTTGACGCGATTACGAAAAGCTTGGCTCTAACTTTTTCTTTTATCTTGGCAAAATTTGCCTTGCCCAGGCGGTCTAAAACCGCGATACTGCCGCTACCCGCGACGTATCTGTCGATCAAATTTAAATGCTCGACGGGCAAAAGCAGCTTATCCTCGTTTTGATAAACGATCACGACGAACTCGCGCGTCCTGCCTAGCACCGTTAGCTTTTCAAGCCCCGTAAATTTGCCGATGCCGTACTCCTCGTGCACGACGTAGTCGCCCGCCTTTAGCTCGTCGATCGCTAGACTCGGTTTTTTGGCGCGCTTTTTCTTTTCAAATTTGTTTAGCGATACGATGATTTCACTTGGTGAGACCAAATTTAACGCCGCTTCGGTTTGCACGAACTCGACGTTTTTGTATTCGCTTAAATTTAATGCGTTAAAAAGACCCTCGTTGCGCGCTAAAACCTTGATTTTTTTATTTTTATTTAGCTCGAAAAAATCGGCGTTTAAAGTTACGCTTAAGTCTTTATAAACTTTAGCTGCGGGCAATACTGGCAAATTTGCCACATCGCCTAGATCCCGCTCAAAGTCGTCAAATTTTTTCGTTAAAACCGTTTTAAATTCGCGCGTATAGTCGATAAATCCATCTATCGCCCAAAATCCGAGCGTCTTTAGGTCGCTGATTAGCGCGTCCGTTTGCATATCTTTTATTTTTTCGGAGGTTTTTTTAAACTCGGCCTCGCCCAGAGCCGCGATAAAAGGCGAAATTTCAACGCTTTTTAGTTCGGTTTTGTTTGAAATTTGCGTCTGCGTGCTGTAGTGCCTGATACTCTCTATCTCATCGTCAAATAGCAAAATGCGGTTTGGCTCCTGCGCGCCGACGCAAAAAATATCTATAATCTCGCCGCGAACGCAAAACTCGCCCTCGCTCTCCACGATACCCACCGCCTCGTAGCCAAAGCGCAGTAGCTTTTGGGTTAGCTCTTTTGGATCGATTTTATCGCCGAAATTTAGCGTTAGCTTTTGTAGATGTTTTTTGCCCGGAAGTTTGTTTAGAACCGTGCAAACGGGGCTGATGAGGAGCTTTTTGCCCTCGAATTCGTAAAATTTGGCTAACTCGGATGATAGCTCGAAAAGCTCGGCGCTAAAGCTGCGCAGATCATCACCCTCGCGCGCTCTAAAATCGGGCAATCTAAAGACCTTAAGCCCGGCAAATTCCGCCGCGCTAAGAGCCGCGATAGCCTCCTTATCGTCCTCGCAGACGAGCAGCTGCGCATCGCCTCCGTTTAAAAAATACTCAAAAACCTCACTTTGCACCGCGGTACCTTTTTAAGAAGGCTTCCACGAGGTAAAACGACCCGAACGCCAGATACTCCTCGTCCGCACGCACGTCCGTAAAGTCCGCAAACTCAATATCTAGCTGGCGCAAAGCCTCTTTCACCTGCTCCGTCGCAAGCTCGCGGCCCGGCGTCTCGTACTCGATGATGTAGGTCTTTTTGACGATTGGCCTGATCGCCTTTATGACGGCTTTTATGTCCTTGTCCGCAAAGGCGTTAAAGATCAAATTTAGCTTTTTGCCCTCAAATTTTTTAGCTAGGGCTTGCGCCGCCATCTCATTGTGTCCGACGTCGATCGTTACGTTTGGCGCGATCTTTTCGCAGCGTCCGCTTAGATCTAGCGCGCCTAAATTTGATAAATTTAAGCTAAATCCAAGCTCCTTAAACGCCGAAGAGCTAAGAGTCAAATTTGAGCGCAAAAACTTGGGCAAGCCGAATTTCTCCGCGTAAATTTTAATCTCGTTTTTATCCTCGTTGGTCAAATTTTGGGAAGCGAATTTGAGCGTCGCACCTTTTTTATCGGCGATTTTTCGCGCGATACTGGCGCAAAGCTCGCTCATATCATCATTTATCAAAGCAACGTCCGCCATCGCGTTAAATTTAGTCGTCGCGATCCGCTCTAGCGTATCGCCCAGCAGCGCCGTGTGGTCAAAACCGATCGGAGTAAAGAGGCTAAGGCGCTTGTCAAACACGTTCGTAGCGTCAAATTCGCCGCCTACGCCAGCCTCGCAAACGAAAAAGTCGCACCCCTCAAAAAGCGGAGCGCAAAGCAACGTCGCGTACTCGAAATACGAAAGCGAACGCGCGACCTCGGGGGGCAAAATTTTAATCAGCTTCTCGTGAGCCGTCTCGAGCGCGTCCGCGCTAGCTACGGCGCCGTTCATCCAAAATCTCTCGCGAAACTCGAAAATATGCGGGCTCGTATAGTGGCCGACGCTATGACCGCGCGCGAGCATTTGCGCTAAAAATCGCCCCGTGCTACCCTTACCGTTCGTGCCGATAAGATGGATGATTTTTGGTATTTTAAACGCGCCCTGCACGAATTTAAAGGCATTCGGCATGCGCGCGCGGTTGATTTCCTTGTAAAAAAGGGGTTTGTTTTCTAAAAAATATTCGAGTTTCATTAAATTTTAGGCATTACCTGATCTCTGCCGTTTTGCTTAGCCTGGTATAGCATTTTATCCGAAGCTTCTAGTACGGCTGCTTGGCTTTGATTTTGGCTGCGTATCGCAACGCCGCAACTCACCGTAACGCTAATGCGCTCGTCTTTGTATAAAAATTTGGAGTTTTTTAGCACATCGCGCACCTTGTCCGCAAACTCTATACTCTGTGCTATATCAAACCCCGGCAACAAAACCACAAACTCCTCGCCGCCGTATCTAGCTACGAAATCGACTTCCCTAGAGTTACCCCTAAGAGTTTTTCCTACGCTTGCTATTATTACGTCGCCGGCGTCGTGCCCGTATATATCGTTTATATTTTTAAAATGATCTATGTCAAAAAAACACACGGCATAGTCGGCATTTTGTTGTAAAAAATCAATCTCTAAACGCCCAAGCTCTTCCATTAACGCTTTTTTAGTCGCTGTTTTAGTTAAAAAATCCTCTTTACTCTCGGCTTTCGCGCTTTCTAACTCTACTTCTAGCCTGCTAACTTTAGCTTGTAGTTCTTGTATAGTTTGCTGATCGCTTAGCATCTGCTCGCCCAATTGTTTAACCTCGACGTCCAGGGTATCGGCGATATTTTTTAACTTATCCCTGATCCCCTCGAAACTATCTTCGTTTAAATTTATCGAATTTAGATCGTTTTTGATAAACTGCATCTGGCTTGAACTTTTAGAAGAACTGCTGATCAGGCTTGCTATTTGATCGTTTATACCGTCCAAAACCTTATCCAGCGATCCGACTTTCGTAGAAATCTCGGCCCTATCAAGTTCGATACGCTTTTTGGTCAAAATTTCTATATTTTTTCTAGTAGCAAAATCCTCCAGAAGATTTGGATCGCCTTTTAAAACTTTATTTACTTTTTCTATTTCGCCGTCGATTTTATCGGTGATAGAAGGTCTTAGCATATCCGATATGAGCGGGACTAGTTTTTCGCAAGCCTGCTCTTTCGTCAAAACATCCTCAAGCTCAGCAACGATATCTTTTAAGTCGCTAAAATTTTTAACACCGTAAACGCCCAATCTTTTCAAAAAACTATCGTCGTAATCAGTTAAAAAATCGAACCATTTATCTTTTATTCTATCTATAGCTTGCGCATCTAGTCTTCTATTTAGAGCTTCCGAGCTTGCTTCGGCTAAATTTTTAGCATTTTTATTATGCAACGAAGCTACGGCCTGAAAAACCTTTTTATTCATAGCTACGAGCGCATTTATTAGTTTTGGATACTCGGCAAGCCCGGGCGAATTTAGCCTAGCCGCCATAAAAGCAAAAAGCTCGTCCAAGTTTCTTACGTTTTTTTGTTTTAGTTGCGCCTTAAGCTCATCGTTTAGGCGAGCCGAGTATTTTTCAAGCTTCTGACAATCAGGCACTATTACGCCGTTTTTTTTCGCTATCTCGCAAAAAACCTCGGCGTAGTTATCCGGAGTTAGCATGAGCCCGCGCTCTTTCATGGTCTGGATAGATTCTTTTATGACTTGGCTGACGCTAGTCGCCATTTTTTAGCCCTTTTACCGCAAGCACGGCGATATATTCGTCAAAAGCCTCCTGCGAAGCCTCTTTTATGGCGTTGTATTTTTCGCTCTCACTGATAACGCCGTCGGCAAATCTAGTATCCCTTACCTTTTGCGAAACGGTAAAGTCGTGCTCGCCAGAAGTAGTCACCGATAGTATCTTGCCGCCTTTTAACTTGGTGTCGAAATTGAGCGTTAGTATCGCCTTATACGACGTCACATAGCCGTTTTCATCATATAATAGCGCTTGGTAGTTAAGCGATTTGATCGAGACGGTTATCGCCGTAGGCTCGTTTTTATCGTAGCTCATGCGCTTGCCTAGCCTTGTTACGATACCCTCTAGTACGCTATCTTTGATCCAAACGCTGTTTTTAGGCTCTTCTTTGCTTATTAGCACATTTACGTATACACGGTCGCCCATTATGTCGTTCGTAATCTTTGAGACGGGCTTATAACCACATCCAACCAAGATGAAAGTTGCCAAAAGTAGTAAAATTTTTATCTTCACGATTTAGCCTTTTATTACAAAATTTACGAGTTTGCCGTTCACGTAAATTTGTTTTATTATTTCTTTTCCTTCTAGCCATTTAGCCGCACTTTGTCTAGCTAGAGCTAAAACCTCGTCATCGCCTGCGCTACTCGGCGCTTCAAATTCGCCGCGTCTCTTGCCGTTAACTGTGATAGCCAAATTTAAGCTATCTTTTTCAAAAACCTCGTCCAAAATAGTTATCGGAGCAAAATTTGCCCTGCCAAATAACTTCTCACTAAGCTCGTTTGCGACGTGCGGCACGATAGGTTCTAGCAAATTTAAGATGATAAAAAACGCTTCCGTCGTTACGTCCTGATTATCCTGTGCGTTTACGGCATTTAGAGCCTCCATGCAGGCGGCGATTAGGGTGTTAAACGTAAAATTTTCCTCGTAAACGTCGTTTGATTTTTTAAGCGCTTCATAAACCTTCATACGCGCGTATTTTTCTTCTTTGCTCAAATTTGCGTGCGTTATCTGTGGGATTTGCATGCATCTTTTTACGCCCGAGCTTCGTTCGTATAGGCGGTTTATAAATCTAAACGCGCCCTCGACCGCACTGTCGTTCCACTCAAGCTCTTTTTGCGGAGGCGCGGCAAATAGGATAAAAAGCCTAGCCGTATCGGCGCCGTATTTATGTATGATGTCATCTGGATCGACCACGTTGCCTTTGCTTTTACTCATTTTTTTGCCGTCTTTTAGTACCATGCCCTGAGTAAGCAGGCGCTCAAACGGCTCGTCGTCTCTGAGGTAGCCTAGATCTCGCAAAGCCTTTTGGAAAAATCTCGCGTAAAGCAGGTGTAAGATCGCATGCTCGATACCGCCGATGTACTGATCCACATTCATCCAATAATTCACGCTTTTAGCGTCAAATGCGCGTTCTTGCCACGTTTTTTCATCGCTCGCATATCTAGCAAAATACCAGCTACTCTCGAAAAACGTATCCATCGTATCGGTTTCGCGCACAGCCTCACCGCCGCATTTTGGGCATTTGACGTGTTTCCAGCTCTCGTGTTTATCGAGCGGATTTCCTTCGCCTGTTATCTGCACGTCGTCAGGTAGCGTCACCGGCAGATTTTCGATCTTTTCAGGCACGACGCCACAGCACTTGCAGTGCACCATCGGTATTGGAGCGCCCCAGTAGCGCTGCCTAGAGATACCCCAGTCGCGGATCTTAAAATTTACGACGCGTTTGCCGATCTTGTCCGCTTCAAATTTTTCTATGATTTTTAGTTTGGCCTCTTCGCTGCCAAGACCGTTTATGAGTGGCGAATTTATAGATATTCCGTATTCCGTTAGCGCCTTGCCGCCCTCAAATTCGCCCTGCGCAGGTTTAACTACCCACTTTATAGGTAGGTCAAATTTACTCGCAAACTCATAGTCGCGCTCATCGTGAGCCGGCACCGCCATAACCGCGCCGCTACCGTAGTCCGCTAAAACGAAATTTGCCACCCAAACCGGCACTTTTTCTCCGGTTAGCGGATGCAGGACGTTGATGCCTAAAAATAGACCGTCTTTTTCGCTAGCTTGGCGTTCTCTCGGACTTTGATTTAAAATTTTTCTAATTCTCTCAGCTTTATTCGCCTCTAGTTTACCGCTGTCAAGTAGTCTTTTTACTATCTTATGCTCAGGCGCCAAGGCTGCATAGCTAACGCCGTAAATCGTATCTGGGCGCGTAGTAAATACCTCAAAGCCATCTATCTGGTCGCCGCCTTCTAAAATTTGCTTCGACTCCTCGTCAAGCTCAAATTTAAACTCCAAGCCAAAGCTCTTGCCGATCCAATTTTCCTGCATCGTGAGCACTTGAGACGGCCATTTGCCCTCAAGGCGCTTTAGGTCGTCTAGTAGCTCCTGCGCGTAGTCGGTGATCTTTAGATAGTAGCCAGGTAGCTCGCGCTGGATCACGGCGTTACCGCATCTCCAGCAGCATCCGTCCTCGACTTGCTCGTTTGCAAGCACGGTTTGGTCGTATTCGCACCAGTTTACGACCGCGCTTTTGCGGTAGACCAGCCCTTTTTCGTACATTTTGATGAAAAATTCTTGTTCAAATTTAGTATAAAGCGGATCAGACGTCGCAAATTCGCGCTTTTTAGAAAAGCTAAGTCCTAGCGTTTCAAGCTCTCCGCGCATGTAGTCTATATTTTCGTAAGTCCAAATTTTAGGATGGATTTTGTGCTTTATCGCCGCATTTTCCGCAGGCATGCCGAAGCTATCAAAGCCGATCGGATGAAGGACGTTGTAGCCGCGCTTGCGGTAGTAGCGAGCCAAGGCATCGCCGATGGTGTAGTTTCTCACGTGTCCCATATGGATACGTCCGCTAGGATACGGAAACATGCTTAGGATATATTTTTTAGGCAGACTATAGTCGTCTTTGGGCTCAAATTCGCCGTTTTTACTCCAAATTTCTTGCCATTTTTTTTCTATTTTCGCCGGCTCGTATTTTAAAATTTCACTCATTTTTACTCCTAAAATTCTTCTTGCGTCTTGCCGGACTCGACCAAAACAAGCGCCAAAGAAAAGACGTTTGCTATCGCGGCGCCGATCGTTAGCGAATACGCCATGTGCGCGTTGCCGTTTACCTGAAGTAGCACAAAAGCCGGAATAAGGTGCAAATCAGCCACTAGCGAGCTAGCAAAAAGCTCGGCGGCAAAGACGTTTTTGACGCCGATTTTTAGCAGCGTCGAGATCACGTTTACGCTCGCCGCCACAAATAGCGCAATCTCGTTTTTATCGTACAAAAACCCCGCCGTCGTCGTCAGGCTCATAAGCGCGAAAAATATATAAACAACCTTGCCCCAGTTCATCGCTTCTCCTTATATAGTGCCTTTTTCAAACATCGCGCGTTGCTTGTCTTTCTCTCTTTGTACGCGCGCCTTTTCCGCTTCCATAGCGCGGTATTTCTCCACGCTAAATTTAAACCACAAAAGCATAGGCGCAGCGACGAATATCGAGCTAAGCGTACCGATGACTATGCCCACTATCAGCGCCAAAGAAAATCCGTGTATCATATCTCCGCCGAACAAAAATAGCACGACGACCGTGATGAGCGTGGTGCCCGAGGTGAGTATCGTTCTAGTTAGCGTCGCAGAGACTGATTCGTTTATTATCGTATCAAGATGCGTGCTCTTGCTGGTTTTGATATTTTCTCTGATACGGTCAAAGACGATGATCGTATCGTTTAGCGAGTAGCCTACGACCGTAAGGATCGCCGCAAGAGTGTCCAAATTTACGTCGATAGCAAAAAAGCTGATCGCGCCCATCGTGATCACGACGTCGTGTATCTCCGAGGCCACCGCCGCCATTGCAAATCTCCACTCAAATCTAAACGCGATGTAGATCAAGATGCCCACGAGTGAGATCGCAAGCGCCATCACGCCTTTTTCGCGTAGCTCGTCGCCGACTTTAGGCCCGACTACGTCCGTACGGCGGATCTCAAATTTACCCGTATCTTTTAAAAGTTCGGCTACGCTAGCTCCGACGTCGCTACCTAAATTTGAGTTTGCTCCCGAAAATCTAATCGTAACTTCTTCCGCTGAGCCAAATTCCGTAACGCTGGCGTTTTTATAGGCTTCGTCTTTTGCTAAAGCCGCGCGAATTTTATCTAGCGAGACCGCGCTATCGTATTTCACCTGAATGAGCGTACCGCCCGAAAAGTCGATGCCGTAGTTAAAACCTTTCGTCGCCATCAAAAAAAGCGAACCGAAAAACAGCACGGCAGAGACGGCGAGCGCGATGTAGCGCTTGCTCATAAAATCATAAACATGTGCCTTTGAGAAAAATTGCATTTATACCCTTTTATAACCGAACCAAAACCGCGTGTTACCGCTTTTTTCTATTTTATTTATAATCGTATCAAACATACCGTGAGTACCCAAGATTGCCGTTATCATCGAGGCGATGATACCTATGCCCATAGTAACGGCAAAGCCCTTCACAGGTCCCGTACCGTAGGCGTAAAGCACGACCGAGGTGATAAGCGTGGTCAAATTTGCGTCTATGATCGCACTCATCGCGTTTTCGTATCCCTTTTTCACGCTCGTTGCGATACTAGCCCCGTCGCGCAGCAGCTCTCTGATACGCTCGTTTATGATGACGTTGGCATCCACGGCCATACCGATGGTTAGCACTATACCGGCCATTCCCGGTAGCGTTAAAGCCGCGCCGAACATCGCCATCACGGCGACTAGTATCAAGATATTTGCGACAAGCGCTATATTTGCCAAAATGCCGCTAAATCCGTAATAAGCTATCATAAACAGCACAACCAAAACCGAAGCCGACGCAAGCGCGATCATAGATTGCCTTATGCTATCTGCACCCAGGCTCGGTCCTACGCTTCGTTTTTCTAGCATTTTTACCGGAGCTAAAAGAGCGCCGCTTCTAAGAGCGATAGCTACGTCGTGAGCCTCCTCGACGCTAAATCCGCCGCTTATCTGGCCGCTTCCGCCGCCGATTCTCTCGTTTATCGACGGAGCCGAGTAAACCCTACCGTCAAGCACGATAGCTAGGCGTTTGCCGACGTTTGCGCCGGTAAAATCGCCGAAAATTCTAGCTCCCTCGGCGTTTAAAGTAAAGCTGATGATAGGCGAGTTCGTGCGCTGATCAAAGGCGACTCTAGCGTCCGTTAGCATCGCGCCGTCAAGTACGGGGATGTTTTTTACGACGTATTTTATCTGCTCGTTTTTGACGTCCGGATAGACGATGTCGCCGTAGCTCTCAGCCTCGGCCTCGCTCATAGAGTTTGCCTGCGACTGGCGCTTTTCATCGACGGCCATTAGCTGGAGGTGTGCGGCTTTTGCGATGAGATCGCGTGCTCGCTGCTCATCAGCCGCCGTTTTGATGCCAGGAAGCTCGACTAGGATATTATCCTTGCCCTGTCTTGCTACCGTAGGCTCGGCTAGACCGAACTGATCGAGTCGGTTTCTGATAGTTTCTACCGCTTGATTTATCGCGTATTCGATAGTTTCGGCCTTCTCCGCGTCAGTTAGACCGACAGAGTATTTTAGACCGTCTTTTTGTACGTTAAGACCCTTGATGTCTTTTAGCATGCCGTCGATTTTAGCGGCTTCGTCCGCGTCTAGTAGCTCAAAGTCCACCTTATCCTCGCGAATCTTAAAGCTATCGATCAAAACGTCCTCTTTTTTCGCAAAATAGTTCACACTAGCGGCTATCGACTTGATCTTTGAGTGCACGGCCTCCTCGGTCTCAACGCCAAGAAGCATATGAAGTCCACCCTGCAAATCAAGCCCTAGACTGATTTTAGACCCGCCCAGCTTGTCCGTAAACGACGGCGCGGAAAAGATAATGCCGAAAATCAAAGCCAGAGCAAAGATGATCAGCCTATACGTTATTTTGCCGTTACGCATTTGCTTTCGTCTCTGTTTTTTCTATTTTTCTTGCGACAAATTCGCGTGAAACGCGCACAATTACGTCGTCGTTAAGCTTAACTCTGATAAAATCCTCTTCCGGTTTTATCACCTCGCAGATTAGTCCGCCGCTAGTTATGATCTTGTCGCCTTTTTCGAGTGCGGCTAGCATCGCGGCATGAGCTTTTTGCTGTTTTTGCTGCGGTCTGATAACCAAAAAATAAAATATCGCGAAAAGCACAACTGGAAACAATAATGAAGCTACGAAATTTCCTTCTTGCATGGGGTTCCTTGATAAAAAAAATTTTAAGCCCCTATTTTAGCACTAAAATTATAATAAAAGCCTTTGTTGGCGCGATTTTAATCTCAAATTTTATACTAGCCGACGTTTTAGGCGGCGAAATTTTAAATTTTATCTCGCCGTTTTTTTCGATCGCGGGCTTTTATTTGCTACTCAAATTTGACCGTTGCAGCTTTTTTTGGACGGGATTTTTTATCGGGATTATTTGGTTTTACTGGATCAGCTTTAGCCTCGTTTATTACGAGCTTAGCTACCTCATCCCGCTTGAGATTTTAGCTATCGGGCTAATTTACGGCGCGCTGTTTTTGATAGCGGGCATCCCGGCTCAAATTTGGCTAAAGGCTTTGCTGCTTATCTTGGTTTCAAATATCCACCCCTTCGGCTTTAATTGGCTAAATTTAGAAGCCGTTTTCGTGCCGGGAATTTTTGCGCCAAATTTGCTCGCCCTTGCGTTTATTTTCGCCGCGATTTTGTGCCTGTTTTACGTCAAAAACCGCTTCAAATTTATCGCTTTTGGCGTGCTTTTAGCCTGCGCAGTGCAGTATGGTACGCCAAATTTTAAAACTCTGCCTTTTGAAATAAAGCTCGCAAACACCGAGGTTCCGCAAGAGCTAAAGTGGCAAAAGCAGCTAAAAAACGAATTTATAAATCAAAATTTAGCCATCATAGATGAGGCGATAAACGCGGGATTTAGGGCGGTTATTTTGCCTGAGAGCGCCTTTCCCGTCTATATGACGCACGAGCGAAATCTCATCTCCGAACTACTGGAAAAATCGCAAAAAATCGCTATCGTCGCGGGCGCGCTAGCTCGCGAAAACGGCGCCAACTACAACTCGGCGTTTTTCTTTGACCGCGGTAAGGTGCGGCGGCTGGATAAATTTATCCTCGTGCCCTTTGGCGAGGAGATCCCGCTACCGGCATTTGCGCGAGATTTGATAAATAAGATATTTTTTGGCGGCGCGAAGGATTTTGAGACGGCGAGCGCTCCTAGCGACTACGAGATAGATGGCGTAAAAATCAGAAACGCGATCTGCTACGAAGCGACGCGGGACGAGCTATTTGAGGGCGAATTTGACGTAATGATCGCGGTTACTAATAACGGCTGGTTCGTGCCTAGCACCGAGTCCTTTTTACAGCGAAATTTAATCAAATACTACGCGACGAAATACAACAAAGCAATCTATCACAGCGTAAACGGTTCGCCGTCTGAGATAATCACGCCAAAACAAGGCTTACTCGATAAATTTTTCAGATAAATTTGCTAAATTTAGGCGTTTTTGCGTTTGCGAAATAGCAACCGAATTTGCAACGCTACGTAAAATATGCAAGCTGCCACAATAATCAAAAATATAAAATCAATCGTCATCTGCCAAAACAGCTCGCTGGGAGACCTCAACACCCATTCGTATTCAGGCGAGTATCTTGGATTGCGATAACCGATATAGGTGCCGTGAAAGTCCAAATTTATCGTCAATACCGTAGCAAAAATACCAAAAATAGAAACAAATGCTCTGCTTGCGACACTTTGTTTTTTTACGGCCTTTGCCATGGCGACCCTACCGGCCCTATGACACAAAAAGCAACCCATGTAAACAACAAGCGTGATGACCTTGACAACCCCCATATAAGCGATATAAAGTGCGGCTTTTTGAGTAAAATCGGTATGAGTAAAGGCTCGCTCTACTGCGGGGTAAATTTTAAGCATAGCTTCCACGAAATCCCTGGCCAAAAAGGAGCGAGCCAGAACGTCAAAAGGCAACACAAAAATACCTAACGCGCAAATAAAATAAAAAGCGCAAAGCCCGAGCAAAAAGAGTCCGAGCGTCTTGTTTACACCGTTTTGGTTTGTTGCCGTTTGCATTTTAATTCTCTTTAAAATTTGTCGCGCGGTTTTTGGAGTAAAATTTAAGACGTAAAGCGGGACGAAATTTCATACGAAGCCTTAAATTTGAGGGTAAATTTAAGCCCGCGTTAAATTTAGCGGGCTTGAGAGATTATTTAATCAAAGCCTTGAAAGTATCAACCGCATCAAGCTTTTCCCACGGATATTTGGCGTTTCCGACTTGACCTTTGGCTGCTACTTTAGCGTATAAAAACGTATCTTTGCCGGGTTTATCCAGGCCGAATTTGTTCGTGATCCAGCGCGGAGTGAGGGCGAAATTTTCGCTAACGAAATTTGACAGCATATCGTCGTTTACGCCGGCGATCTGCGTGCCCATCGTATCGACGCTAACAGAGGTAGGCTTTGCCATACCGATAGCGTAGCTTAGCTGGACGATGCATTTTTTAGCAAGGCCCGCAGCAACGATATTTTTAGCTATCCAGCGCGCCGCATAAAGACCGCTGCGATCGACTTTCGTGTAGTCCTTGCTGCTTTGCGCGCCGCCGCCTATCGGGCTATATCCGCCAAAACTATCCACGATGAGTTTGCGGCCGGTTAGTCCGCTGTCGTGAAGCGAGCTGTGATTTACGTAGCGGCCGGTCGGATTGATGTAGATGAGCGTTTTGCTCTTGTCATATAGGCCCTTTGGCAAGCCTGCATCGTCGATGAGAGTTTGCACTAGAGCGCGCAGCTCCTCGATCTTCATCGTCTCGACACAAGGGGCCGAAACTACGATAGTATGGATGCTTTGCGGCTTGCAGCTTTCAAAGTTGTCTTTGGTGCCGTAGTCTACCGTGACCTGAGTTTTGATATCGACGCCGAGTTTATCGGGATTAGCTTTGGCAAATTTATAAACCTTATCGCAAAGCATTCTGGCGTATGTTATGGCTGCAGGCATATATTCGTTCGCTTCGCAGCTAGCAAAGCCAAACATTATGCCCTGATCCCCGGCGCCTATCTCGCCGCCTTCTTGATCGACGCCTTGGTTTATATCCGCACTTTGCTGATTTATGCAGATTTTTATCTCGACGTCGTCTGGGTGCAGGCACTGCTCTCTGGTAAATTTAGACTTACCGTCGTAGCCGATCTTAGCCAGTGCGTTTTTAACGATACCTTCGTAGTCTTTAAAGCTTAACTTGACTTTAGAGTTTATCTCTCCGCCTATTATAATGTTTTTACCCGCGACGAAAACTTCGCTAGCGACGCGGCCGTTTGGATCTTGCATCAAGATCGTATCGACGATACTGTCGGCGATGATGTCGGCGCATTTATCCGGGTGGCCCGGGCTCACAACCTCTGAAGTAAATAAATACATACTTTTCCTTTATGAAAATTAATCTCGCAATTGTAACATTTCATAATAAAATTCAAATTAATCTCGCTCAAAGCTTGTAAATTCCGCGTAAATTCGGCTATAATCCTAAACTAAAATTAAATTTTAAGGCAAGGACACTAGAATGTTTAGCAAACTGGCAAAAAGGTTCGCCGACGGAAATTTGATCGTTCAAATTTTGATCGGCATAGCTCTAGGCGCCGTTATCGGCTTTTGGACACACTATCAGGCGGCTCCTTATAACGAGCTAATCGCAAAAGGCGTGAGCGACGCAGCGCAATTAGCCGCAGCAAAAAAAGACCTAACCGACGTGGCAAATTCGGTCGCAAACTCCATCGCCGTTTTGGGCAACCTCTTTGTCGGCGCGCTTAAAGCTATCGCGCCTATCCTAGTTTTCGTACTAGTTGCGACGTCTATCATCGTAAAAGAATTCGGCCACGCAAAAGGTATGCAAAAGGTAGTTACGCTTTACCTAGTCGGCACTTTTCTAGCTGCAGTAGTTGCGGTTGTCGCTAGCTTTCTTTTCCCGATGGAGCTCGTGCTAAAAGGCGTAGAAAGCGCAAATATGAGTGCTCCGCAAGGTATCGTCGATGTCTTAAAAGACCTCATCTTTAAGATGGTTCAAAACCCTATCAGCGCGCTTTCTAGCGGCAACTACATAGGCATCATCACTTGGGCCGTGGGCGGCGGTATTGCGATGAGATTTTGCACGCAAGAAACTAAAAAAGTATTCCAAGATGTCAGCGACGGCGTGACTAAAATCGTTAGATTTATCATCCGCCTAGCGCCATTTGGTATCTTTGGCCTAGTTACTATCAGCATCCACGAGACAGGCTTTGAGGCGCTTGCGGGCTACCTAAAACTAATCCTCGTTCTAGTGGGCGCGATGGCTTTCGTTTCCTTCGTCGTTTACCCTGCGATGGTGTTTGTAGTTACTAAGAAAAACCCTTATCCATTAGTGATGACTTGCGTTAGAGAGAGCGCGGTTACGGCGTTTTTCACTCGCTCGTCTGCGGCAAATATCCCGGTAAATATGGCGCTTTGCAAAAAACTAGGGCTAAAAGAGGAGCTCTACTCAATCTCGATCCCGCTAGGAGCTACAATAAACATGGGCGGCGCAGCCGTAACTATCGGTATCTTGGCGCTTGCGGCGGTAAACTCGATCCCGTCTATCACCGTTGATTTTGGCGACGCGTTACTGCTTTGCTTTATCTCGGCTCTGGGCGCTTGCGGAGCTTCCGGCGTCGCTGGCGGCTCGCTACTGCTAGTGCCGCTTGCTTGCGCGCTATTTGGTATCGGTAACGACATCGCGATGCAGGTTGTCGGCGTAGGATTTATCATCGGCGTGATCCAAGACTCGGTAGAAACAGCCGTAAATAGCGCCTCAGACGTGCTTTTCACCGCCGTAGCTTCAGAGACCATAGAGTAAATTTAAGGCCGCAAAATGAACGTTTGGGACTTGACCCCGCTTTTTAAAAACGAAAAAGAGCTGGAGATTTCGGCTCTTTTGTTACAAAACGAGTGCGAAAAATTTGAAGCCAAATACTCGGATAAATTTTTAAATTTAAGCGACGAGGAGTTTTTTGCCGCGCTTAACGAGTATGAAAATTTACTAGAAAACATCGCTCGCGTGCAAATTTACGTGAGCCTAGTTTTTTCAAAAGATACCTCAAAGGGTGCGTTTTACGCTAAATTTGACGAGCTTAGCTCAAAGGCGCAAAATCATCTGCTCTTTTTCGAGCTTAAATTTAACGAATTTGACGAAGCCAGACAAAACAAAATCATCGCCAAAAGCGCGAGACTTGGCTACTATCTAGATAGTATCGCAAAAGAAAAAGCCCACCAGCTAAGCCTAAAAGAGGAGCAAATTTTACTCCGCACGGCAAACACGGGCGCGGAGGGCTTCTCGCGGCTTTTTGACGAGACGCTAAGCGCGCTTAAGTTTAAATTTAAAGGCAAGATGCTAGGCGAAGAGGAGATTTTATCCAAGCTTCACAGCCCAGACCGCGCCGAGCGAAAGGCGGCCGCAAAGAGCCTCTCTGGCGGCCTAGCGCCGCAGCAGCATCTGCTTAGCTACATCTATAATATGATAAAAACCAGCCTAAAAACTAGCTGCGAACTGCGGAAATTCGACCTACCCGAAAGCCCGCGGCATTTCTCAAACCAAACGACCAAAGCTAGCGTGGACGCGCTCATAAAGGCGGCCGAGACGAGCTTTGATCTGCCGATTAAATTTTATGAGAAAAAGCGCAAAATTTTAGGTTTTAAAAAGCTTTACGACTACGATAGATACGCGCCGCTGGGCGAGAGTAAGAGCGTTTATAAATTTGAAGAGTGCAAAAAAATCGTGCTCGAGACCTTTTCCAAATTTAGTCCAAAATTCGGCGATATAGCCGCTCGCGCGTTTAAAGAGGGCTGGATCGACGTTTATCCTGCCGAAAATAAACGAGGCGGCGCCTTTTCGCAGTCAGGCGTCGCAAAGGCCCATCCTTACGTGCTTTTAAATCACACCGACGAGAGGCGGGATCTTTTTACCCTAGCGCACGAGTTAGGCCACGCCGCGCATCAAAATCTAGCCTATGAAAGCGTAGGATTTCTAAACGCCGACACGCCGCTAACTACGGCGGAGACGGCATCGGTCTTTTGCGAGATGCTGGTTTTCGATCACATCAAAAGCACGCTAAAAGGCAGAGAAAAAACTGCCCTACTCGCGGGCAAGATCGAGGATATCTTCGCCACGCTCTATCGCCAGATAAACTTCACGACCTTTGAGCGCCGAGTCCACGCTCACGAGGGCGAGATCAGCGCCGAGGAGCTAAATAAAATTTGGCTCGAAGAGAGCGCAAAGATGTTTGGGTCAAGCGTCACGCTAAACGACTACTACAAAATTTGGTGGAGCTACATCCCGCACTTTATCCATACGCCGTTTTACTGCTATGCCTACTCGTACGCGCAGCTTTTGGTGCTGGCGATTTTCGGGCTTTATAAAAGCGGCAAATGCGAAAATTTCGTGCAAATTTACACCGAGTTTTTAAGCGCGGGCGGTTCGCGCTCGCCAAAAGAGCTGGTCGGGATGTTTGGCTTTGATATAGAAAACGCTGCGTTTTGGCAAATCGGCATAAACGAGGTTAGAAAGCTAGTGGAGGAGTTTTGCAAAGAAGCGTAGCAGGCGCAAATTTGACGCGCTTTTGGGAGTAAATTTAAAAGCGCGGCTAAATTTGACGAGCCAAACCGAGTCAAAGGCGACAAATTTGACGCTAAATTTTGCGTTTATTTGAAGCCAAATTCGGCGTGGCTACTACGGGCGACAAATTTGAGAAAAGGTACAAAAGGGGGCAAAATGCTTGATGAGATTTTAGACGACGAGAGATTTGCGGCGATGATGAAGGAGCACGTTTTTGAGTGCGTGGAGTATCTGCTAAAAAACGATCGCTCCTTTTCGGCGATGGCTAACCTTGATCTGGTTAAATTTAACCCCAAGCTGCCGGAGTATATTAAGAGCACTTTTACGGCGCCGGTTATCGTCTTTACTCTTGCCGGCTACACCTTTAGCAGCGCCAAGCTAACTCCGGACGAGCTAAGCTTTGAGGCAGGATTTGGCAAAGAAAATTTCGCCAGCGTCGTTAGCTTTCCGCTTGGAGCGATCGTGCAAATTTTAGTTGAAAATAGCCCGATTTTGGTAAATTTTTCTATTTACAAATCCCAAAAAAATCAGCTCGAAAAGTCGATGTCGGCACTAATGTCAAACCCAAATAATAAAGATCTGTTTAAAAAGTAAGCAAATTTTTACCCGCCGTTTTGCTCACGCTGTTTTTATAGATTTATTTTATGCGCATTTCCTTGATTTGAGCCGTGCAATATTAGTTTTGCAGGAGCAGACGGCTTTACAGCGCTTACTGCGCTTTGCTTTTCGACAGATACAAGCTTCATCTTAAATTTACTAAATTTGCTTAAGCAAAATATTATCCTATTTGTACCGGTTTTACCAACAACAATCCTTTTATTCCTTAATATAAAAAATTGATTTATAATTTTTAAGATAAACAACTCATTTTTAATCAAACTATAAATAAATATTTATTATCATTTCGCCTTTATAGCAAATGAATATCAAAACTAGCGTTAATAAGGACGGAAAATGAATCATCTTAAATTTTCTCTTGCCGCTTTGCTTATTTTGTCGAATTTAAATGCAAAAGAGGCCGAAGTCGAGCTAAAGGAAGTAACGGTTAGCGGCGAAGCGGAGGCGCAAAGCGATCCGATGCAAAAAAAAGTCGGCCAAAACGTAAAAAGCTCCAAAGAACTAACCAAAACGCAGGTCTCAGACAACAGAGACCTCGTGCGATACGAAACGGGCGTAACGACGGTGGAGGCCGGGCGTTTTGGTCAAAGCGGCTACGCGATAAGAGGCGTGGAGGAAAACCGCGTGGCTATCACGGTAGACGGCCTGCATCAAGCCCAAACGCTAAGCTCGCAAGGCTTTAAGGAGCTATTTGAAGGATACGGAAACTTTAACAACACCCGCAACGGCGTAGAGTTTGAAACGCTAAAACAAGCCACTATTTCAAAAGGTGCAGACTCCGTTCGTACGGGCTCTGGCTCTCTAGGCGGCTCCGTGATGTTTGAAACAAAAGACGCAAGGGATCTTTTGCTAGATAAGGACTACTTCTACGGCTACAAAGGCGGCTACAATACCGCCGATAATCAAACCATGCACTCGCATACCTTAGCCGGTAGGTTTAAGTGGTTTGACATCCTAGCCGTACAAACTAAGCGCAGACACCACGAGACGGAAAACTACGGTTACAAGGGTTATGACGATAGCGTGCTAGGCAGAACCAGAGAAAAGGCCGACCCGTACTATATCAAAAAAACGAGCAGCCTCATCAAGCTAGGTTTTCAGCCTCACGAGGAGCATAGATTTACCTTTATGTCAGATACCTACAAAAACCGATCTCAAGGCAAAGACCTATCATACACGCTTACGCTTTCTAGCAACAGGGACGAGATCATAGATACCGGTCTAAGATACAACGACGATATGATGGATAGGAAAAATCGCGCTTTTGCCTATGAAAATTTTAGCGAAACTCCGTTGTGGGATACGATGAAATTTACATACTCCAACCAAAAAATCAAATCCCGCGCCAGAACCGAGGAACACTGCCAAGCAGGAGAAAACTGCGCTGAAATTTCAAATCCTATCGGACTTCAGGTTAAAAACAACAAGGTTGTCGATAAGTACGGCGGCGAAGTAACTTTACAACGAACACAGGAAATCGACCCCCAGTACGGCGGACTAACGTGGGTAAACAGACTCGTAGATAGCCAAGGAGCCGTCCATGATCAGAATAAATTTAGCATCAATCAAAACGTAAGCAACACGTGGCTTGACTGCTCGGTATTTGACTGCTCTCAGCCAAATATCGACGTGCTAAAATACGACTACGCCACCGACCAGTACGTCAAATCAACCGTTCCACTAGATAAAAGCTATACCGACGCAAGCACGGGCAAGACCTTTAAACAAAGCTCGCAGAGCGGATACCTAATCACTCCATACGGCAAGGGCTACTTAAGCCGCGACTGGAAAGAGCGCGATCTAGACACGAACACCAAACAGTTTAACCTAGACTTTAACAAATACGCCAAAACGGGCGACGTAGAGCACGATATCGCATACGGACTAAGCTTTGCTAAAACCGAAAAATCCATGACCAATAAGCAAGGCTACGATGCTACGAGCAGCCGGTGGTGGGCGCCTAAGACGCTAGGCACGGATTTTACCGGCACGCCGTATACGTGCGAAAATGCTCCGCTCACGCTGCTTTACGCGCTTTGCCCTAGAACCGAACCGCTCACGTCGTTTTTAATCCCGGTTAAAACAAAAGAAGGCGCTTTGTATCTAAACGACGATATGCGCGTAAACGACTGGCTGGGGATAAATTTAGGCTACCGCTACGACAAGATAAAATATAAACCAAACTACGTCCCGGGCTCTACGCCTAAAATCCCGGACGATATGGTGCTAGGCCTTTTCGTACCGTATAATCCTAGCCCAGAGCCAAAATGGTGGGACTACGCGGATAGAGACGAGTGGAAAAGGGCGTATGACGTGTGGAAGCAAGAAGCACCTAATAACGCGCTAGCAAATATAAAATACATAGCCCAAAATAAAAAATTTACCAACAGCTCTTATGCTATCGGAGCCGACATCGATCCGCTAGATTACTTTAGAGTACAGCTAAAATACTCCAAAGGCTTTAGAGCGCCGACCACGGACGAGCTATATTTGGCGTTTAAACATCCTGATTTTACCATCCAACCAAATCCGGATCTAAAGCCCGAAATAGCTAAGACAAAAGAGCTTGCATTGACGCTGCACGAGGATAAAAGCTTTATAACCACTAGCTTTTTTGAGACCAAATACGATAACTTTATCGATCTAATCTCGCTAGGCACTAAAAGCTACGCCACGGGCGGTGGCGGCAACACCATACCTTTTGCACTATACGGCAACGTAAACCGTAGCAAAGCAACCGTACGCGGCTTTGAGATAAACTCTATGCTTCATTTTGGTCAAATTTCAGACTCGTTAAAGGGCTTTCACGCTAGCTACAAGCTAACGATGCAAAAAGGCAGAGTACAAACCGATAACGACGGTAAAGTGCCGATGAATGCCATCCAGCCGACCACTGCGATCTATGGTCTAGGATACGCAAGCCCGGCGGATAAATTCGGCGCCGACATCTACGTCACTAGCGTCGCATCTAAAAAAGAAAAAGACACCTATAATATGTTCTGGCGTCTAGATACCGACCCGTACGGAAACCCATATAATACAAACAGCTACTCAAAATGGCGAAGCAATGCCTACACCCTAGTAGACGTCGTAACCTATGTACGTCCGATTAAAAATTTGACGTTTAGGCTAGGCGTTTATAACCTAACTAACGAAAAATATATCACTTGGGACGCTGCGCGCTCTATCAGGCCTTTTGGTACTATGAACATGATCGATAGAACCACGGGTCTAGGTATCAACCGCTTCTACTCGGCTGGTAGAAATTTCAGGCTAAACTGGGAATTTACATTCTAAACCGCATTTTATTCAGACGGGCTCTTGCCCGTCTCCTTGCTTTTATTCTTATATACTTTCCATTCAAATTTGACCGTAAATTTGGAAGTTATAAAATCGTCAAACCAAGATCATCTCCAGGTTCGGCAAGGATATTTTGCGCCAAATTTTCGCAAGAGTATTTAAATTTACGCGCCGAAAAGGCTAAATTTAGCCAAATTTGACACTTTCTCTAAAGCAGATTAAAAATTAAAACTAGTCTTAATCTTTAAAAATTTATGCAACGCTTCCTCGTTTTCTTTTAACGCGGCGGCATAAACCGAGCGAGTGAGCTTAAATTTAGAGATGTTTATCTCAAACAACCTGCCGTTTTTTAGCTCGTTTTCGATCAAAAATCTCGGTAAAAACGCCACGTACGTATCGGCATGGTTTGACGCCAACGCGCGGCAGACCATTATCGAGCCGTCTAGCGAATACGCCACGTCAAGCGCATGTGCGTCCACGCCGTGCTTATGCAAGATATCATCCAGATAAGTTCGCGTCCTATCTTTGATAAATTTAAACTTAATAAGCTCCTCTGGCTTCACGCTTTCGGCGATTTTTTTATTAGAGACCAAAATCAGCTCGTAGTCGAATAGTTTTTTAACGAGCAAGCTGCTATCAAGCGATTGCTCAAGGATAATAGCGATGTCGCTGCGGCGGTCTTTTAGGTAGTTTATGAGCTCGTTTTGCTCTTTTATCCTGATATCTAGCTCGCTGCCTACGCTTTGCGAGATTTTATCCAGCAGTATAGAGATGACCGCCTCAGCGATGAGCTGCGTGGTAGCGATGACTAGCGGCACTTTATCGGTTTTTATGCGCGCCAGCTCGTCTTTAAAGCGAAACATCGCGCTCTCAAACTGAGTACAGAGTTTATAAAATTTCTCGCCCTCGTGAGTTAGGACGATGCCGTTTTTCTTACGCATTATTAGCGTGGTTTGTAGCATCTCCTCGAGCTTTTTCATCTGGAGAGTAACTGCTGGCTGCGAGATGCCCAGCGCCCTTGAGGCTTTTGAGAAGCTTCTTTCTTTCACTATCTCCATAAAGGTATAAAATTTACTAAAATCATTGATCATATCGGGCTCCTTATTATTATATCAGCTTATAAAATCATATTTTTAATATTGTATTGATTTATATCTAAAAACGCTCTTAATCAGACCCAAATTTAAATCAGCGGCGATTTTTAAGCTTATTTTGTTAGAATTTAATCATTTTAATAAATAAAGCAGGAATTTTAATGCCCGATTTACTAGACGAACTAAACGAAAGCCAGCGCGAGGCCGCCTCGCATACGGACGGAGCGATGCTGATTTTAGCCGGGGCCGGCAGCGGTAAAACCAAAACCATCACCACTCGCCTAGCCTATCTCATAAGCGAGCTAGGTATCCCGCCTTCAAATACCCTAACGCTAACCTTCACCAACAAAGCCGCAAGTGAAATGCGAACCCGTGCGCTAAAAATGCTAGGCGACGCAGGTAAAAATTTCACTCCGCTACTTTGCACTTTCCACAAATTCGGGCTTTTGTTTTTAAAATTTTACATCGACCGTCTAAAGCGCAAAAACAACTTCGTTATCATCGACACGGACGATAAAAAGCGGATTTTAAAAGGCTTTGAGGGCGATATTCCAACCTCGGTGCTAGCTAGCGAGATCTCAAATTTTAAAAACTCGCTTCTAAGCGTAGAAGAGGTGCTAAATCACGGCGGTATGTTTGCAAACGGGCATAATTTCAAAGACGGCTACCACGCAAAGCTAGCGAACATCTACAAACTCTACGAAGAGTATCTAGCCGCAAATAACCTCGTGGATTTTGACGACCTGCTTTGCCTTAGCTATAAAATTTTAGACGAGGATGAAGCTCTAGCGCGCGAGATCTCGCACAGGTACGCCTACGTTATGGTGGACGAATATCAAGACACCAACGACTTACAGTATAAGCTCCTGCGCAAACTCTGCTGCACGCACGAAAATATCGCTGTCGTGGGCGATGATGATCAGAGTATCTACGGCTGGCGCGGCGCAAGAATCGAAAATATATTAAATTTTAAAGACCAGTTTAAAGACGTCAAGGTCATAAGGCTAGAGCAAAACTACCGCTCGACGAGTCAAATTTTACGCGCGGCAAACGAGCTCATCGACCATAACAGAAACCGCCTAGGTAAAGAGCTAAAAAGCACCAAAGAAGGCGGCGAGGACGTCGCGCTAATGGAATCAGACGACGAAACGATGGAGAGTCTAAAGGTAGCCAAACGCATCAAAAAGCTGCTTGATAGCGGCGCGCAGGCTAGCGATATCGCGATCTTGTACCGCATAAACGCCCTCTCCCGCTCGCTCGAAGAAGGCCTAACCAAAGAAAAAATCCCGTATAAAATGGTCGGCGGAGTTAAATTCTACGAGCGCGCCGAGGTCAAAGACGTCATCAGCTACCTAAGACTGGTCGCAAACGAGAACGACGACTTCTCGCTAAAGCGCGTCATTAACCGTCCAAAGCGCGGTCTTGGCAAGGTAAGCCTCGCAAAGATCGAAAAGATTGCCTTCGAGCATAAATTTTCGCTATTTGAAGCGATATCTAGCCTGGACGAAAACGACAAGGATCTAAGCAAAAAGATCGTCTCAAGCCTGGGCGAATTTGCGGCAAATTTAAGAGAGCTAAAAGAGTGCGACTCGCCGTACGAGCTAGTGGATAAACTAGAAGCGAAATTCGGCATCAAAAAATACTACGAGAGCCTACCCGACGGCTCCGAGCGCGTGGCGAACATTGACGAGTTTTACGCTACGATCAAGGATCAAATCAAGCAAAATCCAAGCTTTTCTATCGAGGAGTTTTTAAACGAGATCGCGCTACAAAGCGAGCAGGATAACATCGGCGGCGAGGCGATCTCGATCATGAGTATCCACGCGAGCAAAGGGCTTGAGTTTGAGCATCTTTTCGTGATCGGGCTTGAAGAGGGATTTTTCCCGCTTCTAGGAGAGGGTAGCGACATCGAGGAGGAGCGACGCCTAGCCTACGTCGCCATCACCCGTGCCAAAAAAACCCTGACGCTAAGCTTTGTAAATTCGCGCTTTTATAAGGGCCAGCGAACGAGGCTGGAAAAGAGCAGATTTTTAAGCGAAGCAGGCGTTTGCAGCGGCAGCCTCATCATCCAAACGCAAACTCAAACCGCAGGCGAATACAAAAAAGGTGACCTCGTCAAGCACAAAATTTTCGGTATCGGGCGCGTGACGGCGGTAACAAAGATTAAAAAAGAGCTAAAGCTAACGATAAATTTCGGCGGAATCAGCCGCGAGATAATGTCTAGCTTCGTCGAAAAAGCGGTGTAAAATGGGTAAATTTGAGGCTAGTCGTGCCAAATTCAGCGTTAAATTTGATCAAATTTATGTGCTCAAATTTGACGCTCGCGGCTCAAATTTAAAAAACGCCGCAAATTTAGCTCAGACTCCAAAGGTCAAATTTAAATGAACGCGCTTTTTGTCGCAAATAAGCCAGCAGGCATAAGCTCAAATCATTTTTTAAGCAGGCTAAAGCGCAAATACGGCGTCAAAAAAGCTGGCTTTTCGGGCACGCTTGATCCCTTTGCCAGCGGCTGCCTGATCGTGGCTCTAGGCAATCACACGCGGCTTTTTAACTACATAGATAAAACGCCCAAAATCTACGAAGCGACTATGTGGCTAGGAGCCGTAAGCGCTAGCCTAGATAACGAAAATATCGAGGAGATCACGCTTTGTCCGCCGTTAAATTTAGCCGACATAAAAGCGGCGCTAAGCGAACTAAAAGGCGAGATCGCCTACGTACCGCCCAAATTTAGCGCCAAGCACGTGGGCGGCAAGCGTGCGTATGAACTAGCAAGAGCGGGCGAGGAGTTTGAACTAAAAAGCCAAACAATGAGCGTTTTTGACGTAAATTTGACTGCGTATATGCATCCGTTTTTGAGCTTTCGCATTAGCGTTAGCGAGGGCTCGTACGTGCGCTCGTACGCTCAAATTTTAGCCGAAAAGCTTGGCGCGAGAGCCACTCTAAGCGCGCTAAAACGCGTGAGCGAGGGTAAATTTGTTTACGAAAACGAGCGATTTTTAAATCCGCTTGATTTTATCTCATTGCCGCGAAACAAATATCTTGGCGACCCCGCAGACGTAATGCTGGGCAAAAAACTGAGCGTAGAAAAGCTAAAATTTGGCGCCGAAGGGCTATATTTAATAAACTTTGATGATTTTTTTAGTATCATTGAAATCAAAGACGAAACCGTAACATATAAACTAAATAAGGTCGAAAAATGCTAATACTCGCAAGAAAAGAAGACGAAAGCATAATGCTGGGAAACGATATCAAAATCACGGTCGTAGGCATCTCAAAAGGCGGCGTAAAAATCGGCATCGACGCGCCTAAAAATATGATGATCCTGCGCTCTGAGCTAGTAGAAGACGTAGCGGCGGAAAACAAACAGGCCCTAAACGGCGCGGGCGAAGCGAGCCTAAAAGAGCTGAGCGATAAAATCGTAAAATAATGAAAAGCTACTCGAAAATCAACTCCTTTTTAAAGATCGTCGGCACTCGCGGCAACTACCACGAGATCGTCTCTCGCTTTATTTTAAGGCGCGAAATTTACGATGAAATTTTCTTTGAAAAATCTAGCGGCTTCGCACTTGAGTGCGATAACGAAAATATCGAAAATAATATCGTTTTAAAGGCCAAATTTGAGCTAGAAAAAGCGGGCTTTAAAAACGAGCTAAATGAGTTTTTCGCCTCGCATAAAATCGTGATAAAAAAGCAAATCCCTTTAGGCGCGGGTCTAGGCGGAGGCAGCTCAAACGCGGCTACGTTTTTAAAGATGGCGAACGAGGAGTTAAATTTAAAACTAACTCGCGAAAATTTGATGAAAATAGGCGCAAATATCGGCGCGGACGTGGCATTTTTCGCTAGCGATTTCAATGCGGCAAACGTCGGCGGTATCGGCGAGATAATAAGCGATTTTGACGACGAAGTGCCAGAGGTAGAAATTTTAACGCCGAGCGTATTTTGCTCGACGCCTGCGGTTTACGGCGAATTTAGGGCAAATTTTATGGATAGCATCGACGTAAATCTAGCGGCAAAAATGCGCGAGATGGCGACGGCGCAGCTACTGGAGCGGTACGAAAATCGCAAGCTAAACGATCTTTTTGCGCCGTGCTTTAAAATTTATCCGCAGATGGATAAATTTAAAGATTTTTTCCTAAGCGGTAGCGGCGCGAGCGTGTTTTTCTTAAAATAAAAGGTAAAAAATGGGTAAGGATTTAGCCAAAAATAAAAAGGCGCTGTTTGACTTTAGCATCATCGAGACCTTCGAGGCGGGCATCGTGCTAAAAGGCAGCGAGGTAAAGGCTCTACGGGCGGGCCGCGCAAACCTAAAGGATAGCTTCGCGCGCGTGATAAAGGGCGAACTGTTTTTGCTAAACGCGCACATCAGCCACCTAAACACGACGCACTCGGCGTTTCGCCCGGACGAAAGGGCTCCTAGAAAGCTGCTGATGCACCGCAAGCAGATAGATAAAATTTTCGGCCAAGTCACGCAAGAGGGTCTCACGCTAGTCGTTTTAGCGCTCTATCTAAACGATAAAAACATCGTAAAGGCGCGGGTTGCGCTAGCAAAAGGTAAAAATTTGCACGATAAGCGCGAGACGATAAAACGCAAAGAAGCCGACAAAGAAGCGCGCGCGGCGATGAAAAAATACGCTTAAGGAAAACCGATGCCCTACGTAAATATAAAAATCACAAAAGAAAAAGAAGTAGTAAGCGCCGAGCAAAAGCGCGCGATAATAGCGGGCGTAACGAAACTGCTGGGCGATACGCTAAAGCGCGACGCGAGCAGAACAGTCGTCGTGATAGAGGAAGTCAGCACCGACGACTACGGATTTGGCGGCGAAAGCATAACCGAGCTAAGATCAAAACAAGGAAAATAATATGAAAAAAAACATAAAGGCGATTTTGGCGGCTTTGGTCTGCGCGATATTTTTAGCAGGCTGCGGCGAGGATGAGACGGCGAAAGCCCCCGTAAAAATAGAGGGCTATAAAACAGGCGAGGAGATCGCGCTAAAGAGCGTGTTTGGCAAAGATCTCACGCTAAAGCGCGTCGAGGGAGGCTTTGTGATCAAGGGCGACGAGGATAAAATTTTGATGTTTGATATATTCGGCACGTTTTGTCCGCCGTGTCAAAAAGAAGCTCCCGATCTCACCAAATTTCAGATCGACAATCTAAACGACTTTACGATCGTGGGGCTAACGCACTTTGAAAACGTCACGAACGAGTACGTCGTGGAAAATTTCGCGCAAAAATACAACGCCTTTTACTTTATCTCAAACGATATAAAGACAAACGACAAGCTTTCGGCGCAAATTTTAGAGGATATAAAATACGAGCGGCTTGAGAGCGTGCCGATAAAAATGGTGCTAAAAGGCGGCGTATATCAGGAGCTAACCGACGTAGATAGCGGGAAATTCGGCGTGAAATACTACCTAGGCGGCATCCATCTAGACGCGATGACGAAGGATTTTGAAAGAATAAAAAATGCCCGCTAAAACCGCCACCGAGCGGGAGCACGGCATAGACGTAAAGGAAAAACCTGAATTTCCGCGCAAATTTAAGGTTATTTTACTAAACGACGACGTTACGAGTATGGATTTCGTCGTGAGCGTGTTGGTTGAGATTTTTCACCACACAGCCCAAAGCGCGGCAACCGTGATGTTAAAAATCCACAACGAAGGCAGCGGGGTGGCGGGCGTCTATACTAAAGAGATCGCCCAAACAAAACAAAACCAAACGCTAAAAGCCGCAGCCGCCGCGGGCTACCCGCTAAAAGCTGTCGTCGAGGAAGAATAGCCCGCAAAAACGGGCGCGCAAAAGGCGCAAAGAGGAGGAAATGATGTTTGACTCGGATTTAAGCTATCTTTTGGAAAAGGCCGGGCAGTTTGCCTACTCGAATTTTCACGAGTATCTAACCAGCGAGCACGTGCTTTTCGTGCTGGTAAATTTAAACGAAGAGACTAGAGATATCCTAGCAGAAGCTGGACTCACCGACGTCGAGGGACTAAAAAGCGATCTAAAAAACTATCTACTGCAAACCAACGAGCAGGTGCCGCACCACAAACAGCCGCGCATGACGGTGCTTTTGGAACAAATTTTTAAAGAGCTAAACACAGAGCTAAAAGATAAAAACGTCGGCATCAGGGATTTGCTATTTAAAATCGCGGCCAGAGGCGACACGTACGGGGCTAAAATTTTAGAATTTTACGACGTCGATCCGCAAAAGATAAAACAACACGCAAAAGACGACAAGCAGTCTCGCGCTAAAAGCTTCCAAAACCTCGCCAAATACTCGTCAAATTTAACCAAACTAGCCGCCGAGGGCAAAATAGACCCGATCATCGGGCGAGAAAACGAGCTAGCAAGGCTAATGCAAACGCTAAGCCGCCGAAAGAAAAATAATCCTATCCTAGTGGGCGAAGCGGGCGTTGGCAAAACAGCCGTAGTCGAGGGGCTCGCGCTAAAAATCGCAAGCGGCGAAGTGCCGCAACGGCTAAAACAGGCGCAAATTTTCGCACTAGACATCGGCGCGATGATAGCTGGCACGAAGTATCGCGGCGACTTTGAAAAACGTCTAAAAGACGTGATGGACGAGGTGGCCGAGCAAGAAGACGCGATAGTCTTTATCGATGAAATCCACACTATCGTGGGCGCGGGAGCCACGAACGGCGGCGGGCTTGATATGTCAAATTTACTAAAACCGGCTCTCGCAAACGGCTCGCTTCGCTGCATCGGAGCGACGACGTATGCGGAGTATCGCAGCTTTTTTGAAAAAGAAAAAGCCCTCTCGCGCAGATTTGCTAAAATCGACGTCGTAGAGCCTAGCACAGACGAGAGCGTCGAGATCCTAAAAGGACTTCGCGCCAAATACGAGAGCTTTCACGGCGTCAAATTTAGCGACGAAATTTTAGCCAAAAGCGTGGAGCTAGCCAAAAAATACTTAAACGATAGATTTTTGCCAGATAGCGCCATCGATCTTATCGACGAGGTCGGCGCAGCTCTAGCCCTGCAAAACAAAAGCAAAACCGTAAAAATGTCCGATCTAAGCGCGGTTTTAAGCAAGATGGCAAATATCCCGGATACAAATCTAAAATCTGACGCCGCGGCAAATTTGAAAAACCTAGCCCAGAGGTTAAAGTCTGAAATTTTCGGTCAAGACGATGCCGTCGATACGCTAGTGGCGGCAATCAAGCGCTCCTATGCGGGGCTAAAGCAGCCAAACGCACCCGTTGGAGTGTTTTTATTTACAGGCTCAAGCGGCGTAGGCAAAAGCGAGCTAAGCGCGGCTCTAGCGCGAAATTTGGGCGTGCACTTCGAGCGGTTTGATATGAGCGAATATATGGAGAAACACAGCGTCTCGCGTCTCATCGGCGCGCCTCCGGGATATGTAGGTTTTGAAGAGGGCGGCATACTCACAAACACCGTTAAAAAGCACCCTTATAGCGTGATTTTATTTGACGAGATCGAAAAGGCCAGCGACGAGATGATAAACGTCTTTTTGCAAATTTTTGACGGCGCTAGCCTCACCGATAACACGGGCGCAAAGAGCGATTTTCGCAACGCCGTCATCATAATGAGCTCAAATTTGGGCTCAAAAGAAGCTCCGACGCTGGGCTTTAGCAAAGACGAAAGCGGTAAAGCGGACTCGGCGGTAAAGGGTTTTTTTAGCCCCGAGTTTCGCAACCGAATCGATAAAATCGTGCATTTTAACGACCTTAGCAAGAACGCGCTAAGCCTCATCGCGCAAAAGATCATCAACGAGATAAACTCAAGCCTAGCCGAGAAAAAAGTTGTCCTAAAAGCCTCCGCCGAAGCTAAAAAGTACCTATGGCAAAAGGGCTATAGCAAGGAATTCGGCGCGCGAAATCTAAAACGCCTAGTGCAAGACGAGATCTCGACCAAGCTTAGCGACGAGATACTTTTCGGCGCGCTAAAAAACGGCGGCGTCGCAAATATCGGGCTAAAAAACGGCGAGCTGGCGTTTAAATTTGAAGCTTTAAAATAAGCGGTCGCGGGGTCAAATTTGGAAAAAATTTATAACTTTCCCGACCCCGCAAACGCCCCTGCAAACTCCCCTTTAGCCGTCGGCGGCGATCTAAGCGCCGATGCTCTTTTGCAAGCTTACGACAAAGGCATTTTCCCGTGGTTTTTGCCCGGTGAGCCCATATACTGGTGGTCGCCAGATCCCCGTGCGGTGCTGATTCCAGGTGAAGTGCGCGTGCAAAAAAGCATAAAATCCGCGCTTAAAAAATTTGAAGTGCGGTTTGATTACGACTTTGAAAATTTCCTAAAAATCTGCAAAAGCGAGCGCGAAAAACGCGAACCCACGTGGCTATCGGGAGACATCGTGCGCGCCTACGTAAATTTGCACCGCCTGGGCATATCGCATAGCGTAGAGGTATACGAAGACGGCGAGCTAGCGGGTGGGCTTTACGGGCAAATTTTTGGCAAGGTTTTTTGCGGCGAAAGTATGATTAGTCTAAAAACCGGCGCGTCAAAAGTCGCCCTCATCGCGCTTTGCCGCGCTTTAGAGCCGTTTGATTTTCTCATCGACTGCCAGGTTATGAACGATCATCTAAAATTTATGGGCGCAAAGGCGATAAGGCGAAGCGAGTTTTTAGCCAAATTTAACGAGCTAAAAAATCAGCCTAGCGGCTTTGGCGAATTTAAAAATTTACTCTAGTTTTGGAACGTCTTTTGCTTATTATCTCGCAAAATTTAGAGAAAAAGGCAGGAAAATGTTCGCAGGCATCCAAACCTCAAAATCAAAACCGCTCGTAGAAAGCGCGCTGGCAAGCAGAAATTTACGCCAGCAGATGATTTCTAGCAACATAGCAAACATCGATACGCCTTTTTACAAAGCCCGCGACATCGCGTTTGAAGCGGCTCTGTCGCAAACGGCGCAAGAAATCTACGGCAAAGACGAAAATAAAATTTTAAAACTCGCGCAAACGGACGGCGCGCATTTTCCTCGCGTGGATTTTCCGGCATCAAACGGGGCAACGATATTTTTACGCGACGGGCATATGGCGCGAAACGACGCAAACACCGTCGATCTAGACGTCGAGACGACCGAGCTTAGCAAAAACGCGATAATGATAACCGCGCTTGATCGCGCCATGAGGCAAAGCGGCCAGATATTTAAAAACGTGGTTGATGCCAGCAGCAAAATTTAAGGATAGATTATGAGTAATTATTTAAACGACTTTGATATCAGCGGATACGGACTAAGCGCACAGCGCTTTAGGATGAACGTCATTAGCTCCAACATCGCCAACGCAAACACCGTGCGAACGGCGGAAGGCGGTCCGTATAGACGCCGCGAGGTGATATTTAAGGCGGTTGATTTTGATAGCGTACTAAACGACGAAGTGGCAAAAAAACACAACTTGCTCGAATACGAAAATCCGCTAGACGATAAATTCTATACAAAAGACGCAAAACCTGCTATAATGAGCGTCGTAGTTGACAAGATAGTGCGCGACGACAAGGATTTTAAGCTAAAATACGATCCGTCTCACCCCGACGCCGACGCGAGGGGCTACGTAGCGTACCCAAACATCAATCCCGTCATCGAAATGGCGGATCTGATCGAAGCTACGCGCGCCTATCAGGCAAACGTTTCGGCATTTCAATCGGCTAAAACGATCGCTCAAAGCGCGTTAGAATTATTACAAGGTTAAATTTTATGACAAACATAGATAAAATCGGCTCGGTTGCTTCGCCGTTTGAAAAAAAAGAAGCAAATACTCTGCAAAATCAAAAAGGCGAGCTAAATTTCGGCGACGTGCTAGATAGCTCGCTAAAAGAGCTAAACGAGATACAAATCAACGCAGACAAAGCCATCGCCGATCTAGCAACGGGCGAGGTAAAAGACCTGCACCAAGCCGCTATCGCTATTGGCAAGGCCGACACGTCGATGAAGCTTATGCTAGAGATCCGCAATAAGGCTCTAAGCGCGTATAAAGAAATCTCAAGAACGCAAATTTAACCCTTGAATCAGCGAAAATCAAAAACAATCGCTTTATTTGCGTTTATTTTATTTTTTATCTGCATATTTTTGGCAGTTATCTTTTACCGCGCAAATATCGAAAGACGCCTGCCAAAACTGGAAACCAGCGACATAAACACAGCCCTACGCGGCAACATCATCACAAAGGACGGATTTAGCATCACCGGTAGCCAAAAGCTCTACAAAGTGATGATAGATACTAGAAATATCGACCCCGATAAAAAAGATTTATTTATCAAGCTTTACTGCATATATAGCGGCGACGATATCAAGCGCGTAACTAAAATCATCAACAGCCAAAAAGGCGCCGTTACGCTATCCTATAAGATCGACGCCAAGGGTGCGGCCTATCTGCAAGAGCTATCAAAAAAGCTGTATAGAAAAAAAATCTTTATCCCGTATGAAGACCCAAACACCGGAGCTGCGATACTGCGTAATATGAGCATAATAGAAAGCGGCGAAAGCAGACAATACGTTGCCGCCGACGCACTCACGCCGATGATAGGCTACGTAAAAAAGGTCGAAAAAGACGGCATCACCAAAACAGAGGGCGTAAAAGGCGTAGAAAAAGCCTACGAATACTACATCTCCTCGATCCAAGACGCCAAACTGCTAGGCCCGAAAGACATCGGAAACAACATCATCCTTACGAGCGATTCAAATTTGGCCAACCGCGTGGACGGATACGATATCATCCTAAACGCCTCGCTTAAATTTCAAACCAGACTAGAGCAAATCATCGATGAAAAGAAAGAATTTCTAAACGCAAAAGAGATAATCGTAGGCGTCATGGACTCAAAAACGGGCGGTCTGCTAGCACTTGCCAGCACCTCTAGATATAGCCCCTCAAACATCAGAAAACAAGACTACAAGTCGCTAAACTCCTCGGCAACGGAGTACGCATACGAGGTCGGCTCGGTTTTTAAACCGTTTATTTTTGCCCTCCTTTTAGCAAACGACAAAATCAATCCGCTCGAGCGCATAAACACCTACAACGGCGTCTATCAACTAGGAAAACGCACGATAAAAGATACGCACCCAGAGCCCTTCCTCACAGCCGAAGACATCATCGTATATAGCTCAAATATCGGCATGATACAAATCGCCCAGCGCCTAGACGGTTCCCAAATTTATTCAGGCCTTCTAAATTTCGGCTTCACGCAAAAAACAGGCATCGATATGCCATACGAACAGATCGGAAATATGCCGCCGGTAGCCAAGCTAAATTCGCAAATTTACAAGGCCACGATCAGCTACGGATACGGCTTGCAAGCGACTTTTATCCAGCTTCTAAAGGCGTATAACGTATTTAATAATAAAGGCGTAATGGTGACGCCAAAAGTCGTGGACTCGCTCTATAAAGACGGCAAATTTTTCGTCGTAAACGACCCAAAGCCAGTCGAAGCCATAAGCCAAGAAGCAGCCGAAAGAATGAAGCGCATCCTAATAAAAACCGTCGAGATCGGCACCGGCAAAAGAGCAAAGGTGGAAGGTCTAGAAATCGGCGGAAAAACAGGTACCGCACACATAGCCACGACCGGGGGCTACGCAAATACCTACAATGGCTCGTTTTTCGGATTTGTCAACGACTCGCAGGGCAATAGCTATACGATCGGGGTTTTAGCCAGAGAACCAAAAAAACCGTATTATTATTTCGGCGCCCAAAGCGCGCTACCGACCTTTAGAGCAGCCGTAGAGCTAATGGTAGAAGAGGGATTTTTAAAGCCCGATGAAAATTTGACCGCGCCTGAGCAAGCCGCGCCGCCAGCAGAAAATACAGAGAAAAAAACCACAAACTCAAATTCTAAAAGCAAGCAAAAAAAGAATTAACTCTCAATCACCCATATACAATATTAAATTAGACTTAACGGAACTTAATTTAAATATAAGAAGTATTAAGTTGCTATGAAAAACATGAAAACCAAGTGTATAATCCGTTCAAGAATTTCTAAGCTAAATTTATAGAAATCTTATAGCATTTTTATCTGATATAGAAGCTCTAAAATAGCATAATTTTCCAAAGTCTCAGAAAAACAGTCAATAAAATAAGCAAATTGAGAAACTTTAACAGTATCGGTATTAGTTCACCAACAGAGTAGCTCATGACTATTTGGTATAAACTTTGCCGTCCATTTTAAACATACCGTTCCGATTGGAGTAATGAGTTAGTAAAAGCGGCTTTCCCAATCTCAAAGCAAAGCTTCTAGGCGGGCTTGGAAATCTCACCGCAAGATTTACTTATTTTTTACTTCTAAAAGTTTTTAACTTATCTTGAGTCTAAAAAGCATAAAACCTAGCTTAACACACCCAAGTTGGATACTCAGCCAACTACACTAAAAGCTCTCTATGGAATAAAGGCAAAAATGCTAAACAAAAATAAGATAATGGTTTGAGCTATTAATTATAGTTTCTTAATAAAATCCCAGACAATGCAATCCACCCAAACATATTTCATAAGACATAAAAACAAAAACAGACTAATGTGATACATACCCTAAAACAATTCAAAAAAGAATATGATTGAAGCAATTCGAAAGACATAACGTAAGAAATAAAATATAAATTTAAAAAGTCAAAAACAAATATCCAAAAACAAATTATAAAGCCAAGATAGAGATACAAAAACCAGTTAAAATAAAAAACCAAAAAACAAATTTGTAAAAATATACAATATATTACAAGAGAACTAAATCAAAGAATAAAGAATGTAATGTAAAAAGTATAAAGGAATAAAAGCATAAAAAAACAAAGCCCGCAACGACCTACTTTCCCGACATCCCAGTAAGGGAGAGTATCATCAGCCAGGACGAGCTTAGCTTCTTGGTTCGAGATGGAGCAAGGCGTTTCCTCGTCTGTATAGTCACGGGCAGTGTTAAAGAAATAAACTATATTAATTTACTTCTTTAACACTGCTATTTAATTGTTAAAAATCAAATCTCATTTTAACTAAAACAAGATCTTGATAAGGTATAGATTAGATATTTTATTTCGAATTTTCGAAATAAAATTACCCTTAACAAGGAAGTGATGCTTATTAAAAGATAAGCAGACGAGCTATTAGTACTGGTCAGCTAAAGGACTTTCATCCATTACACACCCAGCCTATCAAACTTATAGTCTATAAGAGCTCTTAAAAGAAGATTCATCTTGGAGTTGGCTTCCTGCTTAGATGCTTTCAGCGGTTATCACATCCCGACATAGCTACCCAGCGCTACCCTTGGCAGGATAACTGGTACACCAGTGGTCGGTTCAACCCGGTCCTCTCGTACTAGGGTCAACTCTCCTCAATCTTCTTGCGCCCACGGCAGATAGGGACCGAACTGTCTCACGACGTTCTGAACCCAGCTCGCGTACCGCTTTAAATGGCGAACAGCCATACCCTTGGGACCTGCTCCAGCCCCAGGATGCGATGAGCCGACATCGAGGTGCCAAACCTCCCCGTCGATGTGAGCTCTTGGGGGAGATCAGCCTGTTATCCCCGGGGTACCTTTTATCCTTTGAGCGATGGCCCTTCCACACAGAACCACCGGATCACTAAGACCGACTTTCGTCCCTGCTTGACGTGTATGTCTCGCAGTTAAGCTGGCTTTTGCCTTTATACTCTGCGAACGATTTCCAACCGTTCTGAGCCAACCTTTGTAAGCCTCCGTTACATTTTGGGAGGCGACCGCCCCAGTCAAACTACCCACCAGACATTGTCCTACTTGAGGATAACTCAAGCTAGTTAGCTATCAGAATAAAAAAGAGTGGTATCTCAACAACGGCTCACCATAAACTGGCGTCTATGGATCAAAGCCTCCCACCTATCCTGCACATTTTTATCCCAATAGCAGTGTCAAGCTGTAGTAAAGGTCCACGGGGTCTTTCCGTCTTGCCGCGGGTAGGAGGAATTTTCACCTCCACTACAATTTCACTGGATCCCTCTTCGAGACAGCTCCCATCTCGTTACGCCATTCATGCAGGTCGATATTTAATCGACAAGGAATTTCGCTACCTTAGGACCGTTATAGTTACGGCCGCCGTTTACTCGGGCTTCGATCAAACGCTTCGCAGAGCTAACGTCATCAATTAACCTTCGAGCACCGGGCAGGCGTCACACCCTATACATCCTCTTACGAGTTAGCAGAGTGCTGTGTTTTTGGTAAACAGTCGGGAGGGACTCTTTGTTGTAACCTTCAATGCTTACGGAGTAAATCCTTCACAAAGTTAGGCACACCTTATACCGAAGATACGGTGCTATTTTGCAGAGTTCCTTGAAGAGAGTTCTTCCACGCGCCTTAGAATACTCATCCCACCCACCTGTGTCGGTTTACGGTACGGGCAACTATAACTAAACTTAGAAACTTTTCTTGGCTCGACAGTATCAGCAATTCGCTATCCATTCCGAAGAACTTCAAACGCCTGTGGGGTCTCGGCTTAAAAAGATCCGGATTTGCCTGGATCTTAACCTACACCTTTCGACTAGCACTACCATCCGCTAGCTTGCTTAACTCTAAGCGTCCTTCCATCGCACATTATAGTTGGCATTGGAATATTAACCAATTTTCCATCGCATACCCCTTTCGGACTTTGCTTAGGACCCGGCTAACCCTACGATGACGAGCATCGCGTAGGAAACCTTGGGTTTACGGCGTTGGGGATTCTCACCCCAATTATCGCTACTCATGCCTGCATGCTCACTTGCATTCGCTCCAGCGCTCCTTACCGGTACACCTTCGACGCTGAATGCAACGCTCTCCTACCACTTAGTAAAACTAAGTCTAAAGCTTCGGTACTCATTTTAGCCCCGTTATATTTTCCGCGCAGAATCACTAGACCAGTGAGCTATTACGCTTTCTTTAAAGGATGGCTGCTTCTAAGCCAACCTCCTGGTTGTTTAAGTAACTCCACATCGTTTTCCACTTAAATGAGATTTAGGGACCTTAGCTGTTAGTCTGGGTTGTTCCCCTCTCGACGACGGATTTTATCACTCGCCGCCTGACTGCCATGATTACACACTAGGTATTCGGAGTTTGATAGGGTTTGGTACATTGGTGTATGCCCTAGCCCATTCAGTGCTCTACCCCCCAGTGTTACTACATGACGCTATACCTAAATATATTTCGGAGAGAACCAGCTATCACGATGTTTGATTGACCTTTCACCCCTATCCACAAGTCATCCCAAGGCTTTTCAACGCCAGCGGGTTGGGTCCTCCACCGGCTCTTACACCGGCTTCAACCTGCTCATGGATAGATCACATCGTTTCGGGTCTGCAGCATCTGACTAAACGCCCTATTAAGACTCGCTTTCGCTACGGCTCCGGGTTTCCTTAACCTCGCCAGACACCACAACTCGCAGGCTCATTATGCAAAAGGCAGTCCATAACACGTCATAAAGAATCGTGCTCTGAATGATTGTAAGTAAATGGTTTCAGGTTCTATTTCACTCTGATCACCTCAGTTCTTTTCACCTTTCCCTCACGGTACTTGTGCGCTATCGGTCTAGTAGTAGTATTTAGGGTTGGATCGTGGTCGACCCGGCTTCAGACAGAATATCACGTGTTCCGCCCTACTCAGGATACTGCTAAGTAAAACAAAGCTTTCATATACGGGAGTATCACCCTCTATGCTTAATCTTTCCAGATTATTCTATTAGCTAAGTTTAGTCTATATCGCAGTCCTACAACCCCGTTAGTAAACTAACGGTTTGCCCTCTTACGCGTTCGCTCGCCGCTACTAGCGTAATCTCTTTTGATTTCTTTTCCTGAGGGTACTAAGATGTTTCAATTCCCCTCGTTCGCTCCATATTAGGTAGTTAAGCTCACGCTTAACTGGGTTGCCCCATTCAGAAATTCCCGGATCAAAGCCCCTTGACGGCTCCCCGAGACTTATCGCAGCCTGGCACGTCTTTCATCGCCTCTACTAGCCAAGGCATCCACCACTTACTCTTAGTAGCTTACCTTTTATTAGTATATAATATATTCTAATTCGCATCACTTCCTTGTTAAAGGTAACTCATAAATTTAAGATTTCATAACTAAGCCTCAAATTTAAGATCTATTACTAAATTTAAATCTCTAGCTTTTAAGACGGAAAGCATTGACTAATATCTAGGTAAGTTTTAAATCCTGTGATATCTTGTGACGTCAAACTTCTGCATTAAGCAAATAAGCAAGATCTTTAAATCTTTAACAAGTCCTGTAAAATTGTTTTATTTATTAAAACTTGATTGTGACTTTTAACAATGATAAACTAAATAACGTTTAGACTTCGCAGACTAGCAAAGCTAGTCTTTGCGACCAAGGGCTAAAAAGCCCTTTGGAAACCCCTAAAGCACACCGCTTCTTTCGAAAGCGCCGTAAAAATAAAGAGTCTATTTCGACAAAGTCTAAACTAAATATTTAATAAAAATACTTAGTTTAGACTTTTTTGATGTTAAACTAATCATGGTGGAGAATAGCGGGATCGAACCGCTGACCTCCTGCGTGCAAAGCAGGCGCTCTCCCAGCTGAGCTAATTCCCCAATTAAATTCTCTGGTGGGCCTAACAAGACTTGAACTTGTGACCTCACCCTTATCAGGGGTGCACTCTAACCAGCTGAGCTATAGGCCCCTATAGGTTTGCGTCAATCTTTCAAAACTAAACAAGGTCGATTGAGTAGATTATCTATAGCGATAACCTAAATTTTCCTTTGACGAATATCTTGTGAGAGAATATTCGTTGTACTCTAGAAAGGAGGTGATCCAACCGCAGGTTCTCCTACGGTTACCTTGTTACGACTTCACCCCAGTCGCTGATTCCACTGTGGACCATAACCAGTTTGGTATTTGGGCTTCGAGTGAAATCAACTCCCATGGTGTGACGGGCGGTGAGTACAAGACCCGGGAACGTATTCACCGTAGCATGGCTGATCTACGATTACTAGCGATTCCGGCTTCATGGAGTCGAGTTGCAGACTCCAATCCGAACTGGGACATATTTTATAGATTTGCTCCATCTCGCGATATTGCGTCTCATTGTATATGCCATTGTAGCACGTGTGTCGCCCCGGACATAAGGGCCATGATGACTTGACGTCGTCCACACCTTCCTCCTCCTTGCGAAGGCAGTCTCATTAGAGTGCTCGGCCGAACCGTTAGCAACTAATGACGTGGGTTGCGCTCGTTGCGGGACTTAACCCAACATCTCACGACACGAGCTGACGACAGCCGTGCAGCACCTGTCTTAACATTTCTGCAAGCAGATACTCTTCCATCTCTGGATGATTTGTTAGATATCAAGTCCGGGTAAGGTTCTTCGCGTATCTTCGAATTAAACCACATGCTCCACCGCTTGTGCGGGTCCCCGTCTATTCCTTTGAGTTTTAATCTTGCGACCGTACTCCCCAGGCGGTATACTTAATCCGTTAGGTGCATTACTGCCTCGACTAGCGAAGCAACAACTAGTATACATCGTTTAGGGCGTGGACTACCAGGGTATCTAATCCTGTTTGCTCCCCACGCTTTCACGCATTAGCGTCAGTTAAGTTCCAGCAGATCGCTTTCGCAATGGGTATTCTTCTTGATCTCTACGGATTTTACCCCTACACCAAGAATTCCATCTGCCTCTCCCTTACTCTAGATTATCAGTTTCCCAAGCAGTTTAACGGTTAAGCCGTTAGATTTCACAAGAGACTTGATAATCCGCCTACGCGTCCTTTACGCCCAGTGATTCCGAGTAACGCTTGCACCCTCCGTATTACCGCGGCTGCTGGCACGGAGTTAGCCGGTGCTTATTCCTTGGGTACCGTCATAATTCTTTCCCAAGAAAAGGAGTTTACGCTCCGAAAAGTGTCATCCTCCACGCGGCGTTGCTGCTTCAGGGTTTCCCCCATTGAGCAATATTCCCTACTGCTGCCTCCCGTAGGAGTCTGGACCGTGTCTCAGTTCCAGTGTGACTGATCATCCTCTCAGACCAGTTACGCGTCATAGCCTTGGTAAGCCATTACCTTACCAACTAGCTGATACGATATAGCCCTATCCATTACCGAAAAACTTTCCCGTATCTACTTATATAGATACGGAGTATAAGGTATTAGCAGTCGTTTCCAACTGTTGTCCCTTAGTAATGGGCAAGTTAGCTATATATTACTCACCCGTGCGCCACTAAGATTAAATAGCAAGCTACTTAATCTCCGTTCGACTTGCATGTATTAGGCACGCCGCCAGCGTTCACTCTGAGCCAGGATCAAACTCTCCATATTAAATTACCTAAATCATTAAAGATATTAGGATTTTATTATGAAGTTTTAATCAAAAAACTTTAATTTTATTAATTAGTTTTATCTCTTATCTACTTTCCAAGGAAAGCCTGATAAAAGATTGGCTCAATCGATCACTTGTTTAGATTTCAAAGATTGACTAATTAGTTTAACAGTGTTAATTTAAAAAACTCGCTTTCTGTGAAGCGGAAAGTGAATTATATAGAAAACATGCTTAAACAAACATAAAATTTGTCTAAGCATGCTAAATTTTATTGAAGAAGAGATTTTAAGGATAAATTTTCATTAAAGATCAAGTCTTGCGTTCTTTTATTGTATTTAAAGATAGTTACGTATTTGCCGCCGTTTTCTATAAATAGTCCGCCGTTTACGAGCATAGCATCTATCCCCTCTTTTTCCTCGCTGCTGCCGAATACAAACCCGCCAGGCGTCGTATCAAGCTCGATTTTACCGCTAAAATTTATAGCGGTCGGGATATTTTCGAGCAGATTTTGAGTATCTATACCGTCCGGATCGATAGAAATCTCAAAATTTGAGACATAGCTCTTGCCGGCCACATTTTTAAAATTTAAATTTTCAAAGGTAAGTTTCGGCGCTCTTTTTATAAATTTATCAAGTGCTTGCATTATCGCCGCAAGCTGAGCTTCAGGCTCTCCCTTCGCGTTAATAATATCTTCAAACGCGCCTTTATCTAAATTTGAAAATTTCGTTTTGATCAAAAAGTCTTTAAATTCATATTTTCCATATTTTATTTTCTCTATAGTGCTCGTATCATCCTGCGTTAGAGTATCGCTTAGCACGGTTAGTTTTGAGTCGCTCGCTATCTTTCCGATCTGCAACGCCTCAGCGCCTGAAATGACGTCTATACCGCCGAGTTCAAATTTATAAGTGCTATTTACAAGCGCTTTAGAGATCATTTTCGGCTCGATCGGCGTTTCGTACTTCACGTCATAGTCGATATTTTTGATCTTTATAGCGACGCCTTGTTTGCTAGCAAAGTCGATAAAGTCGTTTACGAAAGAGACTCCGGTTATTTTCTTTTCGCCGTTTATATCAAAATTTAAAAACGATTTGGCAAGATTTAGCTTATTGCCGTCTTGTTCTTTTTGCACTCCGACTAGCTCAAAGACGAATTTTTTATCTCCTCCAGAAGCGCCGTCGGCGTGAAATTTGATAGGTCTAGTCGTATCAAATATCTCTTTTATGAAATTTTTATACGGATCGTTTAAAAACTCGGCATCGCCCGCAACTTCAAATTTACCTAGCAAGCTGTCAAAGCCGTGCGAGATATTCATGTCGATTTTTATTGTTAGATCCTCTGGTGCACCGTACTCTTCGCCAAGAGAGACGAGCTCGTTTATGTAGTTTTTAGACAAAACTACATCGTAGTTTGCGTGCGACTTTAGCAGACCGCCCTCAAATACGCTGTTTTTGACCTCCATACCGTTTGCTTTGATTAGGTTCAAAGCCTCGTTGTACTTTTCCTCCACCTTGTTTGCGTTAAATTTTAGCCCGCCAAAAACCACGCCGGCTATAATCACCAATACAATGAGTAACTTTTTCATTCCGACCTTCCTTTCTTTTTTGTTGCTTGTTGTAGATATACCCAGATGAGCGTCAGTAGCGAAAACATCGCAACCGGCATCAGCCAGCCGTTTTCGCCCATAAAATCCCACGCCCGCTCAAACGCCTCGCCCGCCCAAAAGCTACCAAGCCCGAGCAAAATCGCCCAAGCTACCGCGCTAATAACGTTTATCACGCTAAATTTAGCGAACGAATACTTCGTAAGCCCGATAGCAAGCGGGATGAGAGTCTTTAGTCCGTAGATAAATTTTTTGAAAAATATTATTTTATTTCCGTGTTTTTTAAACAAAATTTGAGAAAAGGCAAGCTTACGTTTATGTCTAGCCAGATACGGCATCACGGCCGCGCGGTTATACCTGCTGACATAAAAAAGCAGCGTATCGCCGATAGCGTTAGCTGCGGCTGCCAGCACGATACTCACGGTTATGTCCATCTTGCCTAGATGAGCTAGCACGCCGGCCGCGATGATAGCAACCATGCCTCCTCCAAGCGAATATAAAAACACTATCACGTACCCGTAGGTCGATAGCGAGGTTAGCATCTCTTGCAAATTTGGCCTTTAGTATTTTGAGATAGCGCCCATTAGCGCGTTATATCCATAGCTATCCATCCTTAGAGGCGCGTCGCTAGTTTTAGCCAGCACCGCTCCGCCAAAGCTCGCCCCGGCAAAAAATCCGTCGTTGTCCGTATACGCGTAGATATCGCTAGTAAAGCTAAAATCGCTCACTCTACCGTAAAATTTGCCCGTATCGGCAAATGCAAACGATGCGTCGGCGTTTATCGTGATTTTGGCATCTTTTATGTCGGCTACGAGGCTATCTTTTAGGATAAATAGCACGAGCGAGCTATTTTCGTAGCCAACTTGCAGCCCGATACTGCCGCCGCTGATATCCACGACCATCATTTCGCTAGGCGCGTACGGGTTTCCCACGAGCATCACGCCCTTGCCGTGCATGCCGCCCAGTACGAAGCCGACTTTAGTAATGCTCGGAAAAACGACGACCGCTTTTGCGTTTTGAAGCAAAGACTTAACCGGCGCATCAGAGTTTTTACGCATCGTCGTCGTAAAAGAATTTGATGCGTTTAGCACGAGTTCGTCGTTTGCCACGAGCGCTAAAACGCAAAAAATCGCTAGTAAAATTTTTCTCATTTTCTACCTGAATTTGACCTATTTCGCCATTTCTATGGCTCTAGTTTCTCGGATCACGTTTACCTTGATCTCGCCCGGATACTGCACCTTGCTCTCGATCTCGGCGGCGATTTCTTTGGCTACGAGCACCGCTTCGTCGTCGTTTATGAGCTTGGCGTTTGCGATGACGCGGATCTCGCGACCGGCGTTTATCGCGTATGCCTGCTTGATACCCTCTTTGCTTTTTGCGATGTTTTCTATCTCTTCGACACGTTTTAGGAAGCTTTCAAGCACCTCTCTGCGCGCTCCGGGGCGAGCCGCGCTTAGAGCGTCCGCGGCGCAAACGGCGGCGCTTTCTACGCTAGTTGCCTCCTCGTGTCCATGGTGGGCGTAGATGGCGTTTATGACTACAGGATGTTCTTTGTAGCGTTTGCAAATTTCAGCACCCAAATCGACGTGACTACCCTCAAATTCATGCGTCAAGGCCTTGCCGATATCGTGCAGCAAGCCCGCTCTTTTGGCTAGCTTTTCGTCTCCGCCCGTTTCAGCCGCGATGATACCCGCTAGATGGGCTACCTCGAGGCTGTGCGCTAGGGCGTTTTGTCCGTAGCTGGCTCTAAATTTTAGCTTGCCGATTAGTTTCATTATCTCCGGATGGATTTTGCTAAGACCCAGATCTATGACGATATTTTCGCCCTCCTCTAGGATCGATGCTTCAAATTCTTCGCATACTTTTTTGTGTAGATCTTCTATCCTTGCAGGCTGTATTCGGCCGTCTTGTACTAAAAGCTCTATCACGCGCGTAGCAATCGCCCTTCTATAGAGGTTAAAACTGCTTAGCGTGATAGCGTGCGGCATATCGTCGATGATGATATCTACGCCTAGCACCATTTCTAGGGTCTTGATATTGCGCCCCTCTTTGCCGATTATGCGTCCTTTTAGCTCGTCGTTTTTGATATCCACGACATTTATCAGACGTTCGGCGGCAAATTCCCCCGCAAATCGCGACGTAGCCTGCGCCAAAATATAATTCACGCGTTTTTTAGCCTCGCGTTTGGCCTCCTCCTCGTGTTTTCGCACGATGTGAGCGATCTCGGCGCGGCTTTTTTCCTCTACTTTTTTTAGTACCTCTTCGCGCGCCTCTTCTTGCGTTAGGCCGGCGGCGTGCTCAAGTACCTTTAGCGCTTCTTGCAGTTTGGCTTGATAGCTTGCTTTTAGCCCAAGCCCCTCTTCATAGACGCTTTTTGCTTCATTTCGGGATTTTTCTAGCTCAGCTCTGCTTTCGTTTAAAATTTCTTGCTCGTTTAGCAGAGTTTGCTCTTTTTTACCGATCTCTTCAAATTTTTGCGTGTACTCTTTTTGTAGTTTTACGGTTTTGTCGTCGTATTTTTTCTTGGCTTCAAATTCAGCCTCTTGGACTTGGATTTTAGCGTCTTTTAGCGTGCGCTCGGCCTCAAATTCTATAGCTTTAGCCTTTGCTTTAGCCTGCTCTAAAAATATATTGTAGTTAGCGTCATTGATTTTTTTAGCGATGAGATAGCCTGCGCCAACGCCCGCCGCACCTGCTCCTAAGCCGATTAAAATATCTATCATAGATTCCTCTTTTTACGTAAATTTTGCTCGGGGTCAGGTAAAAATCACAAGTAACATCGTGATCTTCAGATATGATTTCATTAGTAAAATTGTCTAAAATTTCAACGAATATCAAGGTAGGTCGGTAAGGCAAATTTGCAAAAAATCTATCGTAAAAACCTTTACCGTGCCCTATTCGCGCCATATTTCCGTCCACCCCGAGAGTCGGAACTATAGCTACGTCTATACGCTTTTTAAATATCTTGGTGCTTAGCGGCTCTTTTACGCCAAATTTCGTCCGAGATACAAGCGGTAGCCTGAATTTTACCATTTCTAAACTAATACCAAGCATAAACGGAACGAAAATTTCATACTTTTTAGCTAGCTCGCGCCTCAAAATGTAGCAATTTGGCTCATAAGAAAGCGGATTAAATATCAAAATCCGTTTCGCTTTAAGCTCGGTTAGCAAATTTAAAAGCGGCTTAAACATCTTGTAGTGTTTCGCTCGCGCAGAAATTTGAACCTCTTTTTTCAAAATCCGTTTCGCGTCGCGCCTGAACTCTTCTTTTATCAAATTTAACGCTCGTTTCATAAATTTTATGTATAATTCAAGCCTAAAACCAATCTTAGACAGGAATTATTAAATGAAAATAAATCTTTTGATTATACCATTTTTAGCACTATTTTTAAGCGGTTGCGACAATGAAAATGTAAGCGACGCAAACAGAACTAGCGACGCGACGCCGACAACAACCACGTCTGCTCCGACTCAAAGCCAAAGCGCAAGCACAAGCATAGAAGCGCCGTTTGAGCTAACGCTAATGGACGAGAGCAAGATGACGCTACAAAAATTTGACAAAGGCTTTAAAGTCGAGGGCAATGACGAGGCGATTTTGTTTAACTTTTTCGCCACCTGGTGTCCGCCGTGCAAGGCAGAAATCCCGCACCTAAACAACCTAAGCGATAAATTTAAAGGCAAGCTAAAAATCGTAAGCGTATTAATGGAAGACAAGTCAAAAGACGAGATAGACGCGTTTATGAAGAAATTTAAAATAAATTTCGGCATTAGCTACGGCGAAAACAACTTCCTCTTCGCAAAGGCTCTAGGCGGAGTCGTAGGCATCCCGTACATGGTGCTTTATAAGCCAAATGGCGAATACGCCACGCACTACGTCGGACTCGTGCCAGAAGAGATGCTAGAAAGCGATATAAATAAGGTAATCAACTAATGTTTGGCTTTTTAAAAAAAGGGCTTGATAAGACGCTTGCGGCGATCCGCTCGTCAAAACCTGCCGATAAAAAAATCTCAAAGGAAATTTTAGAAGAGATTTTGCTCGAAGCCGACATCGCCTACGAGATCGTCGAGGAGGTCCTCTACTACCTGCCGCCGCAAAACGAAGTAAAAAAAGACGATCTGAAGCGGCTTTTAAATACCTATTTCATATACGAAAACGAGCGCGAGGCAAAAGTCGGAAAGCCTTTCGTGGAGCTTATTTTGGGCGTCAACGGAGCTGGCAAAACGACCACGATCGCAAAGCTTGCAAATTTATATAAAAATGAAGGCAAAAGCGTTATTTTAGGCGCCTGTGATACGTTTAGAGCTGGCGCCATCGAGCAGCTACGTCAGTGGGCTATCAGAACTGACGTTCCTATCGTCGCTACGCAGCAGGGTCACGATCCGTCTGCGGTCGCCTTTGACGTTATCAGCTCGGCCGTCGCCAAAAATCTCGACAACGTAATCCTCGACACCGCCGGCCGCCTGCAAAATCAAACAAATTTAGCGGGCGAGCTAAGCAAGATCGTCCGCATCGCAGACAGAGCCTATGCAGGCGCACCGCACCGCAAGATTCTCATCCTCGACGGTACTCAAGGCAACGCAGGCCTCGCTCAAGCAAAGGCCTTTAACGACATCGTGAGTCTTGACGGCGTCATCATCACCAAGCTTGACGGCACCCCAAAGGGCGGAGCGCTTTTTGGCGTCGCGCGCGAGCTAGAGCTGCCGATACTCTACATCGGCACCGGCGAGACGATGAACGATCTAGTCAAATTTGACCCGCACGATTTCGTAGATACTATCGTGGATGAAATTTACGCCTAGATCTCGCGGGCGTAAATTTTAGCTTTTTAAATTTATCCCCTCCACTGAAATTTGCAAATTTTATATATAATAACCCCGCTTAACGCAATCTAATAAAAGGCATAAAAATGACGACGCAAGAGTACGAGGCTAAATTTAGCGAGGACGATGCACCCGGCTGGGACGCGATAACAGGCGCGCTAGAAAAAATCTACGATCCCGCAAACGAGCGCCACTATGCATCTCGGCTGCATGCGAGTCTGGGCGGCGAGGATTACCTGGACGGTGTCAGTATATTTGACTCCATCAAAGGCACACCGCACCGCCACCTCGTGAGCTTTGGCATGAGCGAGCTTTACTATGATCCCCAAAGCTCTCAGGAAGAATTTAGCGGCTGGGGATTTGAGTTTAGTATGCGCGTCGCTCCGTTTGCGGACGATCCGGGCTCAAAGTCCTGCGATGATACAGTAGTCCCGCATGAGCCTTTTTGGGCGATATCTCTTATGCAAAATCTCGCCAAATACGTCTATAACAGCAAAAAATGGTTCGAGGCTTATCATTTTATACCGACCAATTCGCCTCTGCGCCTTAATACCGATACGAAACTAGTAGGCGTCGCCTTCGCGCCAGATCCAGTGCTAGGCGGTATAGATACGCCAAACGGTAGAGTCGAGTTTTTACAAATGGTCGGCATTACGCAGCGCGAGCTAGACTGGCTACGCAAAGACCCGACTACGCAGCGCGTAGAGCGTTTGATAAACATGATGCGCGAGGATAATCCTTTACTAATCACCGATTTAAAGCGAACGAAAGAATACGTTTGATTTAATAGCAATCAGATCGGTAAGGCAAATTTAGCCTTGGCAGTAAGTAGTGGCCGGAAATTTGCTAGTCCTTGCTGGCTATTTTTATCTCTTTTGCTATTAATTTCTAATTTATATATCCGATTTCTCATAAAAATCAGTAAAATTTAACCTGTTTGGCTTTGCCTAAAATCTCATCTTACACAAACACGAAATGATTGGATTTGCAGCAACATATTTAGCTGATTTTTGGTTATACACAAATACGCTCAAATTTTATTGGTTAATTTATAAAAAGCAAATTTACTCACGTACACTGCATAAAAAACCCGCTCACCCGCGTCCGCTCACACCAAAACACGTATAAAATCCCGCCACTGCCGAAATATACCTCGCCGCCTTGTTCGCAGGTTGGAAGCTCGCTATCAAGCTGCATCAAAAACTCCATCTTTTCGCCGCATATCGGGCACGTCGGCACCAAGGCGCCCTGTATCCATGATGGCTCGCCGCCGATGCGCGCGAGGTTTTGCCTACTATTTGACATCCCCCAGTCCTGAGCCGCCCAGCGCGCCGGCGTAGGCGCCAGAGCGACCTCGCACTCCTTTATCGGTTCTTCAAAGGCGTATTCGACCTGTGTCCTGTCTCCGATACGCCGCGGTATACCCTGCGCGTCGTGCTCGTAAAAGACTATCTCGCCTTCGTTTATCTCTCTAACGTGCGCGGCGAGAGTTAAGCGGGATAGCGATCGCACGGGCAAGTCGCGGGGCAGCGGATCAAGCGTGATAAGATGAAATAGGGGATTTTGCGCATCGCCGTTCGCCTCATCCAAAACCCCGCCGAGCTTATATCCTGCCTCGCTGCCCTCAAACCGCCAGGTTGGATGGTATTTCGCCAGATGCGGCGCATAGGGCGCGCCGAAGTAGCCTCGCGGAAAGATTATGTGATACACGCGCTGTTCGCAGTATCTTTTGAGCCTGAATTTCTTGCCGCCAAAGCAAATTTCATCGTTTGGCGCTTTTTGTGATTTATCAGAGTCGGATTCGTTTGAGTTAAATTTAGAGCCGTATTCAGCCGCGCACGCTTTAAGATTTTCGCTCGCTTGAGCTTGCTTGGCACCGCTGCATTCGTTTGCATCCGTTTTTAAAATTTCATCCGCTGCCGCTTGAGCTTCGCCGTCTGCGTCAAATTTAACCCGCTCAAAAGTAAATCCCACGGCCTCCAGCCAGTAGCCAATATAATCTAACAGGTCGCACGGACGGTCGAAGAAGTCCTCTGCAAGCGCGAACTCGCAGGCTAATTTTACGTTTCGAGGATCGCGGGTCTGAAGCAGGCAGCTAAAAATTTTTTGCCGCTCATCCCTGCTCGTCCGCGGATCCGCAAGCTTCTCGCGCCAGATTTGCGAGCTCTCGTAGCTAAGTTCGCGCCACGGATACTCCGCGTAATACGCGCTCTCGCTCGGCTGCAGTTTAAAAAGCTCGCCCAGATACGGGTGCAAAAACGGTGCGAACTCGAGACTTGCCATGGCGATGACCTCTTCGGCGTTTTTCCAGCGCGCGCTCTTTTCATCTCTGCCGCGTTGCCGTACACTTTTGCCTGCGCTTTCGTCTGCCCGCGCCGAGCGTGCATTTTCTCCCGTCTGCGCCGCACTTTTGTCCTGCTTTGTTTTGCGCCACCCTGCTGCTTCTTCGCGTAAAATTTCAACCGCCGTGGCGATCAGAGCTTTAAAATCATCCTCGCCTACATAGCCCAGAGCGTCCTTTAGCAGCGTCCCGCCCTCTTGTCGCCCGCGCAGCAGGCTATCCGCTAGCGTAAAATATGCTGCCGCGTCTCCTTGCAGCCGCCAAAACCACTCGTATAAATCTGGCACTCTAAAGCCGTCGCGTTCGAAATCCCGCGCTAAATTTAGCGCCTCATCCCGCTTGTCCATACTTATTTTCCTTTATAGTTTTATCGCAAATTTTACCGGAATTTTATCTTGCTTTTGCGCCAAATTTAAAGCCATCGGTTGCGGAAAGATTAAGCTTTAAGATAATTCAAGAATCATGCGGATTAGGCGATACGAAAACCAAAATTTCATCTCGCAAACCGCAAATCAAACCTGCTTAAATTCGACGCTGCAAAAGCAGGTTTAAATTTACGGTTCAAAAACCGACCTTGCGCCACCCTCTTAAATTTTCATCGCGCTCCCGCCAAACTCCACGCGAAACTCGGTTAGCCCCTCGCTGCTTTTACACGAGATTTTAAACCCAAGCTCCTCGCAAAATGTTTTGACGATATGAAGCCCGATGCCAAAGCCGCCGTTTCGCTCGTCAAACCGCGTATAAAGCTCGAAAATCCGCGGCAAATTTTCCTTCGCGATACCTGCGCCGCTGTTTGAGATCGTGAGTGCTGCGGGAGTTAAATTTACGCTTACCGAGCCGTTTTCGTCGCAGTATTTTATGGCGTTGCTGAGCAGATTATCTATGATTTTTCTCGTTTTTTTATAGGACGAGCGTAGCTGCACTTCGGCGATTTGAGTGCTTAGGTTTATATTTTTTTGCTCCAAATTTAGTCCAAAATACCCGATCCTCTCGCGCACCAGCTCGCTCAGGCTAAAGCTCGTCGCCGCGCCGTCCTCTTTGCCGCTAAGCTTTACTAGCGTGAGGTCCTCGTATAGCGTCGAGATCGTTTTGGAGGCTGTTTTTATGTTGTTTAGATATTTTTTCGGATCGGTTTCAAACATCTCGATACTCATCAAAATAACACTAAGAGGCGTGTTTATCTCGTGCGTCGCATCCCTGATAAAGCCGTTTAAAAAGTCGATGCGGCGATAAAGCGGACGCAGCGAAAGACGTATGATAAAATAAGCTATGATTAAAATAGCAAGAAGTATCATAAACGAGAAAAATATTATTTTGAGTTTTAGCGTGAGAATCGCAAACTCGGGATCCGCGACCTTGACGGCGACGTAGTACTCCTCCTCGCCGAGGCGATTTTTGAGGTAAAACTGCACCACCGAGCTCGTTCCGTCCTTGTATCTTTGCGGCATGCCCTCGCGCGGCTCAAAGTCGTCCTCGATCTCCTCGCCCGTTTTTAAATTTACAGCAAAAGCCTCGACGTCGTCGAAATCATCGTCGTCTATCTCGCCGTTTTTTTGCAGTTTATTTTGCAGGTGATGCTGCAAATCTCGCACGATAAAGACGTCGCGATCGAGTATAAAATGCTTCTCGCGCTCGTAAAACATCTGCGCGAAAAAGACCAAAAATGCGGCGCTCGTGATGAAGTAAAGTAAAAATATAGGCAAAATTTGACGGTCCGAAAGTGCTGCAAAGGCTTTTTTAAGAGGTTTTAGCAAGGACATTTGCCACCTTTTGGGTTAAATTTGAGAGTATTTTGCGGACGTAAATTTTGATGTTTAAAACAGTAAAAGTTTTGCGCAAATTTGGATAAAATTTGAGGCTCGCCCCCTGCCCTTTGCCACGCGGTAGCCGTAAATTTAATAAAATTCGGCGCTAAATTTTGAAATCTAGAGCCGCAAATTTCATAAAAATATCGCGTAAATTTAGTAGCGTTTTTAGCCCAAAACCCAAACCTCCGAACGACCGTAAAAAGCTTAAACATATTTATAGCCTAGCTTTGAGGCGCTAACGATACGCTCTTTGCCTAAAATTTTACGCAGCTCCGCGATATAAACGCGCAAACTAAGCTCGCTAGGACTCTCGTCGTAGTCCCAAATTTGAGAATAAATCTCCTCTCTGCTTAAAAATTTATCCTGATTTTTTAGCAAAAGTGCGAGCAGCCTAGACTGTTTTTTAGGCATCGAGACAGCCTTGCCGTCACGAAATAGCAAGCCCTGATTCATATCAAAGCCCAAATTTTCGCCCAGATTTATCAGCTCGTTTTTGTTATGTACGAAGGTGCGTTTTAGCAGATTTTGCACGCGCAGATGCAGTTCCTTTAGCTCAAAAGGTTTTTTGATGTAGTCGTCGCACCCGCTAGTAAAGCCGGTTTGCACGTCATCAAGCGTATTTAGCGAGGTCGTAAATATACAAGGCGTGTTTTTGCCTGCGTTTCGCAGCTCCCCAAGTAGCGCAAAGCCGCTGCCGCCAATGATCTTGACGTCAAATATCCAAAGATCGAAGTTACTTTCATAAGCCAAATTTAACGCATCGTCGTAGCTTTTCGCGCCCGCAGTCTCGTAGCCCTGCGCCTCCAGATACGCGCGCATCATCTCAAGCAGCATATTTTCGTCCTCGACGATCAAAATTTTACTCATTTTCGCTCCGTTTTGGTTTGTTTTTGTCGTTTTACGGCGTTTTACCCGCTTGATTTTCGGGTTTTATTTATCCTGCTTGTAAGGCTCGTTTTCATCTGAGATTTTCAAAGAGCGCTCAAATTTAGCTACAAATAAATCCTGCGTAAATTTATCAAATTTCATCTAAATTCCAGGGTAAAATTTCATAAATTTACGTCGTCGCCAAAATGCTTAAATTTGTAAAAAGCGGGGCAAATTTAAACGAAAATCCGCCCCGAAAAGCCTAAAAAAGGCCGAATTTACTCTTTACTGCGCGGCATATGAGAGCCTTTGCCGTCTTTATCTTTTATAAATCCGCCCTTAAAATCATGCTTAAATTTCTTGTGAAAATCATCGTCGTTATCGTGATCTTTTAGCTCGATATCAAGCCTTTTAGCCTCCGCCACGCTTAGCAAGCCAACCTTGTCATTGTAGTTTTTTCGAAAATCCTGCATGAAATTTTGCCTATCGGCGACGCTCATGGCATCCATTTTCTTTACCATCTCGGCTTTTAGCCCGCGCTTAGCCTCTTTTGCCTCGTATCTTAGTTTGCCCGCGCGTTTGTCTATCTCAAACGCTACCTCGCTAAGCGTCTTTGCATCGGCGTTTGCGACCATTTTATAAAGCTCGTCGTTCGTGCTATTTTCAAGCGACGCGGCAAAAAGCCCGCCCGCAACCAACATACTAATCAAAACTACTTTTTTCATTTTCTCTCCTTTAAAAAGATGAGCGAAGTTTAAAGAAAAGTCGTGAAAAAAATGTTAATTTAAAATTTCGTTGATTTTTTTGACGAAATTTAGCGGATTTACCTGCACGCCGCCGGCGATCACGCCAAAGTGTAGGTGCGGCCCGCTCACTCGTCCGCTAGCGCCGCTAAGCGCGATGATATCGCCTTTTTTGACGCTTTGTCCGACTTTGACGTTTAGCGCGCTTAGATGATAGTACTGCGTGTAAATGCCCTCGCCGTGATCTATAACCACAGATCCGCCCGCGTAGTATCGATCTTTTGCGATGGCGACTACGCCGTCGTTTGCCGCGATCACGGACGTGCCGACCGCTGCCCTAAAGTCCGTGCCGCCGTGGTAGCTTTTTAAAGTGCCGTTAAACACGCGCGCAGTGCCGAACGGACTTGTGACCGCCGAGCTCATCGGTAGGATAAATTTAGAGATAAATTTTAGCCCGGCATTAGCTGTGGCATAGATTTTATTCGCCTCCTCGCGCTCCTCCTCGATGCGCTTTAGCACCTCTTTTGGAGGCGTCACCTTGCTGCCTTCGACAGTTATTTTTTCTTTTTTGTATTCGCCCTCTACGATCTTAAAAACTATCGTCTCATCGCCGCTTTTAACCCCATTTATTAGCTTTATTTCGCCCTTTTGGCGGTATCCCGCGGAAACGACGGCAAATTTTAGATTTTCATCGCCAGGCACGCTAAGCCAGCGCTTTTTCTTGCCGTCGATGCTTAAATTTCCGGCAAATTTTGCCTCAACTTGCACTATCTCCACGTCACCGTTTACGATAGACTGAGTTTCGCTCGGCGCGCTGCCCTGCACTTTTGCGCTCAAATTTAAACAAATCAAAACGGCTAAAATAATTTTTTTCATTTATATCCTTTACGTAAATTTAACGAATAATTTTTAAATTTAATAAAAAAATACTATAATAGCGGGTGAATTTTACGAAAAAGGAAACGAAAATGAAAAGATTTTTAAAGCTTGCCGCTTGCGCGCTTTTGCTCGGTCAGCTTGCTTATGCGGATTTTACGCAAAATCAAAAAGTACGAACTTCATTTGATATCTTAAATGATCTAGGCTCTAGAAAACTGCTAAATTTAAAGGATACCAGCGAAATAAGAGGCATCATGGTTATCCCTGAGGTAGTTAGCGGCGGTCTAGTGGTGACGACTCATACTGGAGACGGTATATTCGTCGGCAGAAATGATGAAAATGAATGGAGCAGTCCGATATTTATAAATTTTAAAGGCGGCGGCATAGGCCTGCAAGGCGGCTATAAATCAACCGACCTTGTTGTGCTTTTTAAATCAAGAAGGTCGTACGCAGGACTAATAAACGGCAAAGGTCAAATTGATCTTAGCGCCGATGCCGTAGTGTTAGCCGCCGGCGAAAAAGCTGGCATAATGAGCGACCTGCCTGAAATTACGGCCTGGGCTACGCTTAGAGGTAAAAGTAGAGGCCTTTTTGCAGGCGTTAGCATAAATACGTCTCTAGTCGTAGTCGACAAGCAGGCTACGTATGATTACTACGATAGAATGTACGATATGGAGGACATCTACAACAACTCTCCAAAAGATTCTAGATATACAAAAACGCTAAAGGAAGTATTGAATAAATATTTTAAATGATTAAGCAGAAAAACGGTTTGGCCTAGCGGCTAAACCGTATAAAGAGAGACGAATCTTTTTTTATTAATCGGCGAAAACTGAGTCATATACTCAAACGCCTCTTCATAATCTCCGTCGGTATATTTTGCGACCTCTTCGATAAGTTCGAAAAGCTCTTCATCGTCAAGCGATTCAAAATTGCCTCGGTTTTCCAAAACCTCTAGCAAAACCGCTTCAAGCTCTAGCTCGTCATACGTCATGGCTTCCCTTTTAAATTTTTTGCGGAATTATGCCAAAATAACCTTTATAACCGCTTAGTCAAAATCTCTATTTTTTGAGAATTGGTCTTAAATTTATCGCATTATCAGCTTTTTTTTACTATAATAAAAAGTAATTTTAATCGGCTGAAACGGTGGCAAAATGCACACTTTTGATAAATTTTATATGAAATTTTTAGAGCTTTTGCGGGATTACGGATATAAAAATTCCGCGGCAAAAGAGCAAATTTTAAAAATTTTATTTTCCAGCGACGAGCACCTTAGCGCGAGCGAAATACAAAATAAAATCAAGAGCGAATTTAGACGAAATGTGAGCCTCACGGCGATCTATCAGTTTTTAAATTTTTTGCAGGACTTCGGTTTCGTTTTAAGCTTTGAAGAGAACGGGATAAATAAATTCGAGCTAAATTTAAAGTCGCATCACGACCATCTAATCTGCATAAAATGCGGCGCGGCGGAGAGTTTTTTCGATAAATATATAGAAGAAAAACAAGATCAAATTTGTTTAAATTTGGGCTTTAAACTCGAAGGCCATGCGATGATTTTATACGGAATTTGTCCAAAGTGCCAAAACAAATAGCCTATTTTGCGCCTATTTATCAAAAATGATTTGATAACGATATGCAAAAAAGTTTCAGTTAAATTTAAGCGTAGCAAATAGATAATACGCCAAAAAATAAAGGAGAAACATGAGCGCAGCACCACATATACCATCGGAGTTAGTCTTACGCATAGCTTCGTATTTTACGCCGATCCACCACGTCGCAGGCCGCCTAAGAGTCCGCGTCAGCAGCGATATCAAAAAAGAAGCGGACAGCTTACCGTTAGAAAAAATAGATCAAACGATCAAGCAAATAGACGGCATAAAAAACGTTAAATTTAACAAGCTAATCGGCTCCGCAACGATCGAATACGACCACGAAATTTTCCCGAAAAAGATGTGGGACGATCTGCTAAAAGGCCAAAATTTACACGAAATCTCAGCCCTCATCAACAATCTAGCTCAAAAAGCTACCGGCGGCGCAAGATGAACGAGGAGCTAAAGCAAGCCGCAAATGCGGTGTTTTTACTAGAGTCGCAGGGGGTTAAATTTTACGAAAACGTCTGCAAAAAAGATGAAATTTTTGATCAAATTTTAGCGGTTAGACGAAGCGGACTGGAGCTTTTAAAATCCTACGCAGACCCTGCCGATCCGCAAGTTTTTTGCGCTTTAGCGTGCGAGGATCTTGACGCTTGCTTTATAAAAGCCCTAAACTACGAGCTTGAGCTAAACGCATTTTATGAAAATTTGACCGACAGCCTGAGCGATGAAAACTTTAAAGACGTCTGCTTTAGGCTCTGGGCTACGTCAAATAACGAATACATTCCGGCTCTCAAAGCAAAACTGGCTCAAATTTTAGCCGCGCAGTTTCAAGGCACAGGTGACACCAATCAAGAGGAACAAGTGCAAACGGCTCAAAATCCGAGCGAAAATATCTTAAACGCTTTTGATTCGGATGGCTTTAAACAAATCAGTCAAACGCTAGAGCGCATAGGCTCTGGACAAGGCAGCAAAGAGGACGCTATCGCGCTTTTAAACAATCCGAATTTTTCGTTTTTCGGCGGACTAGCGCTGGGCGGCCTAGCCAGTATGATGCTAAGTAAAAATTTAGACAAAAATAAAGATAAAGAATAAAATTCAACATAAAGGATAAAAAATGGCATTACCATTTATCGCAGGAGCAATCTTAGGAGGTTTAGCCGTCGCGGCTTTTAACAATAAAGACAAAATCAAATCAACCATTGAAACCGGACTAGATAAAGGCAAAGAATTTGCCGAAAACGCAAAAGAATTTGCCGAGAAAAAAATAGGCGAAGCAAAAGAGTACGCCGAGAAAAAATTTGCTAAAACAAGCGAAGAAAAAGCCGAAACAAAAAAACGTACAAGACGCACGAGCGCCGAAGTAGCAGCCGAAAAAGAGAGCGAAAAAACAAAATCTAAGAAAAAAAGCGCTCCAAGAGCTAAAAAAGCTCCGGCAAAAGCGGCTACACAAACCGAAATTTTAGCCGAAGATATCGCAAACGCGCTTGAACCGAATTTAGAAAAATAATAAAGGTATAGAATGAATTTAACATCAACAACCAGACTCCCAGTAGATCATATGATAAGCGGCGCGCTAATCGGCGCGATAGCAGCGGGCGGCGTAGAAATACTAAACTATAAAAAAGGCAAGGTCAGCAAGACGCAGGCCGTAGCTAAAACGACTAAAATCGCTATCCAAGGCGGTATCGTCACGGCGTGCGCTATCAGCGCATCAAACAAACTAGTCTCGGCGCGCTATCTTGCGGCTGCGGCAACCGTTGCCGTCGGTATCGCAGGCGTGGTTGCGACGGAGAAACTAATCAAAAATTTAGAGGAAAGTAAATGAAAAACCCATACATCAATCAAACTCAAACAGTAAATCAGCTAAACGACGACGGCAGCACGACGACTACGACGACTACGGTAAAGACTACCGGCGCGCCAAGCGCGTTTGACCGCGGCATAAACGACGCGCTAAAAGACTTTGTCCCGGCAAATTTTAACGCGGCAGGCTTTATAAAAGGTGCGCTCATAGGCGGCGTCGTGGCATACGTGCTAACAAACGAAAACGCGCAAAAAGCGCTATTTTCAGCTATCGCAAAGGGTTCAAATTTGCTTCAAGCAGGATTTGAAGAACTAAAAGAGCGATTTGAAGACGTAAAGGCCGAAATTGACTCCCAAAAATAACGTTCGCATCGCGCACCTGACTAAAAACCGCGTGCGCTTCGTCAGCGAACGCATCGGCGAGGACTGCGACGAGAGCCGCTTGGAGGCTCAAATTTCGGAGTTTAGGTACGCAAAAAGCGTCAGGGTAAACAAAAAAGCAAAAAGTATCATCGTCGGCTTTGAATCAAATTTAAACGAGATCAAAGAGTTCATCGAAAATTTGCCGATCGCAAATTTTAACAAGCGCAAAAATAGCCCGAGCAAGGCTGAGATTTATAAGGCGGCAACGGCTCTAGCCATCACGCCTCTTATAAATAACAACGGCGTAAAGGCTATGGCTAGTCTGATAGCCGCAGCTCCGCTGTTAAAAGAAGGCGCAAGCGAAGCCGTAAACGAAGGCATAACCTCAAAAGTACTCGAAGCCACCGCAGTGGGCGTGAGCTTAGCTAGGCGCGACTTTTTAGCGGCAAATAGCACAAATCTCATGCTAACCATCGGCGAATACATGGAAGAAAGCGCCGTACACCGCAGCGACGACCTCATCAAAGAGCTAGCCCGCCCAAACATCGAAGAAGTCTGGATCGAGATAAATGATCACGGTAAAAAATCTCTCAAAAAAATCCCGACCGTCGACATTAAAGTAGGCGACATCGTAGTCGTCGGCACAGGCGAGAGCATCGGCATCGACGGCTACATCGTGGAAGGCACCGCAAGCGTAAATCAAGTCTCGATGACGGGTGAGGCAGAACCCGTCAAAAAAGAGCGCGGCGACCGCGTGATGAGCGGAACCGTCGTCGAGGACGGACGTATAAAAATCTGGGCCGAGAGCATAGCCGCCGAGAGCGCGACTGCTAGGATAAAATCCTACATTCAAAGCTCGCTAAACGAAAAATCGGCCGTCGGACTAAAGGCCACGAAGCTAGCCGACAAACTAGTGCCTGTGACGTTAAGTCTAGCCGGCGTTTCGTATCTGCTTAGCCGCGATATGACGCGCGTAGCTAGCGTCTTGCAGGCGGACTACTCCTGCGCACTAAAGCTAGCCACACCCGTAGCATTTAAATCAAGCATCTCAAAAGCCGGCCGCAACGGCGTACTGATAAAGGGCGCCAAAGCTATCGAAGCGCTAGCGAGCGCCGATACTTTCGTCTTTGATAAAACGGGCACGCTAACGCACGGCAGCCTAAGCGTCGTCAAGGTTCACTCGTTTAAAAAAGAATTTACCGAGGCGCAGCTCTTAAATTTGACCGCAAGCGCAGAGGAGCACTACTTCCACCCGGTAGCCGAGGCTATCGTAAAGGCCGCTAGAGAGATAGGCTTTCATCACATTCACCACGACGAGGTCGAGTTTATCGTCGCTCACGGCGTAAAAACATACGTAGGCGGCAAAGAGGTCGTGATCGGCTCGCGGCATTTTTTAGAGGACGACGAGCAAATTTCATTTAGCAAACACGAAGAAATCATAAAAAGCGAAGTAGATAGCGGGCTCACGCTGCTTTACGTAGGCTACGACAAGGAGCTCTTAGGCGTCATCGCCATGCGCGACACCATGCGAGAAAACGCCGCGCAAACGCTAGCAAAGCTACGAAAACTCGGCGTAAAAGAGTTAATCATGCTAACGGGCGACGTGCAATCTAAAGCCGATCAGGTAGCAAGCGAGCTAGGTATCGATAGAGTCTATGCAAACTGCCTACCTACCGATAAAGCAGGCATTATCGAGCAGCTAAAAGCCGAAGGTAAAAAAGTAGCCTTCGTCGGAGACGGTATCAACGATGCGCCAAGCCTCACCAAGGCGCACGTAGGTATCAGCATGCAAAAGGGCGCCGATATCGCAAAAGCCACCGCCGACATCAGCCTACTAAAAGACGACATCGGCTCAGTCGCCGTTGCAAAAGACGTCGCAAATAAAACTATGAGGCTGATAAATACGAATTTTAACGCCACCGTCGGCATAAACTCGCTCATCTTAGCGGGCGCTACGTTTGGCCTTTTTAACCCTATCGCCACAGCCGTTTTACACAACGGCACGACGATCGGACTGCTGGCAAATTCGATGAAAGGCGTCAAGATAGGCGCGAAGTAAATTTGAAGGAATGACGGTTGATAGATAAAATTTTAAAATTTATGAACGACGAGATGTCGCTAGCCAACGACTTTTTATACGGCTATTTTTTGGTTATCGTGCTCGTTCTTACCGGTATTTATTTTAGCTATATTACTAGATTCGTGCAGTTTAGGATGTTTTTCGAGGCGTGCAAAGTCCTAGTCGAGAAAAAGGACAAATACAACAAGCACCACCTCACGCCTTTTCAAGCGCTTATGATCTCCACCGCCTCGCGCGTGGGCATCGGAAATATCGCCGGCATCTCCGCCGCTATCGTAGCTGGAGGACCTGGCGCGCTATTTTGGATGTGTTTGATGGCGTTTTTGGGCGCGGCTTCAGCATTTGCCGAGAGTACGCTAGCTCAAATTTACAAGACCAAAGACGTATTCGGCTTTAAGGGCGGCCCGGCATACTACATCAAAAACGGCCTAGGCATCAAGTGGATGGCAAGTCTTTTTGCCGTCATTCTCATCATCACGTACGCATACGGATTTAACGGCCTGCAAAGCTACACCATGACCTCCGCCTTTCAAATTTACTACGACCAAAGCGCGGGTGCTACGAGCTTTAGCGATAGCGGCCTACCCGTGGGTATCGGTATTATCCTAACAGCATTTGCGGCGGTGATGTTTTTTAGTAAGAGTCACGTCATCGGCAAGGTTAGCTCTTATATCGTGCCTTTTATGGCGCTTGCTTATATCTTGCTAGCCTTTATCGCGATATGCTTAAATTTAGACAAGCTCCCGTCCGTCTTTGATATGATTATAAAAAGCGCCTTTGATTTTAAGGCGATATTCGGCGGATTTGCCGGTAGCGTGATCGTCTACGGTATCAAGCGCGGACTGTTTTCAAACGAAGCGGGCATGGGTTCTGCGCCAAACGCAGCAGCCGCTGCCCACACTAGCCACCCCGTAAAGCAAGGACTCGTGCAGGCGATGGCGGTTTTTATAGATATGACGATCTGCGTGGCTTCCGGTATGATAGTGCTTTTCTCGCAGGCTTATATCACAAAGCAAACGGATGCCGGCGGCGAGCCGCTCACCGCTCTTCCTTTAGTTCAGGCTGCTATGCGCGAGTACTTCGGCGAGATAGGGCTACACTTTACGACGCTTGCGGTGGTACTTTTTGCTATCACGTCGCTGATCGGCAACTACTACTACGCACAGGCAAATATCAAATACCTCACCAAAAACCACAAAATCGCCATAGCCTTTAAGCTAACGGCGGTCGCGATGATATTTGTCGGAGCGCAGATGAACCTAACTATCTCCTGGAATATCGCCGATATCACGATGGCGGCGATGGCTACGATAAATATCGCTGCGATCTTTATGCTATCAAAAGTCATGATAAAAGCCCTAAAAGACTACGAATCGCAAAGAAAAGCGGGGCTAAATCCGGAATTTGACCCTGAAAGCATAGGCATCGCAAACACAACTTGCTGGAGAAAAAAATGAACATAAACGGACAACTTTTAAATTTACAAACCCATAGAAAAGTCGCAAAAATCGGCATGAGCGTCACTCTAGCCACAGTTTGCCTAACGGCGCTGGGACTTAAAGGCAGAAACAAAAGCCGCTGCGAGAAGCTACATACGATCGCAGGTATCGCATTCGTGGGCTTTTCGCTCTATCACGCGGGGCTTTACGAAAACGGCATCTTTAGAAATATGATCGTAAACGCAAATAAGAAAAACGCCGAGGCAAAAAGGCTAGCAAGCGATGATCAAGATAAGTGATGCAGAAATTTTAGCCTACATCGGCGAAGACCTGCCCTACTTTGATCTTACAACCTCGCTTCAAGGCATCCGTAAAAACGCCGTTTTAACCATACTGCCGCGCGAGGACGTGACGGTTAGCTGCGTAGACGTAGCGGCGGGTGTCGCGCGTTTGCTAGACTGCAAGGCACAAATTTGCGTCCCAAACTCCGCCGTCGTAGCCGCAAAAGAGCCGATCGTAAAAATCAGCGGCAGCTACGACGGCGTACACAAAGCCTGGAAGTTAGCGCAAATTTGCCTAGAGTACGCCTGCAAGATCGCCACCTACGCAAGAGCGATGAACGAGGCGGCAAAAAACGTAAATCCAAAATGCGAAATCCTAGCCACGCGCAAGAGTTTCCCGTTTGCTAAGAAATTTTGCCTAAAAGCCGTGCTTGAGGGCGGCTGCGGCATACATAGACTAAATTTGAGCGATAGCGTGCTGTTTTTTAAAAATCACATCAAGGCTTACGATTCGTATGATGAGTTTTTGGCTCAAATTTCAACCTTTAAAGCAAAAGCTCCCGAACGTAAAATCGCCGCCGAATGCGAAAATTTAGACGACTGCGAAGCGCTTTTAAGAGCGGGCACCGACGTCGTGCAGTGCGATAAATTTACGCTAGAAGCGGTAAAGCGAGCAGTAGACTTGCGAGATAAAATCGCTCCAAACGCAGCCCTAGTCGCAAGCGGCGGGATAAATCTAAAAAACGTCCGAGAATTTGCTAGCGCCGGCGCGGACGCACTCGTTACGTCAGCGATGTACACGCAAGGCATGGCCGACATTACCGCGGTTTTAGAGATAGTATAATTTGCAAATTTGACGGACTCTTTGGCGCGTCAAATTTGCGCTTGAGTTTAACGTATAGCTATCTCAAACTTTCTTATTTTCTACCCCCTTCCACAAAGGTTTCCTTGTATAGGTGATCTCATTTTATCGCGTGGTAAAATAGGCCACTAAACTACTGCTCAAACATAAGCATATAAGTTTAGCCAAAATAAATAAAGCGCTATGTATATTAATACTTTAAAACTCAATCTTAAAATACTTACCGCAAGCCAACCCAAAGCGGCAATGTTTTATCTCGCCGCTAGTTTTAAATTTTAGCTAAATTTGGCTTCAAATTTAGCTATTTTGCCTCTACGCTTGCTCGCTCATAGTGTGCGATGATTTTGTTGTGAATGAGTAGCGAGATATAAATCACAGTACCGCCTAGGCAGAGTCTTAGTATGTCCGCGTCTTTGTGCCAAAATACTAAATTTACGATGATGGCCGCAGGTATGAGAGCGTTATTCATGATAGCTAGAGTGCCGCTATCTACCTCGCATGCGCCTTTGTTCCATAAAAAGTATCCTAGACCGCTAGCTCCGATGCCTAGCCAAAGCAGTACTGCGCCTTGCGTGAGGTCGAGGTTGATTTTTTCAGGATTGCCAAACATAGCAAAGGCTATGCCCGTAACCGCCGCGGCCCCTACGAAAAAGTAGCCAAAAACCCCTCTTTGCTCGTTAAAATCGCGCTTTTCTAGCAAAAATTTATACGCACTCTGTCCGACGCCAAAGCATAAATTTGCCCCCTGCACGAGCAAAAATCCGTGCCAAAAGCCGCTATTTACGTTACCGTACTTGATGATGAGCGCGCCTAAAACCGCCGTGCCAACGCTAAACAGATACAGCAGCCTAAGCCTACCTGCGAGCACATCGTAAACCACGCTCACGTAAAACGGCGTAAATATCGTAAAGAGCGCGACCTCGGCGACGCTAAGGTAGGCAAACGAGTTGTAGTAAAAGATATACATCGCGCCGATCTGAATCGCGCCGATCGCGGCTACTTTGGCGTAGAGGGCGAGATTTTGCACGATAAAATCCTTAATCATAAAGGGCAAAAATACGCCAAGCGCTAGCGCTACGCGCGAAAATGCGGCGAAGTAGCTATCCACTCGCCCCGCCAAAAACTCGCCGATGAGGCTAAAACTAAACGCCCAAAGCACCGTAACAAAGATCAATTTTTTCACGTATTCTCCATTTTGAGCTAAATTTCGTCTGAAATAGTAGCAAAATAGGCTTAAATTTATATGCAGTCAAATTTAGCAAAAAAAGATTATGTAGGTCAATTTTAGAGCAGAAACCAAGAGCGCCGCTTTTATCGCGGCGACTCGGTCGTTAAATTTAATATCTATACTCAAAACTTCCCAGTATCGTCCTACCCCTGGCAGCATTGTTAAAGATAGTGATATCGTCGTTAAATACGTCGCTTGAGTAAGATGAGTTATAAGTATAAAGCGCATCCATGTAGTTTTTGTCGAATATGTTTTGCACTTCAAATTTAAAGGTTAAATTTTTAATCGGCTCGAAGGTGAGGTAAAAATCGAAAATAGTCGGGATTTTTGGCAGTTCTTGCGTATTGATAATCTTAAATCTCGGATCATTTTCGTCAAAAGCACCCCAGTTAAATTTAGGATTTATCCTTTTTGCCTTACCAGTAATTTTGGCTATAGAACCAATAACTAACTTTTCATTAAAAAGCCTAGTTCCAACGTCTATCGTAGCGTAATATTTCGGCAGTTCGCTAAACTGTGTAGTTCCACTAGCAGGTCCGTTCGTCCAGTCTAGCGCAAAACTATCTGAGGGCTGATAGGAGGATTTTTGACGAGTGTATGAGGCTTTGGCGTAAAATACGTCCATATCGTATAAAAACTCAAGCTCAAAGCCTTTTAAGGTGGCTTTGTCATTTAATCTAGCCAAAAACATCGTAACGTCGCCGCCAGCATTTGTGTAGCCGATTATCCTGTCGTAGATAAAATTTTTTATTTTAGTGTTATAGTAAACAGCTTTAAGCCCAAAAACGTCATCGTCTGAAAAAATACCGTGCTTGTGGCTATTAAAGCCGATCTGATAGGTTTTTGCCGTTTCTGGTTTTAGCCCGGTGTTTATATCTTCATAAACAGAGCCGGAAGAAAAAAGTTCCTGTACGTTTAGCGGCCTAGTCGTCCTTTCGTAGCTGATAAACGGCGAAAACAACTCGTCAATCTTGGCTGAAGCCATAAGAGAATAGTTTAAATCGGTATCTTTTCTTTTAAAGTCTCCGGCCTCTTGTGGAGAGCAGTAAGGATTCCCTGCTAAGCATTTGCCTTTTATACCGCTCGTTTTCCAATTTACGAGATTTAAATTTGCATCGAAGGTAAAAATGTCGTACTCAAGCGAATTATCTAAATAATAATTAAATATCTTTTGTTTACCGTTTGGTATAGGATACGCCGTTCTAAGCGTAGAGTACGCCTCGTCTCCCGTAATGCGTTTATATTCGTTATTTAGGGCATTTATGCCTAGTTTTGAGCTAAATTTAAGCTTATCTGTTATATCAAACAAAAAGGTATTGCTAAGATCAAAAACCAGAGAACTATTTTTAAATTTCATCCCTTTTTCAAGATCCGCCCACGCCAGTCTTGCTTTTTTATCGTAAATTTGTCTGATTTTATTATAAGATAAGAGCAAATTTATATCGATCAGGTCAGAATACGGATCAAAACGATAATCAAGCTGATAGTTGTCGCTGGTTATATCTCTTTTAGCTAGATAATTGCTATACCTCCTGTATGTCAAAATAGCTTTGTTTATCTCACTATCGTATTCCAGCTTAAAAAGATAGCTTTTAGGACGCTGCTCCAGCGAATCGGTATCTAACGCCGTAGGCAAATCAGGCATGCCGTCTCCGTCGATGTCTTTATCATTGTCTTTTATTTTGCCACCGCCGCCTATCTTATAGTCTTGCGAGATTTTTTTACCGCTATATCCAAAAAGTACGCCCAGGCTTTGTCCGCCGTCAAATTCTTTTTTTGCCGCGACACTACCCATATAGCTTGGCCCCACGCCGTTTGAGCCATAGCTATATCTACCTAAAAAGCCAAAAATGTGGTCGTCAGTTATAACGTCATTTATGCCTATGGTTCTAAAATTCGCACTTCCCATAAGTCCGTTTTGAGCACCGCTAAAACTTCCTCTCTCGATGTCTATACCTACTAGGAAATTTTGATCTATGAGTGCTCCAAAGGCTGAAGTGCCAATGTTGCCGGTAAAGTTATGAACCCCACCCGTATCGCTCGACGTACCGTAATAAGTCTGTGTAACTCCATCTATCATCGTGTTTACGCGCCCAAGCCCTGTAAGCCCGCGGATATTTACGGACACGCTGCCCTGGGATTGGTCTATTTGCGTGTAGCTGCCTGGCAAGCTTCTGACTACGGAGTCTATACTTTGATTTTCGCTTCTAATATCCTCTCGCGAACTAACGGCTCCAGGCGTCGAAAACGCCTTTTCGCTATTTTTGACCTCAGTAGCCGAGACTTCCAAGGTACTAAAATCGACGTCTTTTGCGTCAGCGCTCGCTAAACAAATAGCCAATATGCAAGCTATGTTAAATTTAAAACTATTCATAATGCTTCCTTCTAGATTATTTTTTATACGCGGACGTCAGGCGGCTTAAATTTGAAAGCGTCGATAACTTCTATGACTATATGGTAAGCCGTATCAAAATCATTATCTTATCATTTAAGAATTGTATCACCGCATATATAAATTTTTACTTATACCGGTTATCTTTATTTAACTCTTTTTAAACTATGGCACGATAGATAAATTTATTTTTTTGAGGCTTTATATTTTTTTATATTAAATTCGATTGGAAAATTTAACGTCAGATCGTGATCTGAGCCCATCATTTCACTAGGAGGTGACGGCAGGGGTGAAGCGCGGCTAAAAAGCTCCGTCGCTTCGTTGTTTAAAATCTCAAATTTGCTCCCTTTAGTCAATAAAACGCTTAGCACTTCGCCGTTAGCTGCTATTTTTACTTTTACGTAAACGACACCTTCAAATCCACTTAGAAGAGCGTCGCTCGGGTATTTTTTGTGCTTGTTTAAGTGGGACACAACCATACCTTGCCAACTTTTTTTATCTGCGCCGGAACCTGCAAAACTGCCGACTATCCTAGTTCCGCTACCGCTAACGGGCGCCGAAGCTACGTTATCCTTGGCTACGGAGTTTATATCCGAGTCCAAATTTGAAACTTTTTGTGTGTCTTCATTGCTTTTTTTGTTTGTTTCCTTGGCGATTTTTACTGGTTTTTTTACTATTTTCTTCGGTTTTATTTTAGGTTTTATTTTTTTTGGCGTTTCCTGTTTTTTTACGACTTCGATTTGAGATTTTATCTCCTCTAACGAGGCTACCTCTGGCTTTTCCTCTTCTTTGGCCTCTGTTTCTTCAGGTTGCGGTGCGGAGGATTTTTGAGAATTTACGGCGATCTCTTTGAAATCGCCTATCGACAGATCTGAAATTATCATAATCGACTCGATTTGGTCGTTTTTTATCGGATAATCAAAGCCACCGAAATTCTGCTCCAAATTTATAGCCTTGCCGCTATTTGCGATAAAAACAAAAAGCGCCGCATGCAACGCTGAAGCAAGAATAAAAGCAAATACCCAAGCAAGACGTGGAATTTTCATCAGTTTACAACCTTTGTCGAAAAGGCTATTTTGGTATATCCGGCTATCTTCACTCGCTCGACGGCATTGATCAAAATCTCATAAGGCACGCTTTTATCGACGTGAAAATACACTATCGCCTCATAGTTGCGTCCGCTTTTTATATCCAGCGCCTGCGCGATATTCTCCGCTAAAACGGCTTGACTGCCCAAATAAATTTCGAATTTATCGTTTATGCTTAAGATTATAGGCTTATTTACATCCTCTTTTTGTTTGGCAACAGATTTTGGCAGCTCGACTTTCACAGAACTGGTTACTATGGGCGTAACTACCATAAATATAATCAAAAGTACTAGCATAACGTCGATAAAAGGCGTTACGTTTATCTCGCTTAGCTCTTCTTCGCTATTCATTTTCCGCAGCCAGTCTATCAAATATCAAATAAATTTGAGAACTAAGCAGCCCTAAATGAGCATTAAATTTAACGCTACACCGCACCAGATAGTTATAAACCAAAACTGCTGGTATCGCGGCTACGAGTCCAAGAGCTGTGGCAAAAAGCGCCTCTGCAATACCAGGAGCCACCACGCTTAGGCTGGCGTTGTTGCTGTTTGCTATACCCACAAAGCTGTTCATTATGCCCCAAACCGTCCCAAAAAGCCCGACAAAAGGTGCAGACGAGCCGATGCTAGCGAGCACTCCAACCCACCCTCTCATCACGTTCGCGAGCGACGATTTTTTAAGATCAAGCCTTTGTTTTACTCGCGATTTCATATTTTCGTCAAATTTGACGCTTTTTTTGCTCTCATCCTCAAGTTCTCTTATAAAATCCACTGCAAAACTCTTTTTCTTTAACTTTAAAACCCGCCAATCAGACGCATCTTTTACAGTGTTTTCGTCAAATTTGAGTCTACGAAATGCCAGCTTAAACTGGATAAATTTGACGATAAAAATCGTCCACGTAATGACGGAAAATAAAATCAAAACGCATATAACAATCTTTACGACTATATGTGCGTTCTTAAAAAGCGAAATAAATGACAAATCTATGCTCGGCGCCTGAGAATTTGAGGCGATGTCGGTCAAATTTTGTTCCGCGCCAAATTTCAAGCCAGTTTGAGATGAATTTACATCAAACGCTACTTGGCTATCGCTTGATTTTTCAAATTCGCTTACGTTATTTTCACCAAACAACAAACAAAAAGAAAAAATAATCACTAAAATTTTAGCCATCTCGTACCTTTATTTAAATTTCCATAGATAATCAACCTCTTTAGCACTCGTATCGTCGCCATCAAAGCCTAAAAACAAAGTTTTAAATTTCTTTTTCGTTTTAAAATCCATAAGATGAAGCGGCACCCCTATGTCCTTTTGGACGTGATACCTCCCAGCTATAAGCAAAGCGAAATTTGCAGATTTATTTACGACGTCAGCCATCCTACGATCTTTGTACTGCTGAGCCTGGACAAGCTTCTGTATATCTTGCTTATTTACGCCTCCGTGCACTCTACCGACGATTTTCACGATAGCTTCTTGAACGCTTTTGGATGCGGAAAATTTACCCGATATAGGCTGGGCACCGGCAAATATCAGCTTTATTTCGTCTTCGCTTAAATTTGCGCACTTGATGTTAGCGCTATAAAATGCTGTTTCTAACACTCCTTTGTAATGCCTTAACTCCCACATTTTATCATTCCATTTTATAGCTTTAATCAATTCACCCGAACGAGTTTTTTTATCCAGGCCATCCGCATATTTTTGCTTATCGCCTCCAAGCATCTCAAAAGCGACGTCTATGTTTTTATTTTTTGAAAGCGCTTTGATGAGTAAAATTTCGGCCAAATGGTGGTCAAAGTCATCGTGTAGCTCGCCTACCAGTAAAATATCAGCATCTAACACTTCGACAATAAAGCCGTCAAAATCCATCGTTTTATTTGTACTTAGATTGACGATTTTAGCCGTAGCCTTGATATCATCTAGCTTTTGTGGCGTGACTTCATATTTGCCGCTACATCCAACCAAAAATAGAGCAAAGATAAGAAAAATAACGATTTTTAAAGTATTCATTTTTATTCCTATTATCAGTTATTTTAGATAATGACTATAGTATAAAATTTGTTATTAAAGTAGTATTAATCAAAATTAAAAAATTAACTCAAAAATCCCCGCATCATATACGCTCCGGCTACGCCCGCATCCTTGATCTCGCTTAGATTTTCAAAATTTATCCCACCGATAGCGTAGGTTTTTATGCTTAATTTCTCGCAAATCTCCCGTAAAAATTTAAGCCCCCTGCCTCGCTCTAGCGCGTGAGAAGGCGTATCAAAAATATGTCCCGCCACGACGTAATCAGCGCCTAGTTCCTGCGCCGATGAAGCCTGCTCTAAAGAGTGGACCGAAACGCCGATTTTAAGTTTTTGCGTTAAATTTGACCCGCAAATGTCGCCGCCTCTCTCTTTGTCCGAGCGTGCGCCGTCAAATTTAGCCAAATCTCTCAAATTTATAGCCGACTCGCCACTTAACGCCGCAAATTTAGTAAAGGGAAGGTGTAGCTCACAGACGCCTAGTTTGCTCGCGACGTTTGCGTAAGTGTGCAAAATAAGCCGCGCACCAGAGCCACACTCAGCGATGATCTCAAGCGTTTTTCGGGCTAAATTTTCGTATTCATCCTCGGACAGATCGCTCTCCCTGAGCAAAATTTTATCCGCCTTGCCGCTTTGCGCTACCCACCTAACATCAGCGAAAAAATCCTCGCTCAAGCGGCGATTCGTCACCCAAACGAGCTCAAATTTGTCAAATTCCATCGCCATTTACCTCAAGAGCCAAATTTTACGCCCGCAAAAACCGCCGCCCTAAACGTAAATATGCTCGCTCATCACGGGCTGCAAATTTAGCCCACGCACCGCGCCCAATATCTCCTCAACCGAGCGCGCGTCGCTGATCTCAAACTGCTCGTCGCCCTTTTTGGCCTTATCCGAGTGCGTCCCAACGCCCGTGCTAACGCCGGCTGAGATTTTGTTCGCGGCGACTGCGATGACGCCGTCACGAAACCTGGCCAGCTCGCGCGTGGAGATCGTAATATTTGCGTAGGGCAAAAAGAGGCGGTACGCGCAGATGACCTGAAACAGCGCCCTCTCGTCAACATCTCGCGGGCCGACGTGAGCCTTGTTTATCGCGGGGCGCAGGCGCGGGCAAGATAGCGCGATCTCGGCGTGCGGATACTTTTGCTGTATAAAATGCGCGTGCAGCGCGGTGGCTAGAGCGTCCTTTCTAAAGTCGTCAAGGCCCAAAAGCGCGGCAAATCCGACGCTGCGCATGCCGCCCATGAGAGCGCGCTCCTGGGCGTGGAAGCGGTAGGCAAACGAGCGCTTGACGCCGCCTAGGTGAAATCTCGCATACGCCGCCGGGTCGTAAGTTTCTTGAAAAACCACGACGTAGTCCGCGCCGCAACCGTGTAAAAACGCGTATTCGTCGGCATTTAGCGGATAGATCTCGATTCCGACGTTGCTAAAAAGCCTAGACGCCTCTTTGCAAACCTCACCGATATAGCCCAGGTCGCTTTTTTTCGCGCTTTCGCCGGTTAGGATCAGCACGTCTTTTAGCCCGCTTTTTGCGATATTTGCTAGCTCTGTCGCCGCCTCGTCCGCCTTTAGCCGCACGCGCGAGATCTTATTTCGCGAGCTAAAGCCGCAGTAAACGCAGTCGCTATCGCAAAAATTTGAGATATAAAGCGGCGTAAAAAACTGCACCGAGTTGCCAAACTGCCTGCGCGTCCTATCTCGCGCCGCTTCCGCCATCTCGCCTAAAAATGCGCCCGCAGCAGGGCTTAGAAGCGCTTTTAGTCCCTCTGCGCCTAGATTTTCCTCGTTTAGAGCGCGCCTAACGTCACCGGCGTCAAATTTCGCATAGTCGTAGTCTTCGCGCGCCGCTAGCACCCGCCGCATCAGCGCTTCATCTATGCGCTGCGCGCCGCCAGCATACTCCATCACGTCTATATTTTTCAAATATTTCTCCGTTTTTTATCTAAATTTCGAGCGTTAAATTTGATCGTTTTTAGGGCGCGAGGCGGCAAATTTTACGCGCCTAGACCCGCGCCTTTTCGGCGCTAAATTTAAAACCGCGCGAAATCGTCAAATTTAAAATTCGCAGGATTTAACGAGGTGAATTTTATCCTCGCCCGCATCAAATTTGACGCCGTTTTTCATGCCGTCAAATTTAAAGCCAAATTTACTCCAAAAATCCCGTCAGCGGACTCGATGCCCGCGCGCTTTCGCTCACACCACCAAGCCCGGATAGATACGCCAGCCTGCCCGCCTGTATCGCCAGCGCAAATGCCCGCGCCATAGTTTTTACGTCGCCGGCAGTCGCGATAGCGGTGTTTGCCATCACGGCCGCGCAGCCCATCTGCATTGCTTCGCACGCTTGCGCGGGAGTGCCGATACCCGCATCTACGATCACGGGCAGGTCTATCTCGGCGAGCAAAATTTTTATAAATTCGCGCGTACAAAGGCCTTTGTTCGTCCCGATCGGAGCGCCAAGCGGCATCACGCACGCAGCCCCCGCCGAGGCTAGATCGCGCGCGACGTTTAGGTCGGGATACATATAGGGCATCACGACAAAGCCCATGTTTGCGAGCTTTTCGGTCGCTTTTATCGTCTCGTAGTTGTCGGGCAGCAGGTATTTGCTGTCTCTGATAACCTCAACCTTCACGAGGTCGCCGCAGCCGGCCTCGCGCGCTAGCTTTGCGATACGCACGCACTCATCGGCATTTCTAGCGCCTGAGGTGTTTGGTAGCAGCGTCACGCCCTTTGGGATAAAATCTAAGATATTTTCTACCCCGCCCTCGTTCACGCGCCGAAGCGCCAGCGTCACGATCTGCGCGCCCGCCTCGTGCACCGCGGCCTCCAAAAGAGGTAGCGAAAATTTACCCGATCCCAGGATAAAACGCGAGCTAAATTTATGCCCGCCAAGTTCTAAAATATCGTCTTTTTCGTCATTTTTCATCTCAGCCTCCGCCTACAAAATGCACTATCTCGGCCGAGTCGCCGTCTCGTAGCACCGTATCAAATTTATCCTTGGGCAAGATTTCGCCGTTTAGCTCGACTGCGATGCGCTCAGGCTTTAGTCCCTTTGCGGCGAGCAGCTGCGCTACGGTTTTGCCGATAAACTCGCCCCCGTCTTTGCCGTTTATTTTTAGCATTTTCTTTCCGTTTTATTAAATTTAGCGCGCCCGTGTGGGTCAAATTTCGCGCTGCGTAAGCTCGCGATTATACCTCTTTTTGCTAAATTTAAGCCAAATTTTTCATCGCAAGCATGCAGGCGGCAAGCCCGTAAAAAGCGACGCAAAGGCTAACGGCTAGTCCAAAAATGCTAACTGCGGGCGTCTGGCTAAAACTAAGCGCAAAAAACGAGATAAAGCTCGTGATAAACGCGGCAAATATCCCAAATACGCGCTCTCGCCGCGATAAGTCCTCGTTTAGCGCAAAGATAAGATAATCGATCCCGACCGCGCTTGCCAAGATAAGCCCGAAAATCGCAAAAATATTTACGTGAACGCCGAGCGCCGTAAAGCCGCAAAGCACGACCAGCACGCCAAGCGCGATGACGCTCATAACCAAAAGCGAGCGCGCCGCTCCAAAAAACGCCCACAAAAGCACAAATGCAACCAAAAACGCGCCGCCCTTTAGCACCGCGGCCCAGGCCTTAGCCTCAGTCAAATTTTGATTTAGCGCGCCGACGAAATCCACGCTAAATGCGCCGTTTGATTTTAAAATTTCATCCGTTTTCGCGCTGCTCTCTAGCCCCTCGGCGTATACCGCACTGCTGTTTTTGCTCGGTAAAAATCGAGTTAAATTTTTTGCCGCGTCAAATTCTAAAATCTCGCTAACGCCGATAGTTTGCGCGTTTGCGATCTTTTCTAGCTCGGATTTTACCAGCTCGCTAGGCAAGCCAAACTGAGCGTAAATTTTAAATATTTCCTCTTCCTGCGCGGCTTCTTTAAAGATATTTTTTACATTTTCCTGCTCGGCCAGACTTAGGATAAATTTAGAAATCGAGGCATAGTCTTTGACGAGATTTGCCTGCTTTAGCTCGCGCATTAGCCTCTTTTCATCGCTGGCTATATCACTGCCGCCCTTTAGCACGATGATGGAGTTTTGCGGCGCGGCGCCCGTTATCTCGCTGATCTTTTTAGACTGCTCCAGTAGCTGCGCGGGCGAGTTTGCATAGTCCTTGATCTGCTCTGGCGCGCTTAGGCTTTTAAAATTTAGAGCCAAAATTCCCGCGCAAAGCGCAAACGCGGCAAGTAAAATTTTTAAATTTATCGCTCCCGCCGCGCGCTCGCAAAGTCTCGCAAATTTATCAAAAAATCTCGAAAACACGGCGCTTTGGGAAAACGTCGCGCCCTCAAAAACAAAAGGCAGGCAAAAATATGTAAATAAAAACGCCCCAAGCAGCGTAAATAGCGAAAATATCGCAGTTTGACGCAGTAGCTCAAGCGATGAAAAGGCAAAAACGCCGTATCCGCTCATCGTGATGCAAAGTCCGAGCAAGAAAATTTTAAGCATCGGGCGCACGCTCTCAGCCGCCACGGGCGCGTTTTGATTTTTACCCAGCCAGTGCAGCGCAAAATCAAACATAAGGCCCACGAGGCTCGTTCCGATAACCACGACCATGACGCTAAGGCTCTCGTAGATCAAAAGCGAAACCGCAAGTCCGCACGCAAAGCCAAAAATTGCGACGAAAATGACGCAAAAAATGCGCAAATTTTTAAATGCGAGCAGCAAAAAAATCGCGCAAAAACTAAGCGAAACCGCGCTCATAACGGCGCTTTCCTTGTCGCCGCCCGCTTTTCCGTAGGCTCCGTATAGCGCGCCGCAGCTAGCGTAAACCAGCACTGCGTCCCCAGCCGCGAGCTCGCGTACGCTTTCATAAAATTTGATCAAATTTCGCGGCTCGTAGCTGGGCTTTAGGCGCGCTTTTACGAGGTAAAATTTACCGCCCTCATGCGCGGCTTCCAGCATCAAATTTGACAAATTTAGGCTGATTTTTGAGCTCTCTAGGCTCATATGCGAGCTTAAGGCAAAAAAATCATCTTTCGCGTTAAGCGGCTTAAAAGCGAATTGATTAAATAAATTTTGCGCGCTTTGTTTGAAAAACTCGTTTTTGTCTTTTACTAAAAGTTCATAGGTTTGCTCGTTTAAAAGCGCGATCTTTAGGGCATTTAGCTGAGTTAGATAGGAGGTTAAATTTACGTCCTGCTTTGCGCGGTACTCTTCAAAAACTCCGCTTTGTTCGGCTAAATTTTCGCTTTTTTCTAAAAACTCAGGCGAATTTGAAGCCAGCAAAAACTCGTTTGAAGCGCTATCGAGCATCGATTTTAGCGCGGTTTGCTCGGAGGAGTTTTCAAAATTTACGAGAGAAAAAATATCCGCGTTTATCTTTTTAGTGTTCGTGATACAAACGGCGAGTGCGGCTAAAAACGTCGCTAAAAAGATAAAAAAATGCGCGGATTTTTTCATTTTACGTTGTAAAAATCATTTACCGTTTTATCGCCGCTAACCTCGTTTAACACGATCTTGCGGACGAATTTATCGCCTCCTACTAAGATTCGCGTAAAGATTTGCTTTAGCAGTAGATTTTTGGGCGTCAGCTCTATTTTCCAGTTGTTTTTATCGCCCGAGATTTTAAAGATAAATTCCTTCTCAAGCTCGTCTTTATCAAGCTTTATGATAGATAAAAAGAGCTTTTTATCAAAATTTTGATCGATTTTTATGAGCTGGTTGCCGCTTTTTTGAAAGATACCGCGCTCGTTTATGACGATGCTCACCGCGATCGGGCTTAGCGTGTCGTAGAGCAGTTCGCTTTGACTGAGTTCAAATTTGCCGTAGCTTTTAAACTCCACGTTAAAACCGCTCAAAAACTTCGTCTGAGCAAAATCGCCGCTGATGTTTTGCGTTTTGATTTGAGATTTTATCTCATTAAAATCAAGCCCCATCAGGCTCGCAGCCAAACTAAAAATTATCGCTATTTTTTTCATTTATATACCTTTTTATTGCATTTTGTAGCTCTTGCGGGATTTCAAAGCACGTCTGCATCGCGCGCATATCCACGGCCGCCTGCGAGCTCGCGCCCGTGCACAGCGTCTCGCCTGTTTTGGCGCTTTTTACGACGTAGCCGATTCTTAAAAAGCACTCGCACTCCTTTAGCGTCGCCTCAACCTCGATTTCATCGCCGAAAAATACGGGTTTTACGTATTTCGCCTCGATTTTTACGATCGGGTAGGCGTAGCCGTCCGCTCTCATCGCCTCGTAGTCGTAGCCTATCTCCTCTAGCAGCGCGCATCTAGCCGTCTCGAAATACTTCACATAGTTGCCGTGCCACACGACGTTCATACTGTCCACGTCGTAAAACTGCGCCTTTAGCGCGACTGATTTTGATATCATCTCATCTCCAAAAATCAAAAAAATTAAACCACTGCGTAGGCGTTTGCTTGCAGCGATTTTCCAGCTCGCGGACGTAAATTTGTAGATACTGGCGCGCTGAGGCGGCCTTATCTCGCCCTAGCTTTACGGCGCTTGCTAACGGCACTAGCTCGATCCTAAATTTGCCGCCGATCTTTTGACACCACAGCGAGCTTATCTTTACGCCTAAAATCCCCGCGATGAGGTATGGACCGTAGTTAAAGCCGGCCTCATTGCCCAGAAATTTCACGCGCGTGGCCTTATCGCCGCCAAGAGGCGTCCTGTCGCCCATTATGCCGATATGCTCGCCGCTTTCGACGATATTTTTTAGCTCCAGCATCGCGGCCACGTCTAGCTTATTTACCGCCATCATGCGCACGCTGCCGTCATTTTTGCTGATTTCGCGCAGCACTTCGTTAAATTTGCGCGAGTTCTCGTCATAGGTCAAAATCACCATCCTAAAGCCATCGACCCGCGCAGCCAAAGCCTTGCAAATTTCGACGTTTCCAAGGTGCGCCGTGAGCAAAATTTGCCCCTTTTTCGCGCCGATTAGTTCGCTTTTTATGCGCTCTAGATCAATGATTTCTAGCTCGTCATCCTTGATCTTGCCTTTCCAGACTCTAAATTTATCGCAGATAGCGCCGCCAAAGGCTTCAAAATGACTAAAAACGCTCGTTCCTTTTAGCGTCTGCGCGCCGGCAAAAACGCTTAAATTTAGCCTAAATGCCGCGATGTTCTCGCGCTCGTTTTTTGAAAATATATAATAAAACCAAACCACGATTTTAACGATAAACTTTAGCGCAAACTCAGGCAAAATTTGTACTAAAAATAGGCTAAGCCTTAAAAAAAACGCCCCTCCTCTTTCCTGCTTTTTCCACCATAGATTTTGCTCGGCGTTTTCCAGAGGTTCTACGGAAATTTGAGCGTTCGCCCCATTTTTTTCGCTCGAATTTAACCCGCACGCTCGCCAAATTTTACCCAGCGCAAATTTAGGCAGAGAAAAGAAGCATTTTGCGTGCATGAGGCTGATTAGCGCGTTATCGCGTAGCATCTTAAAGTGCGAAACGCCGCCCTTTTCGTAGCGTACGCACGTATCGATCCAGCGCACGTCGATGCCCTGTCTTACGGCATTTACGAGGATCTCGATGTCAAATTCCATCCTATTTGTTTTGCTTTTTGCCGCCGCTTTTTTAAGCTGCTCTAAAGGATAGACGCGAAAGCCGCACATAGCGTCTTTGACGCCAAGGCTTAGCGTATTTATCGCGACCCAAAAATTCGTGATCTTTCTGCCGTAAACGCGGGATTTTGGCGCATCCTCGCCGTAGATGGGATTTGCGCAGACGATACTTTGCGGGTGCGTCTCGCTCTGCCTCAAAAACTCGCCGATGAGCGCAGCGTCGTGCTGAAAATCGGCGTCGATTTGTAAAACGTGGCTAAAGCCGCGATTTAGAGCAAATTTAAACCCGTCCTTCATCGCGATGCCCTTGCCGCCGTTTTGCGCGCGCGTGAGCAGCAAGATCCCCTCCGTGCGCTCAAGCTCCGCTAAGATTAGCTTGCTCGCCTCGTCCGAGCCGTCGTCCACGACGATAACGGGCAACTCGTATGTTTTTAGTGCGGCGATCAGGGCTTTGATATTTTGCGGGTGATTGTAAAAGGGCACTAAAAACGCAAATTTATTCAAAGCGCCGCCCTGCCGACCGAGCACTTTTCGCCGTTGCAAAATAGCTCAAAGTAAAGCTTGCCGCCGCGTTTTTCAAAACAAACGCGAAGTGCGTCGCCAGGTCTTACAAATTTCATAAATTTTAGATTTTCCACCGTATTAAGACCACTAACGTCGATACCTACGCCGCTAGCTAGCTCAAAGACGTAATCAAGCTGCATAAATCCCGGCAGTAGCGGTAAATTTGGAAAATGGCTCTCGAAAATCTCGAGACCTGCGTGCATGATAGCGCTAAATTCGTATTTTTGCGCGTGCTTTTCGAGCCGATCGCCGTTTTCGTCAAATTTGACGCTGTTATCGTTTGTGCCGCAGCTTAAACCACTCTCCAAATTTTGGCCGCTTCCATAAATTTGACCGCCGCAAATTTCGCCCGCTTCATTTACGCGCCCGCCGCTCCAGACGGGTTTGGGACTAGCAAATAGCGTGTTTTCAAATTCGCTTTTTTCAAATTTACCCTGCTGGTTTCGCGGCATTTTTTCTACTATTTTAAAGTATCGGACGCTGTTTTTAAACTCAAGCTTCAAAAGCTCTTTTAGCTCGGCTACTGCGCCTTTTTTGCCTATTTTTCTAAATTTTTTTAGCCCTTCGCCGTTAAGCTGCAAAAGCGCGGCGATGCGCTTAAATTTCGGATGCGGCGCGCAGTAGCAGTCCGCGAGCAGGCCGCTTTCTAGTAGCTTTGCTTCGATACTCTCCAGGCTCACGCGCTTGTCGTTTAGCTTCACGATGCGGTCTATCCTACCTTGTAGCGCGAGGCGGCCCTCGTCGATGCTGGCCGCGTCGTTAGTCTGAAAAAACTCGCACCAAGGCGAGCTCACGTTTAGCGCACCTCTATCGTCCAGCCCCGCATTCACCGCGCCAAATAGCCCAAGCCCGTCGCCGCAGTCTTTTGCCACTATGCCAGTTTCCGTGCTGCCGTAGATTTCGATGATACGCGCGTCGCAGATTCGGCCTAGCTCGCCTCTTAGCTCCTTTTTTAGCGGCGAACCCGCACTTACGATCCCGCTTAAGCCTTTTAGCGCGCTTGCGGCGGGACTTTGAGCCAGAGTTCTAAGTAGCACCGGACTAGCGATAAATACGTGATTTGCAAGGTCTAAACCCAAAATCGCCTCTGGATAGTTTAGCTCGTCCGCGATGACGCGCGCACCCAGCACCAGAGGCAAAAAGACCTTAAACGTTAGCCCAAACATGTGCCTATGCGAAACGCTCGAAAAAAAGGTATTTCGCTCGCTAAAACTTAGCTCGGCGGCTAAATACTCGCTCTCTTTTATCATCTGCGCGAGCGTTTTTTCTATCATCTTGCTTTTGCCGCTAGAGCCCGAAGTTTGCAGATAAAATTTAGCCTGCGGATCAAATTTAAGCCCTTTCGCAGGCTCGTTTGCAAGAAAATTTAAAAAATTTTCGTCGTTTACGGCGGTCAAATTTGTCTCATAAACCGGCTTTGCCAGCACGCAAGGTGCGGCACCCGCCAAAAGCGAGCCGAAAAACGCAGCGTAAAATTTAAACGCGTCGTCAATGTAAATTTGCAGCTCCTTTACGCCGTTTTTTTCTAAAAACGCGGCAAATCTAAGACACGCATCAAAGACGTCGCGCGAGTCGTCCGCAAATCTAAAATTTTTTAAATTTTCTTCAAAGCTCATCGCTCTTTATAAATCTCTTTCTAAATAAAATTTCCCCGAAAAACAGCGCCCCCATCAGCGCGTAAGATACCGCGCCGCTATAAACGCTCCAGTAAAGTTTATCCTCCATCAATGCTAGCGCGAGCGATATGGCGGCGTTAAAAACAAAAAAAGCGCACCAAATTTTGGTCAAATTTCGCGTATAAACCACGCCTTTTTCGTCCAAATTTGGCTCTTTTAGTTTTGCGATTTTGGTGATGACGGCTTCGTTTTTTAGGCTAAAAGCAAAAAACACCAAAAAAGCCAAACTCACCAAAACCGGGTAAAGGTACGCCAAAAATCCGCCCCTAAAAATCATACAAACTATGAAAAAAACGGCCGCCGCGATACTAAGCCTCCTCTCAAAGCCGCTTGAATACGCCCCGCGCGCTATCCATAGCACAGCCAGCGCCCAAACGACCCAAAATGCAAAATCGCCCGCGAAAAATAGCGCGAATGGGTAGATGACGCTAACTACGCTTAGGGCGATTTTAAGCTTGCTCGTCAAATTTTTTAGCCACCGCGTTTACGATGTCTTCGAGCGTTTTTACGTTTTTAAAGTCTTCAGGCATCAATCGGTGGCCCGTTTTGCGCTTGATGTGATCTATAAGATCGATCGCGTCGATGCTATCTATCTGCAAATCCTCGTAAATGCGCGTTTGCGGCGTGATTTTAGCCTCGTCGATCTCAAAAAGCTGCACTAGCGCGGACTTTAAAATCTCAAAAATTTCTTCCTGTTTCATCGTTATTTCCTGTTTTCAAAGATATATTGCGCGAGGCTTTTTACGCTGTAAAAAATCTCTTTTAAATTTGCGGTTTTAGAATCAAGCACTAGGCCGTAGTTTTTTTGCACCGCAAGGCCAAGCTCGAGCGCATCGACGCTATCAAGACCTAGCCCTTCGTTAAAAAGCGGCGCGTTTTCGTCGATATCGCTCGGTTTCATATCCTCCAAATTTAAGCTCTTTATGATGAGCTCTTTTATCTCCTCTATTAGTTCGTTCATTGTTTAAACTCCTTTGTATAATTTTCGCTGATAAAAGCGTGCAGCTCTCTGGCCCTGATCGGATTTGGCCTATCCGCGCAAAATCCGTCCAAATTTAGCCTAAAAAGCTCTTTGAACTCGTATTTTATCATAACGCTCGGGGTTTTGTACCAAGGCTCGTGTTTTTTGAGACTGGGCGGATCCATTTTAATGGCGATGGCGACTAGCTGTTTTGCCGCATTTACAGCGATATAGGCGGCTGCTTTGTGAAATACGATCTCACCCGCCGTGCGCGTACCTTCTGGAAATATTATCAAACTCTCACCGCTTTTTAGCGCATCCGCGCTCTTTTGCAAGAGCTCCTCGTTTGCCGTGTTTAGGATGTAGCCGCAGGATTTTATTGCGGGAGCTAAGAAAATATTTTTACCAAGGCCCCCTTTTACCACGCAGTTTGCGCGGCGGATGAGCGCTATCAAAAATACGACGTCTAAAAGCGACGGGTGGTTTGCGATGATTATCTGCGAGGCGGAGCCAAGCCCCAAAGGAAGGTCAAATTTGGTGCGCTGATAGCCGCAAATTTGAGTAGAAAATATAAAAAATCTCCAAGCCAGACGCACCAAATCTCGGCAAAAATTTCTGACAAATTTAAATTTATAAAGCCCAAGAAGCGCAACCGGAACAAAGATCAAATTTCCAAGCGCGCAGATGAGTCCAAATAGCGCGAAATTCGCCCCGACTATAAAAATTTTAAACCCGTGACGAGGGCTCATAATCCCACCGCCAAGCGGAGTTTTTATCCACGCTTTGCCAAGAGCATTTTTGCTTCGGATCGAAATTTTGCAGGAATTTAACGAGCAAATTTTCATCCGTTTTGCCGTCCGGCTCGCCTTGAGACAAACTCAAATTTTCGCCCTCGCTAACTAGCAAACAAACCATACAAGAGGGCGCAAACTCGTCAAAATACTCCTGCGAAATACTCTCGTGATAGGCTAAAACTAGAGCGTTTTTGGCTCCGCTTTTTAGCATCAGATGCGCCTGCACCAAAGCGTACTCTAGCGGCGCGTATGCAGAAACGGCCGAGATTTCGCTACGATTTTTAAAATTTATCGCCAGAAGCGAGGAAAGGGCGTTGTGTACCGAGAGCGAAAACGAGGTCGGCGATATGAGCTCGCCGTGAGCTAGCGTATTTTGTAGCTCAAAACAGCGATTTATCTCGCCCTCATAAGAGCTAAAAACGATAGGCATATCAAGCGGCGCGATGTTTTTGGTTAGATCAAAGGCGCACTTTGCCGCGCGGCTAAGCCTACGGCGCTCAAGCGGGGGCACGTGCGAGACATCAAGCTCCCTCTCGTATGCCGCCAGCTTCGCGTCCTGCGAGCCGTTAAAAACAACCGCGTCGAAAAAATCGAGTTTAAAATTTAGCCTCATTCGCCCCTCTCGCCGCTTATTTTGCTATATCGCCTTTTAGCGTTACACCCGCCATCAAAGCGCCCGCACCGCACTGAAACTGCGTTTTGGAGTCAAAGGGTTGTTTTTTGTAGTAGCCGGTTAAATTTACTACCCTCGCGCCACCCTCTTGCACCGCGCGCTCTTGGAAAGTTTTTATCGCCGACAAAAACGCCCACTGGCACGCCTCTTTGTCGCTTTTGTTAAAGGCGTTGGTTTTTTTGTTAGCCATTAGGCCGCTTTTGATGATGCCGCCTTTCGTACCCGAGCCAAAGCTTAGCTTGATGTTTGGATCTAGCACCTCTTTTGCTTTCGGCGAGCTTAGCGCCTCCTCGATCGAAAAGTGATGCACGTCGTCGCGCGCGCTCAAATTTAAAGCCAAGGCGCAAACGCCTGCTAAAACTAATAATTTTTTCATTTTTTCTCCTTATTTCAAATTTGCTTTCAACGCCACCGCAGTCGCCATATTTCCGACCGCGCATTGAAATTTATCCTTGCTGTCTAGCAGCTTTTCTTTAAAATTTCCTCGCATGTTCACAACGCTGCTTTTGCCCGCGTTTTTCGCCGCCGTTTGCAGATCGACCAAAACCTTAACGAAAACGTATTCGCAAGACTCCTTGTAGTTATCCTCGCGCTGGTCTTTTACCGCGTCGCCGAAACCATCTTCCTCGACCGCGCGGTATTTGTTGCTACGCCTTTGCGATTTTACGGGCTCTAGCTCTTCGTCCGTCTGCTTAGAAAACTGCAAGCTTATATCTTTTAGCAGATACTTCTTTGCGAATTTAGACTCCAGCGCGCTTGCGATATCGTGCTCGTAAAACTCATCCTTTGCCGCCGCAAAAGAGAAAATCAAAAGCAAAACGGCTAAAATTTGCTTCATATTTTACCTTCAAATTTTAAATTCTTTTAAATATCAGCGAGGTATTTACTCCGCCAAAAGCAAAGTTGTTGCTCATAACAAAATCCGTATCTATCGCTGTTTGCTCGGTCAGGTAAAATAGCGGCGCGCAACTAGGATCGACGCTGGTCAAATTTATCGTCGGGAAAAATCTTTTCTCCCGCATCATCATCACGCTAAATATCGCCTCCAAACCGCCGCAAGCTCCTAGCGTATGACCTAGGTAGCTTTTTAGCGAGCTGATAGCGATCTTATCGCCGAAAAGTTCGTTTGTAGCGATACTCTCGGCGATGTCGCCCTGCTTGGTCGCCGTGGCGTGAGCGTTTACGTAGCCGATCTTTCCCGGCGTTAAATTTGCATCTTTTAAAGCTAGAGCCATCGCGCCTTTCATCGTTGCGCTTTGCGGGCGCGTGACGTGCGAGCCGTCGCAGTTTGAGCCAAAGCCCACGACCTCGGCGTAAATTTTAGCCCCGCGCTTTACGGCGCTCTCTTCGCTCTCTAGCAAAAGCATCCCAGCACCCTCGCCAAGCACCAGCCCATCGCGCTCCTCGTCAAACGGAGTAGGCGAAATTTCAGGCGAGCCGTTTTTCACGCTAGTGGCGTAGAGCATGTCAAACACGTATGCCTCGCTCGGGCACAACTCCTCTGCCCCGCCTGCTAGCATCATGTCGATCTTGCCGCTTTTGATACTCTCGTAGGCGTATCCGATCGCGTGCGAGCCGCTCGTACACGCCGATGACGTCGGGATAATACGCCCTTTTAGCGAGTAAAAAAGCGCGATATTCGCCGCCGTGGTGTGAGGCATCATCTTGATGTAGGTGTTGGCGTTGCACTCGTTTTCGCCGCGCTCTAGCAGCTTTGCCATCGCTAGTATCGACTCGGTGCTGCCCGTAGACGAACCGCATGCGACGCCTAGTCTGCCCTCTTGCACGCTAGGATCGAGGCTCGCGGCGTCTAAATTTTCACCCCGCATTAGCCCCGCGTCTCTTAGCGCCAGCCCCGCCGCCTCGACGCTATACATAGAAACAGTGCCCAGGCTCCTTAACTGCTTGCGGTCCCACGAACTAGGGCACTCATAGTCCTCTATGGGTGCAGCTAGGCGGGTGTTTAGATCGGCGTATCTATCCCACTGAGACATGTATCTCACGGCGTTTTGGCCGAGCTCAAATTTAGCCCTTATCTCTTCCCAGCTCTTGCCAAAGGCGCTCACCATACCCATACCCGTTATAAAAACTCGCATCAGCAAAACCCTCCGTTTACGCCGATAACCTGCCTCGTTATGTAGGCTGCGCCCTTGCTTAGTAAAAACTCGACCAAAGGCGCAACCTCGTCTGCTTTGCCAGCTCTTTTAGCCGGGATGGCCTTTAAAATCTCCTCCATCGGCAAGCCGCCGTCCGTCATATCAGTCTCGATGAGTCCGGGTGCGATACAGTTTACGGTGATATTTCGCGAGGCAAGCTCGACGGCGAGGGACTTTGCTGCGCCGATGAGGCCTGCTTTGCTAGCCGCGTAGTTGCTCTGTCCGCGGTTGCCGATGACGCCTGAGACCGAGCTCATGACGACGATACGAGCGGGCTTTTTAGCGCGAATCATAGGCATGAGAGCGGGTTTTAGGACGTTATAGAAGCCGTTTAAATTCGTATCTACGACACTAAACCAATCCTCGTCCTCAATGCCGACAAAGGTGTTATCGCGCGTGATGCCGGCGTTTAGCACGACAGCGTAATAAGCTCCGTTTGCCTCTATATCGGCCTCGATCGCCGCCCTTGCCGCCTCGGTATCTGCGACGTCAAATTTTAAAGCAATCAAATTTAACTCGTTTTGTAAATTTAATAGTCGCTCGCTCGTGCTTTTGCCGTGCAATACAACCTCGTATCCCGCTGCCGCCAGCCGCCTAGCCACCGCTTCGCCGATGCCGCGACTCGAGCCCGTTATCAGCACTCTTTTACTCATCTAGTATCCTTTTTACGTATTCCTCGTCCGGGCTTAGCACATTTAGCGTCGCGCGCGCCCCAAGCTCGCCGTTTACGTAAAGCTCACAGTCGTAAACGCCAAAACCGCTTGCGTCTTGTATCGAGCAAGCCGCCTCGATGAGGACCTCGTCTCCTGCCGTTAAAAACGGCTTAAATATCTCAAATTTTCTACTGCCTAGCAAAAAACCCAGGCCAAATTTCATACCTTTTAGCTCGCGCATCTTTGAGTCGTAGATACCCAGCGACTGCGCCATCATCTCGACGGTTTTGTGCATGGCGAATTTGCCGTTTGAAAGAAATTTATTATCCTCTTTTATCACGCTTTTGGTTTTTATGCGACCCTCTTCAAATTTAAGCACCTCGTCAATAAAAACGATCGCCGTACCGTGCGGGAGATAGTCTCCTAGGCTCATTTCGCCCTCCCAAACACGATCGCCGCATTATCTCCACCAAATGCAAATGACAGCGACATCGCCGAATTTACGACCGCTCTTTGGCCAAATTTTACCAAATTTATCCCCTCTATCTCATCATCGTAAACGCCGTCGTAAACGTGCGGCGGCAGCGCGGTTTCGCCTCTAGCGCAAAGCATGGCACAAAGCGCGCTCTCGATGGCTCCTGCGGCTCCTAACGTGTGGCCGATCAGAGATTTAACAGAGCTAGCAAAAACGCTCGGCATGAGCGAATGCACGATCTTTGCCTCGATTTTATCGTTTGCCTGCGTGCCGGTACCGTGCAAATTTATATAATCTACGCTGCTTAAATTTGCCGCCTCAAGCGCCTTTTGCACGCACTGCGTTTGCATCTGCCCGCTAAAATCGGGCTGCGTCATATGAAACGCGTCGCAGTTTGAGTGCTCGCCCGCGATAACTAAGTTTGAGATTTCATCCCTGCTCGCCACGAAAAAGGCCGCCCCTTCGCCGATATTTATACCGTCGCGATTTTTGGAAAACGGATTGGTCTCTCGTGCACTTAGGATGCCTAGGCTATCAAAGCCGTTGATCGTGAGCGTGTTTAAGCTATCCACGCCGCCGCAGATCACCGCGTCGCAAATGCCGGACTCCAGTAGCCTTTTTGCCGTTATGATAGCCTTGACGCCAGACGTACAGGCTGTCGAGACGGAAAAAGCCACGGAACTAAGCCCGTAAAAATCGGCAATAAATTCGGACGGGTTGGCTAGAGAGTTGCGATTTATGCCAAATTTTGAAGCGTCGAAAAACCCCGTCGCGGCAAAATCCTTAAATGTTTCGTAGTTTTCCTCCACGCCGCTAGTAGTCGTACCCACGACCACGCCGACGCGATTTTTGCTGTATTTTTTGATAGCGTCTCGCACTTCTTTATCGATCTGCAAAAGCGCACTTAAAACTAGAGCGTTCGTGCGTGTTTGCAGGTGTTTTGGCGTATTTTGGCTAAATTTAGCCAGATGCACGCCGACCTTGCCGAGGATAAAGCTTTTATCCACCCTAAAGCCTTCGCAAACGCTCAAAAATCTCTTTTCTCCGCATAAATTTGCAAAATTTTCCTCTGCATCGGCTCCGGCTGCGCTGATGATGGCTGGCTTACTAACGTATATCAAGAGCTCTTACCTTAAAATTTTCGTTATTTACCGTTATGGCAGCCTCTTTTTGATTTGATTTTATGGCGCTCAGAATCTTTACAAAAAGCTCGTTGTATGTGCTATTTGGTGGTAAAAAGCCTATAGCTTCAAAATCGCCACTCGGTCTCAAAACTCGTCTAGCCAGCGGAGTGCCCATGGAGTTTATCATCGTAAAATAATAGTCCTCTTTTTCGTGCGAAATATAGAGCAAATTTGAGCCGCTTTGCGAAGTCACTTCAAATTCGCGTTTATCGAAATTTACGATCTGCGGAACATCAAATTTAGCCTTAGCCGTACATCCGCCGAGCACAAATGCCACCGCAAAAATAGATATAAATTTTAAAACTTTTTTAAAACTCACCCTTTGGTCGCCTTATTAAATTTTGTTTGTTTTAGAATAATGCACAGATTATATCTTTTTAACCTTTAAAAACAACGCAGGGTACAAAATTTGGTCCCTCAAGATTTTTTTTAATAAAATTTGTCGGACTTTGATAAAAATTTTAGCAACGAGATTTCGGTTTTAAAAAATGCAGCAATGTAAATTTGGTAGCTGTGCTTTTAAAATTGACATATTTCAATTGTACGCATAGATCCGCGTACGGAGAATTAAATTTGGCATTGTCAGCTGTGGCACTATATTGCAACTTTCAAAATAACACCACCAAAATATATTGTTTTTACAGCCATTAACCATCCATAATAAAGATAACAGCAGCCGGTTTTTAAGTTGCTTGCTTACTGGTAGACATTTTTATTGTTTTTTGACTAACATTTACCAATGGCGATTAATGTCAGATATAGCACTTTAATTTTGCATTTATAGTGATTTAATCGGTTGTGGAGGGTGTATATAATCAGAAAGCATTGCGTAAATCCCTTCAGATTATTTGCCAAAAAGGATTTACACAGTTTAATTTATAGGCTCAAATTTGAGCTACACAACATAGACTATTCTGATTTTTTCTTTGTAGGTTTTTTAGCTTCAACTTCCTTGCCTACATTTTCTTCAACCTTCTTTTTTGAAACTTTTGTCTTGGTCTTAGCCTCATCAATATCTTTTTCTATTTTATCTTCACCGGATTTTACTTTATTTTTTATACTTTTAGAAGCCTTTTCTTCTATGTCCGCTTTAGATTTATCCACATCTTTTACAGGCGCAGCTATTTTGTCTTCTACATCTTTTGTTTTTTTAGCGACTTCTTTTTTGCCCTGTTTTACTTTGTCGGTCACATCATTGACTTCTTTTGCCTTTTTGGATACTTTATCGCTTGTAGGCATTACGCTCGTGCCGCTCGTAGATATGTCGCCTTTTAAATTTTCAAAAGTCTTATCGCCGATACCGTTTACGTTTTTAATATCCTCTATGCTTTCAAATTTGTTTGTTTTTCTGTATTCAATAATAGCATCAGCCTTTGCTGCACCAATGCCGTTTAAGCTCATAAGTTCCTCTTTTGTAGCAGTATTTAAATTTATAGCGGCAAATACCATCGAAGCGCATGCCAACATTGATAACATAAATTTGTTCATAGTTTTTCCTTTTTAAAAAATTATTTCACATTCTACCAAAAAATAATTATAAAATTATTAAAAAATATTATTAATATAAACCAGTGCTGCAAATGTATTTAAGCAAATCAACTTCTAAATGAAAATCTAAAAAAGCTTAATATTAGTGTAACCAAGGGCCACAAAAAACGTAGTGTAAGCAAAACACATTTTAATCCCACCATTTTCCCCTAAAAATACTTGAATAAAGTTTAATTATAGCTTGAGTACATTTTAAGGTATTTGGCTTGAATTTTTCCTTACTTTAGTTTTAATCTGTCACCCTTTTATCGTATGCAAATAAAATATAGCACATTGATTGCGAGATTATTGCATAAATTACTTTATCGTAAAGCGATGTTATCTACTGACTAAAATGACTTTTGCTTTATGTTATGATTTACCTTCAAAAAATATCATACACCACAAAAGACTTCCATTGCACTATGGCCAACTTTAGAACTTCTATTCGTTAGGCGACCTTCCTCTTTGGATTCAGCTCATCCTATCACAAACTACTTTTTCACGCCATGGTCTTTACCTGACACCCTTAAAATATAACGCACTAACAGTAGCCATACAGCTTCGACTTGCACAAATCAATCCCACACAAATCCACAGCACACACAACCACCTATATCATCCTCATGTAAAATTTAATAGCATCACTCTTAGACACTAGATAAACACACTTTAGAATAAAGAATGTAATGTAAAAAGTATAAAGGAATAAAAGCATAAAAAAACAAAGCCCGCAACGACCTACTTTCCCGACATCCCAGTAAGGGAGAGTATCATCAGCCAGGACGAGCTTAGCTTCTTGGTTCGAGATGGAGCAAGGCGTTTCCTCGTCTGTATAGTCACGGGCAGTGTTAAAGAAATAAACTATATTAATTTACTTCTTTAACACTGCTATTTAATTGTTAAAAATCAAATCTCATTTTAACTAAAACAAGATCTTGATAAGGTATAGATTAGATATTTTATTTCGAATTTTCGAAATAAAATTACCCTTAACAAGGAAGTGATGCTTATTAAAAGATAAGCAGACGAGCTATTAGTACTGGTCAGCTAAAGGACTTTCATCCATTACACACCCAGCCTATCAAACTTATAGTCTATAAGAGCTCTTAAAAGAAGATTCATCTTGGAGTTGGCTTCCTGCTTAGATGCTTTCAGCGGTTATCACATCCCGACATAGCTACCCAGCGCTACCCTTGGCAGGATAACTGGTACACCAGTGGTCGGTTCAACCCGGTCCTCTCGTACTAGGGTCAACTCTCCTCAATCTTCTTGCGCCCACGGCAGATAGGGACCGAACTGTCTCACGACGTTCTGAACCCAGCTCGCGTACCGCTTTAAATGGCGAACAGCCATACCCTTGGGACCTGCTCCAGCCCCAGGATGCGATGAGCCGACATCGAGGTGCCAAACCTCCCCGTCGATGTGAGCTCTTGGGGGAGATCAGCCTGTTATCCCCGGGGTACCTTTTATCCTTTGAGCGATGGCCCTTCCACACAGAACCACCGGATCACTAAGACCGACTTTCGTCCCTGCTTGACGTGTATGTCTCGCAGTTAAGCTGGCTTTTGCCTTTATACTCTGCGAACGATTTCCAACCGTTCTGAGCCAACCTTTGTAAGCCTCCGTTACATTTTGGGAGGCGACCGCCCCAGTCAAACTACCCACCAGACATTGTCCTACTTGAGGATAACTCAAGCTAGTTAGCTATCAGAATAAAAAAGAGTGGTATCTCAACAACGGCTCACCATAAACTGGCGTCTATGGATCAAAGCCTCCCACCTATCCTGCACATTTTTATCCCAATAGCAGTGTCAAGCTGTAGTAAAGGTCCACGGGGTCTTTCCGTCTTGCCGCGGGTAGGAGGAATTTTCACCTCCACTACAATTTCACTGGATCCCTCTTCGAGACAGCTCCCATCTCGTTACGCCATTCATGCAGGTCGATATTTAATCGACAAGGAATTTCGCTACCTTAGGACCGTTATAGTTACGGCCGCCGTTTACTCGGGCTTCGATCAAACGCTTCGCAGAGCTAACGTCATCAATTAACCTTCGAGCACCGGGCAGGCGTCACACCCTATACATCCTCTTACGAGTTAGCAGAGTGCTGTGTTTTTGGTAAACAGTCGGGAGGGACTCTTTGTTGTAACCTTCAATGCTTACGGAGTAAATCCTTCACAAAGTTAGGCACACCTTATACCGAAGATACGGTGCTATTTTGCAGAGTTCCTTGAAGAGAGTTCTTCCACGCGCCTTAGAATACTCATCCCACCCACCTGTGTCGGTTTACGGTACGGGCAACTATAACTAAACTTAGAAACTTTTCTTGGCTCGACAGTATCAGCAATTCGCTATCCATTCCGAAGAACTTCAAACGCCTGTGGGGTCTCGGCTTAAAAAGATCCGGATTTGCCTGGATCTTAACCTACACCTTTCGACTAGCACTACCATCCGCTAGCTTGCTTAACTCTAAGCGTCCTTCCATCGCACATTATAGTTGGCATTGGAATATTAACCAATTTTCCATCGCATACCCCTTTCGGACTTTGCTTAGGACCCGGCTAACCCTACGATGACGAGCATCGCGTAGGAAACCTTGGGTTTACGGCGTTGGGGATTCTCACCCCAATTATCGCTACTCATGCCTGCATGCTCACTTGCATTCGCTCCAGCGCTCCTTACCGGTACACCTTCGACGCTGAATGCAACGCTCTCCTACCACTTAGTAAAACTAAGTCTAAAGCTTCGGTACTCATTTTAGCCCCGTTATATTTTCCGCGCAGAATCACTAGACCAGTGAGCTATTACGCTTTCTTTAAAGGATGGCTGCTTCTAAGCCAACCTCCTGGTTGTTTAAGTAACTCCACATCGTTTTCCACTTAAATGAGATTTAGGGACCTTAGCTGTTAGTCTGGGTTGTTCCCCTCTCGACGACGGATTTTATCACTCGCCGCCTGACTGCCATGATTACACACTAGGTATTCGGAGTTTGATAGGGTTTGGTACATTGGTGTATGCCCTAGCCCATTCAGTGCTCTACCCCCCAGTGTTACTACATGACGCTATACCTAAATATATTTCGGAGAGAACCAGCTATCACGATGTTTGATTGACCTTTCACCCCTATCCACAAGTCATCCCAAGGCTTTTCAACGCCAGCGGGTTGGGTCCTCCACCGGCTCTTACACCGGCTTCAACCTGCTCATGGATAGATCACATCGTTTCGGGTCTGCAGCATCTGACTAAACGCCCTATTAAGACTCGCTTTCGCTACGGCTCCGGGTTTCCTTAACCTCGCCAGACACCACAACTCGCAGGCTCATTATGCAAAAGGCAGTCCATAACACGTCATAAAGAATCGTGCTCTGAATGATTGTAAGTAAATGGTTTCAGGTTCTATTTCACTCTGATCACCTCAGTTCTTTTCACCTTTCCCTCACGGTACTTGTGCGCTATCGGTCTAGTAGTAGTATTTAGGGTTGGATCGTGGTCGACCCGGCTTCAGACAGAATATCACGTGTTCCGCCCTACTCAGGATACTGCTAAGTAAAACAAAGCTTTCATATACGGGAGTATCACCCTCTATGCTTAATCTTTCCAGATTATTCTATTAGCTAAGTTTAGTCTATATCGCAGTCCTACAACCCCGTTAGTAAACTAACGGTTTGCCCTCTTACGCGTTCGCTCGCCGCTACTAGCGTAATCTCTTTTGATTTCTTTTCCTGAGGGTACTAAGATGTTTCAATTCCCCTCGTTCGCTCCATATTAGGTAGTTAAGCTCACGCTTAACTGGGTTGCCCCATTCAGAAATTCCCGGATCAAAGCCCCTTGACGGCTCCCCGAGACTTATCGCAGCCTGGCACGTCTTTCATCGCCTCTACTAGCCAAGGCATCCACCACTTACTCTTAGTAGCTTACCTTTTATTAGTATATAATATATTCTAATTCGCATCACTTCCTTGTTAAAGGTAACTCATAAATTTAAGATTTCATAACTAAGCCTCAAATTTAAGATCTATTACTAAATTTAAATCTCTAGCTTTTAAGACGGAAAGCATTGACTAATATCTAGGTAAGTTTTAAATCCTGTGATATCTTGTGACGTCAAACTTCTGCATTAAGCAAATAAGCAAGATCTTTAAATCTTTAACAAGTCCTGTAAAATTGTTTTATTTATTAAAACTTGATTGTGACTTTTAACAATGATAAACTAAATAACGTTTAGACTTCGCAGACTAGCAAAGCTAGTCTTTGCGACCAAGGGCTAAAAAGCCCTTTGGAAACCCCTAAAGCACACCGCTTCTTTCGAAAGCGCCGTAAAAATAAAGAGTCTATTTCGACAAAGTCTAAACTAAATATTTAATAAAAATACTTAGTTTAGACTTTTTTGATGTTAAACTAATCATGGTGGAGAATAGCGGGATCGAACCGCTGACCTCCTGCGTGCAAAGCAGGCGCTCTCCCAGCTGAGCTAATTCCCCAATTAAATTCTCTGGTGGGCCTAACAAGACTTGAACTTGTGACCTCACCCTTATCAGGGGTGCACTCTAACCAGCTGAGCTATAGGCCCCTATAGGTTTGCGTCAATCTTTCAAAACTAAACAAGGTCGATTGAGTAGATTATCTATAGCGATAACCTAAATTTTCCTTTGACGAATATCTTGTGAGAGAATATTCGTTGTACTCTAGAAAGGAGGTGATCCAACCGCAGGTTCTCCTACGGTTACCTTGTTACGACTTCACCCCAGTCGCTGATTCCACTGTGGACCATAACCAGTTTGGTATTTGGGCTTCGAGTGAAATCAACTCCCATGGTGTGACGGGCGGTGAGTACAAGACCCGGGAACGTATTCACCGTAGCATGGCTGATCTACGATTACTAGCGATTCCGGCTTCATGGAGTCGAGTTGCAGACTCCAATCCGAACTGGGACATATTTTATAGATTTGCTCCATCTCGCGATATTGCGTCTCATTGTATATGCCATTGTAGCACGTGTGTCGCCCCGGACATAAGGGCCATGATGACTTGACGTCGTCCACACCTTCCTCCTCCTTGCGAAGGCAGTCTCATTAGAGTGCTCGGCCGAACCGTTAGCAACTAATGACGTGGGTTGCGCTCGTTGCGGGACTTAACCCAACATCTCACGACACGAGCTGACGACAGCCGTGCAGCACCTGTCTTAACATTTCTGCAAGCAGATACTCTTCCATCTCTGGATGATTTGTTAGATATCAAGTCCGGGTAAGGTTCTTCGCGTATCTTCGAATTAAACCACATGCTCCACCGCTTGTGCGGGTCCCCGTCTATTCCTTTGAGTTTTAATCTTGCGACCGTACTCCCCAGGCGGTATACTTAATCCGTTAGGTGCATTACTGCCTCGACTAGCGAAGCAACAACTAGTATACATCGTTTAGGGCGTGGACTACCAGGGTATCTAATCCTGTTTGCTCCCCACGCTTTCACGCATTAGCGTCAGTTAAGTTCCAGCAGATCGCTTTCGCAATGGGTATTCTTCTTGATCTCTACGGATTTTACCCCTACACCAAGAATTCCATCTGCCTCTCCCTTACTCTAGATTATCAGTTTCCCAAGCAGTTTAACGGTTAAGCCGTTAGATTTCACAAGAGACTTGATAATCCGCCTACGCGTCCTTTACGCCCAGTGATTCCGAGTAACGCTTGCACCCTCCGTATTACCGCGGCTGCTGGCACGGAGTTAGCCGGTGCTTATTCCTTGGGTACCGTCATAATTCTTTCCCAAGAAAAGGAGTTTACGCTCCGAAAAGTGTCATCCTCCACGCGGCGTTGCTGCTTCAGGGTTTCCCCCATTGAGCAATATTCCCTACTGCTGCCTCCCGTAGGAGTCTGGACCGTGTCTCAGTTCCAGTGTGACTGATCATCCTCTCAGACCAGTTACGCGTCATAGCCTTGGTAAGCCATTACCTTACCAACTAGCTGATACGATATAGCCCTATCCATTACCGAAAAACTTTCCCGTATCTACTTATATAGATACGGAGTATAAGGTATTAGCAGTCGTTTCCAACTGTTGTCCCTTAGTAATGGGCAAGTTAGCTATATATTACTCACCCGTGCGCCACTAAGATTAAATAGCAAGCTACTTAATCTCCGTTCGACTTGCATGTATTAGGCACGCCGCCAGCGTTCACTCTGAGCCAGGATCAAACTCTCCATATTAACCTTCTTTAGCGCAAAGCAAAGCTTTGCTAAGAAGCAACGCTAAAGACTAAGATTGCTCACGCAATCTAAATTAGCGTTTAGCTAAATCAAATTTAATTGATTTAGAATTTATATGAAGTTTTAATCAAAAAACTTTAATTTTATTAATTAGTTTTATCTCTTATCTACTTTCCAGGGAAAGCCTGATAAAAGATTGGCTCAATCGATCACTTGTTTAGATTTCAAAGATTGACTAATTAGTTTAACAGTGTTAATTTAAAAAACATAATTTAAGAGCTAGTTTCAAAAACTCTCAAAAATTAGAGAATTGTTTATTTAACTCAAAATTAAAACTTACGATATTAAAAGAAAAGGCTTTATTAACGTGAAAGTTAAAGGTGGTTTCTCAATTCGTGAGCTCGAATTATACAAGCAATATACTTAAAAGAAGCTGAAGAAACACACAAGGTAGAAATAAATTTATTTAAATCAATACGAAACTCTAGTAAAGCCCGTTTCAGGTGTTATATATATAGTAGCATTTTTATCAGCAGTTCCTATGGAAATAAAACAATTATCACTTGCAATCAATATTCTATCATATCCCCTTGTAGCGCCCCCACCACCTGTCGTGCTAGCCTTTTTCATAGGGCGACCAAATTCATCAAACGATATTGATGTTGTATTGGCAGCGCCACAGCCATTCGATAAATCAATTCTTGTTATTCCGAATTTTTTTGTTATATTATATTTGCTATCTGCATTATTGCAACCTCCGCCCGAGGCGCCACTACTCCATCCTGCACTCATAATTTTTGAAGGATTTTGAGGATCTCTTGCAGCCTCATTAGAACTATTTAAATTCCCCGTAAAACCCCCTACTCCGTCAAAGTAAACACTATATGTCCAATCCGTATTCTTACTACCACAAAATCCACCTGTGTTAAAAGAAAGAGTCCACCTTTGTCTATACCATTGTGTATCATTGGCCGGATTTGCCAAATCTATACTAAATTTATTATCTTGCATAGCAAGATGCTGAGTATATCTGATATGAGATGCTATTTGATCGACAGCTTCAGCGAGATTATCACGTTCAAGTCTTGGTATCACCATAGCAGCTAAAATTCCTATAACAACAATAACAATGACAAGCTCTAGCATAGTAAAAGCTTTTTTCATTAAATTTATCCCCTAATCATCTTTTATAATTTTAAAATTTGCGATTTTTACGCCAAATTTATAGACCGCTATATTACCATAATTATCTTTCTGGTCCAAAATTGCTAATCGCAAATTTGCGTCCGGCCGCGTATCTATGCCGTAAAATTTAAGTCTCAAATCTAGCTTTTTATCGTCCGTGAAAATTTTTTCTACGCCCTCATTTTTTAGCTCTTTTGCAAGCTCTTTTGCTACATGATATCTGTAAACAAAATGCTTGGTCGGATCTTTTAGCACGCCGTAAAGCGTTTCATTAAAAAGTACAAACAAAAACCCAACGAGCAAAGAAAACGCGGCAAATGAAGCTAAAATTTTATATCCACGTCTAAACATCGGTAGTCTTACACGGTACGAGCTAAAAAATACCCGAACCAAAATCGGCACCGAAATAACGCAAAAAGGCAGGTAGTTTTCGAGCTCCAGTCGCTGCCTGATCGACAAAAACAAGCAAAACAAAAATGCCGTTATGCAGACGAACCAGAGCAAATTTTTAGTCTCTTTTATCCAAATTCTATACATCGCATAGACGAAATAGACAAAGATAAAAGGCGAAAACGCGGCGGCAAAAATACTCACGGTATCAAGCAGATGACCCCTAGGCTTGCCGCCCGAGTCAAATCCGTAAAGATAAAAGCAAAGCGCGAAAAGTAGCGCCGCAACCCACGCCATCTTAGCGTCGCGCCTATAGACGGCAAATATAAAAATGGCCGAAAAATAAACTAAAAACGCGCCGCTAATAAAAGGCAATACACACAAAAGCGCGTAAAAAGCGAGCATTTTGCGTAGTTGATAGAGATAAATGCTCAAAAGCGAGAGCGCGATTATGATGCCGGCATCGTTTACCAAGATCGCCGACGCCATCGTCGCAGGAAGCAGTACAAACACGACCGCGCTTACTACTCGGTCAAATTTGCGTTTTAAAATTTGCTTTGATACCTTGTAGAGTAGCGCGACGCTAAAAATGTGGCAAATAACAAAAGGAAGGCGCAAAGCATAGTCGTTTTGCCCGAAAATCTCGACCGAAAATCTAGCCAAAACAGCTGAAATTTTAGGCGAGTTATAAAACGCATCTGCCTCGTAGTAGCTAATGCTAAGCGTGCTAATCGCATACGACAAAAAGCAAAAATCAATAAGGCAGATGATAAAAAGTAAAAACGTTTCCGAGCGCAACATGGCTAAATTTTAGGCTTAAATTTGCTCTTCCCAGAAAAACTCTATCCACTCATGCGCCTCTCTTACCGTAAAATCAGGCAACAAAAGCGCTTTTCGTTTATAAAAGATAGTCGCGATCTTTAGCTCGATATGCGGGAAGCGCTTTAAAAGCTCTTGTTTTATGGCTACCATACTCTCCCCCGTGTCGATCATGTCGTCCACTATCAAAATTTTATTAAATTTAGATAGATCAGGGATGTTAAAGATATCGATGGTATCGAGCTTTTGCGTCTCTTCGTAGTGGATTGAGTTTAGCGTAAAAAGATTACGGTTATTTAGCAAGCTCGCTAAAAAATGTCCCAAAGTAAGTCCGCCGCGGGCAATCGCCAAAATCACCTCGGGCTCGAAATTTGCTTTGATATCTCGCACCATTATTTTTACGTCTTTGTGAAATTCCTCAAACGGATACTTTAGCATATTTTCTCCTTAATGCACTAAAAATACAATAAAACTAATGAGCGCAAGCACTATGACGCCGATATTTACGTACTCCCACTCGCGTCTCATGATACGGACCAACAGATACGCCATAAATCCAAACGAAAGTCCCGTCGTGATCGAGTACGTAAGAGGCATCAAGATAACTATCAAAAACGTCGAGATGGCGATGGCCGGATCTTTAAAATTTATATTTCCAAGCTCGCTAAACATCAGCACGCCGACCATCACAAGTATCGGATATATCGCGTTTGAAGGTATCGCTTTAAAAAGCGGCAGCATGAAAATCGTAAACACAAAACATAGCCCGCAAAACACCGCCGTTAGTCCCGTTTTACCGCCCTCCTCGACGCCGCTAGCACTCTCGGCAAACGACGTCGTCGTACTAACGCCTACTAGCGAACCAACCATCGTCGCTACCGCGTCAGCTTCGAGGGTTTTTTCTAGTTTTTCCACGCCTTTTTGATTGCTCTCATCAAAGATCCCCGCTCTATTTCCCACGCCCGCTAGCGTGCCGATAGAGTCGAAAAGATCGGTCACGAAAAAGGTAATGATCACCGGAAGCAGAGCAAAAGATAACGCGCCCATGATATCAAGCTCTAAAAATATCGGCGATATCGAGGCCGGTAGCGAGATAAATTCTTTCGGATAAGGCGCGATACCGAAAATCCAAGCGATCACCGATGTCGTAAATACCGCGATGATGAATGCGCCCTTAACCTTCCACGCCCAAAAAAGTATAACGAAAAACAGTCCCACAAAGCCCAAAATAACGTTTGGATCTTTTAAATTTCCAAGTCCGACCAGCACCGCGTCGTTATTTACGACTACGCCCATTTGCTGAAGCCCGACGAAAGCGATAAAGGCGCCTATGCCCGCGCTTATCGAGCGTCTGACGTCATCGGGAATAGATTTTAAGACCCAGATTCTAAAATTTGTAAAAGATAGCACTACGAAAATTATACCCGAGATAAAAACCACGCCCAGAGCCGTCTGCCACGGTATTTGCATGCCTAGTACGAGACCAAAGGTAAAATACGCGTTCAGCCCCATTCCCACGCTCATAGCCACGGGCGTGTTCGCCCATATGCCGTTTAGCACGGTAGCGATCACCGTAATGAGCGCCGTAGCCGTGATGAGCGCATCCATCGGCATGCCGGTTTTGCTCATGATTATCGCGTTTACGGGCACGATATACATCATCGTTAAAAAGGTCGTGAGTCCCGCGCTAAACTCGGTCTTTACGCTAGTGCCGTTTTGCTTGAGTTTAAAAAAATCCAATTCCGCCTCCTTAGTTATCGTAAATTTTTAGTTCGTTATACAAGCTATCTCGCTCGACGGGGAAAAAGCCCGAAGTCTGAATGAGATCGGTAAAATTTCTAAGACTCATACCGCTTGCCGATTTCGCTCCGGCCGCGCTTTGGATGCTCTCTTTTTCTATCGTGCCATCTAGATCATCAGCACCGAATTCTTGCGCGACCATGGCTAAATTTATCGTCGAGGTCGCCCAGTACGCCTTGATGTGTGCGACGTTATCGAGCACTAGGCGCGAGATCGCAAAGGTCTTTAAAATTTCGGCCGAGCCGGGATAGTTTTCCACTTTTAGATAGTTGTTGTCGCGCTGATAAACAAGCGGGATAAAGGCGTTAAATCCGCCAGTTTTGTCCTGTAAATCGCGAATCCTCAGCATATGATCGATGCGGTTTTGCCTGCTTTCTACGTGGCCAAACAGCATCGTGGCGTTGCTTTCTCTGCCCTTTTCGTGCCAAAGGCGGTGGATTTTGAGCCAGTTTTCCGAGCTCACCTTGCCTTTACAGATTTTACGTCTAACCTCTTCGTCAAAGATCTCCGCTCCGCCGCCTGGCATCGAGTCCACGCCGTATTCGAGCATTTTTTTCACTACTTCTTCGTAGCTAAAGCCGTGTTTTCGCGAGAGGAAATCAACCTCCGCGGCAGTTAGCGCTTTGACGTGGATTTGAGGGTATTTTTCCTTTATTTTTTTAAAAATTTCCAAATACCACTGCCACGACGTCTCAGGATTATGCGCCGAGACGATATGTATCTCTTTTGCGCCGCCGGCGACGCTTTTTTCGACGATTTTTAGGATCTCATCGTGGCTCATCGTATATGGGTTTGGGTTTTTGCGGTTTGCCGAAAACGCGCAAAATTTACACACGTCCGCGCAGATGTTGGTCGGATTTATATGCCGATTTACGTTAAAAAACACCTTTTTGCCGTGCAGTTTTCGCCGTTTGGCATTTGCGAATTTACCCAGCGTAAAAAGGTCTAAGTCGTACAAGCCTGCGCATTCGTCTGCGTCCAGACGCTCGCCGCTTTGGAGTTTTTCTATTAAATTTGTCAAATTGTATTCCGAAAATAGATATTAAACGGCGATTATATGTTAAAAAAGCTTTGTTTTTGCAAAATTTTAGTATCATCGGATAAAATTTACACAAAAAGACGGCGGTAAAAAGTGGCTTTAAAAGGAAATTTAAGCGGCGTTTTGGGCGGCGCAAATTTGGCCTCGCAGCTAAAAAAGCTTCAGGGCAAGGGCTTTGCAAATTTCATCGCAAAGCAAAGCGACGAGCTAATAAAAGCTCTATGCGCGCGGGTTTTGGACGAGATTTTCGCGGACTTTAACCCAGACATCGATTTTATCCCGTTTTGCGTCATCGCTACCGAAAAGTACGCCGATAATCTCATCTCCACAAGCTCGGTTTTAGAAGTTTTACTCGTCTTTAAAGAAAACGCCGGCTTTAACGTCAAATTTATCCTAAAAAAAATAGTCGCCGCGCTGGAGGGCTCAAATTTAAAGCTAAATATTAAAATTTGCGAGTTGGACGAGATTTTCGAATCTCACAAAAACGACCACAAAGCAAAGGCCGCGTTTAGCCGCATCCGCTATATCTGCGGCTCGCGGACGCTTTATAAGGCCGCCCGGTCGGAGATTTATAAAACTCGCGAGTTTAACGCGCAGGAAAATCTCAAATTTTACGCCAAAAACCTAGGCGCCTTTAACGAGATCCCGAACATAAAGCAAGAACCCGATCTTAAAAACGACCTTGGCGGCACAAACGACATCTACTACCTAAACTGCGCTCTAAACGGCTTTGAAAACGAGATCAGCATGCGCTCGCAGGCTCTAAAATTTATCGACGAAAAGGAACTTAGCGCGCTAAATTTGGCGGCTGATTTTATCCTTTGCGTAAAATCGGCGCAAAATTTAACCTCCGACTCCGACGTTTTCGATCCGTCTAAGCTAAACGAGATCACCGCACTCATGCAAACCAAGTCCAAAAAAACGCAAGAAAACAGCAGCGTCATCTCGCAAAAACTCTTTTCCTGCATGCATTCAGTCGCCGTTTTCTCGCGCTATCTGGTCGCTAGCTTTTACAGGAGCAAATTTACAAGCGGGGTTAAATTTAGCCAGTTGCGAGCCGCGCAGCTAAAAAACGGATTTTATAGGTTTGAAAATACGATTTACGTCCCGCTACACGTCCGCCCTAGGCCTCTAAATGCAGTGCTCAAGCAGCTTTTAGCCCTCGGCGATGCGGAGTATAAATTTGACGTTGGGACGATCTTTTACCTAAAACGCGCGCAAATCAGCAAAGAGGACGCCGAGGATTCGCTCGCGCTTTTTAGAAAAATTTTGATGCGAAACCACGCTCACTGCATTATCAAGGCGCTTTTAGACGCGGAGATTTTACCCGTTTTGGTTAAACCGCTCGAGCACGCCGTAAATTTGGCCGAATTTGACGGCTACCATAAATTTAGCGTCGGCGAGCACTGCGTGCTAAGTGTCAAATTTGCCGAAAATATCAAAGACAAATTCGTAAAATCGCTTTGCGACGAGCTTTGCATCGAGGGGCGCACGCTGCTAAAGCTAGCCTTGCTGCTACATGACGCGGGCAAGGGGCTAGGCGGCGATCACTCGGTCGTTGGCTCAAATGTCTTTCGCGCCTACGCCGCAAAGCTAAATTTGAGCGCAAAGGCCGTAAATATCGGCGTTACGCTCGTGCGCTACCACACGCTGATGAACGACGTGGCAAACCGCGAGGACATCTATGATCAGCGCACGATTTTTAGCTTTATCTCAAAACTAGGCGATCCGCAAACGCTAAAACTCTCCTACATCGTCGCTTATTGCGTGATAAGCGCGACCGACGAAAAGCTCTATACGCCATATCTGGCGCGACTTTTGCGCGAGCTTTACGGCATTTGTTTGCAAAGCTTCGAGGATGAAAATCTGCTAGACGAAGCTTCAAGGCGCGTAAAAAAGGAGCTTAGCATCAGGCGAAACGCTAAATTTGCAGCCTTAAGCGAAAATTTGAAAGAGAAAATTTTCGCCATACGCTCAAATTTACTCTTCGCCAAATACCAGCCAGCAGATATCATCAGCATCGCCTGGGCCGCGCAAAACGCAGATAAACTAAGCATACAGGTACAAAATCACCAAAGCCTAAGCATCGAAATTTACGCGCAAAACTACCCGAATTTAGCGGTTTTGCTCTCGTCTTTGGCGCATCTTGATCTTGGATTTATGGAGATTTTCGAGCTGTTTGACGGTAAATTTTACGTCAAGCTGGAGTTTAACAAAAACGTAAAATCAAGCGAGCTAGAAACCTTAAAAAACCTCATCGAAATCTCGCTAAAAAGCGGAGCCTCGGCGCAGATAAATCATCCGACAATACTAAAAGGCGAGCTAAATTTCGACCAGGGCCACTCGCAAGAGTACGCGAAGCTGGGCATAAACGCAAAAGATCAGCGCGGGCTGATGGCTTACGTATTGGGAGTTTTTAAGGAATTTGATGTAAAAATAGCCAACGCCAGAATCCAAACCGTAAAAAACAGGACGCGAAATTTGCTGCTTATACAAAAGCGCGAGGGCGTGGATTTGGGCGAAATTTTAAAATTATTAGAAAGCGAGTAAACATGTGCGGAATCGTCGGTTACGTCGGCAATAGAGAAAAAAGGGAGTTTATTTTAAACGGATTAAAAGAGCTTGAGTACCGCGGCTACGACAGCGCCGGCATGGCGGTGATGAGCCTGGATGGCGGTTGCGACAAATGCGCGCAGGAGATCGCCTTTTTCAAAGCCATCGGCAAGCTTGAAAATTTAGCCAAAAAATCAGAGGGCTTTAGCTCTAGCGGTGAAGGCGTCGCGATCGGTCATACGCGCTGGGCTACGCACGGCAAACCCACCGAGATCAACGCTCACCCGCACCTGGGCGAGCACTCTTTCGTCGTTCATAACGGCATCATTGAAAACTACAAAGAGCTAAAAGAGGAGCTTGAAGCAAAGGGCGTTAGCTTCCTTAGCCAAACCGACACCGAAGTCATCGTGCATCTTTTTGAGGAAAATTTAAAAACCATCGGCGAACCGTTTAAGGCATACGAAGCCACGGTAGCGCGCCTGCATGGCGCATACGCGACGCTACTGATCACCAAAACGGCTCCTGGGAAAATATTTTTCGCCAAGGACGCCGCGCCGCTAGCTATCGGCAAAAGCGAGGGCAAAGAGGTATTTTTCGCCTCCTCGGACGCCCCGCTAATCGGCCTAGCCAAAGAGGTGTGCTATCTGGACGACAAAAGCTACGGATTTGTTAGCATTGACGAGATCGCGGTTTTTAAAGACGCAAAAAAACTAAGCCCGAGCTTTGCCGCGCTGCCTGCGGATAAAAGCTATGCGCAAAAAGAGGGCTACCGCTTTTTCATGGAAAAAGAGATCTACGAACAAAGCGCGGTCGTAAGCGAAACGCTAATGGGACGCGTCAAAGAGGATGCGGTAGGTCTTGAAAATTTAACGAACGAGTATCTACGAAATATCGACGATATCGTGATCTGCGCGTGCGGCACTAGCTATCATGCGGCACTTACTGCTAGCTACCTTTTCGAGCGCCTAGCAGACACTAGAGCCAAGGTCGAGATCGCGAGCGAATTTCGCTATAGACGCCCAAAACTAAACAAAAACGCCCTTTTTATCGTCATCTCGCAAAGCGGCGAAACCGCCGACACCCTAGAAGCGCTAAAAATCGCCAAGCAAGCGGGACTAAAGACGCTAGCTATCTGCAACGTCGATAACTCCTCGATCGTGCGCCTAGCGGACGACACTCTGCTCACTCGCGCCGGCATCGAAAAGGGCGTAGCCAGCACCAAAGCCTTCGCCACGCAGGTCGTAACGCTGTGGATGCTAGCGCTGCAAATCGCGCAGGCTAAGGCATCGATAAGTAAAGACGAATTAAAAAGCGAGATCGCAGCACTCCTGCACGTTCCGCAAATTTTAAATATCAGCAAAGAGCCGCAAGAGCGCATCCGCCGCCTAGCCAAGCACTATTTGCACGGCCACGGCTTCTTTTTCATCGGGCGAGATATATTTTATCCGCTAGCGCTAGAAGGCGCGCTAAAGCTCAAAGAGATCTCCTATCTGCACGCCGAGGGCTATCCAGCTGGCGAGATGAAGCACGGCCCTATCGCACTTGCCGATGAGAGGCTCTTTACGGTCGCGCTAATGCCAAAAACCGTCCTCTACGAAAAAACCAAAAGCAACGTCGAGGAGCTAGCCGCTCGCGACGCCTATATACTTGCTATCAGCCCCGAGGAGTTCGAGCTTAGCGACGATTTTATCAAAACGAGTAAGCAAGCTCACCCGATGAGCGAGTTTTTCGAGATGATGATCATCTTGCAGCTTTTTGCGCTAGAGATCGCCGTGAGGCTAGGCAACGACGTGGATATGCCGCGAAACCTTGCTAAAAGCGTTACGGTAGAGTAAATTTAGTAGGCGAAATTTGACGGACGACGCTAAATTTCGCTTTTAATCCTAATCTGCAAATTTAGGCGAGAGGTTCACTCGCCTAAATTTCTCTCAAATTTTATTCTAAATTGAAATACAAATTTATCGGTGCCCGGGAGAATCATGCAAAATTTAAACGAAAAATATGAAATTTATCAAAAAAGGCTAGATAAAAAGGCGCTCCGCCTCACGTCGCTGATGAACGACGCAAAATGGCTCAAGCTCTGCGAAATTTTAGATGTCTCTGGCTGCAAGGGCTTACGCATAAAACTACTATCAAGCGGCGAAGAGATCACGCTCGTCTGCGGTTTTGGGTGCTTACAGGACGGGTATTTTGACTGCGCAAACGGAGCTATTTTGTTTAAAGATCTGCACTGGGTTTTCGTGCCTAAATTTTACGAACAAACGCGTATGAATAGAGCCGAAAAGCTCGCCTCAAATTTTATCCCAAATCCACTTAAAGCGGTGCTGGACGCCATGACAAAGGCGGGTAAATTTGACTACGAAATAGACGAAAGCGGGCTAAAAATTTACGGATATAGATAAATTTAGCGCAGGTAAACGGAGTCAAATTTAAAGCCACGCTTGCTCGCCAAATGCTACAAAATTTGATAAAATTTGACGAAATTTAAACTCAAGGGAGCAAATATGGGCGCTCATCTATGTCCAAAATGCGGCAAAAACACGATATATTTCGACGGAATCTGCCACTCGTGCGGACAAAGGCAGAGGCGGGATGAAATTTTAAACCTAAGCGCCGACGATGTAGAAGCGATGATCCTAAAAATAGCAGACCGCATAGACGAGATCGAAAAATGGGATGAGATTTGCAATGATTTTTGGGCGCTTTTTAGCCTGCTGGACATCCACGATCCAAGGATCGCGCGAGCCGCGGCAGCAAAGGAAATCTACTATCCGCCAGAGCTCTACTTCGGTGCGCCAGAGGATGTAAAAGACGCACTCATAACAAAACTAAACTCACTAGAGGACAACTCCAAAAACGTACTAAATCACCTTCTTTGCGCGCTTGCCTGGCAGGGCGGCGAGCAGACGGCCGAGCTTTTTTATGAACTGTATAAAAACCCGAAGCCCTGGCGTAAAAAGCTCTACGTGGGCACCGAGTTTTACGCAAAAATCGGCGGATGGGAGTTTGATGAGACGGGCGAGCGAAAATCGCTAGTTTTTGAAAAGTGCCTCACCGCAGTGCGCGTAAAAGATGGCGAGATCGAGAGCCAAGACGCAAATTTAAACCCAAACCAAAACACGGATGAGCCCGTGCAGATCGGCGAGCCTACGGGCCAAAAGTGCGAGTTTTGCGGCTGTGAGATACTGGATATGTTGCGACTAAAGGCCACTGATCCGCGGCTTGCGTTTTTAAATTTAAAGCACGACGCGATATTTCGCTGTTGCCCGACCTGCGTCGGTTCGGTCAGATATTTTTGCAAGCGCGGCCCAGACGGCGAGATAGAGCTAACCCATGATGGCGAAGGATTTGACGAAAGCTACTTTTCGCAGGAGGATTTTACGCGTCTGTGCGGTATGAAATTTAAACTAGGCGGCGAAGTGTCGCCGTTTTACGGCTGCTTTAGCGAGCTTGATACGACCGTGGGCGGCTATCCGCAGTGGGTGCAGGACGCCGAGTATCTAACCTGCCCTAGTTGCGGCGGGACGATGAAGCATCTAGCGCAGATCCCATTTGGCGAGATGATACAGGGCGAGGGAATCATATACGTGCAAATTTGCGAGAAATGCGAGGTTTTGGGCGGCTGTTTTCAGTGCACGTGAGGCGGACCAATTAGCTATAATGCGAGTAAAATTTGATTTAAGGAGAAAATATGGGGTTATTTGGTTTTGGTAAAAAAGCTGAAAAAGCGCAAATTCCAAGCACTTTTGCCGGCAGAGTGGATAAATTTTGGACGGAATTTAGCGGCGTGATAGATGAGATCAAGGCCGATTTGGCAGCGGAGGAGTTTGAAAAGGCGATGCGAAAGACCGACGAGAAGCTTCGTATCTGCCTTGCAGAGCCATATTTTATGACTGGGCTTGCGGGCGATAAGCTCGATCTGGTGCTAACTCCCGAGGGCATGAGGCACCGCCTATTTTGGCTAAATTTTATTAAAAACGCTATGCCAAAGCAGCTTGAGAACAGAATGCTCTGCACGCTCGGAAAGCCGCGCGCGCCACGAGGTATCGGCGGGATAGAGATGTATGGCACGAGCGTAAACGCCGAGGAGTCGATGATCTACGCGCAGTTTAACGAAAGCGACGTGGATATCAAAATTTACAATGCAAATTTAGCGGCTCTGCTCGCACAGGACGAGGGCAAGGCCTACAATCTTAGCTTTATCCTGCTTGACAATATGATCGGCGAAACGGCGATCATAAATACGCTAGGCGAGCTTGAGGTGCTAGCCGAGCCCGAAGAAAACGGCGTGCCGCTAAGCGAATTCGCCGATCTGGTCGATGAGAAATTTGGCGAAAAAGCCGCTCGCGAACCGCTAAAGAATTTTTTCAGCTACGAGATGGAGCCTCGCGGAAGCGAGGTGCGCGAGGACGTGATCGTGGGCACCACCTGCCTGACCAATATCGTAAATCAGTATCTAAACGGCGAGCGCGACATCTACAATGAAGCTTACGAGCTTGGCATCAAATTTTGCTTTCTTAGCATAGGTAACGGCGGCGATATGCAGGCGGGCTTTGATCTGCGAAATAAAATCGAGGACGAGGAGCTAGAAAGCTGTGGCTCGTTTTTGGAGATAATCGGCGGCGCAACGGGGCAAAGGCGCGCATATATCGATCTAATCTGCTACGACGAGGAAAGACTAAAAGAAAAAGTAAGCGAGCTTTGCAAAAAATACGGCGCGAATATACAAATCCACGACTTTAAGCGGTAAATTTAGCTACGGGCATCAAATTTATTTTGGATTTGCGCGCCCACGCTATTTTAATTTTGGCGCTAAATTTTACTTTTTTGATGTTGGTTGCGGCGGATTATTCCGCCCACTTCTACTAGCTCAAAAGCAACATTTAACAAACATCACAGCGTATGTGGCTCTAAATCTCTCTGTGCTAGCTGTATTTTTAAATTTACAGCAGCAAGGCCTATTTGCCCATTCATCTCAACGCAAATTTTTTAGATACTGGCACGCACTAAATTCCCCAAGCTTACAACCTCTATCGTAAAGTTCTTTGGCGGCGTTTTTATTCTTTTCTACGCCCATGCCTTTTTCGTAGGCAAAGCCCAAATTTGAGCAGGCTAGCGCACTCGCGCCCGAGCAAGCGTTAGTAAAGAGCACAACGGCTCTTTCGTAGTCTTTCTCTACGCCCTCGCCCTTAAAATAGCAAACCCCAAGATCAGCGCAAGAGTCCACGTGTCCGCGCTCGCAAGAGGCCGCAAATATCTGCGCCGCCCTTGCTGCATCCCTTTCTACGCCGTCACCCATCGCGTAGCTTAGGCCAAGATTGTAGCACGCCGTTTCCTCGCCTAGCTTGCAGGCTTTGGCAAACAACTCGTTAGTTTTTTTGCCGTCAGGATAGACGCCAAGCCCCTTGCCGTAGCTATACGCCAGGCTCGCGCACCCCTCGCCTACGTCCTTTTCGCAGGCTTTAGCAAAAAGCTCGTTTGCCTTTTTGTGATCTTGCACCGTGCCCTGCCCGCTTTGGTAAAGTAGCCCCAGATATACGCAGGCTTTGTCCGCACCCAGCCCGCAAGCCTTGTCGTAGTATCGCACGGCTTTTGTAAATACCTTATCAAATTCGTAAAAATACCCAAGTCCTGCGCAATACATCGCGTTTTTCTCGCCGCCTTCATCACAGGCAAGCTCTAAGTTTTTAATCGCGAGCGATAATCTTTTACAAATTTCATCGTTTCCCTTCTTGCACTCCTTGCTAAGATCAGCCAGCTCGCCCCCAAAAGACAGTGCCGCAAAAAACGCAAGCAAAATAAAACGTCTCATAAGCTCAAATTTCCTTTCAAATTTTATAAATTGACCGCCGTAAAACGCCGAAGCCAAGATGCCTGAAGTATAAATTTAAAAAGATTAAAATTCAAATTTGGCTAAAATCGCTATCAAAAAGGAGCTTAAAATGATTTTTGAAGACGAGCTGATTTTCGTCGAGCGAGAAACGAGCGAGATACCGTGGGTAAAAATTTTTACCAAAACACCGTTTAAGGAGCTCACCGACTGCGACGATGCGACGCAAAAAAGGGTATTTGAAGCAGTTTTAACGACCGAAAAAGTAATGAGAAAATTTTACAGTCCAACCAAAATAAACATCGCAAGCTTTGCAAACTACGTGCCGCGCGTGCATTTTCACGTGATGGCGAGGTTTGAGAGCGATAGCTTTTTCCCCGAGTCCATGTGGGGCAAAAAGCAGCGCAAGGGCGAGCTAAATTTACCTGATTTTGCCGAGTTTTCTCAAATTTTAGCGCGCGAGCTAGGCAGAGCCCGTGAATAAAAAGATACTTCTAACGCTCGCGATCATCGTAGTAGCAGGCGTTTTAATGGTCTATAAGGCGCGCTGGGACGAGCAAACGCAAACGGAAAATATCAAAAAATTTCTCGACTTTCAAACGCAAATTTTAAATAAAAACATAGAAGAGGAAAAACTCTCCGCAATGACGGTTGCGACGCTGCTAGCGCAAAACGAACACGTGAAAAAATGTATGAGCCAAAATAACCGCCAAATGTGCCTAGAGACGCTTGGAGAATTTACAAAAACGCTAAGCAAGGTGCCGATCTACGAAAACGCCAAATTTCACATCCACACGCCTGAAATGAGGAGCTTTGCTAGGAGCTGGATACCGCTGTATAACGACGATCTAACGAACTTTCGCCACCTGCTAGCCGAGGCCAAAAACGGCGTAGCCGCAGGCATCGAGGTCGGTCGCGCGGGAGTTTTCATTAGGTCGGTCGCGCCGATATTCGAGGATAAAAAGATGCTCGGCAGTATCGAAGTGCTGCTTGATTTTAAACATTTGAGCGACTTTTTTGCGCAGCAAGGGCTCGGACTTTTCGTATTGCTCGACGCCCGCGGCGATCTGCCCTATCAAAACAGCAGCGACGAGGGCATCATCGAGGGCTTTCATTTCGTAAATAAGAGCTACGCGAATTTAAACGTCTTGCCGATGCTAAAGGATATCAAATTTAAAAGCGGCGGATTTTATCAGACGGATTCGCACGCCTTTACCGTCCAGCCGATGAACGACGCAAAGGGCGAGCGCGTGGGCTACTTCGTGATTTATTTTAACTCGGACTCAAAAGAGCGAAATTTAGCAAAACTCGGCGTTTGGTTTGATTAGTCAAGCAGGCTTTTTGAGTACGGCGAAAATTTGTAGGTAAAGACGCTGCCTTTGCCCAGTTCGCTTTTAACGCCGTACTCCACGCCGTTTTTCACGCAGATGCTTTGCACGATATTTAGCCCTAGCCCAAAGCCGCCCTGCACGCCTTCGTCTCTGACGTAGCGTTTCCAAATTTTACTCGTATCTTTTATGCCTTCGCCCTCGTCCTCGACTACGAGCACGATTTTGCCGCTTTTTTCAAAAAGGCGCAAATTTATTATCCCTCCTTCGCGGCTGTATTTTACGGCGTTGCTTAGGTTGTTGTCGATCAGTCTGCCCGCCTCTATCTTGCTCATGAAAATTTGCAAATCAGGCTCGATGAAGTCGTAAATTTTGATATTTTTCGCCATCGCGATACCGCGCATATACCGCGCTCGCTCGAGGCTAAATTCGCTCAAATTTAAAATCTCTGGCGGAAATAAAATGTATCCGCGCTTGATGTAGTATTCGGTATCCTCATATGTAACTTGCATTTGCTTTAGGGCCGAGCGCATGCGGGTGACGTATTTGTTATCAAGACCTAGCATCTCGAGGTTTATGCCGATGACTCCCAGCGGAGTTTTTAGCTCGTGCATCGCGTCGTTAAAAAAGTTATTCATATATTTTTTAGCGTCTTTGTAGGGCTTTATGCCGCTAACAAACGACAAATAAAGCGCGAAAAATACGACCACGAGCGCAAACGCTAGAGTTAGAGCCGTGACAAATAAAATCCTAGCCACGTTTTGCTTTTTGGCTAGCACCAGATAATAAAACTCGCCGTCCGCGCGAAAATAGGTTTTGTAAAAAAGATGTCCGTTTTCTTGCCTGGTGATAAATTTTAAATCGCTCGGGCGCGCGTCCAAATTTGAGACGACTTGCTTTTCTTTGAGATCAAAAACGCCGTATTTATATGTGAGCGAGATAGGCAAAGTCTTGTTTTTATCGAGCGCTTTGCGGATTTTGCCCTCGTACTCGAGTAGCTCGAACATATTTTTTGAGTATTCGTCTTTGGAGCTTAAATTTATAATCTCGTAGCTTTGAAATATAAACAAAGCCATGATGATAAAAGTGGCTAAAATAGGGATTTTAAGATTTTGAAACATCTATCTTATAGCCTAGTCCGCGCGCTGATTTTATAAACTCCGGAGTCGTTTTTTGACGGATTTTTAGTATATGCATGCGCACGTCGGCGGGGTCGATCTCCTTATCGTTCCACACTTCGGCTCGCAACCTTTCGATGCCTACGAAGCTGTTTTTATGAAATAGCAAACACTCGATGATAGCAAATTCTCTCGTACTTAGCTCGACGGGCTCGCCTTTAAATTTGAGCCGTTTTTTAGCCGTATCGAGGCTAAAGTTTTCGTCGATAGCGATCAAGTTTTTATCGTCTCTGCCGTGATATTTTCGCATTAGCTCGTTTACTCTAAATTTTAACTCGGCTAGTTCAAATGGCTTTTTTAGATACTCGTTACAGCCCAGCTCGTATCCGACCGCCATATCGTCTATATCTACAAGCGAGGTCATTATCATTATGGGCGTTTCGCATCCGATATCTTTGGCGTATTTTATCACCTCGTGCCCGCTGATGTGCGGGACCTTGATATCAAGTATCAGCAGGTGATAAAAGCCCGCCGCTATCTTGTCGCAGGCTACCTTGCCATCGGCAGCCTCATCCACCTCGTAGCCAAGACTTTCTAGGTATTCGCTAACGCTCTCACGATATACGAAGTCGTCCTCAAGCAGTAAAATTTTCATAAATTCTCCGAATTTTATCGCAATATTTTAAGGGAGATGATAGCTAAAAATGATTTTGGATCGTCTGAATTTAAAAAGGCCCGGCGAGTTTACCGAGCCTAATGCGTATAGTTTAGCCTAAATTTCACGCGCCCGTGAAAACTTGACCGGCATAAACTATATAGTATCTTAGCATCACGACGCCGCAGATAACTACAAGAGAGTTTGCTATGATGTAGCCCACTCTATAAGCGTGATTTTTAAGAGCCGTTAGCGCTATGGTGATAGGGGTCAAAAGTCCGATACCCACGACGCCTATCCAAAATATTAACGCGTATTGTCCGGTGCTTAGAGCTTGTTTTGCGGCGACCGCGCTAGCTCCGCCCTCAAAATATAGTCCCAAAAATAGTATAGCTATAAGCGGTATCTCGAAAAGTACGGCACGCAAATCCATAACCAAAAGATACTTCACGTTGTCTTCGTTAAGAAGGTGTTTGAAGCAAAAAAGTCCGACCAAGATGTTTGTCGCTACGCCTGAGCTAAAGCCTGATGTTAGGAACAAGATTGGCAGAATCGGCGTATTCCAAAGCGGAAGCTTCGTAATCGCGCTAAGCAAAAAGCCCGTATATATACCCACGCCGATCGCAAGACCGAAAAGCGCCATCTCGACTATCTTTGAAAGAGGCGCAAAAGAGCGAATCAGCCTAGAAATAGGACGTAAAATCGCTAGAATTTTATACTTTTCTATCTCTTCTTCAAAAATAATTACCGCAAAAAGGTAAGCCAGCGGCGTATAAAGCAGCAATAACGCAACGCCGATAGACATAACCGAGCCGAAGTTATACTTAATCAAAATCCAGTAAAAACTAAGCGGTTTGCCAAGGTCAAGCACCAAAAGCGCAAGGCCCACGGTAATCGTTATAGGAGCCACTAGAGCGCCCGCCTTTACCATCGCGTCCCATATGCTGCCGTCTTGTTTTTTGTGGTAGTTCCACTTAACAAGCAATGCAACCATCATCGCGCCTGCGGACAAACCCGCCAAAAATAGATAAACCGCTATCGGCCACGGCCAGTAAATTTCGTTATATTGCGCTACGCTTCCCCACATATTATTCATGGCTTCCTCCTTTGCGGTTAGCTATCATAGCAAGCTTCGGTTTGGTTTTAAGCTCGGCTTTAGGATAGTAGTGAGCTTTATTATTTAAAATTTTACTTACTTCGCTGTTTGGATCATTTATATCGCCGAATGCCAAAGCATCGGTCGGACAAACGGTCACGCACGCAGGCTGCTCGCCTACGCTGACTCTAGTTTCAAAGCAAAACGTACATTTGCCTATCTCGCCGGTTTTTGGCTCGACGTAGCGAGCGTCGTAAGGACAGGCCAGGATGCAGTATTTGCAAGATACGCAGGTAGAGTGATCTAGCAGCACGATGCCCTCCGCCGTCTGAAAGCTAGCTCCAGTAGGGCAAACCGCCACGCACGGAGCATCCTCGCACATCACGCAGCTGTGTCTGCTAAAGTCGGTTTTTAAATTTGGGAATTTGCCCTTTATCTGCGAATGGACTTGAAGTCTAAAAACGCCTCTAGGCACTTCGTTTTCGCTCCTGCAAGCCACCGAGCACGCTTGGCAGCCTATGCAGAGGTTTTCGTCATGTATCATTCTATACGCTTTTTTCATCTTTTTTCCTTTACGCTTTTATTATCTTGACGCCGACGTTTCGCACCATCGTGGAGGCGACGGGGCCGATCACGGTAGGATCTAGTAGCTTGCTTTGATTCGTTCCTACGCCGTTCGTGCGTTTTAGTCCGGCGCTTTCGTGACCGAAACCGTGATAGACGAAAAGCGTATCTTCTCTGATGCCTTCAGTCAGCATCACGCTTGCTTTTTCTTTTGCGGTTTTGCTTTGCAAGGTTATTTTGTCGCCGTCTTTTAGCCCGTATTTTTTCGCGGTATTGGGATGTATCCAAACGGGCGCGCTACTCATCAGGTCGTTTAAAAATTCGACGTTTTGCGTGTGGCCGTTGGTATGTATCGGCGTTTTACCGCTCATTAGACAAAGCTCCTCGCCGAAAAATACGTCCATGCCCTCGGCGTTTAAGCAGCCGTATCCCGGAAACTGCTTTTCGACCTTTTCGCTAAAGAGCTCGATCTTACCGCTATCGGTTTTAAATTTGACCTGCGATTCCATCAGCCCGTCGTCGCCCACGAACTGCTGCGCGTAAGGGAATTTTTTCGTAAATTCTTTTACGCTATCTTTTTCTCTAAACAAAATCCCCGGCACCTTCCACGTGACGTAGCCGTCTTTAACCAGCTTCGCCAAAAGCTCGGCGTTTCCCTTTACTTGCTGCATTCGCCACTCATCCATCGTATTTGAAGTATATAGCTCGTCTATTTTCATCCTGCGGGCTAACTCTCTAAAGATATCGTAGCCGTTTTTAGTATCGCCTACGGGATCTACGACCTTATTTCTTATCATATATGCGGGTTTTAGGCCAGATTTATCCTCGATACCTTCGTCGCGCTCCAGATAGGTGCTCTCAGGCAGTATCACGTCCGCCCATATCGCAAAATCGCTCATATAAATATCCGAACAAACGATAAAGTCAAGCTTTTTAAGGCTTTCTATCGTAGTTTGCGTACCTGCGACGTTGATAGGGTGGTTAAACCTTATGCTAAACCAGCCTTTTACGGGATAAGGCTTCTCGCTTAGTATGGCTTGCGGGATCTCCATCAAAACGCCGTGGCTTCTGCTGACGAATTTGTTTCGTCCGTCCTCGCCCGCAGCGTCTATTCTAGGCACTTTAGGTACTTTTATCGCGGCGTCCGGGTTTGTGATCTCAGGGATTAGCTCTTCGCCGATTAGTTTGTTGTAAAATTTAGCCTTTTTACCGCCAAAAATTCCGCCCTTTTTCTCCCAGTTGCCCATCATCGCGTTTGCCGTCATTATGGCTCTGGTGCGGATGTATTCGGCTCTAGTTGTAGTGGTGTTGTGACCGAAGTCGATGATGACTTTAGGTGCGGCTTTCCAGATTTCGCCAGCGATTCGCTCGACCGTTTTTGCAGGTATTCCCGTGATCTTTTCTTGCCACTGCGGAGTTGTGTCTTTGGTCGCTTCTACGACTTTGTCAAATCCGATCGTAAATTTCTCTATAAATTCTTTATCGTATGTGCCATTTTTGATCCATGTATGGATAAGGGCTAAAACAAATGCTAGATCAGTTCCCGGTTTTACGGGTAGCCACTCGTCGGCTTTTGAGGCTACGACGCTAAAGCGCGGATCTAAAACCAGCAGCTTGGTATCTTCTTTCGCGGCCATTTTAGCTAGCTTTTTAGCGTCGGCGATGACGATGCCTTCAAAGAGATTGTGCCCGAAATTTACGACGTATTTTGCGTTGCCGAAGTCTCTTTTTAACTTCGCATCGCCGTACATATGCTCGCAAACCATCTGATAGGTGATCGGACAACAGGAAAAGTGAGAAAAGCAGTTTGGCGAACCGTATGCGCTAGCAAAGGTCGTCATTAGCTTGTGCGTTTGGCTTGATTTTGCCGTAAATACAAAGCTCTCGGGACCGTATTTTTCCTTGATTTCTAGCATTTTTTTAGCGACTAGATCTAGTGCCTCGTCCCAGCCCGCCTCGCGCCATTTGTTTTCGCCGCGCTCGCCTACTCTGATGAGCGGTTTTACGATGCGCTGCGGATCGTAGAGCTGATTGTGCCCGCTGCCGCCCCTTGCGCACACGGAAGTCGCCGTGCCGCCTACTTTGCCGTTGCCTTGGATAAAGACGGTTTTGCCGTCTACGACCTTGGCCTCGATAGGACAGCGAGAAGAGCACATCTCGCAAAAACTATAAACGGTCTTATCGCCGCCTTCTAGCGCTTTGGCGCCGACTGCGCCTAAAGTACCGGGCGCGTAAGTCATCGCAAGCAAGCCCGTGGCCGTGGATGCTTTTAAGAAATTTCGCCTCGAAGTATCCATTTTTTCTCCCTTTTTGAAATAAATTTGCCGAAATCTTAAATAATCAACGTAAATTATACGTAAATTTTTCGTATCAATATAAATTTTAATTGATAACGACTATTTCGTTTTTTAGGGAACAAGCTTAAATTTAACTTCAAATTTGTCAAATTTACAAATATCAAATTTTAACGGTTGATGATATTTAATCTGCCGTTTACTTAAATTTATAACTTAAAAAGTATTCTTGCGATTCGCGTCAAAAATTATTTTAATTTTATTTGTATATAATTCGCGTATTTTTTCAAAAAGGCAAATTTAATGAAAAAGCAAATTTACGTCATTCACGGCTACGACGCTTCTCCGCAAAGTCACTGGTTTTCCTGGTTTAAAGAAAAGATGCGCGGCCTTGCCGAGGTGGAAATTTTAAAGATGCCAAACCCGCAAACACCGAAGCTAAACGAGTGGCTAGAAACAATGAAGCAAAACGTAAATTTGGGAGAGAATTCATTTATCATCGCTCACAGCCTAGGCACGATAACTAGCCTAAATTTTCTTAGCGGTTTTGCAAATTTGCCCAAATTCGGCGGTCTAGTCCTTGTATCGCCGTTTGACGAGCCGATTAAGGAATTTGCTATATTAAATGAATTTTGCGAGCCGCAAATCGCCTATGAAAAGATAAAATCAGCGGCGAATTTTATAAAAGTAATAGCCGCAAAAGACGACTATATCGTGCCTTGCGAGCTTAGCCTAAAGGTAGCGAGAAATTTAGGCGTAACGCCCGATATCTTTGAAAAAGGCGGACACTTTATGAGCGCGGACGGTTTTAGCGAATTTGAGTTTATATTAAATTTATTTAAACTTAAAGACGAAAAATTATCATAAAATAATAACTAAAAAGTAAGTTTATTTAAAAAAAATTACTATAATGTGCATTTTGATTTACTAAATTTATGTTCAAGGATCTGTTTTGAGCGAGTTAAAATCCCTATTTTTCAGTATGACGTCAGCCGTCGTGCTACTTATTATATTTGCTATCGGTAGCGGCGCGGCAACGATAATAGAAAGCTACTACGACACAAAAAGCGCGTGGGCGGCGGTTTACGGAGCGAGTTGGTTCGCTTTAGTGCAGGTGCTTTTAGGTATAAATTTGGCTTACAATATTTTTAGATACAACCTTTTAAGAAAAGAAAAACTACCCGTTTTGATATTTCACGTTAGCTTTTTGTTTATGCTACTTGGCGCGGCAATGACGCGATATCTTGGCTTTGAGGGCAACATCCACATCAGAGAAAACGAAACCTCAAACGCGGTATTCGGATCCGTTTCCAGAATAGAAATCGCAGCCGAAAAAGACGGTCAAATTTACTCAAACTCAATCCCGAAACAAATCACTTCCGTCGGCTCAAACGACTTTAACTTGCCGCTTGAAATCGCGGGAAAAAAAGCAAATTTAACCTTTGACGGATACTACAAAAAGGCCGAAACCGAGTACTACGAAGCGGAAAAAGGCGAACCGCTCGTTAGGCTTGCGGTCTCAAGCCCGGACTCAAAAGAAGAAATAAGCCTGCAAGCCGGCGAAACTCGCGAGGTAGGCGGCGTTAGCTTTGCATTCGACGCGCAGCCGTTACTTGAAAATTTCGTCAAAATCGAGCTAAAAGATGGTAAATTTTATCTAACTTCGAACCAAAATATCGGCTACTTTACGATGACGACCAACGAAAAAGGCGAGTACGCGAAAGACCAAGCGACCGAGTTTTTACCGATGCAGCTCTATACGGTCACGGACGTAAATTTCGTTCCAAAATCATTGCTAACCAAGGCGGCCAAGCGAGTCGTGAGCAAAAACGGCGAATACGACGCATTGGTGGCAAATTTGACGTTTGACGGGCAAACCCAGCAGCTCATGCTCTATGAAAACAGCTACATACCTGCTAAAGCTAAGATCGACGGCGTGCTTTTTAACGTTTATTGGGGCTCAAAGATGGTCGAGCTTCCATTTTCTTTAAAACTTGAGGACTTCGAGCTTAAGCGCTATCCGGGTTCAAATTCGCCGATGAGCTACTCTAGCGACGTCATCGTCGAGGACTCTAGGACCGGAAACTACCCGTATAAAATTTATATGAACCACGTACTAGATCACGACGGATATAGATTTTTCCAAAGCAGCTACGACCAAGACGAGCTTGGCACCGTACTATCGGTAAACCGCGACCCGGGCAAGATTCCGACCTATGTCGGCTACTTTTTGCTGGGACTGGGACTATTTTTTAACGTCGTAAATCCTCGCTCGCGCTTTAGAAAACTAGCTAAAATGATAAACGAGGATGCCGTTAAAAAAGTCGCGAGCTTTGTGATAGTGGCCTGCTTTGCGGCATTTGCTCCAAGCAAAACCTACGCAGCCGATAACGCTAGAAATATCGATGCAAACCATGCCAAAGAGCTTTCGACGCTAATCATCCAAAGCGCCGACGGAAGAATGAAGCCTTTTGATACCGTAGCAAGGGAAATTTTAAACAAGATCCACCGCAGCGATACGCTAGACGGCCTAAATGCAAACCAAGCCATACTTTCTATGATGATAAACGCTCCGTACTGGCGCGACGTGCCGATAATCTATGTCGGAAATAAAGAGCTAAAAAAACTAATCGGCATAGATGAAAAGGCCAAATACGCGAGCTACAACGACTTTTTTGAAAGCGACAAAGACGGTAAAATCACCTACAAACTCAACAAATTTGCCGAAGCAGCAAACCGCAAAACGCCAGGCGAGCGAGGTACGTTCGATAAAGACTTGCAAAAAGTAGACGAGCGCCTAAATATCCTTTATATGGTGTTTATAGGCGAAGTTTTTACGATGTTTCCAAAGATGGACGACCCGAATAACAAATGGTACGGTATAGCTTCGGCTATGATGTACCTTCCTAAAAACGAGAGCGAGCCGATCGGCAGGATGCTAAGGAGCTATTTCACTAGCGTTGCCGAAGCTACAGAAAACAACAACTGGCGCCGAGCAAATCAAGCTCTAGCCGAGATCAAAACCTATCAGCAAGAACACGGCAAAGCGGTCATCCCGGGCGAAAAACGCATCGAGATGGAGCTGTTTTTTAACGAGTATAAAATTTTCGAATCGCTAACGCCGGTATATCTTTTGGCTGGGTTTGGCCTTTTGTGCTTCGTGTTTGCTAAGATGGCAAGGCCTAAACTAAATATCAAATGGCTATTTGGTATCGTTTACGGCGTAAATATCTTGGCATTTTTACTGCATACTTTCGGCATCGGCATACGCTGGTATATCGCTGAGCACGCACCGTGGAGCAACGCCTACGAGTCGATGATTTATATCGCTTGGGCGCTTAGCTTATCAGGCCTCGTGTTCTCGCGCCAAAGCCCGATAGCTATGGCTCTAACCTCGATTTTAGCGGGCGTTACGCTATTTGTCGCACACCTTAGCTGGATGGATCCGCAGATCACTACTCTAGTGCCCGTACTTCAGAGCTACTGGCTAACGATCCACGTTTCAGTCATCACGGCTAGCTACGGATTTTTGGGACTTTGCTCGCTGCTGGGTATGTTTACGCTCGTACTTTTTGCCCTGCAAGGCGGCAAAGAGCATAAGGAAATTTCGCGAAATATCCTAGAGGCTACCCGTATAAACGAGATGGCGATGATACTAGGCCTTAGCCTGCTTACGATGGGAAACTTCCTAGGTGGCGTTTGGGCGAACGAAAGCTGGGGTCGCTACTGGGGTTGGGATAGCAAGGAGACGTGGGCGCTGGTTTCTATTTTGGTCTATGCGGCGGTTTTACACATCAGATTTATCCCTAAGCTAAACAGCCAGTACGCATTTGCCGTGACTTCGATGTTTGCTTATTGGTCGATCATAATGACCTATTTTGGCGTAAACTTCTACCTAAGCGGTATGCACTCGTATGCTGCGGGCGAGCCGATACCGGTGCCTACTTTTGTGTGGGTTGGTGCGCTTTTGATGGTCTTGATCGCGGTTTTGGCGTACTTTAGAAAGCCCGATAAAACGGTAAAACTATAATGAATCAAACTACGATAGTAATAATTCTAGCGACGATTCTTTTGATGCTCGTCGCTTCCCTTGTTTTTATGGCGGTTAAGCTAGGTAGCGACAAAATCGCGGCCAATAATGCGGCAAAAGAAGCCGCCAATCGAGGCATCACACTAGATGATTTACTCGCCGTAGCAAACGATCCAGGCACTAGCAAAAATAAGTTATTTTCTATTTTGAGGACATTTTCTTCAAATTTTAGGTTACCGCCTAAAAAAGACGGCGTAGCGCCCGAGGATGCAAAAGAGTATTTAAATTTTATTCTAGCTATAGCTTCACATAAAAACGCTGACGCCAAACTAATAGCTTTTATGACTAACGAACTAAAAAAGAAAAATCCTGAATACGCAAGAGAGATCGACGCCTATGAACAAAAAGGCATGGCGCAAGCAAAAAAATAAGCTCGCGCCGATTTCTTTTTCTTCAAACTTCACTATCCGTCGCTATGATTTAAAATAACCGTAAAAGTTTCCAAATTGGCGGTAAAATTTACCGGATTTGATTTGACAACCGCCCAAAAATCGCCGAATAACCCTACTTCACAAACGGCAGCTCAAATTTAATCCACTCATAGTCAAGCCCGATCTTCGTCACGGCCTCGTAGCAAATCGTGCTAAGAAGCCCCGCAAAAAGCCCTGCTAGCATATCGTCGCCCATCACGCCGAGTCCGCCCTTGACATCCCTATCGATGCGCCCGATCACGGAAGGTTTCCAGATATCAAACACCCTAAAAAACAGAACCGAGAGCGCAAACTGCACCGCCGTAGCGCTGCTGATAGATATCGCCAGCCAAACGCCCGCAACCTCGTCTATCACGATGCTGCCGTGATCGTGCATGCCGGTTTTTGCTTCATAATCGTCGATGATCTTTATGCTATATAAAAAAAGGCAAATCGAAACCAAAAATAGCGTGGAAGCGGGCAAGATCGTCAAAATCCCAAACGCCGCGACCGCGCCCGCTATCGAGCCTACCGTGCCGGGAGCTTTGGGGCTTAGGCCGGCGCCAAAAAACGTTAAAAACAACCTTTGCATATTTTTCCTTGAAATCAAATTTAAATCATAAACGGCGCACTTTTACTCGCCGATTTTTAGTACGATTTTAGCAAATTTAGCTTGCAAATTTCAAAATTCGGACGTCAAATTTGCGCCAAACTCGGATATTTTCAAATTTAAAAACACGGGCCGCTAAATTTGAACCAAAACCGCAAATTTTACTCAGGCTTTTAGCTCTCAAATTTTGACAACAAGCACACCCGTGCCTGCGCAAAAACCCGCACCTTTAAAACATCAAATTTGACGCCAAGTACGGCACGACGTCTCTTGCAAACAAAGTCGCAAGCCGCCCAGCGCCATAAATAAACAACACTAAATTTAAGTTTTTGCGGTGCGGGTCTGGGCGAGTAAATTTAAAGCCCGAATTTACAAAAACTTGGTTATAAATTTGAGCGCGAGAATTTTAGGTGTAGTATCGTGAAACAAATTTAAATGCCTTACTTCGCCTACGGATCAAATTTAACAAATATAAGACACGTGCTAAAATTTGCCGACTCTGCAAAAAATGCCTGCTAGACTAACCGCTTTTGCCAAAATCTCAGAAAGCAAATTTAAGTCAGCGACGTCGTCTGATAAAGCTTCATCAAATTTTCGTAAAACTCCCTCTCCGTCTGCTTTTCGAGCAGTCCGTTGCTAGGGAAAAGATCGTCGCAAAGCTTTTGGATATTTTCAAATCGGTTCGGGAAAAGCTCGCTCAGTATCATCGCCGAGATGTCGCGCCGCATGAGGATCGCAGGCGGCAAGATACCCGCTAGCAGCAGCGTTTTTAGCGTCTGGGCGTGGTATTTGATGTGGTGGTGCTGGCCGTGCGGGCAGGTCTTGGTGCTAACTAGCGTCTTGCACTCGTCGCAGTAGACGAGCTCGGGCAGCACGACGATATCTAAATTTAGATCGTTTTTATATCGCTCTAGCACCGTGTGGGCGACGTTGTGATCGTAAAACATCCCGATACCCGCGTGATTTTGCCCCACTATGAGCTTATGAGCGCCTAGCCTATGCGCCGCGATGCACTCTAGCGTCGGATTTAGGTGCGAGCTAAAGAGATTTGAGTTCTCAAAAGGCACGATGATCAGGCGGTTTTTGGGGACGTAGTTTTGGATGAAGTACTCCAGCACGCTTTTTTTGAGCAAAAAGCTCATCATCTCGTCCGCGCCGTGGCTTTTTAGTAAAAATAGCAACACCAGATCGGAGCTATCTATCGTCATCCTGATTAGGCGCTCGTGCGCGCGGTTAAAGGGCTCCGCGGTTAGCATGATCGCCGAGACCTTGCGGACGTTTTGCTCTCTTTTGACCTCTTCGATCAGTTTTCTTACCTCGGCTAGCTTGTCGTCGTAGATTTTTATCTCGCCGCTCACGGCCAGTTCGCCGCTTTGGCTTTGTTGCGCGGGCGCGGCTTCGTTGGCGCGAAAGATATTTTGCGAGCTTTTTTCGGCGTTAAATTTAAAAACCTCGCCGACCTCGATATACCCAACCACCTTGCCGCCGTTGATAAGCTCGATATGATCGCCCTTTGAGGCGTTTTTTATCGTTTCTTGGTTGCGCTTGCCGTGCGGCGCAAAGATAAAAGTATATGGCATCGGTTCGCCGGCCAAAAAGCCCGTTTCGTAGATCTCGTTCGCCTCTTTTTCATTCATCAGGCGGTTAAATTTGCTAAAAATTTGATTTTCTATGAGATCAAGCGCGCCGAAAGCCTCGTCGTTTATCCAAACGGCGTTATTTTTTCTTGACGACGTCATATTTTTTCCTCTTTTCCCAAAGCGATTTGCGCGAGATGCCTAGCTTTTTGCTAAGCTCGGTATCGGGGTATTTGTCCTGATAGTTTACGATGATGTGCTTGATGTAGTCGTCGATCGTCAAAATTTCGTCGATTTGGAAATTTTTCTCGTCGCTTGCGATGTTTAGCGTCTCCATCGGCGCTTCTTCGTTAGGATTGGTCGAGCTTGCGATGAGCTTGCGTTTAGCGGCGAGAGATACGATCTGATTTTTGGCCTCTTGACGTAAAATTTGAAAATTTGAAAAATACAAAAGCGTGCGCGGATTTGCCGCGGCTATGGCCTCTAAGTCGATGCCTGGCTCTAGCGGGACGTATTTGAAGCTCAAATTTAGCGCCTTTGCGTACTCGAAAACGAAATTATCGGCGTTTATCATTTTATTGCACTTTATGAGAAGCGGCAGCTTTATGCGCTTAAAGTCGAAATTTAGCGCCGAGACGGCCTTAAAATGATAGTTTAAGTAGTCCTGATAGGTCTTTATAAATGTTTGCAGCCGCCTAAACTCCTCAAAATGCTTGATCTTTCGCACCAGCTCCTCGATCATAAACGGCTTTTGTATGTAGTCGCTAGCGCCCGCTTTTATCGGGATCGAGACGGTGTCATTGCTGATGTACGTGATGAGCAGGATGACGACGGAGTCTTTAAATTTTTGTATGATTTTTAGCGTCTCGTCGCCCGCAAACGCGCTAGAGAGCAGCACCACGTCAAAGTGCACGTCCTTAGCGCCCTCCTTTGCCCTCTGCTCAGGCTCGCTTTTCATCGCATCCATCGCGCTTCTTGTGATCTCGCACTCATAGCCTAGATTTTCCAGCTTTGAGGCGATGCTTTGGGCTAGGTAGATTTCGTTTTCTATTATCAAAACTCTCATTTTTTTACTTTCGTCGTTTTATTTTTGCGTCCAGTCGTAAATTTTTAGACTCGCCGACGCCGTAGCGGCTATGCCCTCGCCTCGCCCGGTAAAGCCCAGCTTTTCGGTCGTCGTGGCCTTTACGTTTATGCGGCTCGGGGTCAAATTTAGCGCATTTGCGATGTTTATTTCCATCGCAGATTTAAATTTGCTAAGCTTTGGTCGCTCGGCTATGACGGTGACATCGGCATTAATAAGCTCAAATCCGACGCTTTGAACCAGCCTATATGCTTCTTTTAGTAACATAGCTGAGTCTGCCCCCTTAAATTTATCGTCGATATCGGGGAAATGCTCGCCTATATCGCCCAGACCGGCGGCTCCCAGTATCGCGTCGATGAGCGCGTGGATAGCTACGTCGCCGTCGGAGTGAGCCTTTAAATTTCGCTCAAAAGGGATTTTTTCGCCGCCGATTGTTACGAAACTTCCCTCTTTTTTCTCTTCTTCAAAGGCATGCACGTCAAAGCCGTTTCCCACGTAAATTTCGCTTGACGGCGCACCAAGGCCGCAAATTTTAGAAAGGTCGTCTTTAAATGTGATTTTTCTAGCGTTTTCATCGCCCTGCATGTACCAAATTTTACCGCCCGCAGCCGCTATTGCCGAGCTATCGTCGGTGCAAATTTGACCCGCTTCAAGCGCGCTTTTTAGCATCTCCGTGCGCGAGAGTTGCGGCGTCTGGATGAGCTTGATCTGCTCTCTATCGACGGCCTGGGAGCCTAGATAAACGGTATCTGGCACTTTTAGCGCAGGCACGACGCAGTCGGCGTTTTGGATGCCGCCTATGATGCGCGAGAAAAGCTCGGCACTAATCATCGGACGAGCGATGTCGCTCACCAAAACATACTCGCTTTGGACGAGTTTAAGAGCATTTTTTAGGCTCTCTTGACGGGTCGCACCGCCTTTTACGAAGCGATACGTTGGGGCAAATTTGCTCATATATTTTTCCTCGTTTGAGGCAATGATTATCTCTTTAAAAGCATAATGCGAGCTTAAATTTTTAGCGGCAAAGAGCCATAGCGGATCGCCTCCGACGCGCAACCACTGCTTTTTAACGGGCATCTCAAAACGGCTAGAGCTTCCAGCTCCGAGCATTATCAGCGTAACGTCTAGCAAAATTTCTCCTTTGGCAAAGTGTTACGATATTATACATCCTAAAAGCTTGTTTTTATCTTTTTTGAGTAAGATTAGAACCAAAATTTTAAGGAGCGAAACATGAAAGAATTTCGGGTCAAATTTGACTCCGCCGACAAAACTCCAACGCAGATGTACTACGCTAAAAAAGGCGTTATAACGCCCGAGATGAACTACGTAGCGCAAGCTGAAATGCTAGATCCCGAGCTCGTTAGAAGCGAGATCGCCGCGGGCAAGATGATAATCCCCGCTAACATCCATCACGAAAATTTGCTCCCGATGGCGATCGGCAGGGAGGCCAAAACCAAAATCAACGCAAATATCGGCAACTCAAGCCTAAGTAGCGATATCTGCGCCGAGCTTGAAAAGCTGCAAATTTGCCTAAAATACGGCGCCGACACGGTCATGGATCTAAGCACGGGCGGTGATCTGGATGCCATTAGAAGCGCTATAATCGCAAATTCGACCGTCCCCATAGGCACCGTGCCGATGTATCAGATCATCCACGATATAAAAGAAGTCGAAAATTTAACGACGGACGACATCCTAAAAACGCTCGAAAAACAGGCGCGTCAGGGCGTTAGCTACTTTACTATACACGCGGGCTTTTTGCTCAAATTTATGCCGCTGGTCGCAAAGCGAAAGATGGGTATCGTTAGTCGCGGCGGTAGCTTAACAGCTAGCTGGATGATGCACCATCACAAGGAAAACCCGTTTTACGAGGCCTTTGACGATATTTTAGAAATTTGCGCCGCTCACGACGTCGCGCTATCTCTAGGCGACGGGTTGCGTCCCGGCTGCTTATACGACGCGACCGATGAGGCTCAGCTTAGCGAGCTGCGGGTTTTAGGCGAGCTAACGCTGCGCGCATGGGAGAAAAACGTACAGGTGATGATCGAGGGGCCGGGTCATATTCCTTTAAACCAAATAGAGTATAATATGAAAATCGAACGCGAGCTGTGCCACGGCGCGCCTTTTTACGTGCTAGGACCGTTGCCTACGGACATCGGCGCGGGGTATGATCACATCACTTCGGCTATCGGCGGGACGATGGCGGCCTTTTACGGAGCCTCGATGCTGTGCTACGTGACGCCTAAAGAGCACCTTGGTTTGCCAAACTCAAACGATGTGAGAGATGGCATCGTAGCGCATAAGATCGCCGCTCACGCAGCCGACGTCGCGCTAGGCAAAGCAGGCGCGATAGAGCGAGATCACGCGATGAGCGATGCTAGATACGCTTTTGACTGGAACAGGCAGTTTGAGCTAAGCCTAGATCCCGAGAGAGCGCGCGAGCTACACGATGAGAGCTTGCCGCAAGAGTCGTTTAAAAAGGCGGAATTTTGCTCGATGTGCGGGCCTAAATTTTGCGCGTATAAAATTTCGAAAAATCTAACGAAGGAGAAAAATGTTAAGTAAAGAGGATGTCTTAAATAGACTAAAAGGCGTGATATATCCGGGCTTTGAGAAAGATATCGTGAGCTTTGGATTCGTAAAAAACGTCGAAATCGGCGAGAAAATTTTAATCGAGGTCGAGATCGTAAGCTCAAATCCGGATGTAGCAAACGAGCTGCGAACCGACATAAAGCGCGTGATGGGCTCAAACGAGTGCGTCATCAATATCATCCAACCAAAAATCCCAGAGGAAAAAAGCAACAGCCAAAGCGGTAAAAACATCGCTCCGCAGATCAAAAATTTCGTAATGGTAAGCTCGGGCAAAGGCGGCGTGGGCAAGAGCACTACGACGCTAAATTTAGCTATCTCGATGGCAAAACTAGGCAAAAAAGTAGGCATCCTAGACGCCGACATCTACGGCCCAAATATCCCTAGAATGCTGGGCGAAGTGGGCACGCAGCCTCAAGTCGTCGGCAACAAGCTAAAACCGATCCTAACTCACGGCGTCGAGATGATGAGCATGGGCGTGCTAATGGAAGAAGGCATGAGCCTCATCTGGCGCGGCTCGATGATCATGAAAGCTATCGAGCAGCTGCTAAAAGACGTATTTTGGAGCGAGCTTGACGTGCTGTTTCTGGATATGCCTCCGGGAACGGGCGACGCACAGCTAACTCTGGCTCAAAGCGTACCGGTGACTGCTGGCGTGTGCGTCACGACGCCGCAAGTGGTAGCCCTAGATGACAGCAAAAGAGCACTTGATATGTTTGAGAAGCTTCACATCCCGATCGCGGGCATAGTGGAAAACATGAGCGGATTTATCTGCCCTGAAAGTGGCAAGGAGTATGATATATTCGGCAAAGGCACGACCGAGGAGGTAGCAAAAGCCTATAGTACCGAAGTGCTAGCCGAAATCCCTATCGAGCCTGCCGTTAGAGTCGGCGGCGACAGCGGCAAGCCGGTGAGCTTTTACGAGCCAAACTCGGTCACGGCTAAACGCTACGAAAAAGCGGCGGCTAGGCTGTGGGAGATAATCGAAAATATCAACAATGACGGCGGCGCGGACAACTCGTCTATCCAGCCCGTGATGGACGGCAAGAGTGCTTGCTCGAAGTAAAATTTAAAATCTAAAGCCCGAATTTGATCAAATTTGGGCTTTAACTCTCGCAAATTTACAAATTTAGGAGAACGACGATGAAAGCGATCGTAACGGTGATCGGTAAGGACAAGGTTGGCATTGTGGCGGGCGTTTCGGCTAAGCTCGCGCAGCTTGGGCTAAACATAGACGATATCAGCCAGACGGTTTTGGATGAGTTTTTTACGATGATGGCGGTGGTTTCCAGTGAGGAAAAGCAGGACTTCACGGCTCTGCGCGAGGAGCTAAACGAGCTAGGCGAAAAGTTAAAAGTAAAGATAAATATCCAAAGCTCGGCGATCTTTGACGCCATGCACAACATCTAAGGCGCACAAATGGACATCAAAAACGTAACCGAAACGATCGCGATGATCGAGGAGCAAAATTTCGACATCCGCACGATCACGATGGGTATCAGCCTGCTTGACTGCATCGATCCCGATATCGACAAAGCAGCGGAGAAAATTTACGCCAAGATCACCGACAAGGCGCGCGATCTCGTAAAGGTCGGTAATGAAATTTCGGCAGAGCTTGGCATTCCGATCGTAAATAAACGCGTCTGCGTAACGCCTATCGCCATCATCGGCGCGGCGACGGATGCTGCAGACTACGTCCCGCTAGCTAAGGCGATGGACGAGGCGGCGAAAAAGGTCGGTATCGACTTTATCGGCGGCTTTTCGGCGCTCGTACAAAAGGGCTACGCAAAGGGCGATAAAATTTTAATCGACTCCATCCCCGCCGCGCTCGCCGCGACGCAAAAGGTCTGCTCGTCGGTAAATATCGGCTCGACCAAGACGGGCATAAATATGAGCGCGGTCGCCGACATGGGGCGCGTGATCAAAGAAACCGCGCGGCTTTCGGATCTAGGTGCGGCAAAGCTAGTCGTGTTTGCCAACGCCGTCGAGGATAATCCCTTTATGGCGGGCGCATTTCACGGCGTGGGAGAGGCAGAAGTCGTCATAAACGTGGGCGTTAGCGGCCCCGGCGTCGTTAAGCGCGCGCTTGAGAAGGTGCGCGGAGCGAGCTTTGACGTGGTCGCAGAAACCGTGAAAAAGACGGCGTTTAAGATCACGCGTATCGGACAGCTCGTCGGTCAAATGGCGTCTGAGCGGCTGGGCGTGAAATTTGGCATCGTCGATCTCTCGCTAGCTCCGACTCCGGCGGTGGGCGATTCGGTCGCGCGCGTGCTTGAGGAGATGGGCTTAGAGCGAGTCGGTACGCACGGCACAACCGCGGCTCTGGCACTGCTAAACGACGCGGTCAAAAAAGGCGGCGTGATGGCGTGCAACCAAGTAGGCGGGCTTAGCGGCGCATTTATCCCCGTCTCGGAGGATGAGGGTATGATCGCCGCGGTGCGCGCAGGATCGCTAAATTTGGAAAAGCTCGAAGCGATGACCGCGATCTGCTCGGTGGGGCTCGATATGATCGCAATCCCGCAGGATACGCCCGAGCAGACGATCGCCGCGATCATAGCCGACGAGGCCGCGATCGGCGTGATAAATCAAAAAACGACCGCCGTGCGCATCATCCCAAAAGGTAAAGAGGGCGACACACTGGAATTTGGCGGGCTTCTGGGTAGCGCGCCCGTGATGAGCGTAAATAAAAACTCATCGGCGGACTTCATCGCCCGCGGCGGCCAGATCCCCGCGCCTATTCATAGTTTTAAAAACTAAATTTACAAAGTCCGCTCAAATTTGCGGACTTTATCTTTCAAATTTATACGCGATGTTTAATATCTTTTAGTTAAAATAACGCCAAAAATTTACGTCAAGGATCTATAAATGAAAATTTTACGTTTTTTAGCGGCGCTTTGTTTTGGCGCGGCGGTAGCATCGGCGGCTGGTGACGGCAAGGTAACGAGCATCGATATTTACGTGACGCCGTACTACTCGGCAAATGCCGGCAAGGCTGAACATGTAAAGGTTTACGACAAGATAGATGGGCTGCTAAAAAGCGGTACGCTAGAGGACTTTATGAGCGCGGAAAAGATCGTGCAGGACGCTCCGCAGATGGTCACGCCGATGACTCTTTTCGTGCTTTCGGCTCGCGCTTACGATCTTGACCTGCGCGACGAGGCGGTGTTTTGGTTTTATAACGCTAAAAACCGCGCGATCTTGCTAAGAGAGATTATAAATTTGGACGACGGTAGATTTTTTGAGGTCAAAAGCGCGATAGGAGCGTTTATCAAGCTAGTGGGCGACGTGGTAAATCCATACGCGTTTTGCGACATCAAAAAGCAGCAAGATATCGCCGCAAAATCGCTTGAGTGGAGCAAGGCAAACGTCTATGAAGCTATGTTTTTACCGGAGTTTGAGTCGCCTCATGCAGACAGAAAAGAAGCTCTCGCAAAAGCAATAGAAGCCCTAGAGGCACGCGCGCAAAAAGAAAAAGATTATTTTCTGGACGAGGAAAATTTGGCTAAATTTAAAGCCATGCGCAAGCAAAATAGAACCGACGAGAGGTTTTGTTTTTAGGATGCAAAGCGGGCTTTAACCCCCGTTTTCGTCAAATTTAACTAAGCTAGCCGCGTCAAATTTACCGCCGCAGCCCCGCTCTACTCGTCCAGCTTCTGCGCTAATTTTTCCCAAAGCTCGCTTAGACCCAGGATATCGTTATGACCGGCGTTTAGCTCGTAAATTTGATCTCCGGGTTTTAGAAATTTAAATAGCCTGCGCGAGTTATCCACGCCGATTAGCTCATCGTGCTCGCCGTGAAATATCGTCACCGGCCCGCCAAAAGCACCGACGAACTCAAACGTAGGAATTTTATATTTGATTAAAAATTTCGGCACAAAGGGCATTTTCTCGCGCGCCAGATCCTCTAGGCTAAAATAAGGCGCGATCAAAATCAGCCGCTTAGCGCCGTATTTTTGCGCCGCGCGAGCCGCTAGCCCGCTACCCACCGAGTAGCCCACTGCCGCGACCTCGCCCGCGTCATACTCGCGCAAAACCGTCTGCATCATCACGTCCGCATCCGCATAAAGCTGCTCCTGCGAGCTTATCTCGCCGCCGCTCTTGCCGTAGCCTCGGTAGTCAAATAGATAAAAATCATAGCCCAAATCCGTAAAATACCGCGCATACTTGCCCCAGCCTTGCAGATTGCCCGCATTACCGTGAAAAAATATCGCCGCGCCGTTTTTTGCCTTACGTTCACCGTTCGCGTCGCTATAAATTTGCCCGCCGTCCCTGCTCTGCGCTAAAAATTTTAGCCCGCTTATCCACGTGCCGTTTGCGTCCAGTCTTATCTCCTCAAACGGCTGGTCAAAGCTAAAATCATGGTTTGACTCAAGCTTGCTCGGGAAAAATATCAGCCGCTCCTGAAAAAAATAAAGCAGTGCCAAAAGCGCCATATATAGGATCAAAACCATAATGCCAAGCCGTAAAATTACGTTCATTTTTACCTTTCAAATTTATCTGCGCCAGATTTTCTCCGCTCAAAAAATATCCTAACCCTATCGCCGCCATCGCTTCCGAATTTCTCCCGTGCCGCGAGCCTGATCTCGCCAGCTAGCCGCTCGAAATAGCCATCATCTCCAAATAGATAAATTTGCTTATAAAGCGGCAAAAGCGCGGGGAAATTTCGCCCGATGAAAGCTAAAATTTTATCCCTAAAATTTGGATAGAGATTTAGCCTATCAAACCAAATCTCGTCCGCCGCGTCGCCGTAGCGGGATATGATATCAAAAACTGGCGTGATCTGCGGGAAAATCGGCGCGACGAAGATATATGTTTTAACTCCCGCGGCGCGCAGTTTTTTTATCGCTGCGATCCTTGCTGCTACGGGGCTCGCGCGAGGCTCCAGCGTGCGGCGTAAGCTTTCGTCTACCACGCTCAAACTCATGCCTATGCGGACGTTTGGCATGGTTTGCAGCAGATCTATGTCGCGCTTCACAAGGCTTGATTTGGTTAAAATTTGCAGGTTTGTATCCGAGCCCGCTAACGCTTCAAGGACTTTTCGCGTAGCTCCAAAGCGCGCCTCGTACGGATTATAGCAGTCGGTGACCGAGCTCATAAATACGCGCTCGTTGCCGTGTGAGGCAGCAAATTTAACTAAGCTTGCCGTATCAAATTCCTTCGCGTCCAAAAACTCGCCCCACGCCTCCTCGTGCCCCGTGACACCGCGCATAAACTCGGCGTAGCAGTAGATGCAGCCGTGCGGGCAGCCTATGTACGGGTTGATCGCATAGCCGCCGCTGCCGATTTTGGAGCGCGAGAGGATATTTTTGGCACGGATTTTTGCGACTTGCATTTGATTTTTGCCTTTAGTTGCTCGGATTTTTAGGAGAGATTTTAGCGAAAATTTGGACTTTAAGCTAAAACGACGCAGTTTTACCGATAAAAAGATAAACTTATCAAATCTAAGCTCGTTTTATAACCTACCCAAGTAGCACGCTACGCCGTTTTGCCGAAGTTTATACTGATTTTAAACGACTTTTTGGCAAAATCTACGGTTTAAAAAGTCAAATTTAAGGAAAAATATGCTTGAAGTCAAAAATTTATTAATGAGATTTAACGCGCAGCTGCTATTTGAGGACGTAAATTTAAAACTCACTCGCGGCAATCGCTACGGACTCATCGGCGCAAACGGCGCGGGAAAATCGACGTTTTTAAAAATCCTCTCAGGCGAGATCGAAGCAAACAGCGGCGAGATCGTCATCGAAAACGGGCTAAAAGTAGGCGTGCTAGGGCAAGATCAGTTCGCGTTTGAAAACTTTAGCGTCAAAGACGCCGTACTATACGGCAACAAACGCCTATATGACGCCGTCAAAGAAAAAGAAAAGCTCTACATGAGCGAGGAGTTTACCGACGCTATAAACGACCGCCTAGCGCAGCTTGAAATGATAAGCGCCGAGGAGGATCCTAGCTACGAGTACGAGGTGCGCATCGAGAAAATCCTAAGCTCGCTTGGTTTTAGCGACTTTGAAAAGCCGATGAGCGAGGTCGAAAACTCGGATAAATTTAAAGTCCTGCTCGCTCAAGTGCTATTTCCAAAGCCGGACATTCTTTTCCTCGACGAGCCCACCAACAACCTTGATATCGATAGCATAAAATGGCTAGAAAACGAGCTAAACCGCCACGAGGGCACGATGGTGCTAATCAGCCACGACCGCCACTTCTTAAACGCGGTTTGCACGCATATCCTAGACGTGGATTTTAAGAAAATCAGGCAGTTTGCGGGCAACTACGACGACTGGTACATTGCCTCGACGCTGGTTGCCAAACAGCACGAGATGGAGCGCGACAAAAAGCTAAAAGAAAAAGAGGAGCTGGAGAAATTTATCGCACGATTCTCCGCAAACGCGAGCAAAGCCCGTCAAGCCACCAGCCGCCAAAAGCAACTAAACAAACTCGACATCGAGGAGATCAAAGTATCAAGCAGACGCGATCCTAGCATACTTTTCCGCACCAAGCGCGACATCGGCAACGAGATCCTAGAGGTGCGCGGCGTCAGCAAAAAATACGACAAGGTTTTATTTGAAAATTTTAGCTTCAAGCTCGAAAAGAACGACAAAGTCGCTATCATCGGCGCAAACGGCGTGGGCAAAAGCACGCTGGCTAAAATCATCATCGGCGAGGTCGCTCCGGATAGCGGCGACGTGCACGTGGGCGCTACGATAGAGCCTAGCTATTTTGCGCAGGATACGACAAACAAAATCACCGGCGAGCTCAAACTCTACGAGTGGCTGCAAGACGAAAACAACAAGGACCTAGACGAGATCCGCAAGTGCCTAGGCCGCATGCTGTTTAGCGGCGCCGAGCAGGAAAAATCGGTCGGCAGCCTAAGCGGCGGCGAGAAACACCGCCTAATGCTAAGCCGCCTGATGCTAGAGCGCGGCAACCTACTCGTGCTAGACGAGCCAAACAACCACCTCGACCTTGAGGCCATCATCGCTCTAGGCGAGGCGCTGTATAAATTCGTCGGCAACGTCATCTGCGTGAGCCACGACCGCGAGCTCATCGACGCCTTTGCTAACCGCATCATCCATCTAAAAGGTAACAGTGAGGTCATCGATTTTAAGGGAACTTTTGAAGAATACGCCGCGATGAACGAGGGAGCGACGTCTTAAATTTATCTTTTTTTGATTTTAGCTTTGATTTGGCGGGCAAATTTGATGCTCGCTAAATTTAAAAGCAAATCCAAGCAGCAAATTTAGCTCCGTTTTACTGCTTGGATTTAAATTTTACTCGCACAGACCTGCACCGCGAAAGTGGTAAATTCGGTTTGATCAAATTTGACGCCATGTGTTAAAACCTCTCTACACAAAAACGATTGTTTGAAGTCGTCTTACTTCTTTGTTAAGGGGGAAGGGGCTTAAATTACGCTCTGCTTTGCAGTTGCGAGCGTAGCGAAGCAAAAGAGCTCCCTCCCCCTTAACGATCCCTTATCCCCTACGACGTGAGAAGTTGCTGCACTGCGTGCAGGTTAAATTTGACGCTATCGCGTCGCGTGTTTTAAATTTACATTTTCAAGATATGGGTCTCGGTGAGTAAAATTTGAAGCCGAAATTTACAAATTTGACTTCAAATTTGAACGTAAAACGATAAGGTGAAGTATTTTGAGATGATTTTTGGGGTTTTGAAGTTAAAATTTGACGAAGATAAGGCATATAGCCTATCGAGTCAAATTTTAACAAAATCCACAAAAAGCGCTCAAAAGACAAGCCGCTACTTTTTAGAATATTGAGAGTCGAGATACGGTATCAGATACCCATACCCCTGCTTCTCCATCTCATCCTTCGGCACAAACCTCAGCGCGGCGCCGTTTATGCAGTATCTTAGCCCTCCTTTGTCGCGCGGACCATCGTCAAATACATGCCCCAAATGCGAGTCCGACATCGCGGTTTTGACCTCGGTGCGCACCATGCCGTACGATAGATCGGACTTTTCGGCGATCAGGCTAGCATCTATCGGCTTCGTAAAGCTCGGCCACCCGCAGCCCGCGTCAAATTTATCATACGAGCTAAAAAGCGGCTGACCGTTTGTGATATCGACGTAGATGCCGATGCGCTCCTCGGCGTTTAGCTCGCTGCTGTGCGGTCGCTCGGTCGCGGCGTGCTTTACGACCTCATATGAGATGGCGCTGAGCTCATTTTTTAGCGCAGCGTCGTCTTTGTTTTTGTAGTTTTGCAGATTTTGCTTCATATCGCGCTTTTTGTCGCTCAAAATTTCGCCCTTTTTAGGCAGGCTCTCAAAGGTCACGTGGCAGTAGCCGTGCGGGTTTTTGTCCAGGTAGTCCTGATGATACTCCTCGGCTTTGTAGATATTTTCTAGTGGCGCGACCTCGGTTACGATGGGCGCTTTGTAGTTTTTTTGTTGCTCGGAGATAAAGGCTCTGATCGCCGGCTCGTCCGCCGCATCGGTGTAGTAAATACCCGTACGGTACTGCGTGCCGCGGTCGCCGCCTTGCTTGTTTAGGCTAGTGGGATCTATGGTGTTAAAGTAAAATTTGAGCAAATGCGGCAGGTCGATCACGTACTCGTCGTATTCGACCCAGACGGCCTCGGCGGCGTTCGTATCGCCCGTGCAGACCTGCTCGTAGCTAGGGTTTGGCACCTTTGAGTTTGCGTAGCCCGTGTAGGTGCTAACCACGCCCGGAAGCTGCTTGAGATAGGCCTCCGTGCCCCAAAAGCAACCGCCTGCCAGTACGATCGTTTTGTTCGCGGCCGCAGGCTCTTTTGTTTTATGATTCATCTGTTCTCCTTGTAAATTTAAAAATATACCTAAAAATAGCGCCAAAGCACCGACTATTCCTACTGTTTTTAACGTTTTGCCAAGCATTTTCGCTCCTTGTGGCTTAAATTTTTGATTAAATTTGATTCGGGCAAATTTGGCTTCAAATTTGACGGTTTTGCATTTTACGCACCGAGACCCGCATCTTGAAACTGCTAAATTTGGGTTGGTTAAATTTAGCGTTGCGAGTTTGGTTTCCTTGCGTAAATTAACCTTTCTTGTTAAGGGGGAAGGGGCTTGAATTACGAAGTCGCTCCCTTCCCCCTTAACGGATCCCCCAACCCCTACGACGTGAGAGGTTGCTGCACTACGTGCAGGTTTAATTTCAGCGCTTACGCGCTTCAAATTTTAAATTTGCATTTTCAAGATGCAGATCTCGGTGGGTAAAATTTACAAATTTGACTTCAAATTTGATCGCAAAAAAGATAAGGCGAAGTATCGCGAGATGATTTTTCGAGTTTTGAAGCAAAATTGAGCGTGCGCTAGGCATATAGCCTGCGGAGTGAAAATTTTGCGAAATCTCGGAAAAGCGCTCGCGAGACAAGCCTTAGCCAAAATCAGCAAAATTATAACCGTCTAGCATAAACCCAACGTGAATTTTGCCTCTTAATTTATTCTCGCGCGGCTAACGGCAAGGCGTAAAATTTAAACCCCTCCTGCTCAAACCCGCTCGCAAATGCCTGAAATTCCTCAAATTCGGCGCTGCTAAACTCCGCTCGCCAGATCGCACCCCCTTCGTTAAATTCGCGCTCAAAGCCTAGATTTCGCTTTTCAAAATAGTGCTCAAAGCGCGAGCCAAGCGCGTACGGCGTAAAAAACAGGCAAAGCGATTTTATCTCAAATTTAACCAGCGCCCCGCAGCCCTCAGCCTCCTCTATCGCCGCATTTGCCGCTGTGCCATAAGCTCGCACGAGCCCGCCCGTACCTAGCTTTATCCCGCCAAAATACCGAACGATGAGCGCGCCCGCGTTTACGAGCTGGGCGCCTCTAAGCGCATTTAGCGAGGGCTGTCCGCTCGTGCCCTTTGGCTCGCCGTCGTCGCTTTGATTTTCCACTATCTGACCGTAGCCGTTTCGCTCGCGCAGCGCCCACACGACGTGCGCGGCCTTTGGATGCTCGGCCTTTAGCCGCTCGTGAAGGGCTTTAAACTCGCAGATCGGGCACAAAAAACACAAAAACGTCGATTTTTTGGCTTCAGTTTTGGTCGATACGACCCGCAAAACCGTTTGCAAATTTCTCCTTTAAATAAAGCCCGATTTTAGCGAAATTTTAAAAATATTCTTATAAAATGGCGACTAAAATGAAATAAGCTCTCAAAAAAGAATGAAAATGTTTAAAAAAATATCAAAAAAAACGTTTTGGCAAATCATCGCTATGATCGTTTCCAGCGCCGTTTTTAGCGGCTCGGGGATCTTAATACTAGCCTTTATCAACAAATACCTCTTAAATTTAAAAGAACAAGACGCTCAAATTTTGCTCGCGTTTTTCGCGCTTTTGATTTTGTTTTTGGGCTTTTCGGTGCTCTCGCGTATCGCTCTTAGCGTGATCGGCAACGACTTTGTCTACGAGCTGCGAGCCAAAACGATAAAACGGATCCTAGATACCGCAAATCAAAAAATCGTAGCCGCGGGCAAGTCAAATTTGATCGCCTCGCTCTCAAGCGACGTGCGCAGCCTAACCGACGGCTTTATGCAGGTGCCAAGCATTATCCAAGGCGTGCTTATCATCGGCGCGACGGGCGCTTACGTGCTTTACATCTCGGCCGAGATTTTCGTGTTTTTGGTGCTTTGGATGAGCGCGGCGACATGGATTTGCCGATACTTCATCAAAAATATCCACAAATACTACGAACAATGCCGTAACGGCGAGGATGCGCTGTACCGCGACTATCAGACCTGCATCGAGGGGCATAGGGAGCTTAGCTTAAATTTAGCCCGCGCAAAGCGGCTTTTTTGGAACCGCTTTATCCCAAACGCAAAAAGCCTGCGCGAAAACATCGTAAAAGCCGAGATCCATCAATCCTTTATGAGCAACTGGCTAAACACCGTGATGTTAGGCGCCGTGGGTATCGAGATATATTTTTGCCTAGCCTACGACGCCGCAAGCCTGCAAGACGCGATCACGGTTGCGCTAGCGATACTTTTTTTGCGAGCGCCTCTCATGATGCTGCTTTACTCGGTGCCTAGCGTATTTCGCGCGCGTATCGCTTACGAGCGGCTAAAAAAGCTAGACCTAGCGCCATTTGAGCCGGAATTTGAGCTGGGCGAGACGGCTCCGCAAATTTGGCAAAAACTGCGCCTAAAAGATATAAATTTCGCCTACGATGAGGGGAGCGAATTTGCGCTAAAGGATATAAATTTAGAGATCAGACGCGGCGAGACGGTGTTTTTGATCGGTAAAAACGGAAGCGGCAAAAGTACGCTATTTATGATTTTAGCAGGGCTTTTAGCGCCAAAAAGCGGCGAGATGTTCGCAGATGACGTCAAGATCACCGAGTCAAATTTAAAAAGCTACGCAAACACGATCAGCGCGGTGTTTAGCGACTTTTATCTCTTTGACGAAGTGATGAGCGACGATGAGACGCTGATAGAGGGGCTGCTAAAAAAGATGTCGATAGAAAACAAAGTAAGCGTAAAAGACGGGAATTTTAGCACGCTAAATCTCTCCCAAGGCCAAAAAAAGCGCCTCGCGATGGTCGCGGCGTTGCTTGAAAAGCGTAATTTTTTGATCCTTGACGAGTGGGCGGCCGATCAAGACCCCGAGTTTAGGCGGCATTTTTATACGGAGTTTTTGCCAGGGCTTAAGGCGCAAGGCTATACTGTTTTTGCGATCAGCCACGACGATGCGTATTTTGATGCGGCGGATAAAATTTACGAGATACGAAACGGGCAAATCGCGCTCGTTAAGGGCTAAATTTCAGCTAAAGATGGTTAAAATAACGGATATCATTTTAAAATCAAGGAGACATAATGCAGCTAAGCGAAGAGGCAAGAGAAGCCAAAGACATGGCGCTAGGTATGATGAATGATAACTTCATCGGCCTTACAGAGGATATGTGCGCGAAATTTGGCGGCTTTACGAACCCGCAAAACGTCAAAATGACCGATATCACCGAGGACGGCATGCACATCGCGTGCGATGAGGGCGAGGTCTTCGTGCCGTTTGAGAAAAAAGCCGAACTAACGGTCGAGAGCCTACGCGACGAGGTCATAAACGTCGTAAACAGCATGGAGGGGTAAACCTCCTCTGCTCCATTAGCAGTAGCACAAATTTACTGTGTCTGCTTGCTTTTATATCAAATTTAACCCTCAAATTTACTCCACTTCAAATTTATTTTAAAACCTTTCAAATTCGGCCTTTAAATTTCACGATTTAAACGCGCAACATCGTCCGTAAAACTAAATCTAAAATCTCACGAGCGTCGTTATAATCGTAAATCAAAATTATAAGAATTGATTTTTATTATTAATTAATACCAAAAATAGTAAAATAACGAGAATTTTTATCATTATTAATTATAATAAAACAAAGGGAGCCAAAATGAGCAAAAAAGATTAGGCGCGCAAGGCGGCAAATTTATACTTTTGTCGCTCGTTGCAGCCGCGAGCCTAAACGCGCAAACCCAAAACGTCACGCTTGATGCCGCCATAGTAACGGCGACGGGCTTTGAAAGCGCACTAAAAGAAGAGACCAGAAATATATTCGTCGTAACCAAAACAGACATCGAAGCCTACGGCTACCGCACGATAAAAGAGCTCGTAGAAAAGATCCCTAGCGTCAATTTCGTCAGCACTTCAAGCTTAGGCGAAAACATAGATATGCGCGGGCAAGGCATGCGCGGAGACGGCGCGACGCCAACCATGGCCGTAAAAATCATGCTAAACGGAGTGCCGATAAATATGGTTGATGCGGCGCACGGCATCATACCGCTTGAGATGATCGCGATCGAGGACGTCGAGCAGGTCGAAGTGATGCCAGGAGGCGGGGCCGTGCTATACGGCAGCGGCACTAGAGGCGGCGTGGTAAATATCATCACCAAGCAAAGACCGCGAGATTTTTTCGCAAACGTAAGCTCAAAAATCGGCTCGTATAGCTACCGCGACGCCACAGCAACCGTCGGCGGAAACGTGAGCGAGGATCTGTTTTTAAAATTTAGCGGCAAAGCATTCGGTCAAAAAGGCTACAGACACGACTACAAGGAGCGCGGATACTACCTAAGCGGCGGGCCAAACTACAAATTTAACGACTCCCACTCGCTAAATTTGACGCCTAGCATATTTAAATCAAAAAGGAACGATCCGGCACCCTAACCCAGGATCAAGTTTCGCAAAACCGCAGACAAAACGCCAATAACGGCCTAACAAAGCTTTTTGAAAACGAAAAAATCGACGTAAACGCCGTTTATGAGGGTAAATTTAACGACTTTTACTCGGTAAATTTGATGCCGTATTATCAAAAAATCAAAATCAAAACCTCATCGACCGAGTCGGCTCGCGGCGTGCGCTATCCGATGGAGGGGCTTTTCGGCGATAAAAAATACGGCGTAAATTTTAAAAATAAGCTTGACTACGGCAGCGGCGAGTTTATCTTCGGCTACGACTACGAGCAAAACAAGGGCGAAAGAGAGTCGCACTATGCCGTAAAAATGTCGCCAGTGATGAGTATGAAGCACGATACGACGCTCGATCTAGAAAAGACCACTCACGCGCTTTATTTTATGGAAAAGCATAAATTTACCAAGCTTTTCGACCTAAGCTTCGGGTATAGATTTGAGCTCGCGCAGTACGAGGCGAGCAGAGTTTCTGATATGAAAGGCTTTAGAAACGGCATGCCTTTTCCTCCGATGACCAGCTACAACGCCATAAGCGACGGCAGAGATATCGACAACCACGCGTTTGAGTTTACGCCCAATTTCAGATACTCAGACACGGGAAACGTATATTTTAAATTTGAGCGCGGCTACATCTCGCCCTCGCCTTCTCAACTAACCGACAAAGATCAGATCACTAAACAATACAAATTTAACGACCTAAAATCTGAAAAATTTAACACCTACGAGATCGGGCTAAAAGATCACGTCGCGAGCATGCCGGTAAACGCTACCGTGTTTTTAACCGATACTAGCGACGAGATAGCCTATGCCGAGCTCGGGGCCAATCACGGAGACGCTTGGAAATACTACAACATCGCAAAAACCAGACGCTACGGATTTGAGTTTTTTAGCAGGCAAAATCTCTTTGATAAGCTGATTTTGAGCCAGTCGTACGCCTACGTAAACGCCACGATCAAAAAAAGGCGATAACGCCGGCAAAGAGGTGCCCTACGTTTCAAAACACAAATTTATATTCGGCGCGGACTACGAGATCGTGAACGACTTGCACTTGTTTGCGGACTATAAATTTTACTCAAAGAAAAAGGACGTAAACTACGACAACATCTCCTCTCGCAGCATCGTGGACGCAGGCGTTTCGTATAAATTTAAAAACGGATTTGGCATAACAGGAGGCGTAAAAAATCTCTTTAACAAAAAATACTACGACTACCAAGGCAAAAACAACCAAACCGGCATCTACGAGTACAGTCCGGCAAACGAGAGAAACTACTACGTAGAGTTTAAGTACACCTACTAAACCGCTAAATTTAGGGCTCTGTACCCTAAATTTGCCTTTTTGGACGCTCCGTTTTTCTGCGAAACGTTATTTGGATTTTATTATCTAACGTTATGAAATACCGTCAAATTTTATTACCGATTAATGATAGCAGCGGTATAATAAACCGCTTTTGATAATTAATATTAGGATTAAAATGTTTGAGTATATAGAAGTCGGCGGTATATTTATGTGGCCGATATTTTGCCTCTCGGTGCTCGGTATTGCGGTGCTTCTTGAAAAGGGAGCGTATTTTTTATTTACCGAGATAGACGCGACTAGTTCGTTTAAGATCAAGCTTTGCAATCTTATTTTAGAAGGCGACTACGCAAAAATCAAAGAGTTTTGCAAAAGCTACAAAAACTCGCTTGCCAAAACCGCGCTTTTCGTAGCGGAAAATTTGGGCGAAGGTGCAAGCAAAACGCAGATCGACTACATCGCCGAGGAGGCCGTATCCATGCAGCTAACCTCGCTTGAGCGGCGCACGTGGATACTGGGGCTTTGCGCGAGCGCGAGCCCGCAGCTAGGGCTACTGGGCACCATAGTTGGTATGATAAAGGCCTTTAGCGGACTTAGCGGCGGAGTGGACGCTCCGCTCGTTGCGGTCGGTATCTCCGAGGCGCTTTATACGACGGCTTTTGGGCTTATAGTGGCGATTCCTTGCGTGATATTTTTTCTCATGATTAGCAAGAAAATAGATTTCATCCTAAACGACCTAAACCGCATTATGAGCCTGTTTGGACGCAGTTTTGAAAGGAGAAGCTGTGAAGTATGTCCGCAGAAATAAGACCAGATACGCCGGCATCTCGATGCTAAATCTGATCGACGTGATATTCGTGCTTTTGCTATTTTTTATGGTTACGACCTCTTTTAATAAATTTGCCCATATCGACATCGCCCTACCCCAAAGCGCGTCAAATTTAGACGAAAAAGATACCAAAAACGTCGAGGTTTTTTATCTGCTTAGCGGCGAAGTGCTTTTAAGCGTAGGCGGCGAGCAAAAGAGCCTAAATTTGACGGATCTAGCCGCTCAAATCGCAAATTTAACCCCAAAGCAAAAAGAGAGCGTCAAACTAAACGCCGATGAAGCGATAAACTACGGCGAGGTCGTAAATTTGATCTCTATTTTAAAAGATAGCGGTACGCAAAACGTCGAGCTAAATATCAAGAAAAAGCCCAAAGGATAGAAAATGAGCCTAGTTTTATCTCCCTGTAAATTTAACCAAGGAGAGTAACTATGATTGCCAGATCAAGCAAAGGAGCTATCGCGCTTTCGCTGATAGCGAGCATAAATTTATACGCCGCAGAGGGCGGCTCTACGAGACTAGACGCCACCGTCATAACTACGACGGGCTTTGAGAGTGCGCTAAAAGACGAGGTTAGAAACGTAACCGTTATAACCGCAAAAGAGATAGAGGATAGGGGATACCGCGATATCAAAGAAGCGCTAGAAAAAGCTCCCGGCGTCAGCCTAAACGGCAACAACGTAGATATGCGCGGACAAGGCTCCAGAAGGAGCTCGTCGGCTAGATCTACTACGACCGTAAAGGTGATGGTGGACGGCGTCGCGCTAAACATGATAGACACTACGCCTACTAGAATCCCCGTAGATATGATACCTATCGAGGACGTAGATAGGATAGAGATAGTCCCGGGAGGCGGCACCGTGCTATACGGCAGCGGTACGATGGGAGGCGTGATAAACATCATCACCAAAAAGAGCAAAAAGAAATTTTACGCGGGCGTCTCTAGCAAGCTAGCCTCCTACTCCTATAAAGACGTAGCCCTAAACGTCGGCGGCGGAGTGACGGACGCGCTATCTTTAAAACTAAACGCGAAAAAATCGGACTCAAACGGATATAGACGCGGGGATAAAACCAAAGAGGACTACGTCTCGGGCGGCCTAACCTATCAGATAACGGACGATCGGGCGCTATCTATCGACTCAAGCTATTTTAAAGACAAAAGCCGCACCACCGGCGCTCTAAGCAAAGCTCAGCTAGAGCAAGACAGAAGGCAAGCGGGATCAAGCAAAACCGACTATCTAAACAAAAGAGTTAGCGTAAACGCCGACTACTCTATAAATTTAAACGACGCGCTGACGTTTAATCTATCGCCTTATTATCAAAAACTCACCATGGACTCGTATAGCGCCTACAAAGACGGCGGCAGCGGAGAGCTAGGGCTAACCGATAAACAAGCCGGAGCTAAATTTAAGGGCAAATACGGCTACGGCAGCGGAGATTTTATATTCGGCTACGATTTTTTAAGACAAGAGGCCAAAAGATCTATACGCTCAAAATCCACCGGAAGACGCGGCCCTGTCATGGTAAGCGCCGACGTCACGACCAAATTTGACGTAGAAAAGAAAACGCATTCGTTTTACTTACTAGAAAAGCACGACTTCACCGATCAGTTTTCTTTGAGCGCGGGATATAGGTTCGAGCTAGCTAGAAACGATATGGATAGACGCTCAAAATCCGTCGTAAAGATGACGCCTGGCCGGACGATAACTAGCGATTCGTCCTTTAAAGGCAAGAAAAACTCGGACAACCACGCCTTTGAGATAACGCCTAGCTTTAAATACTCAGACACCGGCAACGTTTATTTTAAATTTGAGCGCGGCTTCGTCTCGCCGTCGCCCGTTCAGTTCGTCGATAAGCCAAACAGAACCGACTACGTAGTAAATAATCTAAAATCAGAAACCTACCAAACCTACGAGCTTGGCGTGAGGGATATGATCTATGATAATTTCATAAGCGCGACCGTGTTTTTAACCGATACGAAAAACGAAATCTACACCAGAACGCTAACTAACAACATAACCGACGGCTGGTTTTTTATAAATTTAGACGACGTTAGGAGATACGGAGCCGAGCTCTACGCCGAGCAGCAAATTTTAGACAACTTAAAAACCAGCCAGACCTTCTCCTACGTAAAAGCCGAATTTAAAAAAGGCAACAACAAAGGCATGGAGGTGCCGACCGTACAAAAGAGCAAATTTGTCGCTAGCATCGACTACGAGCCGATCAAGGATTTAAATTTACTCCTTGACGTCAAATACCTATCAAAGCTAAAAAGGGCTATCTACTCGGGCGTGACGGACATATCTGGCTACGAGACGCAAACCGTATCCAGAACGCTAGTAGATCTTGGGGCGAAGTATAAATTTAAAGGCGGATTTTCAGTCTCTGCGGGAGTTAAAAATTTATTCAACAAAAAATATAACGCCTATCAAAGCGAGCTAGAGGACATATACGAGCCTGCCGACGAGAGAAACTACTACGTAGAGTTTAAGTATGCCTACTAAAAACGGAGTTACGGCGGTTTTGGCGGCGCTTACGGCGCTGCTTTTTATATTTTCGCTTAGCCTCGGCGGCGCCGATATCTCGTGGCAAGATATAATCAAATTTGCAAGCGGCGGCGAGATAGACGAGATAAAGGAAACCATCCTGCTAGAAATCCGCCTTCCACGCGTCATAATGGCCTTTTTGATCGGTATGCTTTTAGCAAGCTCCGGCGTCGTCGTGCAAAGCGTATTTTTAAATCCGCTAGCAGACCCCTACATCATCGGTATCGCCTCCGCCGCGACCTTTGGCGCCGTGGTGGCCTATCTTTTAAAATTGCCCGATTTTTACTACGGAGTGTTTGCATTTTTCAGCGCGGCGATACTTTCGGTGCTGATCTTTAAACTCTCCAAAAAAGGCAAATCCATCGCCACGCTTCTTATTATAGGCATCGCGTTTTCGTCGTTTTTGGGTGCATTTACGAGCTTTGCGACCTACCTCATCGGCGAGGATAGTTTTAAGATAGTAGCGTGGATGATGGGCTACGTGGGCTCTGCCAACTGGGAAAAGATCGCCTACATCAGCGTTCCTCTCGTGCTATCTATGGCGTATTTTTACTTTAAGCGATTTGAGCTAAACGTCATATTAAGCGGCGACGAGGAGGCTCAAAGCCTAGGCGTGGACGTAGAAAAGATGAAAAAACGCCTACTTATCGTTTCATCCTTAGCCGTGGCGTTTTCGGTAGCGTTTACGGGCATGATAGGCTTTGTTGGACTAATCATCCCGCATACGCTGCGCATGATACTAAAGACCTCGAGCAACATCGTTTTGATACCTATTAGCGCCTTTGCGGGCGGGTTTTTCCTGCTAGCCTGCGACACGATAGGCAAAAGCGTCCTAAGCCCGACCGAGATACCTATCGGCGTGGTTACGGCGTTTTTCGGCGCTCCGTTTTTTCTATTTTTAGCTATCCGCTCAAGCAGGAGCATTTAAAGTGAAAATAGAAAAACTATGCTTTAGCTACGGCAAAAAAGAGATACTAAAAAACGTAAATTTAAGCCTCAAAAATGGTCGTTTCGTAGGGATTTTGGGTCCAAACGGCTGCGGCAAATCCACTCTTTTAAAAAATATCCTAAGAATTTTATCGCCAAATAGCGGCGTAATAACACTGGAAAACAAAAAGCTGGAGGATTATTCGCTAAAAGAGCTGGCTAAAATTTTAGGCTTCGTCCCGCAAAAAACGGTTTTAAGCATGCCTCTTACGGTCGAGGACATCGTGCTAACGGGGCGCTTTTGCCATCTAAAAAGCCAGTTTAGCGGATACGACGCAAACGACGTAGCCAAAACCTACGAGATCATGCGCCTACTTGACGTAGAGCGGTTCGCCAAACGCAGCGCCCACTCTTTAAGCGGCGGCGAATTTCAGCGCGTACTGCTAGCTAGAGCGCTAGTTAGCGAGCCAAAGATTTTGCTTCTTGACGAGCCTACGAGCGCGCTGGATCTAAACTACGGGGTTCAGATGCTAAAGATCTGCGAGAATTTGACCGCGGAGCTAAATTTACTCTCCGTAGCCGTGCTGCACGATCTAAATTTGGCCGCTATGTTTTGCGACGAACTCGTGATGCTAAAAGACGGCGAGATACGCTATACAGGCACGGCAAAGCAGCTTTATACGAAAGAAATTTTACATGAAATTTACGGACTAAACTGCGAAATTTTAGAACACGACGGCATGCCGTTCGTAGTGCCAATAAAGCGATAAATTTACAAATCAAATTTGAAAGGATTTTCTATGAAAAAAATAGCCGCACTTTTACTTGCTGCCAGTTGTCTTTTGGCAAATTTAACCGCAAACGCGCCCAAAAAACTAGTCGTACTAGACCCATCGGTCGTCGAGATAGTCTATATGCTAGGCGCGCAGGATCAGCTAGCGGCCATCGCTACGCTTCAGTTTTCTAAAATTTGGCCCGAGGATCAAACCGTAAAGCTAAAAAGCGTAGGCACGTACACAAAGCCAAATATCGAGCAGATCGTCGAGCTAAAGCCTGATCTTGTTATCACCAGCTTTCACTCGGCAAACGTAAACGAGAGCCTTGCTAAATTTAACCTAAAAACCCTCACGCTAAAAGCCGATAGCGTCGGCGATATCTACAAAAATATCGAAGAAATCGGCAAAGTAACGGGCAAAGAGCAAAAAGCGAGCGAAGTCGTAAGCGAGATAAAATCCAAAATCGACTCTTTTGCAAACAGCGAAGTAAAAGGCAAAAAAATACTCGCAGTATTTTCCTCGACGCCGCTTACCGGCTTTAGCTCAAAGACGCTGCCGGGCGATATCTTTAACAAACTAGGACTAAAAAACATCGCCGATAACGTAGAGGGCTCGACTCCGATCGTCTCGACCGAGTTTATCTTGTCGCAAAATCCGGACTTCATCGTCGTTATCGGCGGTATGGGCGGTGATGGCGAAAATTTCCTAAAACAAAATCCGGTGCTTAAAAAAACGGCCGCCGCAAAAAACGGCAAAGTGCTCACCGTGCCCTCCTCGATGCTACTTAGAGGAACGCCTCGCATAGGCGAAGCCGTAGATAAATTTTACGAGATGCTAAGCAAATAATGCGCTATTTTCTAGTCTCGCTCGTCTTAAATTTAGCTCTGCTTTTTTTGCCGTTAAACTCGCGCCAGATAGAGAGCGCAAAACCGCAAGAAACGATAAAGATCAAGCTAAATTTGACGCAAGAAGAGCCTAGTAAAGAGACTAGAGAGTATGTGCCGCCTCAAAGCGCCGAGCCGCTAGAAAAACCTATGGAATGGCCGCAAGAAACGCAGCCTCAACCGGTCAAATTTGAGCCTGAGCCCGAGCCCGAAATTTTAAAGCCCGAGCCAAAGCCGGTAGAGCCGGAATTCAAAAAGCCAAAGGAGGAGAAAAAGCAACCCCCAAAGCCCAAAATAAAAAAGCAAATCTCGCCAAAGCCGGCGCAAGCGGTAAAAGACGAGCCTAAATTTGAACCAGCACCAGCGCCCATGCCGACTCAAATTTTACCCGCCGAGCAAAGCGCGCAGCTTAGCTCAAATTTAACCCCTGCAAAGCAGCCCGCCGCGCAAGATAGCGGCGAAGCAAAAGAGCAAAACGCATGCAAAGAGGGCGTGGGCTTTACCGTGGCGCGCGAACCCGAGGCCAAATACCCCAAAAAAGCGCTCATGCTGCGGCTAAGCGGGACGTTTAGAGTCGAAGTAGATTTTAAATTTGACGGAGAGATAAAGATCATAGCCGTTCGCGGGAAAAATAAAATTTTTAACGACGAAGCGGTGAAAATAACAAAGGAGTTAGAAATTAAAGCGTTAAAAAATATATCACACTGTATAATTACCAAACCTTACGAGTTCAAAACGGAGGAATAGATGTTTGAAACCAGGCAAAAAGGGCACGCCGGACCGACGCGTCCTAAAAAGATAAAGATGGCGACTAACGCCGAGGTCGAGAAATTTTTAACCGAGGAGCTGCCGACGCAAAAGGACGGCGTGATATATATCCACGTGCCATTTTGCGATAATATCTGCTCGTTTTGCTCGATGAACCGCACGAAGCTAGAAGACGAGCTAGATAGCTACACGCAGTATCTACTGGGCGAGACCAGGAAATACGGTAAATTCCCGTATTTACAAGCCAAAGATATCCGCAGCGTCTATTTTGGCGGCGGAACTCCAACGATACTAAAAGAAAAGCACCTTGAGCCTATTATCATGGCTCTGCGATCAAATTTTAATATCTCGGACGACTGCGAATTTAGCCTAGAAACCACGCTGCATAATCTAAATTTGAGCAAAGTGCGCCTACTAGAAAGCCTAGGCGTAAACCGCTTTAGCATCGGCGTGCAGACCTTTTCGGACAAAGGTCGCAAGCTGCTAAATCGCGTCCACGACAAAAAAGGCGCGATAGAGCATCTAAAGATGATCAAGCAAAATTTTAGCGGCATGGTTTGCACGGATATTATATTTAACTACCCTGAGCAAACGATAGACGAAGTGCTAGAAGACGCCCGCCTAGTCGATGAGCTAAAGATCGACAGCACGAGCTTTTATTCGCTTCAGCTTTTTGAAAAATCGCAGCTCGCAAAGACGGTCTCGCAGGACTACTACGACGTAAATTACGAGCATAAGCTGCACAACGCTTTCTTTGAAAAGCTGCTGGGCACTGGCAACTACGAGGTACTAGAGCATACTAAATTTAATCGCATAGGCCGCGACCGCTATCAGTATATCCGCCTAAGCCACGAGGGCGCCGATATCCTGCCGCTAGGAAGAGGCTCGGGCGGAAGGCTAGGCTACTACGACATCTATAACGCAAAAGAAAAAATGCGCATGATAAACAAAGTAGACGACAAACAGCGTGCCGAAGCGCGACTAAAAAGCCTCTTTATGTACCCAAAAATCGACATCGCGCAGGTAAAAAGCCTAGTTAGCGATGAGACGTTTGACGCGCTAATGGAGTTTTTCAAAAAATGCGAAAGCAAAGGCTATATGCACATAGAAAACGGCTTTTTAAACTACACAACCGACGGCGTATTTTGGGGTATGTCGATCGGCACTGAAGTAGCAAATATCTCACAAAAGGACTTTGAATGAAAAAAATAGTTATCTACACGAGCGCGACCGGAAATACCGAGAAAGTCGGTCTTGCCATAGCAAACGAGCTTGGCTGCGAAGCGGTCAAATTTAGCGAGGATCTGCATCTGGATTTGGATCGCTACGACTTTATCGCGCTTGGATTTTACGTCGATAAGGGCGATGCCGAGCCTAAATTTAAACGCTTTTTGCGCGAGATAAAGGGCAAAAAAGTGGGCGTATTTATGACGCTAGGCATGGATCCCGAGCACGAGCACGCGATGAACTGCCTAGAAAAGGCAAAAGTCGTATTGCGCGAGGGCGAAAATGAAATTTTACGCGAGTTTTACTGTCAAGGCGCAATCGATCCAAAAGTCATCGAGCAGCTACGCAAAATGGGCGAAGCAGCGCCAAACGACCCGCGCTACGCCGTAACTCCGGAGCGCGAAGCCAGATGGGCTAGAGCCGCAACTCACCCAGACGCAAACGACCTAGAAAACGCTAAAGCAGCGTTTAAAGGGATATAAAATTGCCGCCGCCTGGCGGTAAAATTTGCTCAAAAAACGGGTGCATTTTAAACTCATAAATTTGCGCCCTATTTTTAGCTTTACTTTAAATTTTACTCACCGAGACCCGTATCTTGAAAACTATAAATTTGCAAATTTAATTCCAACAAAATTTCCAAAATCTGCGACGCTTTGCGCGAGCAAAGCAGTGTCGCTACCTTAAACGTGCAGTGGGGTTAGAGAGGGCTTGGGAGAGGAAGGGGCGACGCTTCGTAAGTAGAATCCCCTTCCTCTCCCAATAAAAGAGGAAAGCTTTAATTTGATAGAAGCTACAAATACGTAACGTTAAATTTGATGAAAACAAATTAGCACCATAGAGATGCAAATATCGGCAAGTAAAATTTGCAATTTTAACTTCAAATTTGAACATCAAGAATTAAGGCAACGTACCGTGAGATGACTTTTAGTAATTTCACTTCGTTACCCCCCCCCTGCAAGGCAAGCCGCAAATTTATCGCCAAATCATCCTTAATACTCCAAATTAGCCAAAACTCGCTATAATCTCCTAAAAAATCAAAAGGAAAATCATGATACAAACTTGTTTATTTCCCGCTGCGGGCTACGGCACGAGATTTTTGCCTGCGACCAAATCGCTGCCAAAAGAGATGCTGCCGATCCTCACAAAACCGCTGATCCACTACGGCGTGGACGAGGCGCTGGAGGCCGGCATGAAAAATATGGCGTTTATCACAGGCCGCGGCAAGCGCGCGCTGGAGGATTATTTTGATATCAGCTATGAGCTAGAGCATCAGATCTCTGGTACGAACAAAGAACACCTACTCGTCGATATCCGCGAACTGATGGCGCGCTGCACGTTTTCATTCACGCGCCAAGAGAGCATGAGAGGCCTAGGAAACGCCATCCACACGGGCAAAGTCCTCGTACGAGACGAGCCGTTTGGCGTGGTGCTAGCAGATGACCTATGCATCAATGAAGATGGCGAAGGCGTGCTATCTCAAATGGTAAAAATCTACGAGAAGTACCGCTGCAGCGTCGTCGCCGTGATGGAAGTGCCGATCGAGCAGAGCAAAAACTACGGCATCGTCACGGGTCGCGCGATCGAGGACGATCTGCTCATGGTTAGCGACATGGTCGAAAAACCGGACCCAAAAGAAGCTCCGAGCAACCTAGCCGTCATCGGTCGCTATATCCTGACGCCCGATATTTTCACTATCCTAGAGCGCACCAAGCCCGGCAAAAACGGCGAAGTGCAGATCACCGACGCGCTAAAAGAGCAAGCCAAAGACGGCATGGTGCTGGCGTATAAATTTAAAGGCAAGCGCTTTGACTGCGGTAGCGTTGAGGGCTTCGTGCAGGCGACCAATTTCTTCTACGAGCTAGGCAAAAATGCTAAAAAATGAGCTATTTTTCGAGCGTACGCCGCTAAGCGCGATCGGCTCCTACGCCAAACGCATGAACGACGAGCTAAAAGGCGGCGAGATCGGCTACTATCACCTGCCCGAAATCGGCGCAAATTTACTAAGCGAAATCGCCGAGTTTGAAACGACGCTCGCGCACGTAAAAAGCGTAGTGCTAGTAGGCATCGGCGGTAGCAGTCTAGGCGTCAAGGCGCTAAAAACGATGCTCTCAAGCGCAAAAAGGAGCCGCGAGCGAGAGCTTTATTTTCTTGATAACGTAGACGCCTTTAGCTTTGAAAGCGTTTGCGAAAGTGTCAAATTTTACGAAACGCTTTTTATCATCTCGTCAAAATCGGGCACCACGATCGAGACGATCACGCTATTTAAGTGCATTTTAGAGCGCTTTAAACCCTCAAATTTGAGCGCAAATTTTATCGTCATCACCGATCCCGCCTCGCCGCTAGAAGCCTACGCGAAGCAAAACGGTATCAAATTTTTTAATATCCCTAAAAACGTCGGCGGCAGATTTAGCGTGCTTAGCGCGATCGGTCTGGTACCGCTAATGCTATGCGGATACGACGCGGCGGCGCTGCTAGAAGGCGCGCGAGCGTGTAAAAGACGATTTTTAGAGGACGGCGACGATACGCTGCTACAAAAAGCCTACCACTACGCGACGCACAAAAACGCCAAGATCAACGTGATATTTAGCTACGGCGATAGGTTTTTGGAGTTTAATGACTGGTACGTGCAGCTGTGGGCGGAGAGCCTGGGCAAGAAAAAGGGCTACAAACGCTACGGACTCACACCCGTCGGACTCATCGGTTCGCGCGATCAGCACAGCTTTTTGCAGCTCATCATGGACGGCGTGAAGGACAAAACGGTAAGCTTCATCAAGGTAGCCGTCGCGGACGCAAACACGGCGATACCGAGCATTAGCCTAAACGGCCTTGAGGGCTGCGACTTCGTAAACGGGCTAAATTTGGGCGAGCTAATCAACGCCCAGTGCAGCGCCACCATGCATGCGCTCGTGCAAGAAGGCATCAGCGTGGACGTCATCGAGCTTGAGCGGCTAGACGAGGCGAGCGCGGGATTTTTGATTTATTATTTCGAACTTCTCACGTCGGCTACTGGCATAATGCTAGGCATAAACACTTACGATCAGCCGGGCGTCGAGGTCGGCAAGCGCATACTAAAGACGATGCTGACAGCCGGAAAATAAAGGCTGCGGCGTAAATTTATGCGGATTTTGCTTTATGAAGCTGCGGCAAATAAGCCGTTAGTCTCGCAATTTTTTGAGCTGACGGCTCAAATTTGTGGTATTTTTGGTAAATTTGAGTTTAAATTTGCCCTGGCTTTATTTTGGCATATTTGAGGCGGAAATTTAACGCGCATCCACCAATACCAGCAAACGAACGACTAATCTCCACTACCCTATACGCTTTTATTTCGTTTTTGCAGTGTTGATAACTCAAGGCGTAAATTTGGCGCAACGTTGCGTGATCTTTAGTCTTTGCCAAAGTTGTGCGAATAAATTTATCGGCAAATTTGCTAGATTTTACTTTTTCGATACCGCTGGCTTGATCATAAATATTATTTGGCAAACACACTTATAGACAAATTTAACAGCTTCTGCTGTATATCATCCTATAATTTGCAATATAAATTTCTAAACTTTTGCCCTCTCATTACCAAAACTTTCTTTCTGGGTATTTTTGGCATGTTTAGTGAAATTTAAAAACCTACCAAAGAACGTGGACCTATTCGATCAAAAAAATTTTTATACCCCGTAGTAATATTTATCAACACTTGACAAAGTAATGTATTCTAAATTCTCAAAAAGTCTTCACAAACAATAATTTTTATTATTTGCAAATTATTTTTCTTTAAGTTTTATATGCTATAATTTCGTCACAAATCAAATCAAAGGAGACAAAATGTCAAAAGTTGTTACCCAGTTAAATCAAATCCAAGCTGACGCTCATGCGTTATTCGTTAAATTTCACGACTACCACTGGTATGTAAAAGGTATTCAGTTCTTTAGCGTACACGAATACACCGAAAAAGCGTACGAAGATATGGCAGAGATATTTGATGACGTCGCTGAGCGCGCTATACAGCTAGGCGGTAGAGCTATCACCAAAACAGAAGAGCTAAACAAGTTAGCTCATCCAAAAACAGATAACAAAGATAGCTACACCCCAACCGAGGTTTTAAAAGGCGTTTTGGCCGAGTACGAGCACTTGCTGGGCGAATTTAAAAAGCTAGAAGAAGTCGCTGAGGAAGCAAAAGACAGCACGACCGTAACTATGGCGCAAGATCAAATCGCCAAATACGAAAAAGCTATCTGGATGCTAAAAGCTACTTTGGCATAATTTTCGGGGCGAAAGCCCCTTTTTCTATTCTTTTTTTCTTTCAAATTTTAATTTCTACAAAATATCAACTTAGTTATCTTTAACATTTTCAAAACAAGCAGAAACTTAATACTCCAAAAAATCAACTTAAGCTCAACGAAGCTTAATACAAACATAAATAGCATTGAGTTGCAATGAGAACTATATTTTAAAAAGTAACGAGCCAAGCGAAGTTAAAAATAAGCATATAGTTAGTTTCAGAATTTCAGAGACGAAATTTAGAGAATTTTATAATATTTTTTATTTAGTATAGAAGATAATAAAATAGCGGATTTTACTAAAATCTTAGAAAAAAGAATCAACAAAACAACTAAAAACATCAGAATTTTAGTATCAAAAAAGTGCGAGCCCTTAAAGAGTAACGAGCGTAGCGAAGTTAAAATAAGTAATTTTAGCGACAAGATAGAGATTTTTAAAAGCAAGAAAGGTAGTGGTAAATAAAACACATGTATTTGGAATGCGAAAGCATGACGGCAAGATCTATGCCCAAATAATTAAAAACTACTCTACAAATGAGCTAATACCGATACTATATTTATTGAGACCATTGGAAACGCCTATGATGGTTAGGTTGACTAGCGAGCAAAGACTCATTGTAGAGTAAAATATTCAAAGAATGAACTAGTTTGCTATTTTGCAAGAAGCCAGCAGTAAAACCACATAAAAGGTCGAGAAAATTTTGGGATTATGTTAGATTGTCTAAATTTAAAAGAATCTTCTCTAAAGCATAGTAACACCGTAGTGACTACAGGAAGTCTAAGAAAAAGAGAGTTTTTGCTTCATTAAAAGAGCGTGAATTTAGGCTCAATAACAGTAAATATACAAAAACTTTCTATCATATTTTACCAAAGATGACAAGAGAGAATCCTCCTTAACTTATCTTGAGCCTAAAATTAGTTTATCATATAATGTAGTGATTTGGATGTTTTATTTGGGTGTTTTTGCTTGCAAATTTTATCAAGTACTTTTTAGATAACTTTAAAAGTCAAGTAAGGATTTGTACCTTATTTTTTTGAAAAGTATAACATAAAGACCCATAGAAAGGATATATCTCGGGATAAACCCGAGATATTTAAAATTAGAATGTGTATTTAGCTTGGAATCTTAGCTGTTTAGTCTTGTCTTTTGAGTCATCTTGGTGCTTGTTAATCTCATACGCATAGAAGCTTGAGAACTGAAGTTTAGCACTATAGTCATAAGTTAGTCTTGCTACATACTCTTGATATTTCTCTTTATCGCCTGAAGCAAGTTTAACTTTACCGTTAGAGTAATCGCCGCCCACTCTAAATTTCTCAGCAAAAGTGTATCCTGCCTTTAAGAACCAGAAGTTTGCTTTACCCTCAAGAGCAGTATAGTCAAGAGCAGATTTTATCTCGCCTACATCTATGAATGAACCTTGATCCTCTAAGCTTACAAAACCTTTAGCTTTGTCGTGAACTTTGTAGCCTATATAACCGGCAGCTACATCAGCGCCAAATACTTTTGTACCAAGCTCACCTGCATAGAAATCCGTATCTTTAAAGTTAACGCCAACATTATTGTCTATATCAGCGTGTGCATATTGAACTTGAGCGCCAATATTTACATCATCAGTAACATTAAGACTAAAGTTTACGTCACCTATGATGAGGTTAACAGAATCAACCAAAGATGCATACCATAGTTGGAAGCTTACCGGATCATAAGAGCCAATAGCGGCTACCGCATATAGGTTGTTATTAAAGATACCAGGGGCATTAGTGTAAATAGCGCCATCGCTCTCGCCGTTATTTTCTAATGCATCAAAAGCAAATGCAGTTAGAGTCAAGCCTGTAATATCTCTATTTTCAACTCTGACGCCAGTGCCTACAGCATCATCAGTAAAGAATGAACCTATGGTTTGCTTGCCTGCAGTTATTGTAGTGTTACCTACGTTATATCCAAGGTAAAATTCTTTTACGTTAAATGGACTTGTTGTATCTGTTCTATCGCTGCGTCCATCTGCATTAAAAGCTGAGCTATCATTAGAGTTGTATCTAAGCGTCAAAACACCAAAGAAATTATCATCTAAAGCAGCTTTAAAAGAAAATTCTGATTTAAATTGGTGATGTGCAGTCGTATTATCTTTTACGCCGTTAGCTTGCTTAACTGTAACGTTATTATATCTATATCTTGCATATCCAGAAAGATCTACATTTTTGATCGCCTCTTCAAGCGGCGTAGCACTCGCTACAGTTGAAAAAGCACCTAGTGCAACCAAAGCAGCCAATGAAATTTTAGCAATTTTCATTATTTTCTCCTCAAATAAGATTTAATATTTTAGAATCTTAACATAATGTAGCCTTTAACAAGCTTAAAAATTTTATATTTCTTTGGAATATTACCGAGCGTTTACTAAAATATACTATAGAGATTTAAAATTTGAAATATTTTTAACATGCCGAGCCAAATCGACTCGGCAAATTGGATTATTTTAAGTAGCTTCCTTGAGTAGGAGTAGTAGAGACGTCAGAGTTTTCCTGTTCGCTTCCCTTATATTGCAAAGCATCTTTGCCCTTTAAAAAGGCAATAATTGCCCCAAGGTCGCTATATTTTGTTTTAGCGGCAACGGTTTTCATTAGATTTCTCATATTTCCGCCATAGTCAGAATCGTTTAGATAACCAGAAAAAGCAGCCTCTATATCCTCTGCACTTACTTTAGTTAACTTTTTGGATGTGCCATAAGCTCTTTTATTCCCATCTTCGCCGTGACAAGAAGCGCAATTTTTAGCATACAGTTCGCGACCTTTTTCCACGCTATACCTTCTTTTGGTATCTACGCCGATATTTAAAAACTTGCCGCCACTATCAGTCTCAGGAGCTTTTTCATAAACGTTTATACTTATATTTTCGTCTTTAGAATATTTTTCTACCAAACTTTTTAGCTCTTTTGCAAATTCACCCTTTGCCTCGAATATATAACTCGGCTCGTCTGCAGCATTTAAAGAAAAAGTCAAAAGACATGCTAAAAGCGAAAAATGCATAAATTTCATGAAAAACCTTTTTGATAAATTTAAAAATCCCAAGCAAGGGAAATTTTGCTTGGGATTATAGCATAAAACTAGCTTTTTTGATTAGAAGCTGTATTTGGCTTCGAATCTTATGCGGTCGTGTTTATTTTTATGATCTCCGTCTTTTTCTTTAGCTGCTGCATAGAATGTAGAGAAATTAAGCTTTTTGCTGTAAGCATAGCTGCCGCCGACGTTCCACTCGTCTCTATCAACTCTCTTATTGTATCTATAGCTATAGCCTTTACCGTCTATATAGTTAGCATACAAACCAAATTCATTAAATTTATATGACGCTCCGATAAACCAATAGTCGTTTTTGCCTTTGATATTGTTATAGTATTGAGCGCTACCGTTCATTACAGAGTTAAGTAATTTGCCCGGATTGATTAATTTGCCGTTATCTTCAACAGTTACGAAAGATTTTTTATCGTCTTTGGCCTTATAGTAGATATAACCAGCATTTAAACCGACTCCGGCAAATCCTACGTCACCTTTAGCAGCAAAGAAATTTGCATCGCCAAAGTTATTGTCGTCTGATTCGTTGTGAACATATTGTGCTTGTAAGCCTAGTTTTACCGCATCTAGATCAAATTTCAAAGCCGCATCAGCTGCAAATAAATTTGCGGTATCCTCAAGGTATGCCCACCAAGCTTTAAAGTTTACAGGATCATAGCTTCCCATTGCACCCACGCCATAGTAGTTAAGGCTTTTTGATCCTGCTAGGCCTGATAGTAGTCGACCGTCATAGTCAATGCTATCGGTTTCAAGTGCGTCAAAAGCAACACCAACCAAAGTAAGACCTGATATATCAGTGTTTTGTACTCTTAAGCCAGTTCCTACCAAATCATCGTCAAAATATGTTTTAACAAATTGCTTGCCAGCTGTTATTGTAGTATTGTTTATGTTGTAGCCAAGATAAAATTCTCTTACACCAAATGAGCTTGTAGTATTGGTGGTATCGCCATTAAATCCAGAACCGTCACTTGCTGCGTATCTTAGACCCAATACGCCAAAGAAGTTGTCGTCAAGAGCAGCCTTAAAAGTACCTACAAATCTGAAGTTATGATTTGCATTATTTTTGTTGAATGCGCCTGGCATACCATTCCAGCGGACTTTATTGTGAGTATATCTATATCTTGCAAATCCAGAAAAATCTACATCTTTAATAGCTTCTTCAAGCGGAGTAGCATTTAAAGTAGAGAAAGCGCCTAGCGCAACCAAAGCAGCTAAAGAAATTTTAGCGAGTTTCATAAGTTCTCCTTTATAAAAGTTTTATAGTCATAATTTTAGCACAAAATCGGTCGTGGTAAGCTTAATGCAAAAATTTGACATAAATAATCATAAAACACGAATATATCAAGCTGTTTTAAGGCTATTTTTGATACTTAATATTATTAAAATAAGAATACTGCCAACAAAGCTTAAATATGAAAGCTTAATTTCAAGGATTTTTGCGAGATAAAAAGATAAAAAAGGGGACGCACATCCCCTTCTTAAAAGGAGTTCTAACTTTGATTGCTTGTGAGAATTATAAAATATTTCGGTAAATCAACGGCTAATCAAAGCTGATATTTTCACTTTTTGGAACATCAATTAGAATTTTTTTGTTGCTTTCTTGTTGCTGTGGGCTTTTTACAGAGTTTGTGCTTTTAAATTTCGCCACTTTTTTTACTTTATGCGTAACGTGGTGCGCTCCGCTTTTTATAAGTAGCATCTCTGTAACGAGACCGCCCGAAACGCTAGCATAAACGGTATCTCCGCTAGAAAAGTAAAATTTATCCGCACAGTACTTGCCGCTAGGCAGCTTGCCGTTTGATACGTCGATTGATTTTATATCGTAGCAGTATCTGCCGCCGTCGTAGGTTACGCTTGATATCACGCCGCGCAATGAGCCCTTAGCGGGCGCAGGTTTTTGAACGACTGGTTTTTGGACAACTTTTGGTGGCGGTTTTTGCTCAAAAAAAGCACAACCACTAAAAACCAGCAAAACGGCGACTAAATTTAAAAACTTAAGCCTGAACACTGAGTACGTTCCCACCGAGTTCGGCTATTCTTTTATCTACGGCTTGCGTTGCCTTTTCTATCGTTTTTTGCGAAATTTCAGGCAGTTTACCACCCCAAATTTTCTCAGCCTCTTTAAAGCCCCTTAGCATGCCTTCTTTTCCAGCTTCTAGCTTTTGCAAGTCGTCTCCTGCGGCGCTAATAATAAAATTTGAAATCCTATCCGCGGTGTTTGTGATACCGAAAAATCCATTCTCGCTCACTAGATCGCTGGCTTCGCTTTGGCTTAGTTGCGTTATAGGCTTGCCTTCATAGCCGATAGATTTAAAATCGACGCCGGACAAGATATCATTTAGGGAATTTATACTTTTGCTTTGAGCACCAAAAATGTCACTAAATTTTGCAGAGCCATTAAAAGCTGAAACCTGAGATAAAAAATTTGAACTCGAATTTGAGTCCGCTCTAGCTTGAAAATGCGACAAATAGCTATTCGTTAGCTGCTTTACGTCGATATTTGCATAGGCTTCTTGCATTCTTTTGATATTTTCGTTTTGATCTACGCTTGCCGAGTTTTGGACGTTCTGCACATCGTAGCGAGGTTGCGGGATGTATAGATTTTGGGGTAAGCCGTTCATGCTTTGCATTTTTTATCCTTTAGATTTTATTCTGTATTATATATCGTCAAATTTAGGATAAAGTTAACGGGTAAAAAATTATTTTACCCTATCGCCGACGTGGCCGTTATATACGATATCCTTAGCGTCGATATTTTCGTCAAGTAAAATCTCGCTTATCTTGCCGCTTTTTTTGATGCTTTCGATATCTTTTTCCAAGTCCTCTTGATAGCTATATATCATAGCGGCCCCAGCTACGCCCTCGACGCTTTCTAGCGCCTTAAAAAGCTCTATCTCGCCATCTAAATTTTCCGCGCTCATCACGACTACGATTTTGCCCTCTTGCGATGCGATAACCTCGCAGCCTTTTACTTGTTCGATTCTTTTAGCTACCTCGGCAGCTTCGTTTCCGTCTTTGGTATATACTATCGCACTTGATATGTTCATTTTACGCTCCAAAATTTAACCTCTTTTTCGTACGCGACGCTGATTAGCCTGCCGCTATCGGAGAGGTAAATTTCATTTAAAATTTGCTGTCCGGTTTTTACGGTCGCGAGTTTTGTTTTGCTTGCGATGTCGTAGACCAAGATATCGCTCTCTTCGCCGTTCATATACGCTAGCGTTTTGGCGTCGTCGCTAAGCCCCGTCGCATAAACGATAAAATCAGACTTAAAATAGCTCATCGAGCCGTTAAAAACGCCTGCTTGTTTGTCGATACAGCCCACGGCTACGACGTCATTTTTGTAGTCAATGTCGTACATATTGTCTTTAAAGAAATTTAGCGTTTGCTCGGTTTGGCGAGTTTTTAGATTATAGATATAAATCACGCCACTTTCGGCTCCGATAGCGATTTTGTCGCGGGTTTTGTTGATCTCAAAATCAACGTAAAGCGCGATAGAAAATTTATGTTTAAAGACCGCTTTTTTACTCTCTAGGTCGATATAGTAAATTTCATTGCCAAAGTCCGATACTACCGCCGTTTTTTCATCTATGAAAAAGGCTTTTTTAGCGGATTTATTAGCTAGGTGCATATTGCTAACCTCGTTCCAGCCATTGTTTTCTTTTTTAAAAACGTATAAATAGCGCTCATTGTAGTCCATCTCGGTTAAAACCAAAAGCATATCGCCCAAACGGTCGATACTAAAAACTTTCGCGGGCTCTTCGTCGCTAAAGTGTGTTTTGACCGTACGAAATTTGATCGGTTCTAAAAATTTATCCGCCTTTATGTCGTAAATATCAAGCTCGCCGCCGTCCGTGCCTAGATATAAAATTTCATCTATCAAATTTGAGCTTATCACGTTTGCGCCGGCTTTTATGACCTTATCAGGTTGTGATATCTCAAGCGGTGCCGCCGCTAAATTTGCGGTCAAATTTAAGCAAAAAATCGCCGTAAAAAATAAAATAAATTTTCTCATAACGCCTCCATTTTGATACTATTTGCGAAGCAAACTTCCATACACTGCGCGCAGCCCGTGCATTTTTGATTTACGCTCGGGCGAAAAACGCCTAAAAAATCGATCGCTCTAAATCTGCAAACGTCCTGACAGCTACAGCAAATCGTGCCGTTCCACGCAAGGCAACTATGCACATCTATAAAAATTTTAGCTTCGATTTTAGCTGCAAATTTTAAATTTAAAACCTCTCGTCCCGTCTCCTCGCAAGCGAGCGCGCACTCTTTACAAAAGTTGCATCCCAAGGACTTAAATTTAAAATTTACTCTCTCGTTTTCAAAACTCAAAAGCTCTCTATCGCAAGCGCTAACGCAAGGCGCTTCGCAATCCACACAATTAAATTCGCCGCAAAAATAAGGCGGAGCGATAAATTTTTGAGCGGTTTTGCCGCCCAAAAATTTAGCAAATAGTTCGCGTCTGGATACGCTCACCTAACGCCTTCGTTTAGTACGTCTAACAGATTGGAATGCTGAGACGAGTTAGCGTCGCGGTACTCCGGCTTAAAGTTATTTTTAAACTTAGCCTCTACATTCGCCTGTGGTACGTGGCAAACGGTACAGTTAAAGCGGTCGTCGCTAAGCTTACCGTCGAGGTCTTTTTTGTTTCTTATGCTATAAAGGTGCGATTTAGGGATCGCGGTCGCGCCGACGTCTTTTGCGACTTCAGGCATATGGCATGTAACGCACATATTATTATCCGCAGTTATCGGTATCAAACCCTCTAAATCATGAGGTATCATCGGCGGCGCATTTTCAAAAGAGCGCTCATATCTTTGCGCTTCACCTGCGGCAGGTTTCGTCCAGTTGATATCGGCTAGCTTTACCTCTTCTTCGTCCATAACGTCGTTAGCCGAACGCAAGATATTTAGATCCTTAGCTTCTTTGCTATCGGATGATTTTGATTTATTTTTTTGCTCTACTTTTTGAGTTTGTACGGAGCTAGATGATTTTTGTTCTTCTTTAGCTTCGGCATATCCCGAAAATACGAGGACGGCGCACGCCAATCCCGCCAAAATTCTCGCCTTCATTGATTTTTCTCCTTTAGTAAATTTTTAATATTAAATTTGAGCGCGTCGTCGTCGCAGACGTCGATACAGCGTCCGCAGCTGATGCACTCGCTCGAGGTTATAAACCCGCTTTGCTTGCCTATGATGCCAAGCACTTGGTTTTCCGGGCAGATTAGCTTACATTTCATACAGTTGGTGCAGCTAGCCACGTCGTGCTTTACTCTAATAAGGGCAAATTTGCCGGCTATCGCGTAAAAAGCGCCTAGCGGACAAAGCTTTGAGCAGACTAATCTATCGCCGGTAAACGCGTCTATCGCAAACACCCCAAACGCCACGAACAACCACAACGTGCCGCCGTAGATGACTCCGCGCTGAATAATGCCGATAAAGCTAACGCCCTCAAACGCCGGAGCCGAAGTGACTAGCGAGATAAAAAGCGTAAATCCTAAAACGTAATATCTCGCGCTTCGCGTGAAATTTACGAATTTTTTATCTTTATCGTAGCCAAGCTTTACTCGGACCCAGCGAGCGGTTTCAGTGATGATATTTACCGGGCAAACCCAGCTGCAAAATGCGCGCGGAGCGACGATCGCGTAAAAAGCAAATACGATAGCGGCCCCGACAAGAGCGCCCGAAGCAATACTAAAACTAGCTAGATATAACTGCAAAACGGCAAACGGATCGCTAAGAGGAACAACTCCAAAAAGCAAAGATGAGCTGAGATTGCCTTGTAAAATTTTAATTCCGTAGTAGTTGCTCGCAAAAAACAGCCCTAGGATCAAAATTTGACTTATCCTTCTTAAAATCAAATATTTCATAGCAAATCTCCGCTATTTAGATAGTCGTTTAGCTTTTTCTCATCAGTTTTAAACTCTTTTGGCTCAGCGTCTTTTAGCTTTTTATCCGCGCCCTCGACCCAGCCTTTTACGTACTGTTCGTTGCTAGAGCCAAGTCCTATCTCGCGCGGAAGCACGAAGATAGAAGCCTTTGGCGTCACGCAAACTTGCTCGCACATGCCGCAGCCAGTGCAGTAGTCGGCGTCCACGACCGGTTTAAAAAACGCATGCTTTTGCGTGCGTTCGTTGCGGACATATTCAAGCCTTAACGCTTTATCTATCAAAGGACAGGCGCGGTAGCAAGCGTCGCAGCGAAGCCCCTCGTAAGCGATGCAGAAATTTGGATCCAGCACCGCGATACCCATTTGCGCTTTGTTTATATTTAGCTTGCCGTTATCCTCGCTCACCAGCTTCGTATCTAGAGCTCCGGTCGGACAGGCGACCGTGCACGGGATATCCGTACACATATAGCAAGGGATATTTCGCGGAGTATAAAACGGAGTGCCATAAGGCAATCCGTCGTCTAAATCCGCAAGCTTAAGCGTATCCCAAGGACAGGCTTCTACGCAAAGCCCGCAGCGTATGCACTCGCTAAGGAAATTTTTCTCCTTTAAAGCACCCGGCGGCCTGATGAGTAGAGTTTGGGCTTTAGCCGTCGTTTGCGTACTCCAGATAAAGCCGCCCGCGAGAACCAAACTAATCGCTTTTAACCCAAATTTTAAAGCCTCTCTTCTATTTTGCATTATTAAGCCTTGTAAATTTTAACCGCGCATTTTTTATAGTCCGTCTCTTTTGAGATCGGGCAAGTCGCATCTAAGCAGACTTTGTTGATATATACGTTTTCATCGAAAAACGGCACGTACACTAGGCCCGAAGGAGTTTTATTTCGTCCGCGCAGATCCAGTCTTGCTTTTACCTTACCGCGGCGAGACTCGATCCAAACTACGTCGTTATGTTGTAAATTTAGCTTCTGCGCATCGCCTTCGTGCATGTAGCAAAGCGCTTCAGGTACGGCGCGGTAAAGCTCAGGAACGCGCATAGTCATAGTGCCGGTATGCCAGTGCTCCAAGACGCGGCCCGTGCATAGCCAGAAAGGATACGTAGTATCAGGCATCTCGCAAGGATCCATATAAGGACGGAAGAAAATTTTGGCTTTATTAGCGATAGAAAATTTCTCGTCTCCGCTAGTTACTTTGGTCAAATCGCCTTTTTGCAACTTGGCTTTTTTATTGCCGTAGAATGCAAACTGCTTGCCATCCTCGGCAAATTTTTTCGCATACGGATCGTATTTAGCGTTAAATCTCCACTGAGTCTCTTTTCCGTCTACGACGGGCCACCTTAGTCCGCGCACTTTGTGATAGGTATCAAAGTCTGCTAAGTCGTGTCCGTGGCCGATACCGAATTTGCGATAGTCTTCCCAAAGGTATTTTTGGATGAAAAATCCGTATCCGTTAAATACTTTGCCGTCGCTGCCTATTATCTTTCTGCTATCGCCGAAAACCTCAGAGTTATCAAAGTCCTCCATTATCGCGTCTTTTGCAGGGTAGCTCTTAGCTTCTTCGTTTGCGAAAAGCACGTCAAATAGCGTATCTTCTTCGCTATAACCCATAGCTTTTGCCTCTTCTAGCACGCTTGGAAGCGTTAGCTTATCATCCACCTTTTGTTCGCCCCAAACCTCTTTTAGCTTAAAGCGTTTAGCAAATTCCAGCATCTGCCAAGTATCGCTCATCGCTTCGCCTACCGGAAGGACTTGCTGACGCCAGTGCTGCGTTCTACGCTCGGCGTTACCGTACGCGCCCCATTTTTCGTAAATCATCGCGGTAGGCAAGATTAGGTCGGCAACCTTAGCCGAGATGCCCGGATACGGGTCCGAGACGATGATAAAATTATCCATCTCTCTAGCGGCTTTTATCCAGTGGTTTGCGTTTGCGGTATTTTGCCACGGGTTATTTACCTGAACCCACGCCCATTTCATCTTTCCGTCTTCCATATCGCGCATCATTTTTACGTAGTGGGAGGCGATTTTCGGATTTAGCGTATTTTTAGGCAGTTTCCAAATTTTCTCGCTTATTTCGCGGTGTTCGGCGTTGTCTACGACCATATCCGCAGGCAAGCGGTGAACGAAAGTACCGACCTCGCGAGCCGTACCGCATGCGCTTGGTTGTCCTGTTAGAGAAAACGCTCCGTCGCCCGGTTTTGCGTGTTTGCCAAGTAGCATATGCACCATATAGGCTTGCTCGTTTACCCATGTGCCGCGTTGGTGTTGGTTAAAGCCCATCGTCCAAAAGCTCACTACTTTTCTACCTTTTTCGATGTACCAGTCGGCTAGTTGCTTTAGTTTTTTCTTAAATTCTTCCAAATCCTCGTTCGGATCGCCTTTTATTAGCGGAGCGGAGAAGTCAAGCGTATAAGGTTTAAGAGCTTCTTTAAATTCTTCAAACGTGATTTGCCAGTGCTTGCCCGCGGTAGCCGTATTTTTATTTTCTAGCACGTCTCCCTCTTTATAGCCTAGATAGCCCAAAGTTACGCCTTCGTTTTTGCTTAGTTTCTTATGAAGCTCTGTCTCTACGACGTCCTTTTCGTTTGAGTAGTTAGGGTGGTTTGGATTATTTCTAAGTCCGTAGCCGATATCGGCAGGCCCCGTCGCAAACACGCAGTGGCTATTTACGTAGTCCCAATCAATGGCTTCAGGGTGATTATAAACGATCTCGTGAGCGATGTAGTTCCAGATAGCGACGTCTGATGAAGGAGCAAAGATAATCTCCGTATCGGCTATATTTGACGTCCTAGTCGAATACGTACTTAAATTTACGACCTTTACGCGCTCCGGATCGCTTAGCTTTTTATCGCTAACGCGCGCCCAAAGTATCGGGTGCATCTCGGCCATATTAGCGCCCCAAGCCACGATAGTATCGGTTAGCTCTATGTCGTCGTAGCAGCCCGCAGGCTCGTCGATACCGAAAGTCTGCATAAATCCGACGACCGCGGACGCCATACAGTGGCGAGCATTCGGGTCAATAGAGTTGCTTCTAATACCCGCTTTCCATAGTTTGACGGCTGCATAACCCTCTAAAATAGTGTATTGACCCGAGCCGAAAACGCAGGCTGAATGCACGCCGTTTTTCTTCATGGTCTCTTTATATTTTTCCGCCATGATGTCAAAGGCTTTTTCCCAGCTAATAGGCTTAAATTTGCCTTTTTTATCAAATTCGCCCTTTTCGTTCACGCGCAAAAGCGGCTGAGTGATGCGGTCTGCGCCGTACATGATCTTGGCGTTAAAGTAGCCTTTGATGCAGTTTAGGCCACGGTTTACCGGCGCTTCAGGGTCGCCCTTGACGGCTACGATTTTGCCCTCTTTGGTTGCGATCATTACGCCGCAGCCAGTTCCGCAGAACCTACATGCGGCTTTATCCCAGCGCCAGCCCTTTTCGGCGGCGTTTTGCGCAGCTGCCATAGAGCTAGGCAGCGCTATACCGGCACTCGCGCAAGCAGCCGAAGCGGCGGCGCTTTTTATAAAATCTCGTCGATCCATTTTCTCTCCTCGTTTATTTTTTAAGATAGTTCTTAAAAATCAGGCGGATATTAACCGTTACAACCTAAATTTAAGTTGATTAAAAATAATTAATTCTTTGGCAGTATTTGGGGTTTAAATTAAGACCAAAATTATCTTTATTTTGCCTATTTTAGGGCTAATGCTTAAAATTACGTATAAATATAAAATCTTATATTTACAAAAATCAATATGCTTTTTGATAACAAAACCCATAATATCCCAGAAACTTTTTTTAAAATATAAATTTAACGTGTAGATCCGTAACAATTTTAAGACACAAATATAAATTTTTATATCTAGGTTCAAAACTACTGCATATTTTTAATTTTAAGCCTTAAAAACGGCTAATTTTAGGCTAAATTATCAAAGGTATAAAATTTATTAAAATTCAAGACCGTAAAACTCACAAATTTGAAATTTGATCAAATTTGAGCTGTATATTTAAGTTTTATTTTTAATTTTTAAAATATAAATATAAATTAAATTTTACCTTTTATATTTTGTAGCTTTTGGTAATACCCGCATCTTTAAAGCGTAAATTTAATAACGCGCTGTAAAATTTGCTCAAATTTAACCAAGGATAAAAAATGCCGCGACCGACGAATAAAATAGACTTACTAAGCGCTTCAGAGACAAATTTTAAAAAGCTTTTATCGCTAGTTGAAAGCATGAACAAGGCAGAGCAAGAGGCTAAATTTGACTTCGAGGATAGGGATAAATGCGTCCGCGACGTGCTCGCGCACCTTTACGAGTGGCATTTGCTTTTGATAAATTTTATCCAAAAGAACCTAAGCGGTGAGCGGGCTTCGTTTTTACCCGAGCCGTACAACTGGAAAACCTACCCGCAGATGAACATGCAAATTTGGCGAAAGCACCAAGATACACCGCTTTACGAGGCTAAAACTCTGCTGGCGCAAACACACGAAAAAGTAATGCATCTTACGGCAAATTTTAGCGACGAGGAGCTTTTTGCTCGCGGATATTTTAACTTCACGGGCAACCTAAATCTCGCCGCCTACGTCACCGGCAGCACCTCATCACACTACGACTGGGCGACAAAAAAGATAAGAAAACACAAAAGAAGTCTAAAAGCTAGCTTGTGATCTGCCGCTTTACTAGTCAAATTTAGGCAAACAAATTCGCCAAATTCGGTCGCTCATTGCTTTAAATGCGTCTTAACATTAAGCTAAATTTAGCTAGATTTAGTCTTTTAAATTTTAGGAGAACGAATGAAAATAAAATTTTCTCTCATAGCTGCCGTTTTGGCGCTAACGGGATGCGGCGATAACAACATCGATATCGTGAAAAACTACACGCTGCCGTTTAAAAAGTCAATGACGATAGGCGCTGCCGTCGACGGCTACAAAGGCTGCCAAAACGTAAAGTGGGAAGACGTTAGCGGAAACGATCTAAAGCTGGTAAAAGTAACTTGCGAGGTTAGTAGCGACATACTCAAAGCGGAATTTGACAAACAAAACGCTCGCTACGAAGAGGCCGTACAAAAAGCCAAAGACGACGCGCAAAAAAGCCTAGAAAAGACGCTAGAGCGGATAATAAACAACTACAACGAACTAAAAACCGAAGGCAGCAGCGACGCAAACAAAGAGGAGATGCTGGCGCTGGCAAATAAATTTTGTAAATACGACGAAGAAAAAGCAAAGAAAAGTAGCTTCAGCGCGCCCGTAAACTGCGATAACGACGCGATCGCGGACGAGCTCGCAAACAAATACAAGCTAAACGGCAATGCCTTTTTATTTAGCACCTTCGTAAGCCAGTTTCAATGGGCCGCGTTTGATTCGCAACGCCCGCCAAAACCGATATTTTTCGGAGATATGCCAAAGCAGATAAACTCGCGCTCGTACGAGCTCAAATTTATCATCAATACCGACAAAACCGTCGATATCGACCGCAAAGCCGTGATGATAGAGGACGGCGAACGCAAGGAGATCGGTAGCGGCGTACTCGGTAAATTTTACGAAAGATAGGCCTTCATTTACAGCTTGCACGGGCTAACGATTTGCCCTTGCAAGCTTAAATTTACGTTTGCTTTTGGCCGACACGCACAAAGCATGAAAGCAAATTAGATCGCTACGGACAAATTTTAGTCTTTAAATCCACGCTATTTTTTCAAATCCCACTTTATCAAATTTAACTGTTCTTGATTTTATCTTTTAAATTTAAGTGCAAATTTACTCAAAAGATCAAATTTATGCAGGTTTTACGAGGTCAAATTTGCGCATAAAACGCAAGAAAAACAAAAAAGAAGTAGCGGACGCGTCAAATTTGCGTCCGCGTGGCTAAAAGCTAGTTTAGAAGGTTAAATTTATATCCGACTTGTAGCCAAAGCTCGTTGTTATCGGTCTTTTTGACTGCACCCATAGCATCAAAGTTCTTTCTCTCAAGAGCCGTGTAGGTGACGCTTGCGCTTAGCCCTTTGACCCACGGCATATCGTAGCTAGCCTGCGCCGCCCAGCCTTGGACGTTCATGTGCGTGTTAGCCGCGGTCGGACCGGCGTTGCGGTGAGGGGCATCTTGCTTGCCTTTTACTAGATGAAGTTTCGCTTTTAGGCCCTCGGCGCCGACTTCTTTAAAGTCGTACTCAAACAAAAGCTTATGCGTATTCATACCCGCATATCCTGTAAACACGAAAGGTCCGCGAATAGGAAGCAGCGTGTATGAGCCGGGGCCGTTACCTAGACCAAACGCCAAAGCGTCGTTGTCGCCGACGGTCGTATAGGCGTAAGAGGCGCTAAAGCCCACGAAATCATAAATCCCCGCTCTTAGGCCGATCATATTTCCGTCGTAGTTTAGATCTTCCAGGCCTCTTGTAGTGCGAGAGCCTTTGTACATCGCGTCAAATCCGAGTTTAAAGTCGCCGACGGGTACTTTATAGTTGGCCTCGGCTAGGTAAAAGTTGATGTCGCCTTGCAGCGCGCCGCGCCTAAGATCGGTCACTCTAGCGTATGCGCCGGTTAGTTTTAGATTCGGTATGCTTTGGTTGATGACCGCGCCGGTAAAGATATTATCAAACTCGTACGCCACGGGTCCCATACCGCCGACGATGACTCTATCTTTAAAGTGCGGAGCGCGCCCCTCTTTACCGCCCGTTACGACGGCGCTTCTGCCTTGGAATTTATAATACCAGCCGCCGATCAGAGTTGTGTTTGGGATGTCTTTATTTACGATCGTTAGACCCTCAAATGCCTCTTTAAACGCGCGAGTCGGATTGCCCGCTACTAGCGGAGTATTTACGTATTGACGGCCGAATTTTATATCGGTCTGCCCTATACCGTAGCCCAGATACGCTTCAGACATTACCGCACCTTGCGTTCTCCACTCTTTATCGTATAGAGTGCCGCTTTTTCTCATGCTGTTAAACGGCAAGAAGTTGCCCTGCCCCGTAACTCCGAGCCTAAAGCCGTAAAACGGATCGGTCACGTATCCGAGCTCAAGCTGTATAGACGTCAGCTGCTCATCGTGTATCGGCGCGCGCTCGTCTTTTTGATCGACGTAGGTGGCTTGGATCTTGCCTGCTAGTTTTCCTTTGGTGAACGCCTCTCCAAAGGTGTCGGCTGCGTTTGCGGCGCCTAAAAAGCCAAGCGCCAAAACAGCGGCTAAACTTAGTTTTGCTAGTTTCATAAAAACTCCTTGGTTAAATTTAGCAAATTTACGTTCCGCAAATTGAATGCGGAACATTAATTTTTATATTTAAGGATTATAGCACAGAAAATAATAAAATCCGTGTTAGATTTGTGATATTTGCTAAAAATATCGCCAAATTTAGGCAAATTTAGACGACTGAGTGCTCTTTAAGCAATGTATAAAGCTTGATAGTCGAGATAAAAAACGTCACGATCGCAGGACCTAAGATAAGTCCCCAAAAGCCAAACGTCGAGATACCCGCTATCATCGAGAAAAATAGCAGCAGTTCGTTGATTTTGGTCGGGATTTTTACGAGCTTGTCGTTGATAAATTTAATCACGATCGGCTTTAAAAACGTATCTGCGACGATAGATATCGCGACGATAGTATAGACGGCGATGACGATCGCAGCCGCGGTGTTGCCGTTAGCAAACTCGTAAAGGCTAATAGGCCCCCACGCGAGCAAACCGCCAACGACTGGCACGAGCGAAGTAAAGGCAAAGAGTATGCCCATCAAAAAGCCGTTGTAGCCGTACGAAATCGTGATGATAGCAAAGAGGCAACCCTGCAAAATCGCGTTTAAAACGATAGAGTAAAGCACGACGCTCATGACGTTGGCCACTTCGCTAAGTATAAACTCGCTCTCGCTCTCTTTCATCGGAAGCGCGCTTTTTAGGTAGCCCACGAGCTCGCTACCGTAAAGCACCGCAAAAAAGAAAAACACGAGGATGAAAATCATGTCGATGAGAAATTTTACGCTTGATTTGCCGATGCCGCCAAGGCTAGAAAGCACGTTGCTAGATATCGCTCCGATGTCGATGTCTGCGATCATCTCTTTGATTTTTGGTTCTAGAAATTTGATCGGTTCGGGTAGCTGAAAATTCCCGCTTTGAAAATAATTTAGCGTATTTGTTATGTAGCCGGTGTTAAAGTTTGCGGCGTGTTTGGCGATCTCGATCACGGCGTACAAAAGCGGCGCGATAAATAGCGAAAACAGCGCTAGCGTCGTAAGAGCCGCCGAGAGCGTTCTTTTGCCCTTCGTTAGTTGCAAAAATTTGACGTTGACGTTTGAGGTGGCGACGGCTAGCAAGGCGGCGATAAAGATGTTTAGCAAAAACGGCTTAAAAAGGTACACGACAAGCGCCAACGCACAAAGAGCGAAGATACCGAAAAACACTCGATTATTCATTTTTTTTCCTTTGAGGGGCTTATTATATCAGATTTTGCGGGGTTTTGCGGACAGGCGGCACTTGGGCGCGGTAGTCTTATGACGGCTGATAAATTTGAAGCGAAATTTGAGCGGGTTAAATTTTCTGTGTACTTTTAAATCGAGCATATAACGAATGCGGTCAAATTTGACGGCCGACTAACCAGACGGCAGCAAATTTAAAAGCTCAAATTTTACTTACCGACGGCTTTAGACAGATTTAGCAAAAAGCAACCATCTGAGTAGAGTCAAATTTGCATCACTCCTCAAACAATCCCTTTTGCGTATCGCCGTCAAATTTGAGCTTAAACACCTCGTAGGCTTTTGCACTAGCTAGCCTGCCTTTAGCGGTGCGCTCGATGTAGCCGTTAGCGAGCAGATAGGGCTCGATCACGTCCTCGACCGTGCCCTCGTCTTCGCTTAGAGCCGCCGCGATCGTACTTAGCCCCATCGGGCGACGTTTGGCGGCGAGAAGGATTTCTAGGTACTTGATATCCATCTCGTCAAATCCTATGTCGTTTACGCCAAGCGCGTCCAGAGCCTCTTTGGCGCGAGGTTGCGAGATGATGGCTTCGTCGTTTACTTCGGCAAAGTCTCTTATGCGCTTTAGTAGCCGTAGCGCGATCCTGGGCGTAGCGCGCGAGCGAGCGGCAACCTCGAGAGCGGCGGCTTTTTCGCACTCTTTGCCAAGCTTTACCGAGGCGATCTGCACGATACGGGCCAGCTCCTCGCGGGTATAAAACTGTAGCCTAAAATCCATCCCGAATCTATCTCGCAGGGGTGCCGAAATCATACCCGCGCGCGTCGTAGCGCTGATGAGCGTAAATTTAGGCAGGTCGATCTTGATAGTCTGCGCCGCAGGCCCCGAGCCTATAATGATATCTAGGCGAAAGTCCTCCATCGCAGGATACAGCACCTCCTCGATCGCGGGGCTTAGGCGATGTATCTCGTCGATAAAGAGCACGTCGCCCTCTTGGAGGTTGGTTAGCACCGCCGCCAGATCGCCGCTTTTTTCTATCATGGGTGCGGCCGTCATCTTGATACTCACACCCATTTCGTTTGCGATGATGTGCGCCAGCGTCGTCTTACCAAGGCCCGGAGGCCCATAGAAAAGCACATGGTCTAGGCACTCGCCGCGCTTTTTAGCAGCTTTTATAAAGACGCCTAAGTTTTGCTTGATCTTTTCCTGCCCGATGTAGTCCTCAAAGCGCGTGGGGCGCAGCGACACCTCAAAATCGTTTTCAAAGCTTATTTTTTCTATTTCGACTATTCTATCCATTTTTTCGGCTCTGTTTTTCGTAAATTTGCCGCATTTTACAAAATTTTGGGTAAGTTTTGGCTTTCGCCTTTGTTCAAATTTGACTCGGCATTCAGCGGTAAATTTAGGAGATGAGGTGATTAAATTTGAATAAAAACGGCAAATTTAAGGCGGTGGAGTCAAATTTGACTCCGTAAGGGCTAAGGTTTCAAAACCAAACAAAGCTCAAATTTATCCGCCTCGCCGAAGCGGATAAATCTCAAAAATCAGCCCGAGCTTAAAACTCCGCTATCCTCGCTTTTAAAAGCTTGCAATCGCTATCGTTGCCAAATTTACAACCCTCCGCGATAGACTCGAATTTTTCGTAAATTTCGATATTTTTCTCGTAGTTTTCAAAGCCCAGAGCCCTGCAGCCGTCGTCGTTGCCGAGCTTGCAAGCGCGCGAATAGCCGTCGTACGCGTCGTAAACCGCAAACTTCACGCCCTGCGCGTGCTCGTAAACATAACCCAGAGCATAGCAGCCAAGCGCGTTTTTCATGTAACACGAAGTGTCAAAGGCCTTGTGCGCGCTTGCTAGATCGCGCTCTGCGCCCAGCCCCTCGTGCATCATCCTGCCGTAGTTGTAGCAGCCCGCGCCGTCAAATTTCCTGCACGCTTTGGCGTACAAATTTACGGATTTTTTGAGATCGTTTTGCGATTCATAGATGAGGCCGAGGTTGTTGCAAGCCGCCTCAGAGCCCAGCTCGCAGCCTTTTTCGTAGAGGCGAAATATTTTATTTTCATCCTTGGTGCCAAAAACTTCCTTGACGTTTAAAAGCGCCAGATCAAAGCAGCCCGTGCCGTTTCCCAGCTCGCACGATTTCTCAAAGAAAAGCTCGGCTTTTTCGTTGCTTTCCTGGGCTCCAAGCCCGCTAAAATGCATACTGCCCAGCGCCGCGCAACTCATCGCGTCGCCCTCCTCGCAAAGCGGCGATAAAATCTTAAAAGCAGCGTCATAATCGGCATTTTCGATAGCCTGTCTCGCGGCCTCCTCGCGCTTAGAAAACCGCTTCTCATTCTGCGTTTGCTCGTTTTGCTCGCCTAGGCTATCGATGCCTAGCCCAAAATTCGGATTTGAGGCCATTAGCGCGCTAAAAAACGCCGCTAAAATCAATAAAATTTTCAAAACTCGCTCCTTGTTTTTAATCTAGCCTTGTTTTGATAGCCAAATTTGCCCGTCAAATTTGGCGAGGGGCGGGTAAATGCAAGTGATCAAATTTAACCCAAACTCTACTCGCCAAATTTAACGCCTAAGGACCAAATTTGCCGCCGTTTGCCGGGTGATCAAATTTACCCCGCCGACTAGATTTGCCCAAAACAAGCTAAATTTTATACTCGAACTCCTCGCTCGGAAAGGTCTTTTTTCTAACTTCGCGAGCGTAGGCTTCTACCGCCGTTCGCACCAAATTTGCTCCGTCAAGATAGCGCTTGACGAATTTTGGCTTAAACTCGTCAAAAAAGCCGAGCATATCGCTCCACACGAGCACTTGTCCGTCTACGTCGGCACCTGCGCCGATACCGGTGATGGGCATTTGTACGCTCTTTGCGACCTTTGCCGCAACCGGGCTTAGCGTGCCCTCGACCACGGCCGAAAACGCTCCAGCACGCTCGAGCGTTTTCGCCTCGTCGATCAAGCGCGCTTCGTCAGCCTCGCTGCGTCCTTTTATCTTGTAGCCGCCTTCGTTTCGCACGAACTGAGGCATGAGTCCGATGTGAGCCATCACGTTTATACCCTCGCCAACGAGCCTTTTTACGATGGGAGCGGCTTTTAGACCGCCTTCAAATTTGACGGCGTCCGCGCCCGCTTTGATAAATTTAGTCGCGTTTTTTAGTGCGGATTTTTCATCCTGATAGCTGCCAAATGGCATATCGGCCACGACAAAAGCGCGCTTTGCGCCCTGCAAAACGGCCTTAACGTGATAAAGCGCGTCGTTCATTTTTAAGCTAAGGGTGTCTTTTTTGCCGTTAAAGCTCATATTTAGACTGTCGCCAACCAAGATAATATCGACGTAATCATCAAAAAGCCGCGCAAAAAGAGCGTCATAAGCGGTGATCATAACGATAGGCTCTACACCCTTTTTATTAATTATATCATTAATTGTAACTTTTTTGTCATTTTCTAGCATAAATTTTTCCTTAAATTTCGGTATTTTATTTTTAATTTTATCAAAAAAATGTTACAATCACGATAATAGTTTTAAGGAAAATAAATGGGAATACTAAGAAGCCTTGAGATAGACTACTCTTACGACATCGTGGAGGAGTTTTTGTCGCATTACTCCTTGATGTGCGATCTGATGGAACCACTCATCATAGGGCTCACCAGACCGGATAGGTATAGTGGCTATATCGGCGAGCTTTTTAGAATTTTTCATAATATTAAGTCTGCTGCAGGCTTTATGAAGCTTGATCCTATATTAAAATTAACTACGCTAGCAGAGGAAATTTGCGGCGAAGCAAGGGAACTACAAGGGCCCGCAAACGATGACTTTGTAGACTGGTTGCTTTTGTTGAGCGACCAGTTTAATAGATACAAAAACGATATAGAAAACGATGCCGAGTTTTTCAGTCTGTTGGACGCCAATATCGTAAAAATCCCTCAAAAACTAGACGTTTGACAAAAAATACAAAAAATAATATAATCCACAACCTTTAAAACGAGGCTAAATTTAGCCTATTCTTACGGGAGCGACTTGGCTTCGACAGGAGCAGAGCGGTCACGGTGGCACGTCGCTTTGAGCAAAGCGTAAAAAGCTCAAATAAATTTAAACGCAAACAACGTTAACTACGCTCCTGCTTACGCTAAAGCTGCGTAAGTTCAGTTGAGCCTCGCCTAGTCCGATACTAGCTAAGATAACAGCGAGTAACCCTAGCTAGCGTAGGTTGGCGGCCTGACGAGCTGCTAGCCGAAATCTTGTCTTAGTCTAAAATAAGGTTTTGGAAAGTGAGCCCTTTTAGATGAAATTTTCACTTTTGCTAAACGTGTAGAGGCTGCGATCGGTTTGTTTTTGGACAGGGGTTCGATCCCCCTCGCTTCCACCAAGTGTCATTTTATAATATTTCAAAATCTACTAAAACACAAATTTAAAGACATTTTTACCTTTATCATACTTTTAAAAAATAAGCCCGATCAGACCAAAGATGCTACTATCAAATCAAATTTTTATTAAAGCAAAATTTGGCGTTTTTGTATGTCCATGTTTTTCAAAAAATCACATACGGCATAGATCATCAAAATTTAAATAAATTTGACAATAAAAATTTGAGAGAAGTAAAATAGAAATAGAAGTAAAATTTGAAGTTAAATTTAAAAGGGGTCCTAAGACCCCTTGGCTACTTTATTACAGCCATCTTTCTGCGCATATATGCGATCCTGCTTTGAAGTGGAAGGTGTTTAGGGCAGTTATCCTCGCAGCCTAGCAAAGTCATACAGCCAAACACGCCGTCATCGTCGCCGATAAGCTCGTAAAAGTCCTCGTCGGTTCGCTTATCAAGCGCGTCGATTTTAAATCTAGCTACGCGGTTAAGTCCGACCGCACCGATGAAATCAGGCCTCATGATAGCCGTACCGCACGCAGCTACGCAGATACCACACTCGATGCAGCGGTCAAGCTCAAATACCTCTTGCGCGACTTCAGGCTCGACTTTTTCCTCAAGCTTGGAGATATCGGTCTCGTGGTCTGTGTGTATCCAGCTCTCCACGCGCTTACTCATCGCATTCATCCAGTTGCCGGTGTCTACGCTTAAGTCTTTTAGTAACTTAAATACTGGCAAAGGCATAAGCTCGATCACGCCGCCTGGATAGTCTTTAGTTAGCGTACGGCAAGCAAGCTTTGGCGTACCGTTAACTAGCATACCGCAGCTTCCGCAGATACCGGCGCGGCAAACGAAGTCAAAGCTAAGATCCGGGTCAAATTTCTCGCGAATTTGATTTAACGCTATAAAAAGCGTCATGCCGTCGGTTTCTTCTAGCTCGTAGGTCGCGAAATGCGGCTTTGAAATTTTGCTTAACGGATTATATTTAAATGCTTTTATGGTTATTTTTCTACTCATATCCTATTCCTGCTCTTTCGTTTGGTGCTTTATATTTAGGCTGAAGATCATAGTGCATTAGCGCTTCTTGGATCTCATATCTGCCTTTGCCTTCGGCTTCCATTTTGGCGCGGATCTCATCGACCTGCGCTTGGCGCACGGCGCTATCCGGGTGCTCGATGATGTTGCCCTTAGCTCCGTATCCGCGGAATGCCGGCGGAATTTCCATTTTCATAATATCAAGCGGCTCATACACGATAGTCGGTAGCGTATCGCCCTCTTTCCAGCTAGTTAGAGTTCTGTTTAGCCAGTTTAGGTCGTCGCGTTTCGGATAGTCTTCGCGGTAGTGCGCTCCGCGGCTCTCGGTGCGATCAAGCGCGCCTTTTGCGATACAAAGGGCCAGTTTTAGCATCTTTGGTACGCGGTAGGCTTCCTCAAGCTCAGGGTTGCCAAATAGTGCTTTGTTTGCGACTTTAACGTCTAAAGATTGTTTATAAAGCTCTTCTAGCTCTTTTACCGCTACGGCTAGACCTTCACCCGTTCTAAAGATCGCCACGTGCTCCCACATGATATCTTTCATCTTATTTTTTATCTCAAATACGTTAAATTTGCCCTCTTTTTCGACAAGGCTCTTTAGATAGTCTTCCTCTTTTTTAACGAATTTTTCGATGTCGTTAGTATTTATCTCGATCTCGTGGCTACCGCAGTAGTCAGCAAAATAATCACCCACGATCATGCCTGCGACGACCGTTTCCGAAACAGAGTTACCGCCTAGACGGTTAAATCCGTGCATATCCCAGCATGCTGCCTCGCCGGCGCTAAATAGACCCGCTAGCGTCGGGCTCTCGCCTGTAGGCTTAGTTTTTATGCCGCCCATTGAGTAGTGCTGCATAGGCAGGATCGGCGCCCAGCCTTTACCGCGCTGACGTCCGTTCTCGTCAGTATATACTTCGGTATCGGCAGGATCGATGCCGTTAAAGATTTCGCAAATTTCTTGAACGTCGCGTAAGTTTTTCTCGATATGCTCGCGTCCAAGGATCGAGATATCTAGCCAAACGTGCTCGGCGTAAGGGCCTTTTACACCTTTACCTTTTTTAATATGCTCCATGATGCGGCGGCTTACGACGTCGCGGCTAGCTAGTTCTTTCTTCTCAGGTTCGTAGTCGGGCATAAAGCGATATCCATCCACATCGCGTAAAATTCCGCCGTCGCCGCGGCAACCTTCTGTTAGCAAGATACCGCTCGGAACGATCGGAGTCGGGTGAAACTGCACCGCTTCCATGTTTCCTAGTTGCGCTACGCCCGTCTCAAGAGCGATAGCAGCGCCAATACCTTCACAAACTACGGCGTTTGTGGTGTGTTTATAGACCCTACCGTAGCCGCCCGTAGCGATCAATGTGCCTTTTGCGACGTATGCCGTGATCTCGCCATTTACCAGATCGCGAACGATCGCGCCATAACAGCGGTTGTTTGCGTGGATTAGCGCGATAGCTTCTTTTCTATCGTGGATTTCGACGTTATGTTTTAGCGCTTCGTTTGCTACGGCAAAAAGCATCGTGTGACCCGTAGCATCCGCCGTAAAGCAGGTTCTCCATTTTTTAGTTCCGCCAAAGTCGCGACTGTGGATTAGTCCATGGACTTCTTCTTTTTCTACGATAGTCGTTTTTTGAGCGTTGATGATAGCGCTTCTCTCGCCTTTTGTGATACGAGTCCAAGGCACGCCCCAAGCCGCTAGCTCGCGGATCGCCTTAGGCGCGGTTTGACAAAACATACGTGCAACTTGCTGGTCGCAGCCCCAGTCGCTACCTTTTACCGTGTCGGCAAAGTGTACGTCCTCGTTGTCGCCTTCGCTCATTTTTGAATTTCCCAAAGAGGCTTGCATGCCGCCTTGTGCAGCCGCAGAGTGCGAGCGCTTAACGGGAATTAGGCTTAAAACTACCGTACTTAGCCCCTTTTCTCCAGCGGCAACGGCAGCGCGAAGCCCCGCTAGACCGCCTCCGATAACCAATGCATCATAATATTTTACGTTCATTTTTTAAAGCTCCTTTTCCTAAAGACTGATCCACACGAAATCGGCGATCAGCGCGATGACCGCGAGCACTCCAAAAACCGCAAATATCGCTGTTTTGGCTTTATTTCTTTTTGCGAACATCTCTTGTTTGTTTACTCCGTCGATGCTTATCCATTTTACGTATAGGCGGTACATTCCCACGCTAGCGTGAACGACCATAAATACAAGTAAAGCGAAGTAAAAAATTTCTAGTTGATGAAATGCAGCCGCTGATTTATCGGCAGTGATGTGTCCGCCGAAGATTATATCGACTAGGTGCGCGCTAGCTGCGAAAAATAGAGCAAAACCGGTCAAAAACTGAAACCACCAAAGCGTAGTGTCAAGGTGCTTCATGCGGTCTTTGTGACCTCTAAACATGATGTATTGTCTATAGTTTGCAGGGAATTTTCTCATCGCTAAAAATGCGTGAGCGATAAAAACGACGAATATTACCGCAGCGATAACGTTAGTGATCCACCACGTAGCCTCGCCGAATAAAAATTTAGCCTCCGCAAAACCTACAACGGCGTTAAATGCGCCTTTGCCGAATAAAATGGTAGAGGTAAATACCATGTGGCACAAAATAAAACAGGCCAAAATCAGTCCCGTTATACTTTGCCATCTGTCCCAAACGGCAGGAGTACGACTTTTTTTCGTATCCGCTTGCCTACCCAAGAAGCCCTCGATTAGCCCACTCATGAGCCCTCCTATAAAATTGAGATAAGTTATCATAACTTAAAAGAAAATTAAATTATGACACTATAAAAACGGCGTAATAGTATCGTAAATTACTTTAAAAACCTTTTAAAACTTTGTATATTTTTTATTTAAGATAAGATAAAGGAAAATACCGCATGCAAACATCAATAAAGATAGTATTTGCCCCATAGAAAAATTTAAAAATACAAAGCCGATCCCAAAATCAGGCTCTCTAAAGAACTCGCATACAAACCTAGCAAAGGTATAAAGTATGGCATAAAGAGCGATAAGTTCGCCGTCAAATTTTTTAAATTTTCTATAAACAAAAAGGATAGCAAAAACTGCAAGCCCCTCCAAAACGGCTTCGTAAATTTGCGATGGATGGCGCATCTGTCCTGCGACGTTGATCGCCCATGAGACGTCCGTGATACGACCGAAAAGCTCTTGATTTAAAAAATTTCCGATGCGACCGAAAAAATATCCAAGCGGGATGCTAAGCGCGACGAGGTCTAAAAGCTGCCACAAATTTTGCTTAAATTTACGGCAAAAAGCCCATGTCGCTATCAAAAACCCGACCACCGCGCCGTGATAGCTCATACCGCGAATGCCGACAAATTCACCGTTGTGAAAGGGGTTAAAAATCTGCCAAGGATGAGTGAGATAATAAGCGGTATTTGGATCATAAATGACGATGTAGCCCAGCCTCGCGCCCAGTATCACGCCGATTTCCACCCAAAAGAAATAATTATCAAGCATCGAATTTGAAATTTGCATATTATCGCGCTTGACGATAAATTTAGCCACCCCGAGCGCCACGAGCAGCGCCAGGACGTACATTATCCCGTACCAGTGCACCTTGATGCCAAACAGCTCAAACGCGACCGGATCGAAATTTATATAAAAGTCGTTCCACCAACTCATCTAGGTACGACTTTGACTTTTAGCGTATTTTCTATGCCGTTCGCAAAATCCTCGAAAAGATACCCCATCGCGCGATAAAATTTACTTTTTGCTTCGTTTTGCAGGACCGGGGCTAGCTTTTTAGCGTAGGGTAGCAGATACGAGCTTAGTAAAACGCCCAGAATTTCCTTCGTTAGCTCGTCTTGTTTTAGCTCGACGACGGAGGAGAAAAACGAAAGCTCGTTTGTTGCGCTATCAAGCGCGCTGACATTTAAATTCGGGCTAAATTTACATTTTTTATAAAAGCCCTCCAGGCGCGCCTTATCGCCCTCGAAAAAAAACTCCGCGTTAAAATATTTTTTCAAATTTGCGAAGTCTTTCGCGATCTCTTCTATACTCTCGCCTTTTACCGACTCCTCGTATAGCTCGCGCCCCTTGGCGTTTGCTTCGCTGTCGTTTGTTATTATCCATTTCGGATTTTTATTTAGCTCGCTAAAAAGCTTCGTGCTCGGCGGCAAAGCGAAATTTAACGCAAATATTCTTGCGATCACGGCATAAAATTTACCCAAATTCATCATTTTCCTTTGTATTTTTTGCGGGATTTTACAAAATTTAGGCTAAATTTTAGATTTGTTTAAATCGTAATCTGATCGAATTTAACACGACCGTGACCGAGCTAAAGCACATCGCCGCAGCCCCGTAAACAGGCGTTAGCATGAGTCCTAACGGCGCTAAAACTCCGGCCGCGACGGGGATGCAAACGGCGTTATAAACAAACGCCCAAAACAAATTTTGCCTTATCGTTTTCATTGTTTCTCTGGCTAAATTTATCGTAGAAACCGCGCTTTTTAGGTCATTTTTTACTAGCACTATGTCGCCGGCCTCTTTTGCGATGTCCGCGCCGCTACTCATCGCGATGCCGGCATTTGCTTGTTTTAGCGGTGCGGCGTCGTTGATACCGTCGCCGACAAACAGCACCGCACCCTCTTCTTGCAGGCGTTTTATGGTTTCAAATTTTTCATTAGGCAACATACCGGCAAAGACCTTTTCTACGCCTAGCTTGCACGCTACGTTTTTAGCGGTGAAGGCGTTATCCCCGGTTAGCATCACCGGCGTTACGCCGGCGCTTTTTAGGCTTTGCATAGCCTGCACGGCGTCGTCCTTTACCCTGTCGCTAAGCGCTATAAATCCAACGTAAATTTTATCCACGGCTGCGAGTATTACGCCGTTTCCTTCGTTTTGTGCTTTGGCAATTTGCTCTTTGGCCTGCGCGCTTATCTCCACGCCAAGCTCGCTCAAAAATGCCTCGTTGCCTGCTATCACGCTATCATCGTCGCTCTTTACGCCGCGTCCCGCGATATTTTCAAAGCCCTTTTCGTCGCCTAAAATTTTAAGCCCTAGCTCGTTTGCGTATCTAACGATAGCAGTTGATATCGGGTGCGAGCTTTTGGCCTCTAGCGCGGCGATTTTGGCTAAATTTTCATCGTTTATATCGGTAAAATTTACCGAAATTTCGCCCTTAGTTAGCGTGCCAGTTTTATCAAATACCGCGTATTTCACGCCGCCAAGAACCTCTAAAACTTCGGGATTTTTGATGAGGATTCCGTTTTTAGCGCCTAGAGATAGCGAGGAGACGATAGCTATCGGGGTAGCTAACCCCAGCGCGCAAGGACACGAGATAATCAGCACGCAAACCGCGCTTAGCACGCCTTGCAGCGCATTTCCCGTAAGCGCAAACCACGCAAAAAACGTAACGACGGCGATAGCGATCACGCTAGGCACGAAGATATTTGCCACGCGGTCGGCAAAGCGGCTAATAGGCATCTTTTTGCTCGACGCGTCGCTTAAGAGTTCTAAAATTTGCGACAAAAGCGTCTGGCTAGCGAGCTTTGTAACCTTTACGTTGATGTAGCCGTTTAAATTTATAGTTCCGGCATTAACCTCGTCGCCTTGTTTCTTGTAGACGGGCAGGCTCTCGCCCGTTAGCATCGAGGTATCGATCTCTGCGCCGCCGTTTATCACGACTCCGTCGCAAGGCACCGCGTAGCCACTCTTTACGACCGCGATGTCGCCTATTTTTAGGCTCACGGCATCCACTTCCAGCGCGCTGCCGTCTTTTTGTAGTACGAGAGCGGTCTTTGGCGACATATTCATGAGAGATTTTATATAATCGCCTGCCCGAGCTTTTGAGCGCTCTTCTAAAAATTTACCCAGCAGCACGAAAGCCGTTATCATAGCCGCGCCCGAGACGTAGAGGTGGCGCATGTTTTCAGGTAGGCGCTCGCCCGCGATAAAAACTCCCATCGAGTACGCAAGCGCCGTGCTTGTTCCCAGCGCGACGAGTACGTTCATGTCGAAGTTTTTGTTTTTCAGCGCGCCGTAAGCATGGATGAAAAAATCCCGCCCGCACGTAGCTATCGTAATAAAGGCAAGTGCCAGCATGATAGCTGATTTTGCCACACTTGGCTGCTCGCTCATCTCAATCGCCATGATCACCGCGCTAAAAGCTGCAGCGGCTAGGAAATTTCGGCGTAAATTTAAAATATGTTTCTCGCGTTTGGCTTCAAATTCCGCCAAATCTTTGGCCACGCCGTAGCCTAGTTTTTTTATTTTTTCCTCTATCGCGGCTTGCACTTCGGCGCTTTCTATGATAAATTCACCCGAGCCGTTTGCAAAGCTGACCTTCGCATCTATCACGCCCGAGATCTTTTTAGTTACGCGCTCGATGGCGTTTGAGCAGTTTACGCAGGTCATGCCCGCGATGTTTAGTTTGATATTTTGCATCAAATTTTCCCTATGACGCTAAATCCCAAATCATCCAGCTCCTCTTTAAATTTCGCCTCGTCCTTGCCGTCTAAATTTACGCTCACGACCCTTGGTTCTACGCTTAGATCGACCTTTATCTCGCCGTATTCATCACCAAGAGCGTTTTTTATGGTGTTTGCGCAGTTTTCGCAGTGGATGTTAGCAACCTTAAATTTAGTCATTTTATCTCCTTTATCATGTGGTAGTATTTGTGAGAATTTATGATCATTTCGCAGTCGGTCTCAAAGCCCAAACGCTCGTAAAAAGCCATGGTTTTAGGCTTTTTTTCATCGACGATGAGAGCTACTTTTTTGATATTTCGTTTTGGCGCGAGGGTAAAGATAAATTTGATCAGCTCTTTTGCTATACCTCGTCCGCGAAATCTCTCGTCCACGGCGAGACTATCGATATATAGCTCGTCCGCGAAGCACTCGGTCTGCGGAAATTCGCTTAAACCGAGCGTTTGCAAATGCGTCCTAATAGGCCCATCTAGCGCATCGATCTCGCCTCCGTCGTAAGCGCAAATCGCCCCCGCGATCTCGCCGTCAAATTTGAAAACAAAAACGTTGTTGTAGCTTAGGCGGTTTATCTCGCTTCTAAAAAATTTATGCAAAATTTCATCGCTCTTAACGGGGTCGCTCACGCCGCTAAGCGTAAATGCGATGTCCTCCATGGCTAAATTTAACAGCTCTATGCAGCGCGCGGCGTCGTCTTTTCGGGCATTTAAAATCATACGCGGATTATAGGACTTAAAGCTAAATTTTTTGCTAATACGCTCAAAACCTCGTATTTTTAAAAAAATGCAAAATTTTTTTAGATATAATTGGGCAAAAATTTTTAAAGGAACGAAATGGGACGAGCGTTTGAATATAGGCGCGCCGCGAAGGAAGCGCGCTGGGACAAGATGAGCAAGGTTTTTCCAAAACTCGCAAAAGCCATAACCGTGGCAGCTAAAGAGGGCGGCACCGAGCCTGATATGAACCCGAAACTTCGCGCCGCGATAGCTGCAGCCAAGGCGCAAAATATGCCAAAAGACAACATCGATGCGGCGATAAAACGCGCCAGCGGCAAGGATAGCGCGGATATCAAGACTATCTTTTACGACGGCAAGGGTGCGCACGGCGTGCAGATCATCGTCGAGTGTGCTACTGATAACCCGACTCGCACGGTCGCTAACGTCAAGGCGATATTTAGTAAAAACGGCGGCGAAATCCTGCCTAGCGGAAGCTTAAATTTCATGTTTACGAGAAAGAGCGTTTTCGAGCTTGATATGCCAGCAAAAGAGCTTGACGAGATCGAGCTAGAGCTCATCGACTTTGGTCTAACCGAGATCGAGGAAGAAGACGGCGTGCTCTATATCTACGGCGATTACGCAAGCTTTGGCACGATAAGCGAAGGCATCGAAAAGCTAGGACTAGAGGCTAAAAAAGCAAGCCTGCAGTACATCGCAAACTCGCCGGTAAGCCTAGACGAAGAGCAAATGAACGAACTAGAAAAGCTACTCGATAAGCTCGAGGACGACGACGACGTACAAGCGGTTTATACAAATATCGAATAAATTTAAGGAACAAAATGAGAAACGACGAACTAAAAATCTACGACATCGACGCGGCCGAGCTTGCTAAGCTCAAATTTGCCGTGATCCACACCGAAAAAGGCGATATGAAGCTCGAGCTCTACGGCGACGAAGCGCCGCAAGCGGTGACGAATTTCGCGCACCTAGCCAAAAGCGGCTTTTACGATGGGCTAAATTTCCACCGCGTGATCCCAAATTTCGTGATCCAGGGCGGCTGCCCGCACGGCACGGGAATCGGTGGACCGGGCTGGCGCATCAAATGCGAGTGCGTAGGCCAAAAACACAAGCATAAACGCGGAGCGCTATCTATGGCGCACGCCGGACGCGATACGGGCGGCAGTCAGTTTTTCGTCTGCCACAGCGCGCAGCCGCACCTTGACGGCGTACATACGGTGTTTGGACAGATCGTGGACGAGCCGAGCCTAAAGACTCTAGATAGCGTCAGGCAAGGCGATAAGATAAACTCGATCGAAATTTTAGAGAGTTTGTAAAATTTGATGAAATTTGCGGCGGCGGGTAAAATTTGACCAAAATCGCCGCGATTTTATCTTTTTATATAAATTTATTTGTTAAAATAGCTTTTTAATAATTTTTAAAGGACACCTCTTGAACCCAAGCGTTTCAAACGCGGCAAAACCGCAAAAACCTTTTCTTATTAGAATGTTTACCAACCTCGCGTTTTGGGTCGTTTTCGGCATCATCGCCGGTATCGCGGTCGGTATGATTTTCCCCGACCTAGGCATCGCGAGCAAGCCGGGCATCGACTACTTTATCAAAGCTTTAAAAGCGCTCATAGGACCAATTATCTTCCTCACGATCGTCTCAGGCATCATTGGACTTGAGAGTATGAAGGAACTGGGCTCTATCGGACTTAAGGGTTTTATCTACTTTGAGGTCGTTAGCACCATAGCGCTTGCCGTGGGTATAATCTTTGGCGAGACGCTAAGGCCGGGTCACGATATGCACCTTGACTACACGCAACTTGACGCCTCTAGCGTAGAAAAATTTACGAGCCAAGCCTCAAATATAGACGCAAATAGCGGAATTTTAGCGCATACGCTTCATATTTTACGCGGCGCTGTACCGGTTGACGGTATCTTCCCTTACGTGCATCTACTTGATCCGTTTATCAAATCAAACACGCTTCAGGTGCTATTTTTGGCGATCGTTACGGCTGTTGCGATCTCGTTTTTAAAGCACGACTACAAAAAGAAGATCCTAAAACCGCTTGAAATCGTTCAGCACTGGGTGCTAAAACTGCTTACGATTTTGATGCTATTTAGCCCGGTTGCGGCATTTTCAGCGATGGCGTTTTTGATCGGCAAATTCGGCATTAACTCACTTTTAGGTATGCTTGAGCTACTTTTCGTTATGGCGATTGCAAGCTTATTTTTTATATTCGTCGTTCTGGGTATAATTTGCTATTTTGCAAAGGTTAATATCTTTAAATTTATGCGCTTCATCGCAAAAGAAGTCCTGATCGTGTTTGCGACGAGCTCCTCGGAGACCGCGCTAGCTCCGCTCATGCAAAAGCTCGAAGCAGCTGGCATCCACAGGGGCGCGGTCGGACTCATCATACCGACTGGATATTCGTTTAACCTCGACTGCACGAACATCTACCTATCGCTTAGCGTTATTTTCCTCGCTCAAGCCTTCGATATCCCGCTAACAATCGAGCATTTGATACAAATTCTCGTCATCTTGATGGTAACGAGCAAGGGCGCCGTCGGCGTCACGGGCTCTGGATTTATCATACTTGCCGGTACGCTTGCCGCGCTTCCTAGCGCAGGTATTCCTGTCGTTACGGTTGCAGTGCTGCTTGGCGTGGATAAATTTATGTCCGAGATGCGCGCGGTCGGAAACCTCTGCGGTAACGCCGTAGGCTGCCTAATCATCTCAATCTGGGATAAAAAAGTAGATATGGAGAAATTCCGCTACGCCCTCGATCATCCGGACGAGTTTCACTTCCATTCGTAAATTTAAGGCGGTGGGCTTTTAGCTCATCGCCTCGCTCAAACTACCCAAATTAAAATTCGTATTTAAACTCCGAAATCCTGCCCTTATCGTCAAATTTAATAAAAAGCTCTTTTTCGAATTTAGCTACGATTTCGTCTTTGCCTTTTTTAAAAAATCCGCCCTTTTCGACGTTTTCATCAAATTTGACTCCGTTAAATTCCAAAAAGCTTTTGATAAAAATTTTGTGATCGACGTCGTGATTTTGTATGCAGCCGCTTGCGATTTTAACAAACTCGTGCGCGCCAAGAGGCTCAAAAAGAGAGGCCGGCGCATCGGTGATCGCTACAAACGCGCAGCCCTTATCGTGCCTGCAGCCGTAGTAGCATAAATTTTCGCCCACAGCTCCGCATGCGGCGATGCAAAGCGTATGGCCGTTAAAGGTTTCATCAAGCTCAAAGCTAGGCTCGCTAAAAGCCTGCAAGTCCCACTCCGCCCCAGCGCGCAACACCTCCGCCGAAAATCGCGTCGCCTCCTCGCCAAAGTTATTTACGTTCGCGTGCCCCCACAGCCACGTGTCGCTCACGTTTGACTCGCTGCCGATAAACTGTATCTTGTAAATTTGATCGCCGAAAGCTATCTCGCAGCGATCAAAATCCACGTTCCAGCCGAGGTTGCCGACGATATCCGCAAATCTACCTTGCACCGCAGCCATCTTGCCCAGCGTCGCCGAAAACACCTGATGAAAGTCCGAAAAGTCGCCTACGTAGCGTAAATTTCGCATTTTTGCTCCTTTAAATTTAGTTTGCGAATTATACCGATTAAATTTTAAACTTGCCAAAAAATATTAAAATTTTATTTTAAGCTTAATTAAAAGATAGTATAATTTCATAAATTTTATCTCAAATTTAGGAGCAAACATGGACATAGTCGAGAGATTTTTACGCTATACGAAGATCAACACAACGACAAACCGCGAAGCGGGCGCGGCGGGCGTGATGCCTTCAAACCCTACCGAGCACGATCTAGCAAAGCTGATAGAAAGCGAGCTAAAAGAGCTTGGCCTGCAAAATATAAAAAGACGAGAAAACGCCATAACCACGGCCGTTTTGCCGTCAAACTCCTCTAAAAGGCTGCCGTCTGTGGCGTTTTTTGCGCACCTTGATACGAGCGCGGAGCAAAAAAACGACACGAAAGCGCAAATCGTGCGCTACGAGGGCGGCGATGTCACGCTAAACAAAGAGCTGGGCATAACGCTAAAGCAAAGCGAATTTCCAGAGCTTGCTAACTACGTCGGAGACGACCTCATCGTAACGGACGGCACCAGCCTGCTAGGTGCGGATGACAAGGCCGCGATCGCCGCCATCGTAAACGCCGCGCAGTTTTTCATACAAAACCCGCAAATAGAGCACGGCGACGTGACGTTTGGCTTTTTACCCGACGAGGAGCAAGGCCTGCGCGGAGCCAAGGCGCTTGATATCTCGGAGATAAAGGCCGATTTTGCTTACTGCCTGGACTGCTGCGGTATCGGCGAGCTGATTTACCAAAACTGGAACGCAGGCGACGCGGTCGTGACTTTTACCGGGCAGTCCGCGCACCCGATGAATGCCAAGGGCAAGCTGGTAAATTCATTGTTGCTCGCGCATAAATTTATCTCGATGCTACCGGGCGGCGAAGCACCCGAGTACACGGACGGCGTCGAGGGATACTACTGGGTCAAGGAGCTATCTGGCAACAGCGCAAAGACCGTGCTAAAGCTCGACGTTCGCGAATTTAACGAGGCAAAATACGCGCAGCGCATGGCGTTTTTACAAGATCTTTCCGACTCGTTTACTAAAATTTACGGCGCGCACAGAATTCAAATCAGTCTAAAAGACCGCTACAAAAACGTATTTAACTACCTAGCGGACGGCGAAAACAGCCTGCCCGTCGTCGCGGCAAAACAAGCCTACGCTCGGCTAAACATAGAGCCAAAAGTCATACCGATGCGAGGCGGCTACGACGGCGCCGTCATCTCGGAAAAAGGCATACCGTGCCCAAATCTCTTTACCGGCGCGCACAACTTTCACTCCATCTACGAATACCTGCCGGTAAAATCGCTACGCGCGGCCAGCAACGTCGTCTGCGAGATCGTAAAAATCATAGCAGAGAAATAAACCGGGTCAAATTTGAGGGCGAATTCGCTCTCAAATTGTAAAAGTCAAACTGAAATTTACGCGTTCTTTGAAAATGCCGGTTTTTAAATTTATGCGCTTTTTGGTAAGCGTGCTTTGCACTCAAATTTTTAGGCTACTTTTTTAAATTTGCGATCCGTAGCCGAGACAAATTTAGCTCGACTCACTCGGGCTTACGGCAGCGTTTTGCCCGCCCGAGCACCGTAAATCCGATCAGGGTCAAATTTCAACCGCCTCTTATCTTACGCTCCGAGACACGCCCCTTTACGGCGCTAGCCCAAATTTACGTAAAATTTAACCCGCTCGCCCGAATTTAAGCTCGCTTTGCGTAAAATGCGAAAGCAAATTTAAATAGGAGCAAATTTGATGAAAAAGATATTTTTACCGCTAATCGCGGCTTCGGTTTTGGCTGTCGGCGCCGACATAAACGCGTTGCAAAAGCAGTGCGACGGCGGAAACGGCGCAAGCTGCTACGAGCTTGGAGTTTTATACGATAACGGGCGAGATGGAGCCGTGCAAGACTATCAAAAGGCGGCCGAACTCTACTCAAAGGCGTGCAAGCTAGGTAGCGGCGCAGGCTGCTCAAATTTGGGCTTTTTATACGACAACGGAAGCGGTGTAGCGCAGGACGGCAAAAAAGCCGCCGAGCTTTACGCAAAGGCGTGCGATATGGGCGATGAGGCGGGCTGCTCAAATTTGGGCTTTGCCTACGCAAACGGACGCGGCATGAAGCAAGACTACGCAAAAGCTAGCGAATTTTACGCCAAAGCCTGCGACATGGGTAATGGCGGCGGATGCTACAACCTAGGCAACCTATACGCGCAAGGACGAGGCGTCAAAGAGGACGCAAATACGGCCGAAAAATACCTCAAAAAAGCGTGCGAAATGGAGCCCGAGCTAGCCTGCGACCGATATAAAAAATTTATCCAAAGATAGCACGGCCGCCTTTGCGCGGCAAATTTGACTCGGTAAATTTGATAGAAAAAGCGCTTGTTTGAGAGAAACGAGGTGTGCAAGGATTAAATTTAACTAATTTTCTAAAATTTAGAGATTTAAAAAAGGGTGACAAACGCCTTTCACGTAAAAAAGTCGGCAAGGCGCCGACTTTATCAAATTTAACTCTAAATTTAGAGCATAAAAAACGCTATAACACACACGGCTATCGCCATCGCAGGAGCCGTTCGCTTAGCTATCTCGACCGGGCTAACCATAGCTAGACCCGCGCACACGATCGCTGCACCCGCGATAGGAGACGACGAGCGGCCTAGCGCGCCAGAGATCGCAGCAGCCATACCTAGCTTATCCTGCGCGAAGCCAAGATCTGCGGCATGAACGGTGATAGCTTGGTTAAACGCCATCGTAGCGGCATCGCCAGAGCCGGTGACCGTACCCATGAGATACGGCACGAAAGTACCGCCGTAGCGCACGAACTCCTGAGAGTGCTTTAGCCACTCGGTGACCGCATCGATCGCGCCGCACGCCTTTAGACCCGCGACGAAAACGCCGGCGGCGATGATGATACCCATGACCTCAGCGTAGGCGCTACCCATACCGTTAAAAAACTCCTTGGTGATCTTTTCCGGGCTCGTCCACGTGATGAAAACCGCGATGATAGCGCCAAGGATCATAGCCTCGGCCACGCCCATCTTCGTCCATGCTAGCCATGAGATTTTATTTAAGCCGGTGCCGCCGACGACTAGGATAACTAGCGGGATGAGAGGCGCTAGAGCAAATAGCAAATTTACCTTCGTCTGCGTCGCTTCGCCGGCGTTGCTTGTAGATTTAGGCGAAAAATCCTGCCCTTTTTGATAATCTTTAAAGATAATCGCCGTCAAGCTAATCACGATCAAAACGACGATACCGGCGGCTACGGCGTTTGGAAACTGCACGCCGATGACGTCTTGGACGGTGTAGGCTTCGTTTGTCTTTTTAACCATGTCGGTTACGAAGATGTTGTGCGCAGAGCCCGGGCTTAGCACGCCGCCAAACGTACCGGCAAACACCGCCGCTCCCGCCATCGCAGGACGTACGCCAGAGGCCATCAAAAGCGGTATCATCGTAGCTCCCACCGCAGCCGAGCAGCCCGCAGCCGACGGTATCGCGATATTGATGAAATAAGTCAGCACGAATGTAGTCGGAATCAGCAAAAATCCGATATTTTTCATCGGCTTCGTAAGTAGCAAAACTAGGTGCTGGTCGCACTTAGTAACCTTCATAACGTAAGCAAAGCCCATGCTAGCGCAAATCGCCTTGATAAGCCCCGCCGAAGTCATCGACTTCGTAAAGCTCTCAAGCGCTCCGAGCGGATTTAGGCAGATGACGCAGAGTACGAGTCCCACGCCGATGAGCACGGTTTTGGTCTCTCTTTTTTTGACCAATAAAAACACGACGGCGATCAAGCCTATGACCGCACAGATTAGCTTAGCAGTAGCCATTTTGTCCCCTTTCGTTTTGTGTTTTATACCTGTTTCAAATTTGACTCAAATTTACGCCGTTTGGATTTTGCGCGCTAGTTTCGAGTCAAATTTAATCTTTTTATTTTTGTCGCCGATCGGTACCCAATCCAAATTTGAAAGCTTTTCTAAAACCGTTTCAAATTTGAAATTTGAGCCGCGAATCGAAAACGGCTAAAATTTAAAGCTATCTCCGACCTTTATGAGCTCGGTTTCTTTTTGATACGCCATTTTTAAAACGCAGCTTTCATCCATACCCATCACGGTCGCATTTTCGCCTTTTATCCTTAGAGCCGTGCCTTCAGGCAGCGCGTAGATCAGGCTTTTTTGATTTACTATCAAAAACTCCTCCAGCCTCTCCTCCCTGCTTTCGCCGTTATGTCCGGCGATCTTGCCGCTGATAAAATGCGGATTTATCTGATGCGGGAAGATATTTAACGCGTCAAAGCTCTTTGGCATGATGATAGGCATGTCGTTTGTCGTCATCATCGTGCTTCCCGCGACGTTTGCGCCCGCACTCCAGCCAAAATACGGCACTCCGGCCTCCACTCTTTGCCTGATAGCTTCGACTAAATCAAATTTATAAAGATAGTAAAGCAGTGCAAAGGTATTTCCGCCGCCGATGCAGATGGCTTTGGCCTCGGCTACGGCGCGTTTTGGATCGCTAAATTTATGGATGGACGCGATATTTTTGTATTCCAGGCAGTCGATGACCTTTTGCTCGTACTCGTCGTTTGTGCGGCGAACTCCTGCATACGGGATGAAAAGCACCTGCTCGTCCCAAACCTCGCACTCTTTTAAAAAGTCGTATATCCAGTTTTTACAGTGCTTAAGATAGCCCGTATCCTTGTAGCTTGAGCTGCTTAAAAGCAAGGCTTGCTTCATAAAATCCTCCTAAATTTACAGATTTCATATTCTTAAAACTCAAAAAAGTAATTTAAAATATAAAAATAATATAAAAATTTTTTTTAAATAAAAACTTTAAAACTATATGCTAATAGAGCTTAAAAACCGATAAAAAGTGATAATATTATGAGATTAAATAATATATTTGTTAAAAACCGTTCCGCTAAATTTCAGCGTCTCGCAAGCCGCGGGGTTATATCATTATCAAATTTTAACGAGAAAGGGCAAAAATGACGCAGTTTGACGCAAGAAACGTCAGCATGGTGATGGATTTTTACGAACTTACGATGGCGGAGGGGTATTTTAAAAGCGGGGACCAGCCGCGAGTGGCGTTTGACGTTTTTTACCGCAAAGTGCCTAGCGGCGGCGGTTTTGCGATATTTGCGGGACTTGAGCAAATCATTGAGTACGTAGAAAATTTTCGCTTTGAGGATAGCGACGTAGCTTATCTGCGCTCGTTAAATTTATTTAGCGAGGATTTTTTGGATTACCTGCGTAAATTTCGCTTTAGAGGCGATATATACGCATTTGCCGAAGGCACGATCATCTATCCGCAAGAGCCGTTTATAACCGTCGTGGCCTCGCCTATCGACGCGCAGCTCATAGAAACCGCGATCCTATCGCAGATAAACCACCAAAGCCTCATCGCGACCAAAGCTAGGCGCATCGTAAAAGCCGCAGACGGCAGGAGCGTGTTTGACTTCGGCGCCAGACGCGCGCATAACTTCGACGCGGCCGTATACGGCGCTAGAGCGGCCTATATCGGCGGCGTGGACGGCACGGCGACGGTTTTGGCGGCTAAGGCTTTTAGTATACCGACGACCGGCACGATGGCGCACAGCTGGGTGATGTATTTTGGCGACGAATTTGAAGCCTTTAAGCGCTACGCCCTGCTCTATCCGGGCTCCGCTTCGCTGCTCGTAGATACCTACGACGTGCTGCATAGCGGCGTGCCAAATGCGATAAAAACGGCAAAAGAAGTGCTTGAACCCATGGGTAAGCGTCTAAAAGCCGTTAGGCTAGACTCGGGCGACCTAGCGTATCTATCTAAAAAAACCCGCGCGATGCTAGATGCGGCGGGGCTACAAGACTGCAAAATCATCGTCTCAAACAGCCTGGATGAATACACCATCGCCTCGATTTTAACCCAAGGCGGACGCATAGACGGCTTTGGCGTGGGCGAACGACTGATAACGTCAAAAAGCGATCCGGTTTTCGGCGGAGTCTATAAACTAGTCGCAGTCGAAAAAGAAGGCATTTTTAGCCCGCGTATAAAGGTCTCGGAGGCCGTAGAAAAGATGACTAACCCGGGTCTAAAAAAGGTCTGGCGCATATATAAAGGCGGTCAAGCCGTCGCCGATTTGATCACGAACGCGGACGAAACGCCCGACCTCTCAAAACCCTACCGCTACATAGATCCCGATAGGCCGTGGAAGGAGCTGTATTTTGAGGGTTGCACGGCGCGGCAGCTACAAAATCTAGTCGTAAAAGACGGCAAGCGCGCAGCCGAGCCGGTAAATTTATCGCAAATCAGAGACTACGTAAAAAAGCAGCTCGAAAATGAAATTTGGCAGGAAGAGCAGCGCTTTGAAAACCCGCACAAACACTACGTCGATATGAGCGTGGGGTACTACGAGATGAAGATGAGTCTTTTGCGCAGTACAAAAAAATAAATAAAAAAACAGGCGGCTTAACTTTTACGGTAATTTTTATCGCACAAACACAAGTTTATAGATGCGAGAGACTAAGCCGCTCGTTAAATTTTCATATCGACAAAAAAAAAGTAGCAAAATAACGGTTTTCGCTTTTTAATATCAACCTATTTATTTGAAATGCGGTCCGATTTTAGAAATTTAACTTGCAATACCCTTGCAAAGCTAAATTTGGATAAAAAAAATTAGCTTATTTTGATTTCACTTTTAGTGCAAATTTTATTTTTTAATATTTTTAAAATCCAAATTTACGCGCAAAACCGCCCAAAATAGCATAGAATAAAAAGTATCTGCAAGTTTAAAATTAGCTTGATTTTACGGACTTAAACAGCTTGCGATACTTTATACATATCACAAGATCTGTCGTCCGAAAATCAAAGTATCGCTTTAGCTCGTCGCGCCTCGTCGCAGCTTTGACTAGGCTTATTTCGCCTATTTGCTATAATAATTCCTTTGGGCTTATTCACTACTTTACTACGAAACTCGTAGATAAAATTTACCGCCATTAGACATTATTTTAATGCTAGATTGTCGCTATCGCTTACAAAATACGGTTTATCTTTAACTTGGATTACTGATCCGTGCTAATAATTTGGGTATTGTATATCATTTTGGCTGACTTGGATGTGTAAAATTTGACTGTTTTTATTGGATAGTCAGAGAAAATATCAGCAAAAAACACTGCTGGTAGTTTCTTTTTATTGCCGTAACTTACTGGGTTTTCTGTACGCTTCTTGAAGTAGTGGCGGACAGAGAGGGACACTCCGCCGTACTATAAAATTTTTCTATCATTTACCACCTTTCTAAGCCCTAAATACGGGGATTTATACTATATGATATTGTATAATTTTTTACCTTTATTTACAATTATTTTTCTATCACAGACTCATCTATTTCTACAACAAGCAAAATACCGATATATCAAGATTATAAGTAATTTTATAGTTAAAAAACTGTACTAAATTTTGGAACAAGCTTTAGGAGCATTTGAGTTCACAATTCAAATCTCTTTTAGGGTATACGATTAAAATCTCTTTTTAAAATATACATAAGCATGCGTAAAACATAAGAATATTTTATCTTATTTCGTATATACTTATAAAAATAAATACTAGAGAATACATTTATTCAAACAAGATTAAAAGTATTTAAAAGCGGTAATTCTTTGGCACTGAGGCTTCTAAAAAGCCTAAAATTAGGCAACTTTAAAGAATTTACACTAAAGAGCCTTAATGATAACGAAGTGGTTTAACTCCGGTCAAAGAGGATAAGTAGAGCGAATTCTTTAAGACGCTAGATGAGCTAAAAGATGCGAGCGTTAAATTAAAAGAATTGAACAGGCTTTACCGCAAGAGCGAAATTTTGCATTTAAATTATACTAATATGATGCAGTTCAAATCGTGATAATCTTTCACTATTTCTTAAAAAAGCGTGAAAGACGCCAAGCAATGAGCTAAAACGAGCTAGAAAAATACTAAAGCGTTACGCATGGGTTAATTCCCATTATGACGATCACTCTTAAAATTTCAATTTTTCAAACTACTTTACCATAAAATTTACTTATACTTCCGCTTAAAAACGCCAGCAACGGCGCATTTTTATCTAAAACGGCGACAACTTAGGTAAAATTTATGAGTTTTTCAAGCTATCCTCTCAGATGCGTTAGCGTTGGGGCTTACAGCCTCCGTGCGGCATCTAGCCGGCGATGCGATCCTCTTGGCATCGGCTTAGCTAAAATTACTTCTCTTTGTAATGCGTTCCGACTTGTAAAATTTGCACCGTATCGCCCTTGGTCCTATAAACGATGCGGTTTTTACCGTCTATCCTGCGAGAGTAGCAACCGCTTAGATCGCCTTTTAGCGCTTCGGGCTTGCCTATACCTTCTGCTTCATTACCTCTAACGATGTCTTTGATGAGTATATTTATCTTCGCAAAAAGCTTCTTGTCGCTAGTAAAATTTAGGTAATTATCCCATGCGTCGGGATAAAACTCGATATTAAGCATCGGCTAAACTCTCAAGCTCGCTTAGATTTTTTCTTATCATCTTTACCTTGCCGCTATCTATATTTTCTATCACGCTTTTTAGATACTTCGCGTCTATTTCGTCTTTTTGCGCCGTTATGGCAAAGGGTATGGCTTGCTTATTTACCGATTGCTTTAAAAATAGCTTTATCGCCGTACCAAGATCAAGCCCGAGCTCTTTAAAGAGTTTATCGGCTTCGTTTTTGAGTTCTTTATCTACTCTAAATTGTATTAATGCATTCATTTATATGACCTTTGAAGTTAAATTGACCGCATTATAGCATATTTTTATATCCGACTCTCCTCGTATGCGTATTCCTCGTAAATTTCATCGTAACTCTCGTCAAGAAATCGCCTCACTATAAGAAAAGTCGTTTTGTATACCGGTTTTTATGTCGATTTGGTTTTTTTGGCATTAGTGCTGCTTCCTCGCATGTTTTACCCTGCGACAAGCACCTCTTAAAACCCGCCTCACACACATAAGCAATAGTCCATATTTATGTTTTTATTAAAAACCGGCCTTGTAATATCAATGGGTAAAGTCGGCATCAAGCCGCAAGCCTTGGCGAGGCATATTTTTTACTACCTGTTACTCCTTCCCGGTCACAGCCTCTCTAGCATCCTTTAGCTTCTCTTGTAGCAGATATCTTACGATAACCATTTGCTCAACGCTGAGGTCTTTTAGCTCATAGGCGTTCGTTCGGTTTTTAAAGTTAAATTCCGCTATCTCTTTTATAAATTAGGCAAACAAGCTTTTATTTGGCTCGCCGCTATCTAAATTTTGACCTTCATTTCGAAGTATCGGTAGCCTGCTCTCAAACCTATCCAAATCAAATGAAGTAGAAAAATAGATAAAAAATCCTTCCCTAAAAGCTCCACTACGGCATATTTATCGGTAGCTTCTTTTTATCTCCTCTCTTTTGTTTACACGCTCTTTGCATTTTCGTTTTGAATAACTCGCAACTCTCGTCTCGCCCAAAGGTATAATAGCTACGTTGCTTAATGTTTTAAATTTTCTCATTTTATTTTTCTCGTTTTCTAAATTTGCTATACGGGGGGGGGGGGGGGTAAATTTGTCTATTCGCTATTTCGAAGTAGCCTTTAGAGCCCTTAACTCATCTTGCTTATATCGTCTTTATTGATGCAGTCTCTCGCTCTGTCCTTAAATATATCGTCGTCAATATTTTTTAGATAATCCTGATAACTCTCGTTTTTTGATTTGAAATTCCCTATAAGCCCTAAACTTATGTCGTAGCATCCTATCAACACTGCGACGGACCTGGGCAAGGTAAGCTCTAGCCTCACCCTGCCGAACTTCGTCAAATTTAAGTTTGAGAGTATAAATTTACGTCCAAGATGAGCAAAGACTGCGAGCCTGAATTTAACCTTGCGGCAAGAAACGCCGTAAGCCCAAATTTAAAGCTAAATCTTACCCAAATAGCCCTGCTATTATAGCAAACAGTTCGCTTCCGGCCACCACTAGCTCGGCTCCGTCTTTTATATCTCTTAGCACGGGTTTTATGGAGGCTAGTTTTATTTTTGAGCTTGCGGTTTTTTCGTCTTTACTTGGCCCTTCGGCAGCTTTTGCTATGCTTGCGTATTTTTTTATCGTTTCTATTACGCTTTTAATCTCATCGGGTAAATTTTCGTCAAGTTTTTCCGGAATCGAAACGTATAAATTTTCCTTGCTTCTAGTTAATAAAACATAAATTTTTCTATAAAATAGCTTGCGGTCGTTTTTTAGCGTCGTTTGCAGAAACGGCAAAAAGTTGTGTATAACGATATTTTGAGCTTCAAGGCCTTTGATAGATTGCATTGTAAGCACGTCTATGTTTTTATCTTTTGGCAAGGCGTATTCTTTTATGGCCTCGACCGATTTTTTACTATTGCTTAAAACTACGCTAGTTTCGTTTATGGGCAAGGACTCTAAAACGCCTCTAAGCTGCGCAAAGTCATCCATAGCCCTTACGTTTACGCTTCCGTCTTGCAGTACGCATTCGATGTCTTCCAGAAAGCTTTTATCTAGGTAAAAGCTGTTTTTATAGTAGGTATTTATCGCGCTATCGTTTTGCAAGATTTCAAATGCGCACCTAGCGATATTTGACGGCGTTCGGTAGACGTTTTTTAGGTTTTTTACCCGCCCTCTCATATCTATGCGCTCAAATTTTGGATGATGAAAGATATCAGCGATGCTATTCATCGTATAGGGGTAAAATTTCTGCGCCTCGTCTATAAAAAACACGCAGTCTTTTATCTCCTCGTAAATAACCCTCATAAATCCCGCCGGCATATCCTGCGTCTCGTCGCAAAGGACATAATCGATCGGATGTTTTGCCAGATGAGCGCTAAATTTAGCTCTAAATTCAGTTATGGCTTCATCCGTTTCAAAGATTTTGTATTTTTCATCTAGGCTCGTCTTTTCGTCGATACCAAGTTTAGCCTCGTCAAATCCTATGCGATTTAAAAGCGAGATAATGGAGTATACGGCTATACTTTGCTTCATAAACCTATCGCCAAAGCTTGATCTTATGTTTTCGGCTAGGTTTTTGTTAAAACAAAGCACTAAAAATTTCTCGCTATCGTCTCGCTCTAGCCTATTTGCGACGAAATTTGCTAAAATCATCGTCTTGCCCGTGCCGGCCACGCCCCTTATCACGCGAAAGCCGCCTGTATAGCCGCTCATGATACTAAGCTGCTTACGGTCAAAAAAAATAATCTCGTCTTTCGTAATTATCGGGATGATTTTTTGTTTTAGCTTGCTTTGACTGACTAGCATTTGTGAGATTTTTAGAAACTCTTTTTTGTTTGGGATGTGATCCGCAACGGATGAGTGGAAAAACCTGGCAAATATGTCGTTGTTGTTAGCTAAATCATCTTTAAAAAATGTATGGTTTTTAAAGTTTTTATAGCTTGGATTTTTTTCATAAAATTTATCGGCCTCATCCTTGCTAACGGACGGAAAGATTACTCGGTATTCCACGTTTATCGGTACTTTTTTAAGTTCGGACTGGATTTTAGCAAGCAGCATTCTTTGATAAATTTTAACCTGCTCGTAAGGGTCGTTTGCGCTATCTATCTGATTTAAATTTGACCAGTTTTTGACCTCGATGACGTAGATACCAAATACAGGATGAAGCAATAGCAGATCAATCTCCTTTGATGAGCCTGCCGCATCATCAAGCGTGGCTTTTGGGATGAGATAGTAGTTCTCATCGCCTTTGGAGTTTAAAATTTTGCCTATGGCTTCAAATACGTCCGCCTCGCCTTGCTCGCCTTTAAAAATTTTACTAAATATGCTTTTTATTATGTTCAAGGGATTTCCTTTGTTAAATTTGAAGTATTATAGCGGTTTTTAAAAATGTTTACTTGCCGGTATTTATAAATATCTTGCAAAATTTCTCCCAATCGTGCAGATAAACCAGCCTCTCACCATCTATCTCCTTGCCGTTTTCGTCGACAAACACGCCTTGCGTCGAGCCAAGACTCTTTTTGAGCCAAAATTCGTAAAACGGCAACCTTTTAATATCGCTTTCTTTGACGCCAGAGTAGTAGCCGTTTGAAAATATCTCAAGTCCGAAGTAGGTTTTTTGTTTAGCCTGCTCTCTCATAGAGATAATGCTCTCCTGGCGGTATCGCTAAGCCAAGCCGAGCGGTTGTTGGTTATTTTATCTATGGCGTTGATTATGGATTCGGGCATAGTGATATTGATGCGTTTAAATTTTGTATCGTCGCCGGGCTCGATTATTTTTACGCCCTCTTTTAGGTCCGTTTCTATGACGAATCTAAAAGCCTTTTTTACGTCCGCTATCGCTTCAGCCTCATTTTCGCCGTCGCCCATAACCAAAGGATAATCTTTATATCTAGCCAGATATCCGCCGCCTTCGTCCTTTGATAGCTTTTTGACTATGATCTCGTAAGGCAAATTCATGTAGTATTCAACGTCTTTTTTCATTGATCGTCCTTTAACGCTTTTAAAACTATTTTTACGTAAATCGGCTTGATCGGGCGTTTATACGGTATGGTTATCGTATCTTTGCCCGACTTTCTAAACTGCCAATGGCTTGAACCGTTATTTGAGGCGCTATATCCTTCGTTTTCTAGTAAAATTTTAAGCGTCTCAAACCTAACGTTAAGAGGATTTTGGGTAAGTTCGCGTATCAATTTATCTTTTTTGCTCACCTTAAATCCTTATTTTTAGTAAGTATTATATACACATCTAGCTTACTTTATTTTTAATGTTTCAATCGTTCTAAAAATTTTAAACGACGTAGCTTATCAAAAAACCAATTCGTAACTCGCACTAAAGCCATTTTTTCAGTTAGAGGCGTTTTATATCTCCACGACGATAATCTTCGGTTCTTTTAAATTCCTATCGCAACCGGGATTATAAATCGTGGTATACTTTAGCCTGCATATATTTTTTATAGGATTATGGGTATGCCCGCAAAGAAGGATTTTTGGGCTTATGACTTGTTTGCCGATAGCATTATAAAGTTTTTCGCTACCGTAATCATTGCCGCTAGCACCCACGGAAGCCTTCGTGTAGGCAGGCGGAACATGCGAAAGTAAAACATCGCACTGAGTAAATTTTTCATAATTAGGCCTCAAATATGGAACACAGCCGAATTTTACTCCGTCTATTTCTTTTACGGCGTTGTCTGCGTAAACTTTTGGGATATCGTTTAACCACTCTTGCTCGTAGGCCAGCCCTACGTCGTGATTTCCGCTGCAAACAAATACAGGTTTAGTAAAATTTGTAATCCATTTGCTAACGTAAGCTATCTGCGGAGCTATCCCGCCCTCGTCAAAAGCGTCGATAAAATCGCCCGTTATACAAATAACGTCGAAATTTGATTCAGTATCTTTGATAAATTTGAACCACGATTTATTAAAATGCAGATCTGTCGCATGGAGAATTTTCATTGGGAAGCCTTGAAATTTATTGGAATTTTAACATGGGTCGAATAAAAATATGATTACGTGAAGTCCAATTTTATGGGCTTTTAACAATATCAATAAATAAATTTACGATTTTTCTCATGCGTGACCCGTTTTTGCTTGCATCCATTCTCGTGATTCGATACACTGCCCTTATAACTTCAATAAAAAGGAGAACTCATGGTTAGATATACAGATTTTTTCAAAAACTGTAGTATCATTTTTTGTGGTGAATATTTTCAAGTTGCGGGCTATATCGGGCTAAAATTTTATCAGCTCAATCTGCCAAACGACCCCTGGATGTGGGAGAACAGCGATGAAACGCTGGAAAAAATAGAGTTTGATGAAAAAGCAGGAGAATACTTGTGTTTCATTGAGACGTCTTATTTTTCGGATCACAGCTACTACTGTTTCGTAAAATACAAGCTTGAAGACGGCGAAGATTCGAAAGTATTTCGCGTCAAGAGCTACGAGTTCGTTCATCCGCAGGACTCAAAGCGCATAGAAGAGCTGGAAGAAATTGTTAGAAACAGCGAAGGGGTATACTTGAAATAATTTTTCAGCTGAAATTTGTACAAATTACTACAAATTTCAGCCAATTTTTATCTTTTATGAATAAAATTCCACTACCTTTATACAAAAAACTTAACCCAAAAATTTTCCACAAATTTACGCACAAGAACCAAAAATGATAAAGATAAAACATATAAACGAAGATAACTATGCGCGGATTTTCGTATTCGGCGATCTGCACGGCAGTCTCGGGCTTTTTGAGCTGATGATTGAAAAGATAAATTTAACAAAAAGCGATTTGGTTATAATCCTAGGCGACAGCTGCGACCGAGGTGAGGATACGATCGGACTGTATCAAAGATATATCGAGCTAATCAAAGACGGATACAACCTACTTCACGTGCTTGGAAATCACGAAAAGATGATGTTTGACGGATTTTTCGGTTGCGATCCGATGGAGTATCAAATTTGGATCAAAAACGGCGGAAACAAGACGAAGAAATCAATTTGTAAGAGAAATTTAAGTAGATTTTCTCTTACTTGGCTCAAAAATTTCATCAGCAATATGCCCCACGTCGTAAGCTCTGAAAAAAGCATATTCGTCCACGCAGCCTTTGACGGCGGCAAAAGCGAAGAGGAGCAGGACGAGGACTACGTACTATGGAGTATAGAGCCCTTTTGGGAGAGTAATAATACGGGTAAGAGGATATTTCACGGGCACGTCGCAAGCGAAGAAAATAGGATAACCAGACGCGAAAATAACGTCTTTTCGATGGACGTAGGGGCCGTGTTTTTCAAGCGCCTAGTTATCATGGAAATAAAAAGCGGCGCGAAATTTGAAGTAAGCCTATAAGTCTAAATTTAAGCATAAATTTAGCATTTTAATAGGATAAATGCAGCTAGGCTTGTAAATTTAGCAAGGTTGCGTAAGCCGTACCCGTCTCAAAATCTAGAGCAAATTTAAAGCCGCACGGCTTATACCGTCTTAAATTTAATCCAAAAGCCAAAAAACAGGCAAATTCGCAAATTTGGGCAATCTTTTACGAATTTGAGCGTCAAGGATTATTTGCTTGGCCGCCGTAAATTTTAAATACATTTTAGGAAAAACGATGATTTATTTTACCTCCGATTTGCATTTCGGACATAGTAGTATCATGAAATTTCATCCATGCTTTAGGCCTTTTTCTGGCGTAGAGGAGATGGATAGGGCGCTCATTCGCCTCTGGAACTCGCGCGTAAATCCCTGCGACACGGTTTATAACATAGGCGATCTAAGCTTTCACAAGGATATGCAGACCAGCATATCAATCTTTAGCAAGCTAAACGGAAAGCACGTCCTAGTGCTAGGAAATCACGATGAAGCGATAAAAAAGCGCAAAGACGAGCTACTAGGCATAAAAAAGCAAGACGGCAACGCGCTGTTTGAGGAAATTTGCGAATACAAAGATATAACCGTGCAGCACGGACAGGATAAATTTCGCCTCGTGCTCTTTCACTATCCGCTAGCCGAGTGGAACGCATGCCACCACGGCGCGATCCAGCTCTACGGCCATATCCACGCAAATATCGCAAATATAAAAGGCAAGGCGCTAAACGTCGGCTACGACCTGCACGGCAAGATTTTAAGCTTTGAGGAAATTTATGATTTCGTTAAAGACCTGCCGCCGTTTGAGTATAGCGAACATAGGATGTTTAGTGAAGAAGATAGCGTAGAGAGCCGGAGCGCAAGGATAAAAGAGGTTTTGGAAAAAAATAACACATAGAGGATGTATTTTAACGGTTAAATATATTGATATCCATGAAATACTAGGAGTATTTGCGTATTGAGATAGCCTTTAATCGGCTATCTCAAATCTCGCTACAACTATAAAATAAACAGGATAAATACTGACTGTTACATTGTAAAATAATATCAAGAACAATACTTGGGGCTTTATATTTTAAAACAGAGTATTAATAAATTTTACCCAGTAACATATAGCCATAACGTCATTTATATATTTTTAAAGCATAGGCCGTGATTTTGGTATTAGTATAAGTATCTCTTTCTTGTTTTACATTTACCCCACCAAAAAATCCTTTAGTTACTTTAGCATCGCCGTAAACGGTTCCAGAGTTTGTTGATTCATTTTCTATTACTAAGCCATTGGCGCCCAGTTTAACAGCTTGCTCCCTAATGTTAATATCGGTATCCAAAGAATCTTCTTCGCATGCGCTCACTTGTCCTAATATCTGATAATTTATGCGCTGTAAATGAAAAGCCGGAATATCAGGGCATATGCTTTTTAAATATTCAAGTCTTTGCTCTTTCTTTTTTCTTTTTTTAGCATCGATGATTCCGATTTGTGCAAAAGTCAAAAAATAGTCAAAAACTATTGATGCAAATAAAACAACGCCAGATTTCCATTCCGTCAAAGCACTAAATATAAAAACCAAAGCAACGAAATTTACAAACCCAAAAAAACAAACCTTAAGCAATAACATAAAATTTCCTCCTATAAATTAAAATAAACACGATCTGTTGCCAAGATCACCTTAGATTAAATTTAAATGTGCCCCTGCTTGTTACTATTTTTATATTTTCTACAGCGCATTCCACAGTGTTAAATCCAACAGTCTCACCAAAATCAAGCCTCACTACTCTTTGATCCGGTATTTGCCTAACGCCCTCATTTGTAACTTCGTCAAATGCGTCGTTACCGGTAAACATAGAAAGAAGTGTTGAAGCAAGCGCCGCATATACTTTTTCATAATCTATGAGCATACATTCTCCATCATTAACTGTCGATTTAGAAAGGTCAACGGTTAAAGAACCATTATATAAAGACTTTATCTCAATATAATTAACGTTATTATTCTTGCGCACAAATCTTATGTCTATCGGCGCATCTTTTCCAAACGCTAACGACGCTCCAAACAATAAAACAAAAACTAAAAACAACTTTTTCATAAAATTCTCCTATATGAATTTAAAATAAAGAATAATTTTTATAAAAATTATTCTTGTAGGATACTAAAATTTATCAATTTTTGCCGTATAGAATAAATATTTCTAATAGCATAATATTGCTCAATATAATTCAAAAGTTACCCGCAAAGGATAAATTATGCAAATATACGAGCGTATAAATCAGATCCTAAAAAACAAAGGCTTAAAGAAAAAAGACTTTTTAAATAGATTTCTTTCTCTAAATCCGACTCTAAAAAGTAGCGGCGAAAGTCCGTCGATACCATCTATCTACAACTACCTAAGCGGCAACAGAGAGATCAAAGCCGAGCTAATTCCATTTATCGCCAAGGCTCTTGAGGTTAGCGAACAAGAGCTTTTTTTAGACGACGATAACTCGGCCGATCTGCTAAAAGGGCTACTAAATAGGCAAGGCCAGAGCTCGGCGCTAAACCGTAAAAATCAGCTCATCATGGAGCTGCTTAGCCTTTGCGAATATGCCTCCGAGCCGCTTTTGGAGCGGATTTTAGGCGTACTTGAAAAAAACAAAGAAGTATGCATTCAGGGTATGAAGCAGCTCTCCGATATAAATTTGAACAGACTTTAGTATGCCTTAATCACGACTTAGGCCTCGCAACTACCCATCGCCCCTGCCGCATTAAATTCCAAGCACACTATCTTTTAGCTCACCAATTTTCTCCTTTCCGCTCTTTACGTCCACGAGGGTTATCTGCCCGTTTCTAAAATGCCATTCGTTAAATTTCATCACGCATCCTTTGGCTTTTTTTTCGAGTATTTTTTCTTGTAGTTTATTTATGAGCTCAAACTCATACGTTGCCTCGCGCTTCTCGATCTCGTCTATAAACATCGGCTTTAGCAAATTTCTCTCACCGTCATGTAAACACTCAAAAGGCTTTAGTTTAGAGCAGTTTACCGCGTCCGCGCCGATGGTAAACAAGCTTTTGTTTTTCATCAGATATATGTCTACCATATTTCCTATCAAGGCTTCGTATTTATCATATCCCAGCTCCTTTTTTAGAGTGGATTCGTTTTGAAAGGCGAGGATAAGTTCGACCTTACTTTGGCGCAAAATTTCCTCGTGAAAATTTGAGTTTTTGCCGGCGATTTTTGCCGTTTCATCTAAAAATAAGCTAATAGGGATCAAATTTTTCCCACCGGCTCTTTTGATAAAGCTCGGAATAAAGCTATCTAAAAGCATAGCCAAAGTTTGGCTACTTGAGTTTATCGCGTTAAACACGACTATCTTGCCTTCGTTTAGATACTGCGAGATACTGTTTTTGTTGGCGTTTACCGTCTCGTCGTCGGCTAGTTCGTTGATAACGGTAGCCATGATGGAGAGATTTCTAAAGTCATTTATTACCCTTTCCTCGTTTTTTGCTTTAGTAAGATCAAATCTACCCATAATATCGATCAAATTTTGCTTAGACGCTAGCAGATCTTTAAGCCTCAGGCGAACCTCTTTTTTCTCGTTTACGACTTGGTCTAGGTTTAATTTCAAGTCGCCGTTAACGCTTGCTAAAAATTCGGTAAATTTTAAAATATCCTGCGTCAAATTTCTTATAGTGTGGATATTGAACGGATATGCGTCGCTTAGGCGGACGGCTTGAGCAAAACCCCTTATGTTATGTTTTCCAACGATGTCCGTAAATTCGCCCAATGCTTTTAAAAAGTTAAATATACTCAGCGTCAAATTTGCGCCGTATTCTTGCCAAAAACTATCTATGGTTTTCATAAGAGAGCTAGTGGTATTTTTAAAGTCTCTGCCCGAGATATCTTTGATCAAATTTATCTTTTCGCCAAGAAACGTTCCGACAACGACGACATCCTTTAACCTGCCCGCTCTTTTAGCCAGAGCCTTAACCGCGCTCTCTTCGCAACCTTTGTAGTCAAACACGAATATTCCATGCCCTCTTTGCATCCTGTCGAGCAAATTTGGATATATCATCGAAGTAGTTTTGCCGCAACCAGTCTCGCCGATGATAGCAGCGTGAGTGAAGTTGCAAGGGATTATGAGATTGCCCTCCTTGCAAATTTGCGCGTCTTCTTCTTGTTTGGCAAATCCTATCTCGCCAGAGCTTTGCTCTCCCTCTTCGTACCTTAAAAAACCTATCGGTCTCATCTTTTCTCCTTTGTTTTGAAATTATGATGGAATTGTCGCATCTTTCTTTCAGAAGCTTCTGAATGACGCGCCTGTCGGGGTTTGATTAAAAATTTGAGATAAAAAATGGAAGGTAAATTTGAGAAAATTAAGGCAAAAGAGGTAAAAAAATAGCAGAAAGGTAAAAACTAGAGTTAAATTTAAAGGGCGCGGTAATATTTGCGCCCAAATTTACTATAAATGCAGCAAAAACATCAAAAAAACGCCAAATATCGTCCCAAAAACAAATGCCTCAAGCCTAATAAGGGAGATGTTTTTTATAAACTTATTCATAGATTTTATAAAAGTATTTTGAGCGCGGGTGTATTCTATTGCTCTTTGTCTTAGCAAATAGGTGCACGGAAAGATATTTTCCTTAAAGTAGGAAACGCAGTCTTGTAGTCTCTCGACGGTTTCTTTAGGGTCGTCTATGCCTATACCGGCCGTTGCTAGTACGAATTTTATCTCTAGCGCCTCGACGGAGTTTTGGGTTTCGTCGGCAAATTTATCGTATTTTTCCTTGATATAGGCGATTATCTCCTCGCCGCTTTTCCCGGCTATTTCGCTTTGCGCGCTATCTTGTGGTTCTTGCATATCTTCTCCTTTGTAAAAATATGCAAGAATTATAGCTTTAGTCTTTCAGAAGCTTTTGAAAGCCGCCACTGCTACATTTTAGGATGAAATAGATCGTTTATGAAATTTGGATTTAGCATAAACATCATGGAGTAAAAGGTTAAAATTTGAGCCGTCGTTTCCTCGTCTTCTTTGGCATTTGGACTAACGAGTAAAATTTCGTCTTTCTTATTTTTGTTTAAGATATGTTTGCACTCTTTTAAAAACTCTATTAGTTTATCTGAAAACAGCCCCATGACATGCAGGGTCTTATCTTGGATCTTGATAGCTATTTTTTCTTTGAAGTCTATTAGGGTGATTGGATTTGAGGTTAAATTTTGCGTAAAAAAAGCCATTGTAGGCGATGCTAATTTGACCGGTGATGGGGCGGCATACATCATTGCGGATGAGGTAGCACTAGGCGTATTTACAGCGGGCAAAGGTTTGCCAACTATTATTTTATAAGCTTTGGCTGCATTTAAAGATATATCCTCAAAAAGTTCATCGTCAAATTTTGCCTTTAGAATACCGCTTAAAGAAATTTCTGAATCAACCACCGAAAAAAACGGTAAGTAAAATAGCTCAGAACAATCTTTGTCTATTTTAAATACCTTGTCCATTACTTTCAAGAAATTATTTTCGCATATCGGAAGCCAAATTCTACAATCATCGTTGCAAGAAGTAATGGCCAAATACTTATTAACGGCCAATTTTATAAACTGAGCTTTTTGAAGCCTTCTTTCTTTATCTTTGCAAATTTGAGAAATAGCGTTAGGCGTAGGTATTTTAATCTTTTTCTCTAAGTCGCCGATATTTAATTTAATGGTTTTTGTTTTACCGTTTTCTTTAACTTTGCTCTTCAGTAGCCCATCCAGCAAGGACTCCATAGGTACTTTCAAATAACCTTCTTTGGCAACTGAATTATCTCCTTCTTTGGCAACTGAATTATCTCCTTCTTTGGCAACTGAATTATCTCCTATATAATCAAAAAACGCCTCAAAGTGCTCGCGTTTATTTTTAAAAAATTCTATGTAGTTACTGTTTTTTAAAAAACTATTCTCTATTTCGCCTCTACCTTGTTTATATATTATGTACAGTTGTTCGTATGTAGCGGTGAGTTTCGTGCTTGCGTTTAATGCGTCTTTTTTGTTCATATTTTATTCCTTAAATCTAAAATTCAAGCGATAAGTCGTCTTCATTACTCTTATTAAAAATTCCTCGAAAAGGATGTTTTTTAAGTTCTATCTCGTAAAGCTCATTTTCGATTTTTTCCCTTAGATGTTCGTCGTCGCAGTCTAAAGCCTCAAGCGCTTCCTTGAGCAACTTTTGAGCTTCGTCGAGCTTATCTTGCCTCGCAAGGCAAACGGCGAGCCTGTAAAGACATCTGGCAAGCTGATCCTGCGGGACTTTGCGAACTATGTCTTTTAGCTCGCAAATCGCCTCTTCTTTTTCCTTCTTTGAAATTTTAAGCTCCAAAAGTCCCAAATTTAGCTCAAAAGCGCGCTCGAAAAGATTGTTTTCCATAGCAACGGCGATGTGCTGTTTATAAAAGCGTTTTTTATCAAATTTAACGCTTAGAGACGTTGTTCTTTTTAGATTGTTCATTTTTGTTCCTTTGGGCTGAATTATACCAAATTTAGGCTTTATAATGTCCTGAAAGCGGCAAACATTCACCGCCTCAAGGCCGAAATTTTAAATTTTAGTAGTTTCGGACGCAGCGGATGAAGTGGCGATCTGAAGATCTTTCGAAGTCGCCGTAGCTACCGTCTATAAAATTCACATTCCATATACAATTCCTACTGATTACACTTTTTTCACTTGTCCAATATTTCCCAGATTCGATATTTTTAAAGGCTTCGTTTATCGCTGGATTATACCTACCATCGTCGGTAATGCTCAAAAGTTCGAATCTAGTAGGCAGCCTCCAGTCCGAATATCCGGCTAGACCTAGCTTTTCGCAATAGCGTCTAGAGTCATTCCATTCGTATTTATAAGTAGTGTTGTCCTGCCACATTAATCTCCCAAGCTTGTCTTCCTCGCATATTACGACTCTTTTATCGTCGTCCCTATGACAAACAGCTTTTAAGGCTTCGGAGTTCGCTGATACAAAAAGTAGCGCTATAGCTATTAAATATTTATTCATAGATTATCCTTTATTTTTAATTTTCTAATATCAATACTCTCTCACGCATCTTGCAAAGCAATCAGCATTCTCTCCGGCCCAGCCGACGCCGCCGAATAAATCAAAACTGATAAGCAGCATGATGGACGGATATTCTGCGTGCTTCGTATTGCTCCAGTACAAACCGGTTTCGAAGTTTTTAAAAACAGGATTTATGGATCCGCTAGAATAATAGCGACCATCAGTTATACTTATCAGCTCTTTCCTGCTAGGTAGTTTCCAGTCGCTAAAGCCTGCAAATTTTAAATCCTTGCAGTATTGTTTTGCTTCATCTAACGTCCCTTTAAATATTTCGGCGCCGTCTTGCCACATTAGTCTATACGCCGTGTCTATCACAACCTCTTTAACATCGTTTCGACGCATAAAGTTGTTATGTTCCAACAAAATATAATCGGATGACACTATTTTGGGTTCAGCCAAATTTGAAATTACCTTCAAAATATCATCCAATACTTTAGGTTCATTGCTTTTAGGTCGCATATTTTGACCTGCTTGAGGGGATTTAACAACCCTAACGCAACGAATGTAATAACGATTGGTTAATTTAATACCCCATACCCCTTCGCTACCTTTAAAACTTACGGCCCATGCATTGGACGAATCGGCGGAATTTTTTACGGAACTCCAGTAATATGCCGATTTGGCGTTCTTAAAAGCTTCGTTTATAGTTAACTTGTTTTCGCTATCGGCAGTGATACTTAAAAGCTCCGATCTAGTAGGCAATCTCCAATCTGAACGACCGGCCAAATTTAGATCCTCGCAATAGCGGCCCGCCTCATCCCAAGTGCCTTGAAAAATTTCCGCTCCATCCTGCCATTCAAGCTTACCTAGTTTTGCTTCCTCGCATATTACGATATTTTCAGCGTCATTTTTATCGCAAAACGCCTTTAAGGCTTCGGCATTTAAGGTTACACAAAATAGCGTTAAGGTTATAAAAAATTTATTCACGAATTTTTCCTTTATTTTAATCTTATTTATACAGCTGTTTCTACGGAAACTTCAAAATCAATACCGTCTAACGCATCGTACAAAACTTTTACCGGACGCGCTACTCCAACCTTCGTATCCGAATTTAAAATTTACGACCCAAGCATTAGGTGAGCTATCCGCGCTTTTCATAGAGCTCCAGTATCGATCCTGCTTAACGTTTTTAAAGGTGCCGTTTATAGCTGGATGATCCTTGCTATCGTCAATGATGCTCAAAAGCTCAGATCTTGTAGGCAGGCTCCAGTCGTCATACCATGCAAAATTTAAGTTTTCACAGTAATGCTTAGCTTCGTCCCATGTGCCCTCAAATATTTTATCATCGTCTTGCCACATCAATCTATAAGTAGTATCCACTACGGTTCTTTCACTATCGTCACGATACGTCACTTCATAACTTGAAGGCATCGTTTCGGACTGAGTTAAATTTGGAGTTTGTGTCCTAGAGTTAGATGCATAAGAAAACATTTCATTATAGTATATGATCATGGGGACAAACCGGGAAGAGGATTTATGTTTTTCAATATCTTCCTTCATCATTTCAACGACAGCTAATTTTATACCAAGAGCCTTTTGACCATTCAATGTTGGAATTTCTTTGTCTATTAGGCTAGTAGGAATAGCCTCAGATAACATTAAGGAAAATAGACAGTTTCTTTCTTTTGTTTTTTCTTGATAGCATTGCATTGTAGCTTCTGCAAAAGCATGGATAATTGCTTTTGTATGCTTGTCGGCGCTTACTTTTTCTTCGCTTATTGACTTTAGTAGATCCAACATTTTTTTGCTGCGTATTTTGAGGTATTTATACTCAGAATTTATCAAACTATAATTCATAAGCAGAACCGACCGTTTAAAATCCGTCTCTACTCCCAAGCCAAGCATATATTGCTCTCCCAGCTTTTGGCACGCTTCGTAAAAGCCTCTATAACAGTATTTGGTCCTAAATTTAGCTAGTTCTTTATACTTGCCATTTCTCAAAAGCCCATCAGGATCTTCATCCATATACTCGTTAAAAACTCTTTTATAAGCCTCTCCTTTTAATGCAGGCGGAAGTCCGGCTTTTTTAAATTCTGACTTGTAAAACTCTTCGGCCTCAACTTCACTCATCTGATCGGCAGTTGCACCTACGGCGAAGATTGCAAAAAGTGCTATAAACGCTAGAATTTTTTTCATTTTTGCTCCTAAAATTAATAGTTGCGTACGCAACGAACGAAATTTCGATCGTTAGCTCCGCCGTAATTGTCACTATCCCGTGCATATTTTATCTTTGATACAAATAAAAAAGATGAAGATTTTGGATGCTTTGTAGAGCTCCATAGATATTGTTCTTCTGTGTTTTTGAAAAACATTGTTCTTGTTTTTATTTGGTATCCTCAAAAACTCATCCTTGCTCGGTAGCCTTCAATTCGAGTATCCCGTGAAATTTAAATTTTCGCAGTAACGTTTCGCTGTGCTCTAATCGCCTTCAAATATATCCGCTCCGTCTTGCCACATCAGCTTATATACGCTATCTATCACGATGTTTTTGCTATCGTCGCGGTATATATCCGCTTACTTTTTAGACTCATGTTTGCTATCTATGCTGCCAAGCAGGGCATTGACCTCGTCAATCTCATTTTGCGAGAGCTTTTTATTGAGCTCTTTTATTTTAAAAAAACCGCCAAAAATTTAAAAATCTTAGATTCCGCCTCGCCGTTTCGCTTTAAATCCAGAGCCGCTAGGCCAGGAAATACCACTTCATCATAATCTTTTTTTGTTAAGCCCAGCATATCGGTTGGAAGCATGGTGCTATAAACAAGCGCTATCGCGCATGCGTCTTTTACTCCGATATTATCTTTACAATCCGAAGCGTAGGCTCTAAATTTACTATTTATGACTTTTACTACTTCTTCGTCCGGATATTTGGCTAGCTCGTCCGCTATGTCCAAGGTTAGTTTATAATACTCCCTAAGCCCTTCGTATTTGGTGTTTTTTATAGCATATTCTATATATTTTTTAGCATCACTAAAATTTATTTGAGTATATAGTCCGACCATAAAATCCCCGCCTTAATCGCCGCAAGCCTCGGGCAAGCCTCTTTTGCAGTAGAATAGTTGCATTTCGCCGATTTTTTTAAAGTTATGATTATCCCAGTCGTCGAAAGGCTCGTTTCGGTATTGCGTAAATACGGTATCATACGCCTTGCCTTTTAGTGGAGTTGGCATACCACCTAAAAGCCTATCGGCGCCCCTACTAAAGGCCGAACCCACGTCGTCTAAAAATCCCTTTGCGCCCGCCAAACTAGCAAGCGCAACCAAAAGTACAAAAGGCGCAATTAACTTTTTCATATTTTCTTTCTAAAATTTAAATTTTATTGATGATCTCTCACGCAGCGCACGAAATTTGACTTATCTAGCTCGCTCCAATTATCTCCGCCTCGTTTGAAAACGACTATCCACGCACGGTTTTTATCGCCTTCAAATTTATCCCCGCTCCAGTAAGACGCGCCGACTCGGGCTATGTATTTAAACTCTCTTTTTATAGCCGGTTCATATCTGCTTTTATCGGCTATGCTTAAAATTTCAGCCTTATTCGGTAGTCTCCAGCCGGCGTATCCAGCAAAATTTAGATTCTCGCAGTAGTCTTTAGCCTGCTCAAACGTAGCCTCTGCTATCTTTGTGCCGTCTTGCCACATTAGATTTCCAAGCTTTTTGTCTGCGCATACGACAACCTCGTTGGCGTCGTCTCTTTGACACCGCGGCGTTATCTCCGCCGCGTTTAAAAGAGCGCAAAATGCTGCTAGAAAGATAAATTTTTTCATATTTTCTCCTTATTTTAAATTTCTCACGCAGCGTGCGAAGCTATCTGCCGAGTTTATCTTGACCCAGTTGTCAAAGCCACTACCAAACTGCACGACCCAGACTCCGCCGGCATCAAAGCTAGCTCCGGTCGAGCTCCAATACGAGCCGTATTTATCGCCGCCCTCTTTGCCAACGTGTTTAAACGCCTTGTTTATAGCCGGTTTATATCTGCCGTAGTCGGTTATACTTAAAAGCTCGCTGGCGCTTGGCAATCTCCAGTCCGAGTAACCGCCGTAGTTTAAATTTTCGCAGTAGCTCACGGCGTCTTTATACGAACCTTTAAAAATTTCCGCCGCATCTTGCCACGCTAAACCATAAATCGCATCTACGACGATGCCCGAGTTTGCGTCTATGCTAAAACCGTCGGTGAATTTGTATTTTTTGCCTAAAATTTGCAAATTTGACTGCGGCATTGTGGACGCAGGCGTTTGCTGAGGCAAGGAAGCTTGCGGCGCCTGAGTTTGACTTGGGATATATTCTTTAAATATATCTCTCTTGTATTCTAGAAAATGAGAAATATCGGCTTGTTCCCTGGCTGCGCTACTATCCGCAAATATACTAACAGCAACAAGAGAAAGCTCAACCGGACTACGCTCTTTGCCGTCCAGCGTAAGGCTACCGACCTGACTAGGAAGCATTTCCGATAAATTCATAAAAATTATGCAAGCCGAGTAATCTTTTTCCAAGCAAGCTGTAAGTGTTCCTATATACATTTGCTTGGCGATCGCAAGCTCTTTGCCTTTACCCGCATTGCTCTTCTTTGCCGTTATTATAAATCCGATGTTTTGAGCAACCCTATCTTTTAGATACTCATAATCCGTATTTTTAGCAACGTGGTTAAAAAGATTTTGAGCTGATTCGAAATCCACGTCTAATCCTATGCCCAGCATGAAATTTTCTCCCAGCCTCATGCAGGCCTCCAAAACGCCTTTTTGGCAATACCCCAAACTCGTTTCATTAAAATTCTTGAAATCTTCTTTAAGCCAAAACGTATTGGAGTCTCTTATATACCCCTTGCGCTCGTCTTCATATCTGCTTTTAGGAAGTGATTCAAACTTAAAATTTTGTTTTATATTTTGTTGCGAGCTTTGGTCTAAATTTTGCTTACTTGTATTTTTAAAGTAAGCCTTGATCTTATCTGTCAAATACGGTTCTACCTCTCGGTAAGTTAAAGTATATTTGTCTGAGCTTGCGCTGTTGGACAGATAGAATGTATCGATTGAACCCTGATCTATTATAAAATAATCATTTACGATTTTTATATTCGCTTTGTCTTTTACGGTTTTAATTTCTTGCAAGCGTTCATTAGCATAGGAACCATATCCATATTTGTCTAAATTATCCGCTATATGCTTTTTAATAGCCGCAGCCAAACCCACTTTATTTTTTACAATATCTGAGGTTGGTATCTCCTTTTCGCCTATGTAAATTTGCGATTCAAAAGCAGGATGAGCCGTACCACAAGCATCATAATGATCATAATTTCCTATCAATACCATATCTTTATAGACATAATAAACATTTCTACTAGATGTTCTCCCTTGGCTACTACAAAAAAATCCATGATCGGTTTTAACGAAATCCTCTATCATTCTTTCGGCATATTCTTTAAGATCGGCAGTCTTTATGAGCGGATATTGAACGCTCATATCTTCATGACACTCATAGGCTTCACCTTCATCGTTATATTTTCTTTTCTGACAAACAAGGCCTTTAAAAATCGGCACATGAAGCTTTTGTTTCAAAGTCTCCTCTCTAATATCTCCGCTTTTTGAGGTAATTTTTATTTTGACTTCATCTACGGAAAGTAGCTTAATATCGACTTTTTTTGCATAATCATCGTATGCTCTACAAGAAACACCCGATACGTCAAAATCGATTTTTTCAAGCCTATCGTCCATATTGCATCCAAAACGATTAGGGCCCATGGTTACCTCCCAGCTCCCCTGCTCTTTTCCGCCCGTTGCTTTTGTCGGTTTTAGCGCTGTTAATATAACACTGACATTGGAGTCGTCCGACGAATATACCACCTGGCTTCCATACCAAAATTTAGCGTCTATTTTGCCGTATTGCGTTTCTTGAGCTTGCGGACTTGAAGCTCCCTCATCGCTTCGGCTCTCGGCTACGCTTTGCCGTTCGCTTGCTTTGGCTGTAGCTTTTGCGCCGCCGGTACCGGTATCTTTTAAAATACTTCCAAATTTTACGGCGTTTGCCAATTGAAAACATAAGCCTACCGCCAATGCGACCATTAGAAATTTTTTCATTTTATCTCCTTGAAGTTTTTCTTTATAGCATTGACTAAATTCGATTTAAAATCGATAATACGCCGCTCAAATTCTTTTTCATAGGTATTTTCATCATCTGAAGCGTTAAAAATACTTAATAAAAAAACGGGTTCTTTTTCTTGTTTTTTATCTTGAAAAATTACTTTATTCGGAAAGCTACTTTGAGCATATATCAAAATCCCCATTTCTGCTTTGTAGGCCGCGATATATTTACCGATTTGGACTAAATTTGATATATCGGTTTCGTTGCAAGGGCTATTTTTATTACAAAAATGCCTATATTTAGCATCTAAAACGGCTAAAATTTTCCCTTGTTCGTCTGTTATCGCAAAATCAGGTTTCAAATTTGAGTCCGGAATTTTATACTGCGTTTCTAGCCTAAAATTACCGCCAAATTTGTCTAATACGCTTCTTATGAGCCTCTCGACATAAAGCTCAAAAAGATTAGGCGCATATAGCAAATAACCAAAATTTAGATTTTTGACGGCGTTTTCGTTCACGCATCTTGAATCTTGTAAAATGATAACTCTGGCGATTTGTAGAGCGATTTTGTAGTCTTTATAAAGCTCGTTCATCACGGATTTTGAGTTTAAGGCTACGTTTATATCTTTTACGCTTTTCATCTCGCCGTTAGCGTTAGCTAGCAAAAAATTTCTAATCTCCTTATCGTAAAGCGCAAATTTAGGGTTTTTTCTAACCAAGATATCGTAAGCTTTTAAAAGCACCCTTGCGACCACTTCGTCGGGCACTCGCGAGCTTTTGCGGCTTGAAATTTTACCCATAAAGGGCTGATCTTTTTTGATGAAATTTTTAACGTCAAGGCTTCCGTGCAGGGCGTAGTCTCTAAAAGGAATCTTTTTATAAACGCTTGGGAAGCCGCTTAGCTTGGCTAGCTTTAAGCGGCTGATAAATGAGGCATAAAGGACGTAGTCCATAGGAATGTCGCCGCTTGCGCCTGCGACGCTACCGCCAGAGCTAAAAAACGACGAGTCGATAGTTTTTAAAAGCTCGGCTTCTAGTTCTTTGCCGAAACGAGAGTTTATGACGTACTCTTGCCCCTCAAAGGTAAAACGGCCTATATAGTTGCCGAATATATAGTTACCGTCTTCGCACTTTTTAAGGATATAGTGCGCATCTTCTTCTTGATGCGTTTTTTTATTTTTTACTATTTTCGGCTTAAATTTATCGTGCCGTCCGTTTAAAAAGATTACATCCGTCTTGCCTTTTGCCAGCTCGTCAAAGGTGATTTCTTTTTGATACTCGGTGTACTTGCAGCGGCTATTATCTTCAAACATCGCATTAGCCTACGAAAATTTTCTTAGCCGTTTCTAGCTTTTTCTCTACTTCGCCGTCGCTAAACTGCGTTCTTATGTATTCGCATAAGATCGGTTCTATATGCCTATCCCAAATTTCTTGCTCGCTCATTTTGGCTTTTTTTAGAAAATACGAGTGTCCGATCTCGTAAGCTCTGCCTAAATTTAAGCCGTCTTGCTCTTGCTTGCCGTTTAGCTCATACGTTTCGCTAGTAATATATTTATTTAAATTTTCGCATTTTTCTTTATAGCCGCTGTATTTTTTATCCAAATCGTTTAAAACATCATAATCGCACTCCATCAAAATCCACGTAAAGCGCCTTCTTAGAGCCAAGTCAAAGCAGTCTATGCTCTTATCCACGTCGTTCATCATACCGATGAAATAGATATTTGCAGGTATAAAGAACTCTTGATTGCTTAACGGAAAGTTTTTGGTCTTTATGCTTTCTCCGCGGTAATTTTCCTCCAAAAGCGATAACGTCTCGCCAAATACCGCCGCTATGTCAGCTCTGTTTATCTCATCTACTATGAAAAAGAAATTTTCTTTATCGTTTTGCGCTGCTTTTAAACAAAATTCTTTAAATATGCCGTTTGTCAAAGCCAAATTTAAATTTCCGTTTTGTATCCCGACCGGTTTTATGCCGTCTATAAAATCCTCGTATTCAAAGCCGCTGTGAAACTGCACCCATTCGGCTCTAGCGCGATTTGGGTCTAAAATATCGAGGCGGTCTTTTACGAATTTCGTCTTGCCGGTTCCGGGCGCGCCGTAGTAGATGATATTTTTTGAGTCGTTTTGTGTTAAGCTATAAAAAGCTCCTACTATTTTGCCGACTTGTCTGTAAATACCCGAGTTTTTGTCAAACAACTCTTTGCTGCTACCATCTAAGCTATTTTTAAATTTATCCCAATCTATTTCAAAGCTTTTTAGCGGCTCATAGTTTTCTTTTATAAAAAGTTTAATCTTGCAAACGAATTTATTTATTTCATAGCATTCTTTTAGTTTTTCGGCTAAGTCATCATCTATATCTATACATTTTTGATTATGATTGTACGATAACTCCCAGGATTTATTGTTTAAAAAATTACCGCAGAAGTAGTCAAGTAATTTTTTAAATATATTCATATATATGATAGTTTTATTGTCGGCATCTTTTAATTTAAAACTGCAAATTTCCAAAATTTCGCAAAACGCTTCGTATAAAATTTCAAAATCCTCTTTTTTAAGCTCTTGAAATTTGTATAGTAAAATAGAGATACTTGTATTGAACTGGTCTTTTAACCCAAAATCACTATCTATTTTAAGTTTCTCAATATTTGGTATATAGTTGCTAAAATTTTCAATTTCACCGCTTTTGCATAGATGAAACATTTTATTTGCTTCCTCGTAGCATTTCTCTAGTGTAGTTTCAAATTTATCAGAAAAATTCTTACCGGAAAAAGATCTTTTATTGGTTGCTTTTTGGTTTTCTTTTTTTGTATATAAGATAACGTCCCCCTTGCGAGCATCCCAATCAAAATCCTTAAACACTTTCAAATTTCCCTTGCAGTCGACGATCCTACTAAAAATCTCATTTATCTTTAGTATCTGCTCAGCAGTAAAGTTATTCATTTTATTCTCCAAAATTTAAAAAGCTCCCATAATGGGAGCAAAAAAGCTTTTTTAAAGTACCGCCGCTAAGTCCGAATTTCTCAAAAAAGAAATTTCAAAAATCAATCCTGCCGGACGCACCGCACGAAGTTGCGATTAGAAACGTCGCCCCAGCGAGCGCCACCGTACCTGATATTCACGATCCAAGCGAAAGACGAGCCGTCGGCGCTTTTAGTCTGGCTCCAATAATACGGATCGTCAGAGTCTACTATGTATTTAAAAGCGGTATTTAGAGCGGGGTTGGATCTTGCTTTATCCGTTATGCTTAGCAGCTCAACTCTCGTAGGTAGCCGCCAGTCTTTGTACCCGACTAGGCTTACTAGCTTGCAGTATTCTTGCGCCTGCTCCCACGTTCCTTCAAAGTTTTGCTTCTCGTCCTGCCACATTAGTCTTCCTAGTTTCTTTTCGCTACATACCACTACGTTTTTATCGTTATCTCGGTAGCACGTAGGACTTAGCGCCTCTGCATTTAGCAGACCGCAAAACAGCAAGGAAGCGGCTATATATCTTTTCATACTTTTTCCTTTATCTAAATTTTCAAAAATCAATACTGCCGGACGCACCGCACGAAGTAGCGATAAGAAACGCCGCTCCAGCCAACGCCGCCGAACCAGAAATCCACGAGCCACGCACGAGACGAGTCGTCGGCACGCCCAGTAGAGCTCCAGTACCGGCCGTAGCTTTTCTCGCCTTTGTCGTTCGTCTCGTATGCGACGTTTTTAAAGGCTTTGTTTATAGCGGGGTTAAACCTAGTATCGTCCGTGATACTTAAAAGCTCGTTTGCCGTGGGCAGTCTCCAGTCATCAAAACCGGCAAAATTTAAATCATCGCAGTAGCGAACCGCCTCGGCGTAGGTCATAGGCTTATCGTGCGAGTTTTGCTCCTCAATAGAAGGGATAATAAGCGGGGACATATCCTTCCCATAGCTATCCTGCCACATCAGCTTATATACGTCATCCTTGACGACATTCAGAAGGTTATCTCTGCTAAAGCCCGCAGTGACGTCGTCTTCGTCGCCGACGGTCTTTTTGATAAAACCGATAGGGTCAAAGCCAAACGCCGCGCTAGAGCACAGCAGGCATGCTAGCAGGGCGGAAGTAAATTTAGTCATGTTTTCATCCTTTTAAATTTAGCCTAAGAAAAAGGCCGAGATTTTTTTGAAATTGTCCTTTTTAATGCCGAAATATACCAAAAATATATCCGCCAGCCACCACAAAAGCAAGGCGGCAAGGGCGATAGCGGCCTCGTCGGGATTGGTTTTTGACGCCCTTGCCATGCCGACTGCTAACACGAACTTCAAAACCCCCGCGCCGCCGTCGCCCTTATAAAACCTATCAAACCCTATAAAGCCGAACAAAATGCTTATGATAAGACCCAAGATAGGACTTTTTAGCTGTGAGGTTAGCGGCTTTAGATCGGGCATATTGCCTGCCGCCTCGGCTCTATCTAGCTCGTTTTTAACGATCATCAGATGAGTGTCTGAAACCTTACCTTTAAATAACAGATACGAATTACCCACTATTTTTCCTTTAAATTTGGCTTACAAAGAAGCCATTATTTTTTTGAAATTGTCTTTTTTGATGCCCATATAGACCAAAAATAGATCGGCAATACACCAAATAAGACTCGCAAAACTAATCATCATCGCCATAGCCGCCAGATCCTCATCGCCCTTTTGTCCCGCTTGCACGGCAAAAAACATCGGCGCAATGCAAAGGATTATTTTGAGTATTCCAAGTCCGACATCGCCCTTATAGAGCCTATCTACACCAAGCCAGCCGAATAAAAATCCAAGCACCAGTCCGACCATAGGGCTTTTAAGCGCAGTAGCCGTCAGGGTCAAATCAGGCCTCTTGCCAGCTGCTTCGGCTTTATCCAGCTCGCTTTTTATAACCATCAGATGAGTATCTGAAACTTTGCCTTGAAACAGCATATACGCGTTGTTCATTTTTCTTCTTTGGATTAAATTTTAAATTCGTCTATTTAGATTGTCTTTTTTGATACCGATATAAACCAAAAACAAGTCCGCAAAACACCAAATAAGACCTGCGCACATAATCACGGACGCAACCATCAGCGCTGCGTCGCTATTTGTTTTTGTAGCTGATGCGAACAGCAGAGCCGGTGCGACACAAAGTAAAATTTTAAATACACCAAGCATTATGTCGCCCTTATAAAACCTATCTACGCCCAGCCAGCCTAGAAAAAGGCCGAGTACGAGACCTATGGCCGGAGATTTTGGGCTTGCGGGTAATTTTGATAAATTTGAAGTCGTGTTCGTAGTTTGCCCGGTTTGTTTCTCGCTTGTGGCGGGTTCAAATTTGGTTTGTAAATTTATATTTTCTTTGGATATATTCGTTTTGAGCTCTTGTTTGAGGGATTGCGTCTCTTTATTTAAATTTATCGCGCTTTCTTTTGTCTCGCTAATAAAATTTTGTGCAGCGACTTCTTTTTCGTCGTTTAATTTTACGTTTGTATTTTTATCACTACTCAAAGCTTGCATTATTTTGTTGAAGTTATCCTTTTTGATACCGAGAAATACCAGACTTATATCCATAAAGTACCACACGAGCCCTATAATAGCCAATGGAAACGCGCCTAAGATGACTGCTAAGATAGGCAACATAGAACAAATAAGTAACTTAAATACCGATAGTCCCATATCACCCTTATAAATCCTATCTGATCCAAGCCAGCCTAGAAAGACGCTGATAGCAAGCCCTATGTTTGGTGATGAAAGCGTGGGGACTACCGATAAAACATCAATTTTATGCCCTTCAGCCTCCAATTTTTCGATTTTGTTTTTGATTCCTATCAGATTTGCGTCCGACACCTTGTCTTTAAGTAACATAAACGAACAAATGTCCATTTTATTTTCCTTTCTATATGAATAAATTTATGAAATTATATCCTAATTTATATATTATTTGAATAAAAATAAAATGTTCTAAATCTGAAATGTGGATTACGCTAAAAACCTTATAATTAATACAGGAAATTGGCGAACAAGCCGATTTTCAAATTTAAACAAAAAGGAGGAATTGCCATGAAAAATGGTAATCCTAAAATATTTAGTAGTCTCGAGGAGGCCAGGACCTACTACGCCTCTCTTTCGAGAAAGTTGCTAGCTAAAAAGGAAGATACGCTTTTTAGACTCGCCAAAATCAATGCGGAAATGGAAAATTTGGAAAAGAATTTTCGCGAATACAGCCTTGCATTGCCGCTCTGCGATCAAAAAAGATACTATCTATCGATGCTAATCGATATGGAACGGACGTCAAAAAAGGGCGCGCCGGAAAACACAAACTACACGGTCGCCGATATAGATGGGCTCATCGAGGTACTCAACAAAGATGCGGCTAGGCCTATTTCTAGCATATCGGCACCTCCGTCGCAGTCGGCTAACGAAAACTATACCGGCAAAGAAAACAAACAGTCGGCTACCGCGACTTCTACCGACTCTACCGACAAGAAAGCGGAGGTCGGGGATGGCAAGAAAAAGTAGCCTATCTAACGGTATCCATAATGGATACCACGCTAACGACGATAAATTTAAAAAAGGAGACAAAAATGTCAGTTTTAAAAAATAATCGGTTTACAAGTAAAATGACGTGTTTTAAAATTCAGCGTAGCGCGCCTAACGCCTTTGCACACAACGATCGCAGCCAAACGGTGGATCACGCATATCCGCAGTTTTCGCATCTCAACGAAGTCGACGCGAGTGCGTTTCTCGCCGAAGAAAAATACCTATGTATGCTTACGCAGGCGATCCAAAACTACATAGCTAGGACGGGTCAAAGAGTTCAAGTCGATCCAAAAAACATCAGACGCTCGGCCATAGTACTGATTGAAGACCGCCATACTCTAGACGACATCGGGCGGCTTTGCGATGTAATAGAGAGAAAATACGGATGGCGCACGATACAAATCGCTATCCATAGGGATGAAGGCCACTTCGACGAGAACGGCGTTTGGCATCCAAATGTGCACGCGCATATCGAATTTTTCGTGCTTGGAGCGGATGGGGTAAATCTTTATAAAAGCCGCGACTTTGGGCCCTTAAAGATGAAGGAGCTACAAACTCTAGCCGCAAACGTTTTAGGCATGCGTCGAGGCGTCAATTACTCCGCTATCGGCCAAACGCCTAGAAAAGGGTTGCCTCATCAAGCGTATAGAATTTTGGCCCAAACAATCTCGCAATTTACAGCCAAAGTGGAAAATCTAGAAAAAAAGGTTGCCCGAAAAGGCGCGCAGATCGAGGAGCTAAAAAAGCATATCAATGCGCTTCAGAATCAAAACGACGAAGGACTTGAACAGGCTGAAGGCCAAAAAGCGCTAAGAAAAATATTTGAGCGCATACGCTATCACATAGACGATATTTAGCCGCCACCGTGAGTATCTGACTTGGATACTCACACTCACGATATCCACAAAAAAACAAAAATTTAACCCCCCTCCTTTTTTCGTAAATTTAAGTCATAATTTTTACCGATTTTTTCTATAATCCCATTATGAAAAACAAAAACCGAATTTGCCGAAAATGAAATTTCAACCTTAAACCAAAGCAAGAATTTAACCCCAAGCATCTACGCCGTCATCGATCTAAAATCCTTCTACGCCTCGGTCGAGTGCGTGGAGCGAGGGCTTGATCCCTTTGAGACGAATTTAGTCGTCGCAGACGCCAGCAGGGGCGAGGGTAGCGTGTGTCTAGCCGTTAGCCCCGCACTAAAGGCTCTTGGCGTAAAAAACAGATGCAGGCTGTTTGAAATACCTAAAAATATAAAATATATAATTGCGTCGCCCAGGATGCAGTTTTACATCGACTACGCGGCTAAAATTTACGGCATATACCTAAAATACGTAGCCAAAGACGACATCTACGTCTACTCCATCGACGAGGCCTTTATCGACCTCACCTCGTATCTAGAATTTTATAAACTAGAAGCTAGAGCCATGGCAAAGATGATAATGGACGACATCCTAAAAACCACGGGTGTAACGCCGACCTGCGGCATGGGGACGAATCTATATCTAGCCAAAATAGCCCTTGACATCCTAGCCAAACACAGCGAGGATAATATCGCTTTTTTAGACGAAGCTCTCTATAAAGAAAAGCTCTGGACGCACCAGCCGCTAAATGATTTTTGGCGCATAGGCAAGCAAACTAGGGCTAAGCTTGAGCGATACGGGATATTTTGCATGAAGGATATGGCAAACGCGCCATTTAGCCTGCTTGAAAGAGTGTTTGGCATCGACGCCTATATCGCGCTAGATCACGCAAACGGTATCGAGCCCACCACTATAGCGGACATCAAGGCCTATAAGCCCTCTACCAAATCATACTTTAGCTCTGAAATTTTACCCAGGGACTACGAGAGGCTAGAGGCTCTAATCGTGCTAAAAGAGATGACCGATAGGCTAGCTCTAAAGATGATAAACGAGGAGGTGCGGGCTAGCGGGCTCACTATAAATATCAAATTTGCGGGCAAAAACGAGCCCGCACAAAGAGCCACGGTAAGGTTTAAAACGCCTAGCAACATCGCTAGCGTGCTCATGGACGCGGCGCAGGAGCTATACCTAAAAAAGATAAAAAATGCAGGCCTCATCAGACAAATCGGCATATCTGCAAACGACGTCGTAAAGGAAAGCAAAACCGAAAAAAGCGGTATTATGTAGCAAACGCACAAGACTTTCATTATAAAATCCGCTAAAATTCAGCCTATTATAGCATATCGCAAAGGATTTTATATGGCCGAAACTCACGTAATATCCGCTCTCGTTAGTAAACACTCTGAGCTTCAAGGAAGTATCAAATATCATAAAGAAATCGTTTTAAAGCTAAAATCGGAGCTTGAAACTATAGATAAGGCTATTGCGATATTCGACCCTAGTTATAAAACTACGTTCATTCGGGCTAAAAGGATTAGTAATGCTTCGTATTTTCCTCACGGTGAGCTAAATCGTAGGATTATAGAGTGTTTAAAGATAAAGCCTAGCACTGTAAATGAAATAGCCGAGTATGTTTTTAAAGACGAGAAAGTAGACGATGCTCTCATCGCCAAATATAAGCAAAACATATCCTCTTTAATTTCAAAACTCATAAAAAGAGGAACTGCCTCGTTATTTACCGACAATAGAGTAAAATTTTATAAGATAGCTTCTTAAGCTCCAAGCCTCTCGGCTACTCTATGATTGCCTTGCCAGTAACCGCAAAACTCGTTAGATATTGAGTTGTCGGCTAGGCATCTTGATAAAATATCGTCCATTATTGCTTTATTATCTAGCCTTCTTGTGTCCTCTCTATAAGCTATTTCGTTAGCATAGTTTGAAAGATAAAGCGTTCCTAGTTTATGGCATTGACCGTATTGCAAACGTCTAAATCTAGCGTTAAAGCTTTCCGATTGGTTATTGTTTTCTCCGTTAGAGCACTTGGTACTTATGCTTTTAAAAGCCAAGGAGGCCAAAAGTATCAAAGAGCATGATATGCTTGGCAGATATATAAATTTAGATGGACTACTATCACTAAATTTGTTTTTAAAACAGAGTTTAAAAGAAGATAGCTTGCCCAGTGTCATATCAAAAGAGGTTGATGATATCTGCAAAAAGCTATCTTGCGCCGATCCTCAAACCAAAAAGTTTCTTGGCAAAAGAGTGCTTGAGGCAACGATAGATAACATAAATCACATATCATATAAGATGTGCAAAAACCAAAAGCTACTAAATGATAAGCAACAAGCATTTGTGCCACTTAGCAAAAAGCATAAGAGCACAAATTTAGATGATGGCACCAAAGATGAGATAGCAAAGGGCATTAAAGAGGCTAACATAGATAGCTATCAAGACGACATAGAGGCTTTAAAAAAGCAGAATTTGGTGCTACCTTTTACTAAAAAGTCTTTAAAGCACTCTGTTTGTGAGCTAAGAGATGCTATAAATGAGCTAGCTAGGCAAAAGGGGGCACTCACACAAAACGATATCCTAAGAATATTTGGTTGTGAGCTATCGCCAGATGGAGATAACGAGCTAAGCGATGATCTAAAATTTGGATATGGAAATTTAAATGATCCTACCTTTGGTGGTAAGGTGAAGCTATATAAGGCAGATAAATATGAAGATAAAGGTATAGTTTTAAGTGATATTGAGGCTAAAGATCTTGCGATAGATGACACAAGTGATGCTAGTGGCATGACTTTCAATGAAGCTATAAATTTCTTTCAAAAGCTCTTCTCAAATAGAGCTAAAAGTCTTAGATACAAACTAGACTCTTCTACTAAAAATGAGAGTAAAGCTAACTTGGTCACGCTAAATAGCGCATTTAAAAACTATATATCAAACACAAGCATTTCAAATAACTGGAGTGATAGCACATTTGGCCTTGTTAGACATGTAGGGCGGTTAATGTCTATGAAATTTGGCGACGAGCTAGACATCAAAAAGATAAAAAGAGATGACTTACTAAATTTTAGAAATGTCTTACTACAACTACCAACCAAGCTCTCTCAAAATAGTCTCTATAAAGATAAAAGCTTAGATGAGATCATAGCTTTAGCAAAAGATAGACCAAAAATTTCTAAATCAACTATCAAGAAATATATTGTTAGAGTTAGTGAGTTTTTTAAATACTGCTACGATAGCGACTATATAGATAAGAATCCAGCTATAGATCTACAAATAAATTTAAACCAAGATGACGTTACAAATAAAAATCCTTACGAAGATAGTGACGTAAACGCACTTTTGGATATTGTGAACAAGATCAGATCAAGTGGTGATACTAAAAGTCAAAGAATTAGCAAAGATGAGCTATTTTTCGTTACCCATATAGCAGCTTATTCTGGCATGAGACTAAATGAGATAATCCAGTTAAACACAGATGACATAGTTGAAAAATATAACATAGTATGCTTTAGTTTAAATACAAAAATAGATGTAAAAACAGGCAAGAGCAAGACTTTAAAGACCAGAAACTCTGTAAGGATAGTTCCTATCCACTCTAAGTTAAGTAGCATTGGGCTATTTGAATTTATAGAGAATAAAAAGAAGCTAGCTAAGCAAAGTGGCAAAGCAGTTAGGCTATTTAGCTGTGACAATAAAGACTTTTCTGAGTATTTTAGAAAGAAGATCAATACTAAAGTTATAAAAGATGATGATAAGACAAGGACATTTCACTCATTTAGACACACTTTCATAAACAAGCTCATTCAAAGTGGTCAAAGGGTCGAGCATATAGCTGCTCTTGTAGGGCATGAACAACAATACAAAATCACTATGAATACTTATGGGGAGCCAGTAACTCCGAAAATTCTAAAGGATCTAGTTGAAGAGGTAAATTTTTATCAAGGAGGGGAAGGGTGAGCGTAGTAAACTATTTAGAATGATGGGATTGTTAACATAAATAGTAAAGGTTGATTTATAATTTAAGGTTATTTAAGATTCTGAAATTATGCTTAATTTTATGACTTTTTAATATTTTGCTATATGTTATTTTATTTATCTTAAACGGATCAATAAACAACGAAAAGCATAACCTGAACCAGCTTGCATATATATTCTATATATGGTATTTGCTATCAAAAAGCCATCTTGTATTTCATCTGGGCGAGGATACTTTTTGTCTAACAAGTCAGACAAAAGACCTCGTTAAGGATTATCCCTAAAACCCCATATTTATTATACAGCCTAAAAAATTACTGTATTTTTTCCATAAGAACCAAACACTAATAACTCAAACGCATCTTTATTTTCAAAAAAATACCCTCCTTGCTGGTTTGTCCAGTAAAGAGGGCACATATCAAAACCCTTCTCTTTTTCTTTTATAGAACTTTTGCGTTATATACTTCTTCGGGCTTAGCGGCCAATAGTCTTGCTGCCATATCTTTTTTCATCTGAATCAAAGTAGTCTCTTCTTCTTCACTTCTATCTTCTTTTCTTGATAATTCAATAAATTCTTTTAGTACAAAACCTGGCTTTATGGTTATAACGACTGTTTTATCTCTATACTTGAATTTAAAATAATATCTTCCATGGGGACTTTCTAAGACTTCTTCAGCTTCTTTTAAATTAATATCAACGGAAATTCTACCACCTGTTACGCATCTTGTTACCATTTCAAAAGCATCTAGCCCTCCCGGTCCCGGAAATGCTGTAATAAGATATATCTCTCTTCTTTCTAATAATTTCCCATCATCTAAAAGTGGAAAGGCTCTACTCATGACTTGAAATGCATGAGCTACTCCCCCGGGATAATCTACACCATGATAGTTTAGTAAATCATCAAAGCTATATTCTAATTCATGTCCTTTTTCTAATACTTTTATTTTATCCATGTTTCTTCCTTTCTTGTTAAAACTACTTCCTCAATATTGTAGCAACTTCATCATCTGATAATTTGTAATCATATTTCTAATACTTTTATTTATCCATGTTTCTTCCTTTCTTGTTAAAACTACTTCCTCAATATTGTAGCAACTTCATCATCTGATAATTTGTAATCATATACATATTCAAAGAAATTCTTTAACTCTACTTCCATGTCCATATCTGAAAACAATTTTGGATACTGTATTTTTGCAGCCCATTTAACTGTAAGCGGAGTTTCAACCCCAGGAGGATCCCACCTATAAACACCTATAGGAATTTTGTATACTTGTTTGTTAGCTACAGCTTTAATTGTTGACCAGTCTCTACCTTCCTGCTTATTTTCAATAAAGTCTTCCGGCATTAAGTCTGAATGATTTCCTAAATAAATGATATCAGGGTTCCATACAATCATCTGCTCCATGTCCACTTCAGCCAATTTACCCTTAAGCTCGTGGGCCGGATTATAGGCTCCACTTGGTTTCATCCAATGGTCGTATGTTTTTACAGCTATTTTCATGTCACTATAAAACTCTATAACTTTTGGTTTATCTTCATCTTTTATTTCAGCTAACTTTAATGTTACTTCATTAATTCCTTTGTCCATATATTCAACTAATAAGTCGCCACGTTCTTTCTTTTGAAGTACTTCAGATATCATTTTTATATTTTCTTTTATACTGTCAAATTCTGCCCTCTTTAAAGCTACTACCTTAAGTCCTGCAGCTTCCATTTTTTCAATTTCTTTCTCAATATTCGAATAAATAAACACTACATCCGGTTTTAGCTTCAATAACTCTTCCACGTTAACAACTGAGTCTTTTGAACACCATTTAGTATTCGCATTAGCTAGTTGTGGATACATGTTTTTTAAAACACTTTCTTCAAAAGCTTTAATAGAAGATGGGTTGCATCCTACAATTTTATCTGTCTTTCCATCAATTGCATATATTATAGACGGAAGAGGCTTGTCCACCGTTGCAATTCTTTCCGGTGTTTTTTCAAATTTAATCGTTTTTCCTCTAACATCAGTAACCGAGTATTCGCTTTCTTTTACCTCTTTAACTTCTTGCACTTGACTAGCTTCTTTTTCGCTGCCGCCACAAGCATTTAAAATTAATGCTAGTACTAAAAATAATAATAAACTAATCCTTCTTTTCATTTTTCCTCCTTTGAAAATTATACACTTAGTGGATAAACTCCAAACAAATCTGCAACTTCTTCTCTTAATATATGAGGTCTTTGTCTAAGAGCTTTGCCAACTTCTATCTTTCTTTCTAAATCAACTTGATTAATTCTTTCTTTTAATTTTCCTTCTTGTTCACTCCTTTCTTTAGCAGAGTAAGGTTCTTGATATAGGGTTTTAATAGCTTCATTAATTTCATCTTTTGAATTAAAGGTTCCCAGTACAGAATCTATAAAAGGAAAGGACAGAATATATGCATATGCCGCTTGAACCAAAGTTTGGTCTTCTTTTATACGAATAGCGTTAAATATATCTTCATAAAGCAACAAGTCTCCTGTTGCCAGCGGATTCATAGCTATTGTCCCTATATCTTTTTCATGAGTCTTCATTATTCCTTTTAATCTGTATTTGGAATTAATTATATTAAAGCCCTGTAAACTATAATCAAATTTATACTCCCCAATCATCTCAATTAGTTCTTTATTTTGTAAGTGTGAAGAAAAAGTAATATGCTTAATAAGTCCTTCTTCTCTTGCTTTTTCCATCTCTCTTATAGCTCCATAGTTTTTAGCTCCTCTCCATTCTTCAAAAGATTTTACACCCCAAAGACAAGTAAAGGAGTCAATACAACTTATTCCTAAATTCTTCAAAGAATTTTCAAGATTTTTTCGAAATGTTTTAGAATCTCCGGCATGTGTCTTTGACATAATATAAAATGGTTTTTTATGCTTCTTCATTTCTTTTATGGCTGTACCTAATATAAGTTCTGAACAATTGTTTCCATAAGTATCGCCGGTTTCAAAGAAATTTATTCCTTGTTTATATGCATAGAAGAAATTTTCTGCATGTTTATCTATATCTTGGGGATTCTTTAAGTGATGACTTCCCATAGATATTCTTGAAATTTGTATGCCTGTAGATCCTAATTTTCTATATTCCATTCATTAACCTCCTTCTAACAGTTCTATATGGTTTTATAAGGTGCAACTGTTTTGTATTCAACTTCTTCTGCTTGAAAAACTAAAATTTTAGCTTTGATCTGAAAATACTTTTGTAAGTTATCTTCAGTAATGGCTTTCGAACTTTCATCAAAGGTTGTTTTGTAGTCACTACCGATAAACAAAGTTTTGTCAGATATCTGCAATGCATGACTAGGAAAATGAGTGTTTATTATGCAAGCAGATTTTTTATTTACATTTATATGTTTAATTGCCTCTATGATTCTAATTTGATTCTTCATATCCAGGTTTGACTCCGGTTCATCTAAAATAAGAAGTTTTGGATTAGAAACAAGAGCTCTCGCAATCATAACCATTTGAAGCTCTCCTCCGGATAGCTCATCACAGTATCTATTTGATAGCTTTTCAACTCCTAATTCTTTTAAAGTTTCATAAGCTTTATCATAATCTTCCTTCGTAGGGATATGGAAAAAACTGTTTTCCTTGTCTAAACCCATCACAACCATTTCTAAAACCCCATAACTAAACACACTTTTCTTAACTTGAGGAACATAACTTAAGTTTTCCCATAATTCTTTTTCTGCATATTCATTTATATCTTTGCCGAACAATAAGGCTTTTCCCGTGTCCCATTTTAAAAACCCCATAAGACACCTTAAGAAAGTAGTTTTACCCACCCCATTGGGTCCAAGAATGGACATTATTTCTTCTTCTTTTAAATCAAATGAAATATCTTTTAAAATTTTTCTCTTGCCATATGAAAAAGTACCTTTTTTAACTTGGAGTATCATCTTCTTTCTCCCAAATTTTTTCTAAGTATAGTTATGAATAATGGCGCACCTATAAATGCTGTTAATATTGAAATGGGAATTTCATTGCTTGTAGCTGCTCTTGCAAGGGTATCTATCAGTAATAAATAAATTGCTCCCATAACACAACAAGTTGGAATAAGGTACCTATTATCATTTCCGATAACCATTCTGGCCAAATGGGGAATTATTAAACCTATCCATCCTATAATTCCACATACAGAAACTGTAGTTGCAGTTATCAATGTTGAGAGTAAAATAACCACAATACGTAATTTTTTTACATTAATTCCTAAAGACCTAGCCTCATCAGAATCTAGAGATAAAAGATTCAATTTCCACCTTAATAGAAAGAAGCCGAAAATACAAGGTATTATTATTATTGAACAAATAACAAGGTCTCTATAGGATACACTTGCTAAACTTCCCAGCAACCACATAGTGATAGTTGGAAGCTTATCTTCCGGATCTGCTATATATTTAATAAATGATATTGAAGCATCAAATAGTGACTTTACAATTACTCCGGATAAAACTAACACATACAAATCTGTTCGTTTTTTTACTCTGGATAGGTTTAAAACTATATAAACTGCTAAAAGCCCCAGAAGCAAAGAAACTTGCTGAGTCACTATCATGTCTAGGGATAATAATATAGATAAAGCCGCCCCAAAACCTGCTCCTGAAGACACCCCTAGTAAGTCCGGGCTAACTAAAGGGTTTGAAAAAACAGTTTGATATGCTGCTCCTGCCAGTGATAGCCCTGCACCTACTAAAACTGCCATAAGTATTCTAGGTAGTCTTATGTCAATTACTACACTAGTTTCATGTACGCCTAAGCCGCTAACATCTCCGGTTATTGTTTTGTATATAATCATAAATGCTTCATAGGGGCTAACCGGATATCTTCCTAAACAAATAAAAGTTAGTATTAAAAGCAATAGCAATACAGAGAGAACCAATATGCATAATTTTTTATTCTTAAAGAAACCTTTCCCCATTTATCCACCCTTTCTAATTATTAGTTATATTATAGCACTTGCTATATTTGAAAGTCAAGATATTGATACGAATATTCATCTTTAAAATGGTCATCATCATACTCTTCATATACATAATCATAATTTAACCTAAAATGCACATTACCAATGTACGCATCTACCATTGTTGTGTTAGCAGTCGGTTTTTTAGTGTAGGCTTCTATGGTCAGGCTTGCTGGCATAAAAGAGTTTTGGTAGTTAAATTCACTCCTAGCAATAACACATTTTTCATTTAGGTATGAATTGCAAAATTCTAAAAACTTAGCTCCTAATTCATCTGCTAGCTCTCTTTGTGTGCTAGCCAAATCTACAAACTGATGTGCCCCGTGAGGTAGATCACGTCGCCGGTCTTGATATCCGCTAGATCCTCGGGCGCGATCGGCGTGGTTAAAATTTTCTTACTCATAGCGCGAACTCCTTGTGCGATTTTACGTCAAAATTTAGCCCCGCGTCCCAGACAATGTGGCCTTTGCGGTGCGACCAGCAGCCCACGTTTACGGCGACGGCGATGACGCTAGGATGGCGAGCGCAGTTTTCGATATGCACGCCCATCACGGAGCTTGCGCCGCTCATGCCTTGCGGGCCCAGGCCGATTTTATTTATGCCCTCTTCGAGCAGCTTTTCGGTTAGCGCGGCGCGGTCGTTTGGATTGCGCGAGCCAAGAGGCCTCATCAGCGCTTTTTTAGATAGCAAGGATGCCACGTCGATCGAGGTGCCCACGCCTACGCCCACTAGCAGCGGCGGACAGGCGTTTATGCCATAGCTGGTCATGATGTCCATGACGAATTTTACGACCCCCTCGTAGCCCATGCCTGGCATCAGCACGGTCGCCTTGCCGGGCAGACTACAGCCGCCGCCCGCCATATAGGTGTGTATCTCGCACTCGCTGCTTTGCGGCACGATCTCCCAAAATACGCTCGGCGTGCCCTTGCCGACGTTTTTGCCGGTGTTGTACTCGTCAAAGGTCTCGACGCTGTTGTGGCGCAGCGGAGCCTCGCGCGTCGCTCGCAGTACGGCTTCGCGCAGCAGCTCCTCAAGCTCGCCGATGAGCGGGAAGTTCGCTCCGCAGCGCACGAAAAACTGGATCACGCCCGTATCCTGACAGGACGGACGGTCTAGCTGCTTAGCTAGGCGCTGGTTTTCAAACATCGTTTTGTAGATCTCCTTCGCTAGCGGCTGCGTCTCGCGTTCGCTAAGCTCCAGCAGCTTCGCCGTCACGTCGTCAGGCAACACCTTGCCCGTATAGCCGACGAATTTCGCCATGACCTCGGTCATCTTTTGCACGGCTTTTTGTTTATCCATTGCTTCTCCTTTGCTTGTTTTTACTTTCAAATTTTTCATAAGCGCCCGCTAGGACGCAGCCAACCGCGTAGCAGAGCAGATCGGCGAAATCAAACGTCCCGCCGATCATTACTTTTAAAATTTTATTTTCTATACCTAAAATTTGCACTGCGCCAAAATACTGCGCTATCTCCAAAGCCGCGGCAAACGCGAAAATTTTAAACGGTAAATTTGAAGGCGGCGCGCTAAATGCAGCTCGAGCCAAAGCGTAAAGCAAGATAACCGCCAAAACGTCGCCCGCATAGTGGCGCACGAAACCGCCCTTTACGCAGATCGCTATGTAAATTTCAGCCGCTAAAATCAGGACTGTCATGACCAAAAACGCTAGCCTCGTTCGCACGCTTTGCCTTTTTACTAGAGCTTCCTTTTGTAAGCTTAAATTTATCTCTTGCAACGCTTTCCTTTTAAATTTAGCCTTCAAATTTAGCTGTAAAAACCACGTTTCAAATCAAAGTGGGCTAAAACATCACATTTTTCACTTTGATTTGAAACGTAAATTTTTTTAATCTTTTTATTATCGTTTTAAATTCAAAAAATACCTTTAAAGATCCTTGCCGATATTGCGACGATGGCTTTAAAAGAATAAAATTAGATAATCTTTGATACAATTGCTTGGAAAATTTCAAGAGGTGTTAAAATGTCAAATATCCAAGAGAAATATATACGTGAAATTAACACATCTGATTCCTTTTTCGACTCTTTAAGGCAAGACTATAAAGGTTTTGATACATGGATAGCGAAAAAAGCGGACGCTGGCGAAAAAGCATATATACTCTTTGATGATACCAAGATAGTGGCTTTTTTGTATCTAAAAATAGAAAGCCCAATAGATAATACGGATATAAGTCCGGCACTTGACACAAATGTGACATGGCTAAAGATAGGAACTCTTAAAATAGATGCGCATGGGACAAAGCTTGGAGAGCGTATTATAAAGAAGATTTTTGATTTTGCCGTAGCAAACAATATTTATAATATCTATGTAACGTCTTTTGAAAAACAAGCACCTTTAATAAAATTATTAAAAAGATATGGGTTTGTCCAGCACGGCAAAAAAATCAATGAGCTAGTATTAATAAAAAATATACCGACTCAAGTGCAGGCACTAAAAAATGATATACTGCTGGACTATCCGGCTATTAATGCGACAAGCGACAAATATCTTTTAAGTATATACCCAAAATATCATACTGGTATGTTCTCGGACTCTATGCTAAACACAGAAAGCTATGACATACTAAAAGACATGTCTGAATCAAATAGTATTCATAAGGTGTATATAACGGAAATGAAAGGTGTCGAGCAACTCAAGAGAGGCGACTGCTTGCTCATTTATAGAACAAAAGATAAAAATGCCCAAAGCGCGAACTACTCATCCGTCGTAACCTCCTTGTGTGTTGTAGAAGAATATAAAGATTTATCCAGTTTTAGTGACTTGTATGATTTCATCAAGTACTGCAAGCCTCATAATATATTTACTGATGATGAATTAGAGAATATATTTATCAAAAAAAGTTACACAAAAATAATAAAAATGGCATACAATATATCATTTAAAAGACGTGTTATTTTAAAGAAGATTAGAGAAATTATAGGTTACGAAGAAGCCTACTGGGGTTTTGTGAAGCTTACAGATGAGGCTTTTTTTGCAATTTTAAAAGAAGGTTTAGTAAATGACAGCATTATTATCCATTAAGCCGGAATTCGCTGAGGCTATTTTTGATGGTACGAAAAAATTTGAGTTTAGAAAGGTAAAATTTAAAAAAAACGTTAATAAGATTAAAGTATATGCCACAAAGCCAGTTGGAAAAATTATAGGAGAATTTATAGTTGATAATATTTTGGAGGCAAGCCCAGAAGAGCTATGGGATAAAACGAGTATGGACGCTGGCATAGATAAAGAAAGATATCTAAAATACTTTAATGGCAAGAGTACCGGTTTTGCCATTAAGATTAAATCCGCAAATAAATATAAAGAGGCAATTTGTCCTTATTTGCAATACCCAAATTTTGTGGCACCACAATCGTTTATGTATATTTAGGAATGTAAAGATGAAAATAAACCCATATTGCACACAAGCTATATTTATAAATTTAGATTCAGATATCGCCGATAAAATAGAAGCAGTACTACATTTAAATATATTTTTGCCAAACGATAGAGAGTATTCGTATATAGAAATAGGTATATTGATTTCTAGAAAAGAGTATAATAATCTTGATAGAAATTTTAATATAGAGATCATGTTTCCATTTGACATACTTAAGGATGAATTTATAGACATAAAAGATAAGCTTCGTGATGGTAAGACATTAAATATGATTTTTAACGAAGAGACTCATTTGGATAAAAATAAATTAAATTTTAGACTAAGAGAATATAAGCTTGGAGATATAAAACTTTGTAAGACCACTATAAATAGCGATTCTAGTATAACAATGAGTGTAGAAGAAAAACAGAAAAACAGCTATTTTAGATTTAGGATTAAGAATATTAGAGATAAGATAACAGATACTGTTCTTTCAGATACAAAAGTCAATCCGTTTATAAAAATGATAAAAACAATTGGAATTTCAATAAATTTAGATAGGCAATTTACTAAACAATCAGACAAAAGGATAAAATTTAAAGAAATTAATACTTTCGTTATACTTGACTCTACAACTGAATTGATTGAAAAAAGCAGACCTATAAAAAGCTTTAGGGTTTTAGAAGATAATCTATGGAATCAATATATAGGAAGTGATGCAAATCAAAAAATGACGGTCTATCAATTTAAAGATAAAATATTAGGCGACGGTACGATAGACAATTATCAGCTTTTCTTAAAAAGCCTTCATCATAAAAGCTCAAAATTCGAAAAATATAAATTCTTATCATTCGTAATATTTGTGGCCATAATATCTAATGCTATTTACAATGCTATTTGCTGCTTATTAAAACGGTTTTTTAATGTTACCTTTTGACAATACAATCGACCTAACACTGCATCATACCCAGCTGATAAAGGCAGAGATACAGAATAAATATACATTATATAACTATATCAAAGATGCAAAAAAATACTATCCAAGTTTTGATATTTGGTATTTTACAAATGTACTGCCGTCATTAAAAGACGGGACAAAAAAAATTATAACTTCCTGTGATGATAATAATCTCAGGGGTCTTGCTATACTAAAATATAACGAAAAAAAATTATGCCACTTATCTGTTATGCCCCCTTATAAAAATAAAGGCTACGGCATAAAACTTTTTAAGCAAAGCTTTATAGAATTAGAAACAGAAAAGCCTTTCCTGACAGTGTCCGAAGAAAAATTAATAGAATTTAAAAAAGTATTTGATTACTTTGAATTTGAACTTACAGACATTATAGATGGGTATTACCGAAAAGGCAAAAAAGAGTATTTTTATAATCAAATATAATCCTACCCCTCAAACTCCAGATAAATCATATAGCTTATAGTGTTTAGATTGTGCGATACGCTTTTAATACTAAATTTTACATTTTCAAGTCTGGTTACGCCGGTTATTTTTAGTTTTATGCCGGCCCTTAGTTCTCTACCAGTGGCGGTAAGCGAGCCGTTTATTCCGCCGCGTCGTAGTTCGTTTAGCTTGGCTTCGCCCTTTTTAAAGGCTTCATTGTCTGATTTTGGCTCGGGGATATTTAGCTTATAGGTTTGCTCTCCGCCGCCGATCTTAGCTTGTTTATCTTTACCGTCTTTACTATCGTGCCACTGCACTATTACGGCTTGGTAGCTGTTGCGGTTTGCTTCTGTGATCGATAGGCTCTCGCACTCAAATTTATTCCGTTTATTTGTCTGAGTGCGGGCGTAATTTTACAAATGATTTATCAGACTTGCATTATACGCAGCGCCAAAGCCGTTATCGATATTTACGACGCTAACGCCGTTTGCGCAGCTGTTTAGCATCGCTAGTAGCGCCGCTAGCCCGCCGAAACTCGCGCCGTATCCCACGCTGGTGGGCACCGCGATCACCGGCACGCTCACGAGGCCTGCTAGCACGCTAGCTAGCGCACCCTCCATGCCGGCGACCGCGATCACGACCTTTGCGCCGCGTATCTGCTCTAAATTTGCGATCAGCCTGTGCAGCCCCGCCACGCCCGCGTCGCTAAATTTGCGCGCGTCGTTGCCTAGAAATCTCGCCGTCTCGTACGCCTCCTCCACTACCGCGCCGTCGGCGGTGCCTGCGGAGACTATCGCGATGTAGCTTTGCGTGAGCGCGGGCTTGCTAAATTTGACGCTGATGATGCGGCCGCGAGCGTTAAACTCCGCCTGCGGCAAGATTTCGCGCACCCGCTCAAAAACCCGCTCGTTCGTGCGCGTGATTAGGATATTTTGCTCTCTCGCGCCGATCGCTTCTGCGATGCGTAAAATTTCATCATCCGTTTTGCCCTCGCCGTAGATCACCTCGCCCGCGCCGTTTCGCAGGGCGCGCTGAGTGTCGATTTTGGCGCAGCCCACGTCGCTAAAAGGAAAATCCCGTAAAAACTCTATCGCTTCGCGTTCGCTTTTTTCGCCCGATTTTACGGTACGGATGAAATTTAAAGCCTCATCTTTCGTCATTTAAAATCTCCCCGCGAAGCCCCTTTAAATCAAGCAAAATATCATACTCGCCAAGCGCGGCGATCTCGCGTACGACGGCGCTAAAATCTCCCGCGCAAAAGCGCCTAGTCTCGCTCGCACCCATTTGCAGCTTAAAGGCTTTGCCGTCAAATCGCGCGCGAATGTTTAAAAATCCGTGCGAGATTAGCAGATTTTCGGCTCGCTCCACGAGCGAAATTTCCTCCGCGGAAAACTCCCTATCGTGCGGTAAACGCGTCAGAAGGCACGCGTAGCTGGGCTTATCCGCGGTCGGCAGTCCAAGCTCGCGGCTAAGCTCTCTAATCTCTGATTTTTTGAGGCCTTTAAGCGGCGAAAGCACGCCAAGCTCGTCTTTTGCTTTAAGCCCCGGGCGGTATTCGCCAAGGTCGTCTAAGTTCGTACCGTCGGCGACGTTTGTAAAGCCTAGATGCTTTGCCAGCTCGATTAGCCGCGTAAAAACCGCCTTTTTACAGACGTAGCAGCGATCTTGCGGATTATTTTTTACCGCTTCGGGTGCTTCTAGCTCTAAAATTTCATGCCTGATGCCGTAAGTACGGGTAAATTCCATCGCCTCTTTTATCTCGCGCCCCGACATATAGGGCGATTTTAGCGTGATAGCTACCGCGCGCCGGCCTAGCGTATCGGCAGCAACGCGCAACAGTAGCGAGCTATCCACGCCGCCGCTAAACGCTACGGCTAAATTTTCCAGCTTTTTTATATCATTTTTTAGAATTTCTAGTTTCGTCATATTTTTTTAAAGTCTCGTTTCTAACCTCGCGGATCGTCGTTTGAAATCTCTGCGCGGCTTTTTTGCAGTCCTCGAATTCGGGCTTGATTTTTAAAATTTCGGGGTAATTTCGGGCTAAATTTTCGTCCGTTAAATTTTGTTCGGCGTTAAAACCGCAAACTCGGCCACGCGAAATTTTAAGCCTTATTTTGCCGTATTTAGTCTCTACCTCGCAAAACTCGTGCGCAAGCTCCGTTTTCCTCACGGCGCACTCTCTAACTCCGATCGCCGTCGTATGCGCGAAAATTAGCCCCTTTATCCGCGCGGCGTCCTGCTTGCGGCACAGCGCGTTTAGCTCAAAGCCCGCGCGCCCTTTTTTCATAAAAATAGACCTGCTAAATACGTCCAGCGCGCCGCTATCTCGCAAAATATCGCACGCAAAGGCAAAGCTCTCGGCGTCCATGTCGTCGATATTAGTGGAGATTAAAATCCGCTCGCAAAGCTCGCCGTAGCCGATCTGCACGCTCAAATTTGGCTCATCTCTCAAGCCTAAATCCTCGCTCGTTTCGCAAAGTATCACGCGAAGCGCGTTGGCAAAATCTGCGACGTCTTTATCGCCAGCGCCGTAGCCCGTGCTTAAAATTTTAAAATTTCGCGGCGACTCGCGGCGGTCTTGCTCCCTTAAATTTAGTGCGCAGGCCTTTAAAATCGCCGCTCCTGTGGGCGTAGTCATCTCGAAATTCGCTCGCCCTAGGCTTACTTGCGCGCCTTTTAAAATTTCGCAAACCGCAGGCGCCGGTACGGTCAGCCTGCCGTGAGCGCAGTGCGCAAAACCGCCGCCAAGCTCGATAGGCGAAGCAAAAATTTGCGGCGCACCCAAGGCCTCCAAGCAAATAGCCGCGCCCACTACGTCCGCGATGCTGTCCGCGGCGCCCACTTCGTGGAAATGTACTTGCTCTGCGCTGGTGCCGTGGATTTTGGCCTCGGCCTGCGCGATAACGCTAAAAATTTTGCTTGCCGTTTTTTTTACGAAAGCGCTTAGGCTAGAACCCTCGATAAGCTCTAAAATCTGCGTGAAATTTCGCGGACGCGGATGGTTTTGGGCGGGCTTATCCGCTCTAAATTCGGCGCCGTGAATTTTGCCGTTTAAATTTTGACGCGGGCTAAATTTAGCGCCTAAGAGGGCAAGCGGAATTTGGCTCAGATTTGCCGCGCAAACGACGTCTATTTTGGTTGCGGAGATACCGCATTTTAGCACTTTGCGCTTGCGTAGGTAAAATTCGCTAGCTAAATTTAGCTTAGCAAGCTGGGCGCAAAGATAGCTAAAATCCGCGCCCAGATCCACCAGAGCGGCCAAGTTCATATCGCCGCTGATACCGCAGCTCGCATCGTAATATAAAATTTTAGCCAAACTTACGCCTTAGGCACCGTCATCGAGCCAAACGGCAGGATGATGATTTTAGCGTCCGCGCCCTTTTGCGCGAGCGCGTCGTCCACGGCCTTTTGGATGTCGTGGTAGGGCTTTAGATGCACGGCGCGCATCTCATCGTCGCTTAGATCACTTACCGCCCAGGTCTGCGCCCAGAGCGAGATTTCGGCCATCTTAGCGGCCTTGTGATAGCCGAGCTTAAAGCCCGCGCTGATCTTTTCTAGCACCTTTTTTGGCGTGTCGGCGGAAGCCATCAGATCAAAAAACGGCTTTGGTCCGATACCGGTGCGGCACTTTGCGACCATTATCAAAATCCCGTCCTTAGCAAGCGCTAGCTTGCCGTTGTCTAGGGCTTTTTGCGCTTGATAGAGATCGACGTCCATCGGATAGGGCGCGACCGAGATCACTATATCGGCTTTGCGCGGGATATTTACGCAAAAGACCTCGTCTGCCTTTTTCACGCAGTCGTAAAAGCTATCGTTTAAGTGTCCGGCGCTTGCGTAATACACGCCGTGTTCGCTATCAAGCACCGTCTGGATCGAAAAAACGTCGATGTGCGTGAGCACCTTCATCGCGTCGATCATATCCTCGTGCACGGGGTTGCCCTCTAGGCGCAGAGCTTGCGCATCGGAGCTTAGTGCGAGCTTGTGATTTTGCGTGATGCTCTCGTACGACGCCGTGCCCGGCAAAAAGGCCTTTCTGCCGCCCGTGTAGCCCGCGAAATAGTGCGGCTCGACCGAGCCGATGACGATCACTTTTTTAGCTTCGGCTACTATTTTGTTTAGATACATCTGCGTGCCGTTTTTGCTCTCGCCTAAAAATACCATCTCGTCGTGCTTGGAGTCGTGATCGTGAACTTCGTTTTTGGCACTGATTTCAGCATAAATTTCTTTGCCGAAGATCATCTCGTACTCATCGAGCGTACCCTCTCTGTGGCAGCCGGTGGCGATGATGAAAATTTTATTTTTCTCGCGGATTTTTGGGTAAATTTGCTTTAAAACTTTTGCCGTCGGCGTAGGTCTCGTGCCGTCGTTTACGATGACGACGATCTTTTCGTCGCCCGCGATAAACTCATCGAAGCTTTTTTGATTTATCGGATTTGCCAGAGCCTTTGCGATGAGCGCCGTTTCGTCGAATTTAGCCACGGGGTTGGGGTTAAAAACTCCCAGTAAATTTTTTTCCGGAACGCTTAGGTCGATGATATCATCTTTGCCGTAGCGAATAGGAATTTGCACGTTTGCTCCTTAAGTATAATCATTAATTTTTTATCTTAGGATTATATATAAATTTTTCTTTTAAATGTATTTAAAAAGGGTATTCAATTTTTAAATTTATAGAGCGGATAAAATTTATTATGGTTCTTTGTCAATAGTGGGGGTGTAAAAACACCTCTATCTATTGCAAAGACGTAAATATATCAATTTTCTAAATCTTTCATAGTTTCTTAGTCCATAAGATACTCTTTTTATTACTTTTATTTTGTTGTTATTTCCTTCTACAAACCCATTGTTTATTTTATATTCTACTATATTTATTATCTCTTTTTTCCAACTTGTTATTGTATCTGCTAGTTTTATACTTTGCTTTATATTAAATACTCTCAATTTTTCAATTAATTGCTCTATTCTCCTTCTCATTGTCTTTACTGTCTTGCTCTCAAACATCTTGTAAAATTCTTTTATTATTCTATACATCTTTTTCAATGTCTTATCTACTTTTAATATCTCTTTTAATATTTCTTTTTGTCTTTGACTAAACTGACTTATTGGGCTTTTACTTAGTATTTTCCAATATTTTTTTAACTTCTTATACTTTTCATTGTCTTTGTTAAATAATTCTACTCTTAAATCTCTTAATGCCCATATCCCTTGTCTTATTACATGATATTTATCTGCTACTATTTGGGCCTGAACTATATTACTATTTATTACGCTTCTAAATGGCTTAAACATATCCATTACAACTACTTGTGGTTGTATTTCAAATTCGTTTATTATATTTTTTATTGTTTGTGAATGTCTATTTCTTAATATATCTACTAGTTTACGGTTTTTATCATACATCGCTAGCTGATATTTCTCTTTTTCTATATTTCCTTTAAATTCGTCTATATATATGACTGATGTATCTGGAGAGGTTTGTCTTTTTAGGGCGATTGCGTTTTATGAGGGAGATATTAAGCATATTTATTTTGTCGCAGAGACTAAAGGGTCTATGAACTCTATGCAACTTCGCCAAATCGAAGAATCTAAAATTCACTGCGCAAAGGAGCATTTTAAGGCTATAAGCAATGATAGCGTGGTCTATGACGTAGTGGATAGCTATAAATCACTACTGGATAAAGTTATGAGGTAAAAAATTTATTAGGAAGTTAGGTCGCAGTATAAAAGAGCCTGTGCAATATTCCAAAAATGGTTATTGTGCTGCTCCTTTTGAGGGAAAATTTGACTGCCATTTGTCAATATGAAAATCTGAGGTGATATTGCTTAAAACTCTACCAATAAAATACTCAGTATGATAGAAAATCACAGCGACTGACTTAATCTTACCAGTTTTAATTCGAATTAAATTTAAATATACAATTATCTTAACCAAAACATCCTTGCAAATTTATATAAATTATAGTATTATACTCCTAAATATTTAAGGATAAAATACTATGTACATCAAACGAGCCATAAGCGATGAAATAAAAGAGTATATGAAAAGCTTTCCAGTGCTTTTGATAAGCGGAGCTAGACAAGTTGGCAAATCAACCCTTGCTTTAAATTTAGATATACCAAACTACGTGACGCTTGATGATATAAATATCTATGAAGCAGCGAGAAACGATCCAAAAGGCTTTATAGAACATTGCGAGAAGCCTATCGTGATAGATGAGATACAAAGAGTTCCCATACTGCTTCTAGCCATAAAAGAATTTGTAGATAAAGATAGAACAAACGGGCAGTTCATACTAACTGGCTCTGCAAATTTAAAAGGCTTTAAAGATATATCAGACTCACTTGCTGGTAGGATAGGCATAGTGGAACTCTACCCGCTTTCTCAAAAAGAGCTAAGCCATAGTGATGAAAATTTGATAGATATTTTAAGTGGTGATATAAGCCATTTAGCATTTAGAAAATACGACAACGACGGCTTATCTGAGAAGATCATAAACGGCGGTTATCCAGAGATCACAAAGATAAGCTCTGAAAAATCAAAATATCTCTGGTTTAGCTCGTACATAAGAACATATATAGAATCAGACGCCAAAGAGATAGGTAATATAAGAAATATGGATAAATTTATCACGATGTATCGTCTGTGTATGCTAAGAAGCGGCAATATCTTTAACAAAAACGAGCTATGTCTAGAGTCTGGGCTTGATAATAAGACATTTGATAGCTATTTTAGCGTGCTTGAGCATACCTATCAGATCCAAAAGCTTCAGCCGTATTTTAACAACGCTCTAAAAAGGCTCATAAAAACACCTAAAATTTTTACTACCGACACAGGGGTACTGGCACACTTACTACAAATTTCTTCAGCACAAGAGCTTGCAAATTCTCTTTATAAAGGTGCCATATATGAGACGTTTGTATTTGATGAGCTACTAAAAGCAAATACAAGTAGCAAAAAAAGAGCAAATATATACTACTATAGAACGAGTGATCAAAAAGAGATAGACTTTATCCTTGAGATATCAGGTAAGCTCATAGCCATAGAGGTCAAATCTTCAAAAACTATCAGCAAAGATGACTTTAAGCACATCTATCATCTAAAAGAAAATTTACAAAGTAAATTTGATAAAGGCATAGTTTTTTATGTTGGAGATACGGCTATGAAGCTAGATGATGATATGTTTGCCTTGCCGTTTGGATTTATGGGGTGAGAGATGGCCAAGAAGATACAATGCTAATAATTTGGCTTCTATAGCAGCTTACGATAATCTACCTTCCCAAACCATCATATCCTGACTTTACGTTTTGCTCTATAATTTTTATCTCACTTGATTGTTGTTTTGATTGCTCTACTCCAAAGTTCTTATCAAGTCCTTGATCGTATAGCTCTTGCTTTGTTATTTTTAGTGAGCCAAATGATATATGATCCTCTGTTAGATATATCTTATCTGTTTTATAACGCTCCTTTAGCTTATTAAAGCCTTGCATATCTTGCCAATCTTTCATATATGTTTTTATATTATAAATTAAGCCTTTATAGTTAATCTTAGCTATATCCGATAGATATTTTTTAAAGTTTTCAGTTCTATTTATAAAAGCTAAATAGTATCTATTTATATCTAGAAGGTTCTCGATAATATATATTATTGATTATGAAATAGTTTTTTACCCAATCTTGCAATACATTACCAATAATATCAGTATGGGTTATTTTTACTTTTGTATTTACTATTGAAAAATATATAGAACCTTTACTTCCTTCCCATTTTATATTTTTTAATTCATTAAATAAAGAGCTGGCGGTGATATATCGTTTAGGCATTTGTTTAATCCATTTTTCGTTTTAAAAGCAAAATTATATCTTAACATTATTTAGTTTTTATTAAAAACTTGTGCAAATGCTACATAATACCGGAAAAAAGCCTCTTTGAAGAAGAAGACGCAAAAGAAAAAACTGTGCTAAAAACCCTAAACAAGATAAAAGAAAAATACGGCAAAAACTCCATCCTAAGGGCTATCGACCTGCTACCGGAGGCCACCGGACGAGATAGAAACAAAAAGATAGGAGGGCACAAAAGCGGTGAATAAGGATAGAGCCAAAATTTTTAGCTCGTTTAATCCTCTCTCAACCCTAGAAAAAGCCCTAAAAGCGCAGGAGCGAGAAAAGAGCGAAAAGCTAGACCTAGACGAGTCTAAGATAGAAGAGATCCTAAATAAAATAAGCAAACTAAAGCCCGCCGACAAAGTAAAAATCACATACCACGACGGACAGGGCTACGTGAGTATAGAGGGGCTGGTTTCAAACGTAAATTTGATGGATAAAAGCCTAACGGTAGTGAAGACGAGGGTCAAATTTGACGATATTTACGCGGTTGAGGTTGTTTTGTGACGGCGGCTTTTGCAGCGCACGAGATGATACGTACGGCACAAATTTTACTTTGCCCCCGCTTTTCTTGACGGATAAAATCTAAGAAACTGCAAGTAAATCCGCCACATCGGTTTAGAATTTGTGTAGTTTGGTGTGTAGGGTATAAATTTACGAAGCAAACCTGTCTGAATCAATGTTTTTTAAATTTCTCCATATCTAGCTAAATATAAATTTAATCTTAAGTGAAATGAAAAAAGGAAGAGGGTAATAAGCTCATTATTACCCTCTTTGCACTCTTTTGATTTTAAATTTTTAAATCATATCGATGCAAGTCATCGGAGCTGGAGTAATATAAATACGGCGTTGGTTTTTTTTGATTTTTTGGCATTGCTTAACGGTGCTACTATTTTTAGTCTTAAGATGTGGCAAGTCGTTACTTTTAAGATATTCAAAATATTCCTGCGGGATGCCGTCAAATGCTTTCAATATATGCATTTGTGTTTTTATAGCGCTACTCTGAGAATATATAAGCTCCGAATTAGACTTGTTGTTTCGCAACATTAAATTAGTTATATTTGGTAATTGCTCTCGTTTATTGCTCATAAAATTTGAGTCGTTTGACGCATGTCTTAGTACCGAAGCAATATCTGGCATAAATTCGCTAACACCTTTACAAGCGTCATACTCGCGAATTATCTGAGCGAAATTCCCCCTCAAACGATGAGCGCTAACATCTTTACTATTTACAACCTTGTCTATTGCCCTATTAACCCTATGCTCCAAAGCATTTTTAGTTTTACAAATACGCTTTATATTGTCTATCCAGTCATAACTGGCTAAGTCGTGAATATTTTCATGAAGGACCATTTCGTCTTCTGAGGTATTTCCGAATTTTTGTTTAGCAGTTTTGACTCTAATAAGCTTTATGCCATTCTTCTCAAAAAAGCTATCTTTATCTAGTCTCATAAACTCTTCCATACGAAGTCCGGTATGTAAAATAAATCTTATATAATCAAGTAGTTCTTTTTCTATCTTGTATTTTCCTGAAAAAATCTTTATAAATTCATCATCCTTAAAATTCCTCTTTTTATTATATTTATTTACTCTATACCTCATAAGCATATTTTTAAAAAATGGATTTTTATTAATTATTCCCCTATACTCCAAGTACTCAAAGAATTTAGACAGATAACCGATTGTATTATTGGATCTATCCTTGCTACTTTGGTTGGAAATATACTTTTGAAAACCTTTAGCATCTTCATATTTCACGTCCACAAGACTAATCCCATTCTCATCCAAAAATTTTTTTAGTCTACTGATTGCAAGCCTATATTCTTTTATTGTAGACTTTGTACAATTCTGCATATCCCTCTTATCTTCCAAATATTCCTCCAATAATTCCATAATGTTTTTATCTGGCGCATTATTCCTTAACTGCTCATAGCTATTTTTACTTTTAGATTTTTTTAATGCATAGCTACCGATAGCCTTTGCGATACGATTCGAAATAAATTCTCCGCAAACCAAAACACCGCCTTTCGTAAATTTTATCGTTTCTTTTTCTGGATAAGAATTTGCCCCGTCGGTATACAAATTTGACAGTTTGTGATCTATGATTTCGTCTATCTCTTTTTGGAATCTTAAAAAGCCCTTATCTTTGTTATTTTTGGTAAAATCATCCGCCAAAGATCGGTATTTTTCGATATCGCTTTTAGGAATACTTTCGCAATATTTACTTACAAGCACCCCCGAGGCCTTAAGCCATTTTTCTCTAGAAGCTCCCTTGACCCTACCAATCTGCTTAAAACAACTTTTTATATCGTCAGACAACTTTTTAGGCTCGCACATATAATGCCGTTTAATAGCACCATGATCAAGCTCATCGTATTTGCTTACTTCGAATAGTTTCCTTACGTTTAGTTCCACTTATTATCCTTTTCTTGAAATATAAGCGAAAGTTTATAAGTCATCCTTCAGAAGCTTTTGAATGTCGTTAAATGGCTATTTTGGTGTTTTTTGTTCCTTTAAAAATTTAAATATATCCAAACCTTTCATCACTTTTTGCTTAACTTTGAGCGATATGCCTTTTGCATAAGTATCGGTCGCCAAGTCGGTGGAATGCCCTAGAAGAATGGATGTGATATCTGCGATTCCGTTTTCTAAGCAATAATCCTTTACGGCTTTAGCAAAATTTCCTCTAAGTCGGTGAAACGATACGTTTGCTTCCGGTATGATTGTATGAATATGTTTATTTAGTCGCTTGCTAAAATAGTCGCAATTGCCTCTGTCTACTTTTATCTCTTCAAGCCATTTCATATCGCTAAGATAATCTATATCTTGATGTATTGGTATTTGTCTGTATTTAACGGCTCCTCCTTTTTGCTTTGCGGTTTTTACATTGATAAATTTTACGCCCTCTCGTTCGTCTATGCTCATGCCGTCTAGTTGCCAAATTTCATTTAACCGCAGGCCGGTATAGAGGGCAAACATCATATAGTTTCGTAAATCGAGCCTATCTGTATCAAATACCAAACCAAGCTCGCCCATAGTAAAGTTGTCTTTAGGAGATTTTTCTTCGGCCGTAATCTTAAATGAAGTTAAGGTTTTAAATGGATTGCTGGCGACTTCGTTGATTCTTATAGCATATTCAAATAATCTTTTAGAGTATGATATATAATTGTTTACGGTTTTCTTGTGAAGTTTTTGGGTTTTTAACAAATGACTTTGAAAATTCTCGGCACTATTATAATCAAGTTCCGACATATCTTTGTTTTTAAAGAACTCGTCTAAAATTTTGCCCGTCTTTACGTAATAACCCTTCGTCTTATCGCTTGACTTTAGTTTTTCGCATTCGGTTTGTATGTAGCGTTTGGCTATTTTTTCAAACGATAGATGCCGCTTAGGCTTTTGCGTGTCTTTTTGTATGATAGAGGGAGTTTCTAGAGCAGGGGTGCTTTGTTCTTGATACAATGTCACGTTATAAAACTCGGCGACGGCAGATTGAAAAAGACTTTTGTATTCGCAGATATCTAAAAATAGCTTATTGGCCTTTATGAAAGAATCCGCATCCTCTTTCGATCTTCTTTGATTTCTTATTAATAAGGCTAGAGAAGCAGGCTTTCTCGCAATTCTTTGCATTAGCGTCAAATTTACCTTGGCCTTTATTTTACTTGCAAGTGTGCGAGCTTCACTCTCGTCGTCGGTAAAAAGACAATATCTGACGGTGGTTTTTCTACCGTCTTTCATAGCCGTATCGAAATAATAAAAATTAGGTCTGTTTGAAATTTTCGTGATTAACTTAGAAAGCATGTCTTGCCCCCAAGTCTTGAAAAATTTCTATCACAAATTGCCGAATTTGCTATCACAAGCGAAAAATGTCCGAAATTTGGTACAGTAAATTTGTATTTTTTATGAGCGCAAACATCAGTAAATACGTGATTTGCAAAGAAATTTGAATATCTCGTGGCGGACAGAGAGGGATTTGAACCCTCGAGCCCCGGTTAGAAGCTGCACCCTTAGCAGGGGTGTGGTTTCGGCCACTCACCCATCTGTCCACAAAAAAGAAACCGCATTATAATTAAATACCGCTGATATCTTGCTTAAATTTGTATTTTCGCGCCTCTTGCTCTTGCACGGAAAAAGTAGCGTAAAAATTTTATCAAATTTAAGCGGCTTGTCGCTGGTCAAATTTGAAATTTTAGTCCTTCCAAAGCCACCATTTCAGCTTGGCTTTGTCGGGACGGGGCGTATTTGCGTAGTAGCAAACCATGCGGTAAACGTAGAGGATGCACCTGTCGTTACCGCGTCCGAGCGCCTTTGTGCGTTCAAACATCTCGTCTGGATCCGCACCCTTTAGCGAAGTGATGTCAGTGTAGCCGAGTGCCAGCAGATCGGCCTCTGTCGCCTCGCCGACATAGGGTATTTTCCTAAAATCGCTCAAATTTACCTCAAATTTCTTTTAAGCTCCGCCAAGCTCACCGCTTTGAATGAAATTTTAAATTTCATTCCTGCGCTGCAAAGCTCGCTAAATTTTATCTCGCTGCTGCACTCAGTCACCGCCCGAGCTGTCCTTGCGCGATGAGTTAATTAAAATTCTCGCGCGGAAAATCCTGCTGAAAATAAACTTGCGTCTAATTTTACGCAAGCTTTGGCGCTAAATTTGCCCTAAAATCCGCTCGCAAATTTCGCGCGGATCAGCGCTTTGATAAATCGGCCGACCGACTACTATAAAATCAGTCTCCGCCTCGCGCGCGACGCCAAGATCCGCCACTCGCTTTTGATCTGCCGCACTCTCGCCAAACGGCCTTACGCCAGGGCAGAGCGTGATAAAATTTGCGCTCGTTGCGTCCTTTATCAGGCGGCTCTCGAATGCCGAACAGACCATGCCGTCAAGCCCCGCTTCATAGCTCATCACGCTAAATTTTCGCACGGCGTCGTCCAAATTTTGCTTGTAAACCGCGCTAAATTCGGTCTCGTCAAAGCTAGTTAGCGCAGAAACCGCTAGCACCAGCGGACGCGAAGCTAGCTTGTCTAGTCGCTCCATCACCGTTGCCATCGCGCGCTTGCCGCTGCTTGCGTGCACGTTTATCATATCGACGCCGATTTTAGCGATCTCCTCGGCGGCATCGGCCATCGTGTTTGGGATGTCGTAGAGCTTTAGATCGAGGAAAATTTTAAAATTTCCGAGCTTTTTTAGCTCCTCCACAAATCCCGCTCCGTCGCGCAAATAAGCTCGTAGACCAACTTTAAGCCAAATTTTATCCGAAAAGTCCGCAAGCCCCTCCGCCAGCTGCAAGCACTCCTGCTTCGAGCCCAAATCAAGCGCGACGCATAGCTTCACAAATCGGCCTTTAATGCGTCTAGCACGCCGTTTATAAATTTCGGTGCCGAGTCTCCGCCCAGCTCTTTGCCAAGCTCGATACCCTCGTTTATGATGACGGCCTTGTCGGTCTGGGTAAATTTCATCTCGTATGCTCCCAGTCGCAGCACGGCGCGCTCGATGCTGCCGATCTCGTTTATCTTCCACTCTTTTAGGCGCGCGTTTAGTAGCGCATCAAGCTCATCCGCATGCTCTAAAATGCCGTGAAAAAGCGACAGCGCAAGGCTTCGCTGATCGTTTCTGATCTTTTTTTCTTCTAAAAATTCCTCGACGAACTCCTCGCTGCAGCTGCCCATTTCGCGCGCGTATAGTAGCGAAACGACGGCCTGCCTAACCTGATGACGAGTCGCCATTTCACGCCTCCAAATTTTTATATAAGCTTAGCATCTCGATCACGCCCGTCATCGCTTCAAAGCCCTTGTTTCCGGCCTTTGAGCCCGCTCTCTCGATCGCTTGCTCGATGCTATCTACCGTTAGTACGCCAAAGGTCACCGGCTTGCCGTATTTTAGTGTGACGTTTGCGATGCCCTTGGTGGTCTCGGCGCTCACGTAGTCAAAGTGAGGCGTAGAGCCGCGAATCACCGCTCCCACGCAGCAAACGGCGTCAAATTTACCGCTAGCTAGCGCCTTTTCAAGCGCCATCGGTATCTCAAACGCGCCCGGCACCAAAATGAGGCTCAAATTTGCCTCATCGCCGCCGTGGCGCAAAAACGCGTCCCTCGCGCCCTCGACCAGCCTATCGGTGATGATGTGGTTAAATCTCGCGCCCACTATGGCGACCTTTTCGCCGCCTTTTAAAGCCAAATTTCCTTCGATTATTTTCATGTCTGCTCCTTAAATTTCTATCCGTTGTAGTCCGTGTCACGCGTGATGATGACCTTATAGCTAGGATATGCGCTACTTACTTGCGATAAAATTTCGCGGTAGAGCGCCGAGCTATCTGGCGCGTTAAAGTCTATGACAATATCAAACGTGATCGTATTTGTCTCTTTATTTATGTAAAATCCATGCATCTGCTTGATAAATTTATGTCCAAAAACTATCTTTTCGACGTTTAGCCTTGTTGCGTTGTCCTCTTTGTTAAATGCATAGATGCCAATGGTATCTAAAACAATGTTAAATTTCGCAAAAATTTCATTTTGTATTCGCCTAGTAAGCGCATCTATCTGCGCGGCGTTCATGTCGTGCGCCACCTCTATATGCACGCTGCCTAGCTTCTTGTCTGGGCCGTAATCGTTAAACATAAGGTCATACACCCCTAGCACGCCGTCAAACGAGCCTATGCACTCATAAATTTGCGAGCTGTCGCTGTTAGGCATCCTCGCGCCTAAAATTTTATCTATCGCGTCACGTAAAATTTCAAGTGCCGCCTTGATAAGAAGTAGCGATATGATCACGCCAAAATACGCCTCAAGACTAACGCCAAAAAATACAAAGACCAAAGCCGCCAAAAGCGTACCAAGCGAGATGAGAGCATCAAATTTCGCGTCCACTCCGCTTGCTATGAGTGAGTCGGAATTTACCTTTTGTCCGACCCTTTGCGTGTAAAGACCAAGCGCAAATTTGACCACAACCAAAACGGCGATCAAAATAAGCGAGATAGTGTCGTAGTTTGGGGTGCTTGGCGAGATGATCTTTTTAGCCGACTCAACCACGGAGGTGCCGCCTGTATAAAGTATGATCACGCCTATAATGATAGCCGTTAGATACTCCACTCTGCCGTAGCCAAATGGATGCTCTTTATCAGGGCTTTTCCCGGCTATTTTTATGCCAACGATGGTGATGACCGATGAGAGCGCGTCGCTTAGGTTATTTACCGCATCTAAAATAATAGCGATCGAGCCGCTAGCAAAGCCCACTACCGCCTTTATAGCCGCTAAAATGGCATTTGCCACTATGCCTATGAGGCCTGTTTTTACAATACTCTTATCTCGCGACGTGACCTGCTCTACTACCTCCAAATTTGTCCCTTAGATTATCTTTAATATTACCGCGCTTAACGTTATTAACGATAGATAAAACGCCTTTTTCACGCTCATTTTTTCGCCGTTAAAAATCACTCCGACGCCCACGGCTCCGACCGCTCCGATACCGGTCCAAATCGCGTACGCCACCGACATCGGCATTGCCTGCATCGCGTAGCTAAGAAGCCAGAGCGAAAGGGCGAAATTTGCGACCAAAATCAAAAAATTCGCCGCCTTTTTCACGCCGAAGCTTTTTTGAAATTTGGTTAGAAAAAACACGCCCAAAACCTCGCAGCACCCAGCCGCCAAAAGAGCTAAAATATGCGTCAAGATTTTAGCCTTTTTAGCCCCAGTACGCCCGCAACTAGCGTCGCTATGAAAAATAGCCGCAATAAATCTGGCGTCTGGCCGCTTGAGCTGTATTCGCTAACGCTTTCGGTGACCACGATAAAAAATGCTCCAAACCCCACAAATACGGTATATGCAACGCTAACGGGCAAGTATTTCATAGCCTTCATAAACGATACGAAGCTAACGCAGACTAACGCGGCAGTAAGCGCGAATCCTACGACGTTTTGGGCGTGTTTTAGCCCGTACGCCCAGCCGCACTCGGCGACCGCGCCGCCTAGCACCCACAAAAAGCCCTTAGTTTGCATCGCCCAGGGCGTCTTTTATCTTAAAAATTTGAGCGATATTTGCGTCTAACTCATCCAAATTTAGCATATTCGGCCCGTCGCAAAGCGCCTCGCAAGGATTTACGTGCGTCTCGTAAAAAAATCCGTCCACGCCCGCAGCCGCCGCAGCTCGCGCTAGATACGGCACGAATCTCGCGTCCCCGCCGCTTTTTTCGCCAAGAGCGCTTGGCATCTGCACGCTGTGAGTCGCATCGAAAATCACCGGCGCAAACTCCCTCATCAGCACCAAATTTCGCATATCTACGACTAAATTTCCGTATCCAAAAGTGCTGCCTCGCTCCGTTAACCACACTCCGTTTTGTTTAGCAACCTCGTATCCGTCGCCGCTAATACCCCTTGTTTCCAGCACTTTTTTAACTGAATGCTTCATAGCAGAGGCGGCTAAAAACTGACCTTTTTTGATATTTACGACCGATTTTGTCTTAGCCGCGGCTACGAGTAGATCGGTCTGACGGCACAAAAACGCCGGGATTTGCAGCACGTCGGCCACTTCGCCTACGGGTGCAGCCTGGTAGCTCTCGTGGATATCGGTTAAAATTTTAAAACCGAATTCCTTTTTGACCTTGGCTAAAATTTCGCACCCTTTTTCAAGTCCGGGTCCGCGAAATGAGCTTATACTCGTGCGATTTGCCTTGTCAAAGCTTGATTTGAAATAAAAATCTATCCGCTTATCTTCGTTAAATTTAACTAGCCTTTTTGCCACGTCAAAAACGAGTTGCTCGCTTTCTATGACGCAAGGCCCTGCTATTAGTATCATCATCTCTCCCTTGCTACGATTATTCCGCTGATAACGACCAGCATTATACCAAAAAATGCCGCGGCATTAGGTAGCGTATCGCCCATAAAATAGCCCACGACGAGCGAAAATACGACGTCCATATAGCTTATCGCGGCGACCGAGCCCGCCTTTTTGCTCGCCGCATACGCCTTCGTCATATAAAACTGGAAAAAATAGCCCGCAAGCCCCATTAGCACGATTAGGATTACGCCTTTAAAATTCGGCGCCACAAACGGCGAAAGCAAGAAATCTAGAGGCTCAAATTTGACCCACTCCGCAATGCCCATCAAAAGCATCGGCAAAGCCGTTCCCCACGCCATAAAGCTAAGCACGATAACGCTCGTGTCGTAGCTTTTGCGAAGAGTTCTGACGCTAAGCATCGCAAGCGCCGCCCCCACGCCGCTCCAAAGACCCAGCCAGTCGGTTTTGCTGATGCCTAAATTTGGTTGGATGATAAAAAGTATGCCGATAAAGCCCAGAAATATCGCGCCCCAGCCCTTTTTGCTAAGCGCTTCTTTTAAGAAAATCGCCGCAAAAATCGCCGTGAAAATTGGGCTGGTTTTTTGAAAAGTATAGGCCGCGCCTAAATTTATATGAGCGATGTTGTAAAAAAGGGCAAAAAGCGCGATCGTGCCGATAAATCCGCGAAACATCAGCACGAAAAGCTGCCCGCCTTTTTGGTACGTCGGCGGCCTTTTGTAAATCGCGTAAAGCACGATGGCAAGCCCGACGGCGTTTCTAAAAAATACGACCTCGATGCTAGACATCTGCTCGCTCAAAACCTTCGCAAAGCCCCCGACGGCAGCAAAAAACATACACGCGATGATCATATAATAAGCGCCCAAATGGTGCAAAACGTATCTACGAAACAAAATTTTTCCTTTAAATTTGGTCATATTGTAGTGCAAAACGGCTTAAATTTATAAACAATGTAAGCAAAAAATTTGTATAATTGGGATTTAACGCGGCGAACTTAGCCGTAAATTTAACGGGATTTTTAAGGGAAAATTTTGCAAAAGATAATTTTAGTCGGCAAGCCAAACGTCGGCAAAAGCTCGCTTTTTAACCGCTTAGCCGGCAGACGTATAGCCATCACTAGCGACGTTAGCGGTACGACGCGAGATACTAACAAAACAATCATAGAAATTTACGACAGAAGCTGCGTTTTGATCGACAGCGGCGGACTGGACGATAGTAGCGAGCTCTTTAAAAACGTCAAGGCAAAAACCCTAGCCGAAGCCAGAAGCTCGGACGCGATCATCTTTATGGTCGACGGCAAAATGATGCCTAGCGATGAGGACAAAGCCCTATACTACGCACTTTTAAAGCTAAATTTGCCGACAGCACTCGTAATCAACAAAGTCGATAGCAAAAAAGACGAGCTGCGAAGCTACGAGTTTGCAAATTTCGGCGCGAAAACGAGCTTTGCTATCTCAGTTAGCCATAACGCCGGCATCGACGAGCTAGCAGACTGGATCTACAAGCAACTAAAAGATGAGATCCGCCCCGACGTAGGCGAAGATCTGGACGAGTTTTTGGAAAATTTCGGCGACGACGGCGAGGTGGTCAGGGAGATATCGGCTCGCGAGGACTACGAGCGCAAAAATATCCAAGTAGGCATCATCGGACGCGTAAACGTCGGCAAAAGCTCGCTACTAAACGCGCTAGTAAAAGAGTCCCGCGCGGTCGTGAGCGACGTAGCTGGCACGACGATAGACCCGGTAAACGAGACTTTCGTCTATGAGGATAGGATTTTTGAGTTCGTCGATACGGCTGGCATCAGAAAACGCGGCAAGATAGAGGGTATCGAAAGATACGCGCTAAACCGCACCGAGTCCGCGCTCGAGCTCGCCGACATCGCGCTTTTGGTGCTTGATAGCTCCGAACCGCTAACCGAGCTTGACGAGCGTATCGCGGGCCTAGCGGCTAAATTTGAGCTCGGCGTCATAATCGTGCTAAACAAATGGGACAAAAGCGAGGAAGATTTTGATAAATTTAGCCGCGAGATCAGGGATAAATTTAAATTTCTAGCCTACGCGCCGATCATCAGCGTTTCGGCTCTGGGCGGCAAAAGAGTGCATAAAATTTACCCGCTGATTTTAGAAGTTTATAAAAACTACACGCAAAAAATCCAAACCGCAAGGCTAAACGAAGCCATCGAAGAGGCGGTAAAAGCGCATCCTATACCGCGCGAAAAGGGCAAAAGCGTGAAAATTTACTACGCGGTACAGTTTGGTTTCGCACCTCCTAAGATCGCGCTCGTGATGAACCGTCCGCGCGCCCTGCACTTTAGCTACACGCGCTACCTGACGAACAAACTACGCGAAAAATTTGACCTATCGGGCACACCGATCGTGCTGATCCCGAAAAATCGCAGCGGTTCGGACGAGGAAAACGAGGGAAAAAGTGAGTAGAAATCTAGTTTTCATCGGCTTTATGGGCGTTGGCAAAGGCACGGTAGCAAGGCATATCGTAAAAAAAACGGGCAAGCTGTTTTTAGACACCGACGAGCTGATCGAAAGCGAGCAAAATTTAAAAGTTAAAGAAATTTTCGAGAAAAAAGGCGAGGAGTATTTTAGAAAATGCGAAGCAAAACTCGCTAAAAAGCTGGCCAAAAACGTAAAATCCTCGGTGATAGCGGCCGGCGGCGGCTTTGCAAAAGTCAAAGGCCTAAAAAAAATCGGCAAAATCATCTATCTAAAATCAAGTTTCGAGGCGATTTTAAAGCGAATAGACGAGAGCGGCGAAGCGCAGATGCACTACGCCAAGCGCCCGCTTTTAAAGGATTTAAACGCGGCCAAAAAGCTTTTTGACGAGAGAAAAAAGATGTATAAAAGCGTCGCCGATCTCATAATAGACGTCGAAGGCAAGGAGCTGGAGCAAGTCGCGAAAGAGATCGAGACGGAACTAAAATCAAGAAAAAGGATTAAGTAAAATTTCAGTTGAAATTTGAGCGTAAATTTCAAATTTGCGGCTTTAAATTTCTTTTTTAAATTTGAGCGGTTTAAATTTAATACGAAAGCGTTTGGCCGTATCGGCGTGAAAATTAGGCGCGGTCGTATCGCTGAAATTTGAGTAGCGAACGTCAAATCTTAAGTGAGCTAAAATTTAAGTTCAAAATCGGCGGATTGCAAAATTTAGAGCAAAAAGATAAGTAAAATTTTAAATTTAGCAGATTACAAATTTTGTATGATTTAATGCAAATTTTGAAGCGGCAGTATTTTGCGATGATTTTTTGTGGCTTTGAAGTTAAAATTTGACGAAGATAGGGCATGTAGCCTATCGAGTCAAATTTTAACGAAATCCGCAAAAAGCGCGCAAAAGACAACGCGCAGCAATAAGAAAGAGAGAAAAATGAGAGTACTAACGGGTTTGCAACCAAGCGGCAAACTACACCTAGGCAACTACTTCGCCTCGATCAAGCAAATGGTTGAGGCGCAGGGGCAAAACGAGATGTTTATATTTATCGCAAACTATCACGCCATGACCTCGGTCGCCGACGCGGGGAAGCTAAAACAAAACACCTATGAGGCCGCAAGCGCGTTTTTGTCACTGGGTATCGATCCGCAAAAGAGCGTATTTTGGGTGCAAAGCGACGTCAAAGAGGTTTTAGAGCTCTACTGGATACTGAGTCAATACACCCCGATGGGCCTGCTTGAGCGCGCGCATAGCTACAAGGATAAGGTCGCAAAGGGCCTCACCTCGCATCACGGGCTTTTTAGCTATCCCGTTTTGATGGCGGCCGATATCCTGCTATACGGCGCACAGGTCGTGCCCGTGGGCAAGGATCAGATCCAGCACGTCGAGATCGCGCGCGACATAGCGATCAAATTTAACAACGAGCACGGCGATATATTTGTCCTGCCTGAGTATAAAGTCGATGAAAACGTCGCTACCGTGCCGGGCACCGACGGCGCGAAAATGAGCAAAAGCTACGGCAACACGATAGATATTTTCGCCGGCGCCAAAGGGCTAAAAAAGCAAATTTCAAGCATCGTGACAACCTCTGAGCCGCTCGAAGCGCCTAAGCAGTGGCAAAACTGCAACGTCTATAATATAGCTAAATTATTCCTAGACGAGGACGGACAGCGCGACTTACAGGCTAGGTATGAGCGCGGCGGCGAAGGACACGGACACTTTAAGATGTATCTAAACGAGCTGGTTTGGAACTATTTTGCGGACGCGAGAGAGAAATTTGATTATTATTTAAATCACGCGGGCGAAGTGGATGAAATTTTAAACGAAGGCGCGAAAAGAGCGCGAGCCGTAGCAGCGCCGATAATGGAAAAAATACGCGCCGCAACCGGCATTTATAAATAAATTTAAAGGAAAAAAGTGCAAGCAATCTACCCTTACGCGCATCTTATTCATCTGATCTGCGCTATCATTTTCGTCGGATTTTTATTTTTTGACGTGATTATTTTTTCAAGAGCCAAAAAGAAACTGCCCGCAGAAATAGCGCAAAAAGCGCAGCAGGCTATCTCAAGCGTCGCGATAAAGATCATGCCGCTTTGCGTGCTGATTTTGATTTTAACGGGCGGCATGATGATGAGTAGTTGGGTCGGCTCGAAGGCGGGCGGATATTTTGAATCGAATTTACAAATCGTCTTTATGATAAAGGTTATTTTGGCGCTACTAATATTTGCAGCGGTAGCAACCAATCTCACGTGCAAATTTATACTAAAGCGCCCTAGCCCGCTAGGCAACATTCATCCGTTTGCATTTGCGGCGGCTGCGGCCATCGTAATACTTGCTAAAGTTATGTTTATGGTTTAAGGAGAAGACATGATAAATTTAAAACTACTCGACACTCGCTACGACGAGTTCGTAAAAAAATTACAAGGAAAAAACGTAAAAGCCGAGGTTTTAAACGAGCTTTTGACGACGTTTAACGAGCTAAAAGCAAAACGTCAAGCGCTAGAAAATTTCCAAGCGATCCAAAACGCTAAGAGCAAAGAGCTAGGCATAAAGGCCAGAAACGGCGAGAACACCGACGAGCTAAAAAACGAGCTAAATTTAAACAAAGCGGCGATGGGAGATGCCGCAGAAATCGTGCGCGCATACGAGGAAAAGCTCGAAAACATCGCAAGCTGCGTGCCTAATATCACCGACGAAGACGTACCGTTTGGCAAGGACGAGGACGATAACGTCTGCGTAAAAACCGTGCTTGAGCCGACCAAATTTGACTTCACGCCAAAGGAGCACTGGGAGCTTGGCGAGAGCTTAGGCTGGCTTGATTTCGAGCGCGGCGTTAAGCTCTCTGGCTCGCGCTTTTGCGTGTTAAAGGGCATGGGAGCGCGCCTATCAAGAGCGCTAGTTAACTACATGATCGACTTTAACAACGCGCGCGGTTTTGAGCTGGTTAACGTGCCGTTTTTGGTAAATGCAAATACGCTTTACGGCACCGGACAGTTGCCTAAATTTGAAGACGATCTATATAAGGCTCAGGGCGAGGACCTGTATCTAATCCCTACTAGTGAGGTGCCGGTGACGAATCTTTATAATGACGAAATTTTACCCGTAGAGAGCTTACCGATAAAGATGACTTGCTACTCGGCGTGCTTCCGTAAAGAAGCGGGCTCCGCCGGACGCGACACGCGCGGCATGATACGCCAACATCAGTTTGAAAAGGTCGAGCTCGTAGCCATCACGACTCCAGAGCTTAGCGCACAGATGCTAGACGAGATGGTAGCGTGCGCTAGCGATTTGCTAACGAGCCTTGGATTGCCGCACCGCCACATGTTGCTTTGCAGCGGAGACCTTGGCTTTAGCGCGGCAAAGACGATAGACCTCGAGGTCTGGCTACCGGGGCAAAACAAATACCGCGAGATAAGCTCGGTGTCAAATACCCGCGACTTCCAAGCGCGCAGGGCTAAAATCCGCTACAAAGACGGCAAGAAAAACGCTCTGGTAAACACCCTAAACGGCTCGAGCCTAGCCGTAGGCAGAACGCTCATAGCGATAATGGAAAACTACCAAAAAGCAGACGGCAGCATCGAGATCCCGGAAATTCTTAAAAGGTATATGTAGTGGCGCAAAACGACGATGAAAACGTAGTAATCCTCGAAGAGGCCGAGCCAAGCGATAAAGCACCTCGACCGGAAGAACAAGAAGGCAGCGAAAGCGACGAGCTGGTTTCGCTCGACGAGCTAGAACCAGTAGTCCCCGAACAAACCGCAGACGCGCAAGATGACGCCAAAAAAAGCAAGAAAAAGCTTTTTATCATCGGAGGATCGGCGGGCGCGCTCGTCATCATCTTGGCCGTAGTTTTATTTTTCGTTTTTAGAGGCGAGAAAAAGCCGCCGATAGACGAAAAACAGATCGTAAAAGATATCGAGGAGCACTACGAGTCGCAAAAATTCGGCAGCTCGAAGATCGACGACATGATCGCTAAGGCAAATTTACTCTACGAAAAGGGCAATAAATTTGAGGCGCTGAAAATCTACGAAAACATCGCAGTTTACAACCAAAGCCTCTCAAACTATAATCTCGGCGTTTCACAGATGAGGCAGGGCAAATTTGAAGACGCGCTAAAAAGCTTTAAAAAAGCTATCGACAATAACGAAAATGTCGCCGTTAGCGCCATAAATGCCGCAGTTAGCTCACTGGAGCTAAAAAACGAACAAAATTTTAACTACTATATAAATCTCGCAAGCTCGTTTTTATATAAAGAAGCAGACTCTCCGCTATACAACTACTACTACGCGCTCATAAACTACTATAAAGGCCAATACGTCGAGGCTCTAGCGGCCCTCTCGCACGCCGAAAACGGCTACTATAAAGATCGCTACGACTACCTAGCGGCTAAAATTTTAAGCTTTATCGGCGACGACACCGAAGCGATAAAAAAGCTAGAAGCTCAAAAAGAATTTGACGCAGATCTAGCTCTGGGTATGCTCTACGCAAGGCTCGGGCAATACGAAAAGGCCAGAAATAGGCTAAATTTAGCACTAAACAAAGGCGGCGACTCAAATAAAATAAACTCGATGATAGCCATCATCAACCTAAAAGACGGCAATTTTGAAGCTGCGACCAATGAAATAAAAGCTGTTTTTCACGAAGATCCGCTGTTTTTAAACGCGAATTTCCCGATCAAAACGATCCTAAAACCAGAGCTTTTCGACGTAAATTTAGCTCAGGCGCACTTTAGAAACGACCTATTTTTCGACAAAACCAAACGCTACGAGACGCTGTTTTACTTCGCGCCTTATAAGGTTTTTGACCCTACCCAAACGATAAACTATATAAGAAAGGGTGGAGTGAGCCTATTTTTGGATGATGCAAGCGCGGCGGGCAACTACCTAAACGCTAGCGGCGCGCTCTCAAAGGTAAATTTAGAGCTATCCTCAGCCATCGCAAACGCCCTAAACTACAAGCTAAAGCAGGCTAACGCGCAGTTTGCATCGCTCATCTCGCTCTATCCCGAACACTCGGTTTTACACTACGACCTAGCCCTTAGCTACGCGCAGCTGGGCAACTTTAGCATGGCGGCAAAGCACTTTATCATGAGCTACCACCTAGACCCGACGAACCACCTAGCAGGCGTGCTGGGCGCCATCGCAAACGACATAAACGCCGTAGATAACACCAAACTACTACAAGAAATTTCAGAAAATCTCGACCACGACGCGAGCTCAAAAGACGCGCCCGTAAGCCAAGCTCTAATGGCGCTCATCGCAAACAATAGCGGCGCTCTCATGCGCTGGCTAGAACAAGAAAAGGAAGAGAGCGCGCTAAATTTGGCCTTTGACGCGATAATCGCAAAGATGACCGACAAGGGTGAGGAGTTTGCCAAAAAAACGCAAATTTTAAAAGCTAAGCTGCCTGATGATATCGTGGCGAACATTCTTGATTTTATCGCAAACTACAAGGATGAAGGCATCAAAAAATACGTCGAGCAGATACAAATTTACTTCCACGACAAGCGGCTAAACGACGCGGCGTTTTACCACGGCGCAAACATCATCAAAGAGCAATACATCAAGCTTTTGCAAATCTCGGGTCTGCTAAACTACGAGCGCGAGAAAATAAAAGCGCTGCTAAAACAAGGCGCCAATAACTCCGACTTGCTCCAAACGCTAGCCTACATCGATATTTTTACGAACGATTTTGAGGAGAGCTATCAGATCTACAACCGCATAATCGACGAATTTAAGATAAATGACGCGGGCACGCTGTTTCTAGCCGCCGTGGCCGCCATCGGCTCAAATCACCCGCAAAACGCAACCGCACTTTTGGAGCTATCTAAGCTCACCGATCCAAACGCGATGGAAAGCCGCGTGGCGCTGGGGCACCTATATCAAGAGATCGATAACATCGAGGCTGCGACGATACAATACGGGCTAATAAAAGATCCGAATTTTAAAAGTAAATTCGTTGATTTTATGATTGATTACGAGAAGCTGAAAAAGTAGTTTTGTGCGGGCGATAGGCGATAAATCCGTCGCAAAGTCGCCCGAATAATTTTTATAGATAATAGCGCCAAAGCGAAACGGCTTTGTTAAATTTGACGAGAAATAAAAACAACTCGCCTCGTCAAATTTGATCGCCCTGCTACGCTTTGCGCTATGACTAGCTATTTAAAAAACAACCGCAAATTTACAAAAGCACGGCAATAAGCCGTGCCTCAAGTCAAATTTTACTTATCCTCAAGCACCTTTTCGCGCCACTTGGAGCTTGATTTTTTATCCATCGCCATATCTTTGGACATCTCGGCAGCGGCCTCAAAGTTTTTCTGCACGCCCTCGCTGCTGTTTTTGTATTTCACAGCGTTAGTGCCCTTTATGCCTAGGCTCTGCGCCTCACTAACCGCGTCGATGTTCGCTCCCAAAAATATAAACTCCCAGTCGTATTTTTCCTGCTTGTCGCTTATCATCTTTTTTATCTGCGCCTTTGAGTACTCCTTGCTCGAGTTTTCCTGTCCGTCGGTTACGATCACGAAAAGCACGGCTCTGTTTTTAGCATAGATATCCTCGACTTTTGAGATTTTATTTATCGTATCACCCACGGCGTCTAATAGCGCGGTGTTACCGCCAGCGACGTAGTCCTTATTCGTTAGCTTTTCAACCTTTTTGATATCGGCTCTATCGTGCAGAGTTTTAAAATTCGTATCAAAAAGCACCGTCGTTACCTTGGCGTCCACGCCCGCTTCTTTTTGCTTGTCGATCATCGAGTTAAAGCCGCCGATAGTATCGCTTTCAAGCCCGCTCATCGAGCCTGATTTATCTAGGATCAGCACCATCTCGAGCTGCTTTGGCTCAGATTTTTGCGGCGCTTCTTCGCTTTTAGCAAACGCAAATACCCCGATAATCATCAACAAAAACGCGATTTTTTTCATATTTTCTCCTTTGAAAATTTGGCTTGATTATATCAAATTTTAAAGACGCGGCGGTAAATGCGAGGAGGTTTAAATTTGAGTTTTATATTTTTGTTGGTTTTAAAACAAGCCGAATTTAAAGGTTAATTTTACAAATTTAAGACCCGAATCCGAGCCTTAAATTTGTTAAGTGACGCGGTCAAACCGCTCAAATTTTACTTTGTTGCGGCAATCTTTACGTAGCTATTTAGCGCGCCTATATACGCTCTAGCGCTCGCCGTCATCGTGTCGATATCAAGTCCGTGTCCGATGACGGTTTTGCCGTCAAATTCGACCTTCACTACTACGTTTGCCAGCGCGTCCTTGCCCTGCGAAACGGCGTTTACCTTATAGTCTTTTAGTACGCCGTTTATGCCGCTTAGACGGTCGATGACTTTAAATATCGCATCCGCCGTACCGTTGCCTAGCGCCGCATCGCTCTTGATCTCGTCGGCGTGACGAAGCGTGATAGCAGCGCTGCTTAGGCCTTTGTTGCAGCTGCTTTGCGTTAGCGTCAAAAACTCGAAAACTTCGGGGATCTTGATGATTTCGCTAGTTACCAGCGCGCGCAAATCGTCGTCAAAGATCTCTTTTTTCTTATCCGCTAGCGCCTTAAATTTCTCAAACGCCTCGTTTAGCGCGCTATCTTCGAGCTCAAAACCAAGGCTTATTAGCTTATCTTTAAAGGCGTGGCGACCCGAGTGTTTGCCTAGTATCAGCGAGTTTTTATCCAGTCCGATGCTCTCGGCGCTGATGATTTCGTAGGTTTCTTTGTGTTTTAGCACGCCATCTTGGTGGATGCCACTTTCGTGAGCGAAGGCGTTTTTACCGACGATGGCTTTGTTTGGCTGAGGCTCGATACCGATGATGCCCGCTAGCAGGCGCGAGCTAGGATAAATTTCTTTATATACTATGTCCGTGTAAAGCGGTGCGAATACGTCGCTACGCGTCTTTATCGCCATCACGATCTCTTCAAGCGCGGCATTTCCGGCACGCTCGCCGATGCCGTTTAGCGTGCACTCGACCTGTCTGGCGCCCGCTTTTATCGCGGCTAGCGAGTTTGCCGTAGCTAGGCCTAGGTCGTTGTGATTATGCACGGAGATGACTGCGCGACCGTTTATAAATTTAACCATTTCTCCTATGCGAGCGGTAATCTCCTCGGGATATAGATACCCCACGGTGTCTGGGATGTTGATGGTTTTTGCTCCGGCGTTTATAGCGGCGTCGCAAATTTCTTTTAAAAAGCTCATCTCGCTCCTGCACGCGTCCTCGCAGCTAAACTCGACGTCCTCGCAGAAGGTTTTAGCATATTCCACGGCTCGCACGGCGCGTCTAATCACTTCATCTGGAGACATTTTTAGCTTAAACTCCATATGGATCGGGCTCGTAGCGATAAAGGTGTGGATGCGCCTATTTTTTGCCGGAGCTATAGCTTCGCCCGCAGCCTTTATATCGCCGTCCACGGCACGGGCGAGCGAACAGATAGAAGCGTTTGAGGCTTGCTTGGCGATCTGATGTATCGCGTCGAAATCGCCCCTACTAGCCGCCGCAAAGCCGACCTCCATGACGTCTACGTTTAGGCGCTCTAGCTGGCGCGCGATACGGATTTTCTCCTCGGTATTCATTGATGCGCCGGGGCTTTGCTCGCCGTCTCGTAAAGTCGTATCAAATATTATTATTTTATCATTGTTCATTTTTTATCCTTTTTGGGGTTTTTGTTTGTGTGGTTAAATTTTTATTATTAGGGTGTGAAAGAGTCGCTGCTTAGCGCAGCAGCAGAAGTAGAGAGAAAAATGCGTTAAATTTGACGTTGCCGTTCATTCGCTCTCCTTTTGGTTTTTTTTGTTTTTACATCTCATAAAAACATAGCGGATTATACCGTAAGAAACATAAACGCTCATTAAAGCCGTAACCGCCTCGATCGGGTAGATATAAATAACCGAAAACGCGACCGTAAGGCCGACTAATATGCGTAAAAAATGGGCTTTTTTTAGATCGATTTTTTTAAAGCTAGGGTAGCGGATGTTGCTTACCATCAAAACGGAAAGCAAAATTTGCAAAAACAGCAAAAACCATTCGGCACTTCTAGTAAAATCATACTCCAAGCTCAGCCCAACCCAAAATGCAGACACAATGGCCGCCGTTGGTATCGGAAGGCCGATAAAAACAGACGGCTCGTAGGTGCCGGTCATTACGTTAAACCGAGCAAGTCTAATAGCACCAAAAACTACAAACAGTGCAGCGACTAGCGAACCCAAACGCCCAAAGCTGTGTCCGACCGTAAAGTAAAAAAGCATCGCGGGCGCGACGCCGAAAGCTATAATATCGGCAAGACTGTCAAACTCCACGCCGAATTTTGACGTAGTTTTAGTTAGCCTCGCTACTCGCCCATCAAGTCCATCCAAAAATAGCGATAAAACTATGTAAACAATAGCCTTAAAAAAGTAGCCGTTAGCCTCCTCGACTAGTCCTGCGCTGGCCGCGATATAGCCGCGGACGGAAGCGATAATACTAATAATACCCAAAAACGCTGAAGCCGCCGTGAATAAATTCGGCAAAATATACATTAACTGAAGTTTATGCTGATTGTCTTGCATCTTTTTCCTCGTAGCTAAAAAACCCTAAAATGCCCGCGCTCGCGACCTTTTCGCCTACGCTGACGCTTATTCTCGTATTTGCGGGTAGTATCAAAATCGCCTCACCACTACTTAAAAAGCCAAATCTCCTGCCCGCTTTTAGTCGGCTAAAATTTTCAAAAGAAATACCCTTGCTAAGGGGTCCCACGACGACGCGGATCGCAAATTTATTATCCGAGTTTTTACAGACAAACAAGGCACGCTCGTTTAAATTTTTAGAAGCTTCCATAGCGTTGCACAAAAACAGTCCGTGCCTTTGTTTGGCCTCTAAAAGCTCCATATCGCAAGGAGCTCTGAGTGCGCCCGCGTCAAATACGCCCTTGCGGATAGTTATGGCTACGCACTGCGTATCAAAATAGTAAATTTTATCTATGCTTTTTATCTTACCGTCGATCGGACTAAGTACGGCGTACGCATCATCGCTACCTAGTGCTCGCTCCGGGTTTCTAAACCAAAATACGCAAAGCGCAAAAAGCACGAAAAATAAAATTTGACATACGCCCAAAACCAGCGCAAGCAAAAGCAAAAGCCCTAAAACGAAAACGTATTTGTAGCCCTGTTTTGCGATTAGCCCGATGTTTTGCATATCTTTACGCTTGTTCCTCTTTATTTTCTTCCAAATTTACTAGCCTGCTAGGCATGCCGCGCTCTTGTTCGTAGTTTGCGATGATCTCTCTAACCTTCGCACCCTCGATAGTTTCCTCCTCGTAAAGCGCCTCTACCATCTTTTCTATCGCGTCGCCGTAAGTTCGAAGCGTCTCTAGTACGTGTTTATAACGCTCATCTAGCGTATTTTTGATAAATTCATCTACTTTTTCCGCCGTCTTGTCGCTGTAATCCCTGTCGGCCTGACCGCCAGCAAGGAAAGTACTGCGACGCTTTTCAAGCACCATAAGTCCCGCAATATCGCTCATGCCGTATATCGAGATCATCGAGCGAAGTATATCGGTCGCGCGCTCTAGGTCGTTGCCAGCACCGGTCGAAATCTCTTTTATAAAGACCTCTTCCGCTGCGCGCCCCGCCAAAAGCACATCCACTTCAGCCATCAGCTCGTGGCGCTGCATCATAAATTTATTCTCTTCAGGCGTATGGAGCGTGTATCCCAGTGCCGCAAGCCCGCGCGGTATGATCGATACTTTGGTGACTCTGTTTGCGCCTTTGGTGGTCTCTGCTATGAGTGCGTGTCCGCTCTCGTGATAGGCCACGATGCGTTTTTCTTTCGGATTTATGCGGCGAGATTTTTTCTCAAGACCAGCGATCGCTCTCTCAACGGCCTCGAGCAAATCAGCCTGCTCGACTTTGCCTTTTTCTTTTCTGCCCGCTAGTAGCGCGGCTTCGTTTATGATGTTTGCTAGATCCGCTCCCGCAAGGCCCGCCGTCATGCGCGCGATATCCTCGATACTAACGCTATGATCTAGCTTAATATCTTTTATATGTACGCGTAAAATTTCGATCCTACCTTTAAAATCAGGCTTATCTACAAGCACCTGCCTGTCGAATCTACCCGGCCTTAAAAGCGCGGCATCAAGCACCTCCGGACGGTTCGTCGCGGCAAGTACGATAACGGGCGACGCATCCGAGCTAAAGCCGTCCATCTCAGCCAAAAGCTGGTTTAGCGTTTGCTCGCGCTCGTCGTTTCCGCCGATCATTCCGCTAGCTGCGCGGCTTTTGCCGATAGCGTCGATCTCGTCTATAAAGACGATTGCCGGAGCTTCTTTTTTTGCATTTTCAAAAAGATCCCTCACGCGACTAGCACCTACGCCAACGAACATCTCTATAAAGCTCGATCCGGAAACCGAGAAAAACGGTACGTCCGCTTCGCCCGCAACGGCCTTTGCAAGCAATGTTTTACCCGTACCCGGAGGCCCCACTAAAAGCACGCCTTTTGGGATTTTGGCACCCAAATTTATATATCTATCCGGATGCTTTAGAAAATCCACGATCTCTTTAACTTCTTCTTTTGCTTCCTGCACGCCCGCCACGTCGGCAAATTTAACCTTCGGTTTTTCAGAGTTTACTAGTTTTTTAGAACTTCCCATGCCAAGTATACCGCCGCCCATATTTCTCTGCATGCGGCTAGCCAAAAACATCCAAATTCCAAAGAAAATAAAAATAGGAAGCACCCATGAAAAGAGCATTTCAGTAAACCAATTCGTCTCGCTATACGCTCCATAAGGGATCTTTTGCTCCTCTAAAATCGGCACTAGAGTCGGATCGTTGACCCTTTTGGCAAAGTATGTTCTGCCGCCGTTATCCACGGCTTTTATCGAAGTTTCCGAGATGCCTACTTGCGCTACTTGCTTGTTTTTTATCATCTCTTTTATCTCGGAGTATGAGGTGCTTTTAGAGCTGGCTGCGCTCTGTCCTAGTAGCGTGCCGTCCATCTCGCCGCCTCCAAGCCCGCGAAATGCTATCACTATCACGATAGCAAAAATGGCGAAAATCAAAATCGGATTTTTATTAAAAAAATTATTTCCGCCGTTATTTAAATTTTTATCATCGTTTTTTCTGTTATCCATTATGTTCCTTAAATTATTTTAAGCTTTTTGAAATACGAAGCTTTTCCACTCGTTTTTAGTTTGACTTTCTACCAGTTTGAGCGACGAAAAAGCCTCTAAAATTCGCGTTTCGTATTTATCCAAAACGCCTGCTAAAACGAGATACGAGCCCTCTTTTAGCAAATTTATTAGATCATTTTTTAGCATTAGTATCACGTCAGCGATTATATTTGCGACGACGACGTCGTATTTTTTACCTAAATTCGCCACCGAACCGGTCCAAATTTGATTAAATTTAACCCCATTTAGTTTGGCGTTTTTCTGCGAGCTTTGCACTGCTTGCTCGTCAGTATCGCAGGCATCCGTGACGCAGCCTAGTTTTGCTAGAGCGATGCTTAGTATCCCGCTTCCGCAGCCCACATCAAGCGCGCTCATGCCGTTTGCGGCGTATTTTTGCAGACACTCTATACAAGCGCTCGTACTCTCATGGTGACCCGAGCCAAAGGCAAGAGCGGGGTCGATGATAATATTTTCAAACCCGCCTTTAGACTCTTCCCAGCTTGGGTGGATGTAAAATTTACCGATTTCTATCGGTCTTACGTTTTTTTTGTATTCGTTTAACCAGTCTTTATTTTCTTTTTGGCTTTTTGTTATCTTAAATTCGATCTCTCGGCCGAGCGCATTTTGTAGAGATTTTGCGTATTCTTGCAGGCCAAATTCCACTTCGTCTAGCTCGTCTTCATCTCGGACGATAAACCCGCCGGCAGTCTCCTGCGTGCAAGTAACGCCCAAAGAAAAAACGAGATCCTCGAAAAGCTCGCGAAGCTCCTGCGAGCAAAGAACTTCAAGCTCGTAAAATTTATCTTTCAAATTTACGCTCTTTTAGCCCAAGACGTCTTCAAGTTTTTCTTTTAAAACTTGCGGCGTAAACGGCTTTACGATGTAGTTATTGACGCCTGCTTTTAGCGCGGTGATGACCTCGGCTTTACCGCCCTCGGTCGTTACCATGATGATAGGCATATCGACGTATTTTGCCTCGGCGCGGACCTTTTTTACGAGCTCAAGGCCGTTCATTTCAGGCATATTCCAGTCGGTAATAAGCACGTTTATATCGCTGTGCTGACCCAAAATTTGCCATGCTTCGACTCCGTGCTCGGCCTCTAAAATTTCTTGATGCCCAAGCCTTTGTAGGGTGTTTTTTATAATTCTTCTCATAGTAGAGCTGTCGTCGACTACTAATATTTTCACAATCGTATCCTTTTTTAAAAAATGTCCAATTCTAGCAAATTTTATATTTAAATTTACTTTAAAATTTTAGCGGCCCAGTTTAAAAGCCTCTTTTAGATCGAGCGTCCCTTCGTAGTACGCCTTGCCCACGATCGCGCCGTAAACGTCTCCCGCGCGCATTAGCGCCTCGATATCAGAGATATCTTTTACGCCGCCGCTTGCGATCGTATTTATACCGCTTGCCTTTGCGATTTGCGAGGTAAACTCAACGTTCACGCCGCTAAGGGTGCCGTCTTTTGAGATATCGGTACAGATTACCGCTTCGACTCCGGCTCCGGCAAATTTATGCGCTAGCTCGGTCGCCCTCATCTGCGACACCTCCGCCCAGCCTTGCACGGCAACGAAGCCATCTTTAGCGTCTATGCCGACGGCGACGCGGTATTTTTGCGCCATTTCTTTAGTAAAATTTGGATCCTTTAGCGCTACCGAGCCCAAGATAACGCGCGTTATGCCGCTATCAAGGTAGCTTTTTATTCGCGCTTCGTCGCGTATCCCGCCGCCGATTTGGATTTGTAAATTTGCGGCTTTTGCGATCTTTTCTACGGTTTTTAGATTTACCGCTTCGCCCGCAAACGCTCCGTCAAGATCGACGACGTGAAGCCACTTTGCGCCCATATCTTCAAACCTTTTGGCTAGCTCCCACGGCGCGTCCGAGTAGATTTTGGCGCTACTCATCTCGCCTTTAAAAAGCCGAACCGCCTTGCCCTCTTTTAGATCTATCGCAGGGAAAATTTCCATCACATCTCTCCGAAATTTCGTAAAATTTTTAGCCCCGTCTCATAGCTCTTTTCGGGGTGCGGCTGAAAGCCGAAAATGTTATCTTTACGCACCGCGCTTACGAATTTATAGCCGTATTCGCTAAAGCCAAGCGCCGCATCGTCCTCGCAAACTACGTGATAAGAGTGCACGAAATACAAATACTCGCTAGCCGCCAGATCCTTATTTATCGGCGTTTGCTTGGTAAAATTTATCGTATTCCAACCCGTGTGAGGCACCTTTAGCGGCGCGTCAAATTTAGACGGGTCAAATTTAACCACTCGCCCTTTTACGAGCCCGAGCCCCTCGTTTACGCCAAACTCCTCGCTTTGCTCAAAAAGCAGCTGCATACCCAGACAAATGCCTAAAAACGGCTTTCCGCCGGCCGCGGCTTCTTTTATCGCGGGGATAAAGTCTCTATCTTTTAGCTTTTGCATCGCTTCGCCAAAAGCCCCGACGCCGGGCAAGATTATCTTGTCAAATTTAACTAACTCCTCGCCGCGAACCGCTAGCCGAGCCTTTAAATTTAAACTTTCAAACGCGTTTAACACGCTTCTTAAATTTCCCGCGCCGTAGTCGATAATGCCGATCAATGCGAGCTCCTTTGCTTGGTTGCAAAAAGATAAACGCTAAGCGCGATCATCAGCATCGCAACGCCGCCGATTAGATAGATCGCATTTATGATGTGATCGGGCGCCGTGATGGCAAATTTAAACACGAGCATCAGCGCCTCGATCGCAAGCGCGATGATGATCGAGCCGATAAATCTAATCATCGTTTTATTTTCCATATCCTCGCCGCGCTTGCTTTTACCCAGCACCTCTTCTTCAAATATCGCTTTAACCAGATCAAAGATCGCAAGCGCCAGCGTCAGCACGATCGTGTGCTCAAACATCTTTTCTACTTCGATATTTAAAAGATCGTTAGCCAAAAGCCCCTTGAGCGCGTCGGCGAACAAAAACAAGGCTATGATAAAAAGCGCGACCGAAAACGCGGCGTAAACGACCTTTAGAAATTTGCCAAAGTAGCTCTCTAGCTTGCCGTGGGAGACGATGGCTAGGATATTTTCTAGCGAAACGTCGATACAAGCGACGAATTTTAGCTCGCCCTTATCGTCATATATCGGAGTGGACGCTGTCACACACAGCTCGCCCGTGAGCGAGGACGGGTACGGGTCGCTTAGCACGCAGCGCTTTTCACGTACCGCGGTGTAATAATAAGACTTATTGCTGCAGTTTTCGCCGCCGCCGGCTTTGTATTTTTCGTTTAGACTCACGGCGTCGCCTATTTGCACGCCGTTTGCGTCAAGCACGTAAAACGCGTCAAAGCCCTCTATCTCGTGCGCCATTTTATCAAAGCCGCTTTTTATCGACTCGGCGTTTACTCCAGGCAGCCTATTTGGCAAATTTTTACTAAAAAGATAGCATATATAGGCTCTAGCCTTGTATCTTAACTCTGAAAACCTCTGTATATCTTGTAACGTCAAATTTATTCCTTATTTAGAGCGTGATTAAACTCCGGCACGATCTCTTTTAGCCCCGCTGCAACGTCGTCCGCGTGCGTTAAATTTTTGATTTGTTCATTTAGTTTAGCCACGTCGTATTTGCTAGAGTGCGTCACGAAAATAGACTGAAACTCGGTTTTTACGTCGTCTTTGTTGATTAAAAGCTCCTCATAAAGCTTCTCGCCCGGACGAAGACCGACGAATTCGACGCCCAGGTGTTCTTTGTTTGATAAAATCAGCATCTTTTTAGCTAGATCGGCGATCTTTATCGGCTCGCCCATATCAAGCACGAAAAGCTCGCCGCCCTTTGCTATCGAGGCGGCCTGAAGCACGAGCTGACAGGCCTCGGAAACCAGCATAAAATACCTCGTGATGTCAGGGTGCGTGACGGTTAGCGGTTTATTATTTTCGATTTGTTCTTTAAATTTCGGTATTACGCTGCCGCTTGAGCCTAGCACGTTGCCAAAACGCACTGCGACTATCTCGGTTTTAGCAGGCAAATTCGAGTTTAGCGCGTAAAGCTCGCACACGCGCTTAGTCGCACCCATGATATTAGTCGGGCGCACAGCCTTATCCGATGAGATCATCACGACCTTGCTAACGCCGTATTCGATAGATAAATCGATCAAAATTTTAGTGCCTATTATGTTATTTACGACAGCAGCCTTCGGGTTTGCTTCGCAAAGCGGCACGTGCTTATAGGCTGCGGCATGGATCGCGATCTGCGGCCTAAACTCCTCAAACACCGTGCGCAAGTCCGCTTCGTTTACGATATTTATCATCTTGCTCACGGTTTTGTCGCTGTGGGTTATCTCGCCGATTTTATAGAGATTAAACTCGCTGTGATCGATCATGATTAGCTTGCTAACGCCAAATTTCAAGCACTGCTTGCAAATTTCACTACCGATACTGCCGCCGGCTCCCGTGACCAAAACGACCTTACCGCCTAAAAATTTCTCCACCGCAGTGCTATCTAGGTCTTTTGGCTTTCTAGCTAGCAGATCCTCGATCGAGATATCTTTGATCGCGTCCTTGCCCGTACCAAACATCGAGAAGATCTTAATATCGCGGATACCGTAAGCCGTAAGCTCGTCAAAAAGCTCCGCCAGCTCGTCTTGACCGAGTGCTAGCGCGATGATAGCGGTTTTTACGTTGTACTCTTTGATCAAATTTGCGATTTGGCTCTTTGGTTGCACTAAAAATCCGTCGCAGTAAGTGCCGACTAGATCGCTCCTGCCGTCTACCACGCCCACGGCATATAGATCGATATAGCCCTGCCTAAGCCCCTTTAAAACGTGAAGCGCCTTTGACGTAGCGCCGATAACTACGCAAGGCTCGCCCGTGTGCGGCTTTTTAGAAAAGTCTAAAAACATACGCTTGGCGATCCTTAAATTTCCGATTAGCAGGCACGAGATAACGGCGTCGATAAAAATCACGCTTCGCGGAAACGGATTAAAAAGACTAGGCGCCGCAAAATAAACGATCCAAAAGCAAACGATCGCGCAAAGATGAACGAGGAAAATTTTCCTCGCTTCGTTTAGTCCAAAAAATCTCCACGGCACCTTGTAAATTTTAAAAAGCCACATGAAAAATAGCTTTAAAACCACCATCGTAGCGCAGCCTGCGACCAGTCCGCCTCTAAAATAATCAGGCAGCACGCCGCTAAATCTAAGCAAATACGCCAGATAAAACGACGCGACGAATATCGCGACGTCAAAGCCCAGAAAAAACGCAAGCCGCTTTAGCTTCGTCGCCTTAAACATTTATAAATTTTCCTTTACGATTTTTACTACTCGCGCAAATTCTTCGTCCCCCATCGCAGTGCCGCTAGGCAGGCAGATACCGCGTGCAAACATATCTTCGCTAGTACCGTCCGTGAACGCTAGCGCCCCCTCAAACACAGGCTGCATATGCATCGGCTTCCAAAGCGGACGGCTTTCTATATTTTCCTTCGCAAGCGCCTCTATCACGCGTAGATGCGCGCCTTTTTCTTTAAACAGAGCGGTCGTTAGCCAGCGGTTGCCGCGGGAATTTGCTATCTCAGGCATAAACTCAAGCTCGGGAAGCTCTTTTTTGTACTTTTCAAAAATTTCGCGTTTTTTCATCACGCGCTGCTCGAGCACCTCCATCTGCGCCGTTCCGATCGCGCCTAGGACGTTGCTCAGGCGGTAGTTGTAGCCGTAGTCTTTATGCTCGTAGTGCAAAAACGGCTCTCTAGCTTGAGTGCTATAAAATCTCGCCTTCTCGACGAGATCTCTTTCGCCCACTAGCATGCCGCCGCCGCTTGTAGTGATGATTTTGTTACCGTTAAAGCTATATGCGCCCAGCCGTCCGAACGTGCCCAGCGCTTTGCCGTTCAAAAAGCCGCCCAGCGCCTCGGCCGCGTCCTCGACGACGGCGATGTTTTCTTGTTCGCAGATCTCGCAGATCTCTTTCATCTTTGCCGCCTGTCCGTAAAGGTGCGTTACGACGAGCGCTTTTGGTTTTTTAGGCGAATTTGCGATCGCCTTTTTTAGTAGCTCGGGGCTTAGATTCCAGCTTTCGTCGCTATCGACAAAAACGGGCGTAGCGCCTTGATAAAGTATCGGACTAACGGACGCCATAAAGGTAAACGTAGATGCTAGCACTACGTCTCCCGCGCCGATACCAAGCACTCTTAGCGCCAAGTGGATCGCCGACGTGCCGGAATTTAGCGCCAGCGCATCGGGCGCGCCCGCATAGTTTGCCACGCTTGCTTCAAATTTATTCACGTATTCGCCAAGCGGCGCGATATAGTTGCTCTTAAAAACCTCGTTTATATACTCTTGCTCTTTGCCGCTCATGTGTGGCGGGCTTAGGAAAATTCTTTGCATTATTATTCCTTAAAGAAATTTACGCATTGTAGCACTTAAAATCTAAATATTTTTATAAAAACTCGTTTAAATTTGCTTTTAGGCCGTAGAAAATGGGGATTTTGTTAAATTTTGCGTCAAAATGTATTTTGGAACTGCAAATTTGACGCAGCATGGGACTTGGCTAAATTTTATCTATTTTTTTAGTTTGCGACGGTTTTATTATTACGAGCGCAAATTTGACGAGCGGTATTTTGGCTCTCAAATTTAACTCAAATTTCACCTAACTTTAGCTGGATTGCCGTAGGCGACGCTGCCGTCTGCGATATCTCTTACGACGACGCTGCCCGCTCCGATGATGCAGTTTGTGCCGATTTTTACGCATTGGATGACGCATGAACCTATGCCTACGTGGGTATTTTGCCCCACTATCACACCGCCTGCTAGCGCCGCATTTGGGCTAATATGCGCGAAATCGCCGATCTCGCAGTCGTGCTCGATGATCGCGCCCGTGTTTATTATCGCACCCTCGCCTATCACCGCGCGCGCGTTTATGACGGCATTTGGCATCACGACCGCGCCCTCGCCTATTTGCGCGCTCTTGCTTACTACCGCACCTGGATGGATCAAGTGTGCAACGCGAAAGTCGGCGTTTTTTACTCTTTCTTGCAGGATTCGTCTGATTTTATTATCTCCGATAGCCACGATCATGTCGGCTTTTTCCAGACTCGGGTCAAATTTGAGGACGCTTTTACCGTCAAATTTGGCATCGTCTAAAAACACGACCTCGCCGTATCCGCAGGCTCTAGCCACGTCCGCGACGACGGCTCCGTGCCCGCTAAAGCCGTAAACGTAAATTTTAGTTGCGGCCATTAAATTTCTCCGTCGTAGCCATACCCTCTTTGCTCACGCCGCTTCGTTTTAAGACCTTTTGCACGGTTAAAATCGCGATTTTCACGTCCAGCATAAAACTAAGCTCGCGGACATATCTCGCATCAAATTTAAACTTCTCCGCCCAGCTGATCGCGTTGCGGCCGTTTACCTGCGCTAGACCCGTGATACCCGGTCTCACGTCGTGGCGGGTCGCTTGCTCGGCGTCGTAAAGAGGCAGGTATTCGACCAAAAGCGGACGAGGCCCGATGAAGCTCATATCGCCTTTTAGCACGTTAAAAAGCTGGGGCAGCTCATCAAGGCTGAGGCTTCGGATAGTCTTGCCGATACCGTTTAGGCGCATCTCGTCGGGTAGCAGCTCGCCGTCCGCGCCGCGCTCGTCGCTCATCGTTTTAAATTTGTAAATTTTAAAAATTTTAGCGTGCAAACCCGGGCGCGCCTGCGTAAAAATGACGTCCTTGCTAACCTTAAAATATATCAAAACCGCGACGACCGCCATAATCGGCAGCGTCAGCACGATCAAAAAAATCGCGCCGCAAATGTCTAGTAATCTCTTAAAAAACGCTCTATACATCGATAAATTTCCTATAAATTTCTATATATTTTCGCGCGACCGCTCGCTCGTCAAACTCACGCACGGCAAGCTCCCGCCCGTTTCGCCCCATTTGCGCGGCCAAATTTTCGTCGTTTAACAAAATCTCTATCTTTGCGGCTAGATCCGCAGAGCTTTTTACCTCGCAAAGCAGGCCGTTAAAGCCGTTCGTCACGGCCTCGTTGCAGCCGGCTACGTCGCTAGCCACGACCGCACGGCTCATACTCATCGCCTCTAAAACCGTGCGGGGAAAGCCCTCTTTGTAGCTTGGAAGCGCGAGTAGATAGCTAGCCTTTAAAAGCTGGGGCACGTCGTCTCTAGCGCCCAGATACCGCACGGCGCCGCCCGTTAGAAACTTCGCGTCGGCTGTACTTTTGTTTCCCTCAAACCCTTCGCCCGCAAAGATGAACGCGCAGTCATCGCGCCCGCGTAAAAGCTCTGCCGCCTCGTAAAACTCGCGCACGCCCTTGTGCCACATCGCGCGCGCTATCATAAGCACGATCTTTTTGCTGCGCAGATCCTCGCCTAAATTTGCGGCCAGCACGCTATTTTCGTCAAATTTGAGCGTATCCACGCCCACGCTTTTTATCTTAAAAATTTTCTCTTCGGCAATCAGCCCGCGAGCTAGAAAATACGCCGGATCGGCCTCGTTTACGAATACGCAGCCGTCGCTCATCTTTAACGCTTTTTTATAAAGCGTCTCGATCGCGGCGCGCACTAGACGGGTTTTTAGGTCGTTATCGATATAAAAGCTGCCAAGCCCTTCAACCAAATTTATCACGCGCTTTATGCCCACTTTTTTAGCGGCAAAGGTGCCAAACACGTTTGATTTGTGCGCCGAGGTTTGTAGCAGATCCAAATTTAACCCGCGTAAAATCTCGGCGAGCTTTTTTGAGTTTTCAAGCACGGTTAGAGGATTTAGGCTCGCGCGGTCAAGCTCGTATGTCACGCAGTTAAATTCGCTTTTTAGCCTATCCGTGTAGTCGCCCTTTGGCGCGATAGCAAAAACCTCGTGCCCGAGCCGCTTTAGCTCGCGCATGATCGGCGCGCGGAAAAAGTAAATGCTCATATCGGCGTGAGATAAAAATCCAAATTTAGCCATTTAAAAAACCTCTATCGCAAATTTAGCGGACACCTGCGCCTTGATCAAATTTACCGCCCTCATCTTAGCAACCTATAAATTTTAACCGCGCCGTTTAAAACGACCGGCTCAAACAACTCTTTGTCGTAGTTTTCGAGCACGAAAAGCTGTATGTAGGCCGAGTTTAGCACCGCTTCGTCAAGCACCAAAAACCGCCTGTAATCCTTCATAAAAATGAGATAAATTTTACCGTCCGCGTTCATCTCGTGCTTTTTGACGACCAGTTTATCCTTTTCGTCGTAACTTGTTTCAAAGTACGTATTTACGGGCATTTCGCGCTCGCCGATATAGACTTTTGACGCGTCGCCCGATACGCTAAACCCTCCGCCGATATTTATCGTATCGCCGTCCACCGAGTAAGGTTTGCCCGGATAAAATATCGCTCCATACTCCTCGCCGCTGTTTAGATCGAGGTTTGAAAAGCGCAAAACGGCGCTAAAGATATCGATCATGGAGTCAGGCAGATAATAATAAATCTCGCGTGTTTTTTGCGGCGGGCGGAAATCCTTGCCGTTTAGCGAATACAAAAATGAATTTACGCTCGTGGCGTTGTAGTCCTTCATCATTTGGTTCAAATTTAACCCGAATCTCTCGCTAAAATTTCGCTCGGTGTACTCGACCTCCAGACGCGCCATATTTGCCGACATGCGCTGGTTGCTAGCTAGCGCAAAGCTCACGGCAAAGTTATCCCTGCCTAGGTGCTTGCCGCCGTCGATGAGGGTCTTGACGTCCGCGTAGTAGCGGATCGGATAGCCATAGTCCCACCACGCCAGCACGTAATCCTCGCGCCCCGCGATCTTGTGTAATTTATCCAGGCTCTCGACCTCGCTTTTGGCAAAAACCGTGCCGACTTTGTAGCCGTAAATGTGCTCAAGACACGGCATCAAAGAAAGCGCGGCGATACAAAAGACGCAAATTTTTTCTAAAAGCGCGTGTTTTTTGAGCGAGCTTAACCCTGAAACCATAAAATAAGCCGCCCCGCAAACGATCGCCGCCGCTGCAAGCGTAGCTAGATATACGCCAAGGCTCGCCTCGCCGTCAAAATTTGGCGCAAAAACGGGAGATTTGCCGTGCAAGAGGCTGTAGTATTTATCAAAATATAAAAAGAAAAACGCAAAAAACGCCGCTAAACAAACGGTGCAAAATTTATCTAAAATTTTATCTTTTTTGAAAAAATCCACGCAAAGGACGGCGAAATACCCAAACCCTATCGCCATCGCCGGCACGGAGTAGATCGTAAATCTAAGCCCGCCTTTTAGCGCCAAAAATCCAAGCAGTAGCATCGGAAGGGCAAGCAAAAACGAGCGAAATTTAAAACACAGCGCCGCGACTCCTACGAGCGATAAAGCAAAAGTAACGATATGCCCGCTGATACGCTTAGCAAAGGCGTTTATCGACTCAAACTCAAACGAATAATCGCTCATTTCCATTATCGTTTTATTTACGTTGTAAAAATGAAAAACCGGCTCACTACTCTCGGAAACTCCGCGAAATATGTAAAATTTAAGCTGAAATAAAATTTGATTTAGTCCGCCGCTATAACCCAGAAGCGCGACGGCTAAAGCAAGACAAGCCGCGATAGCGCGCTTATCCCAGATCTGCGGACGAAATCTCATCGCTAGATAAAGCGCGACCGCAAGCGCACTTTTGGCGTAAAAATCGATATAGGTAAGTGCGACTATCATCAAAATAGCCGCTTCGTAATTTAGCGCGTTTTTCCTATCGAAAATCAAAGTATAGAGCAAAAATGCGCCCAGCATCGCAAAATTTAGCGAGTACGAGCTAGGATACCACCAGTCGTTTATCAGGATAAAAATCGGGATAAAAATGAGGTCGTTTACGTTTTTTTTCTGCGCGAGGCGTATCATAGCCCAGACGCTAAATGCAGGCAGCACGATCGTGAGCATATCGGTGTCGTAGTAGCCGGCCATCGTGCGGTTGTAGTAGCTGTTTGCGATGCTAGCTAGCAGCGCCGCCGCAAAGCCCATGCCAGGCGTCTCGTACTCTTTGGCTATCAAAATCACGGGAATAACGATAAGCGAGCTAAAGAACACGCTCATGTAAAGCAAAATGGTCTCGAAGCTAAAAGGTAAAATTTGATACAAAAAATACGTAAGCGTCGGCATCGAACGGCCGTAGTAGCTAAGGTCGTTTGGCTGATGAAAGCCCGCTATCATATCGCGCGCGCCCTCGGCAAAGGCATAGCCGTCGTTAGTGCTAATCATGAGCTGATCGTTCCAGAAAAAGTGCTGATATTCGCCCGCCCAATACACCCAGTACAGCCTGCAAACCACGCTAAAAACAAACGCCGCAAGCATCAAAAAGAAAGTCTGTTTTGAAAATTTAAATTTATCCAAGAGTCCCGAAATTTTACTCGACATTTTTACCCTCTAAGTATCCTATGAGCTGCGCCGCGACGGCGTTTTTATCAAATTTTACTACGCGGCCGTACGCTTTTTTTTCGTAATCCCGCCTCAAATTTTCATCCTCAAGCGCTCGCCTCATCGCAGTCTCCATCGCTTTTTCGTCATCAACGGGCGTTAAAACGCCGTATTCATTGTCGCCAAGAAGCTCTCTAGCGCCGCTTTTGTGATCGGTGGAGATGATAAATCTCTCGCAGGCAAGCGCCTCTAAAAGTACGTTTGAAAAGCCTTCAAACATCGAAGCGCAGACAAAACACTGCGCGTTTTTGATAAATTTAAACGGATTTTTGTCCGTGCCTAGTAGCTTTACGCGCGAGCTTACGCCAAGCTCGTCGATCAAATTTTGAAGCTCGACTTGCAAAGGCCCCTTGCCTAAAATCCCAAGCGTCGCGCGCTCGTCGTTTAAATTTGCGATTATTCTTATTAACATCGCTTGATTTTTACCGCTATCAAGCCGCCCGATATTTAGAAAAAACGGCTTAAATTTATCCTCTAGCGGCTCATCGGTAAGAGTTTTTATCGCTGCTAAATCAACCGCATTATATAGTACCTTCGTCTTTTCCCCGTCGCAGCCGAAATTTCGCACTAGATCCTCGGCGTTTCCCTGCGCGTTGGCCAAAATCAGATCGGCTCTAGGATAGAGCGCCTTAACTAAAATTCTATTGGCAAGCCCGCTAAGGCCACTTTTATAGATGACCGACGGGCAGCTGCGCTCGCTTATCACCATCCGTCCTTTTAGGCCTAAAATTTTAGCCGCTAAAGCCGCGTAGCAAGGACGATTCATTAAAACAAAATGCGCGTCGACGCCCATATTTTCGCAAAGTTTTTTGTATTTTAGAGCTAAAGAGGGTAGCGCAAAAGCTAGTCGAAAAAGCTTTTTTACGCCGCTTTCATAAGGATCCGAGCGCTCGAGGAAGTGAATTTTTACCGCACTTGGTATCTCGTAGGCTACGACCTCGCTCATCAAAACGAGATGAACTTCGTATTTTTCGCACAGAGCCGGGAGCAGATTTGAGACCACGCGCTCCGCGCCGCCAGGCCCCATCGAGTAGAGAAAAACGGCTAATTTTTTCATTCGCCGTGCGTTTTTTTATATATCCAAACGCGAATTTTAGTTAAAAACAAAATCATCGACTTTGGAAATGGGCTTAAAATCAGCATTGCAAGCGCTTCTTTTGTAAATTTAAATTTGAGGCTTTTAAAAAGATATTCGTACATTTTTTTGTATTCGCCGCCGAATTTAGCATAATACGCCGCCATTTTGTATAGGATCGCGATATGAGCATCGTTTACGCGAAATTTCGGCTCGGCCGAATTTGAGCCGCTTGCGCTAGCTTGAGCGTTTTTCTCGGCGATCTTTTGCAAAATAAGCTCCGCAGTCATAGCGTAGCCTTTCATTATGCAAAGCGGGCGTTTAAACGAGTTTATCGTGACGCTGTCGCTGCGGTGAAAGCGGTAAATACGCACGGCATCGTGCAGGTAGTAAGCAGGAAGGTCAAAAAGATAGATCCAAAGCGTATTTTCACTACCGTAAAGCCCCTTTTTAAAGCGCCTCTGACCGATGGCGTCGCGGCGAAACATTATCAAAAACTCGCCCGTTATCTTGCCGTCGTAGTAGTCCTGCGGCGAAATTTCCCCGCTTTTACTCAGTCCAAATCCCGAAAATTTCGTCGTCGGCTCGCCGTCGATCTCAAAATAACAGTTCGCCCATACGCTAGCATACCCCTGCTCTAGCACGGCCGCCATCTTGCTTATGGCGCCTTCTATTAGCAAGTCATCGTCGTCTAGTATCACGAAAGCATCGCCGCTAGCGTGATCAAAGCCGTTGTTTTTATTGCCGTTTGGGCCGCGGTCGTAAGTTTGGTTTAAGACGTATTTTACGTTGTCAAATTTGGCGACGTAGCTTTGCGCGAGCTCGCGCGTGCCGTCGTTTGAGTTGTCGTCGCTGATTATGATTTCTTTATTTTCGTAGTCTTGAGCCAGCGCGCTTTTTAGGGCGGCTTCAAAAAGCTCTTTGCGGTTGTAGGTTGGGATTATTATGCTTACTTTTAGCATTTTAGCCCTTTATATTTTGAGTGATAAAATCCATCCACTTTTGATAAATTTGATCGGTTTTAAAGCTATTTTCACGCTCGCTAGCATTGTTTACAAGCTCCTGTCTTAGCCCCTCGTCGCGCATCAAAAGTTCGATTTTGCTTCCGAGCGCTTTTACGTCGTCTATCGGCACCAAAAATCCGTCCTTGCCGTCCTCGATGAGCTCTTTTGCACCGCTTGTCGCAGTCGCTACCCTGGCGCAGTTAAAAAATACGCTCTCGATTAAAACGTTTGGCAAGCCCTCGGTTTTAGAGCTTGAGACGAGGATTTTAGCCCTTTCGTAAAGCGAAGCTACGTCGCTTGTTTGCCCGATAAATTCGGCATCCAGATGTAGCTGCTCGTGCGCGATGAGCTCTAGCCTTTGCCTCTCTTCGCCAGCGCCCGCTATCACGATTTTCCAGTCTTTTAAAAGCTCTTTATCGACTAGGCTCATAGCCTTTAAAAATACGTCGCAACCTTTAAGCGAGATTAGACGGCCGACGAAAAGGATGATATTTTCCTTCGGCAAGCCCTGCTTTTTGGCTTCAAACATCGGATTGTACATAACGGTTTTATTTTTTACGAAGCTATAGTATTCGTAGTCCTCTTTCGTAAGGACCGTGAGTCCGCTAGCTAGCGGATAGAGCAAACGGCGCAAAAACAGCCAGCCGCGCCCTTTGAAAAAATCGGCGCTTGAATGCTCGCTGATAAAAAGCGGCTTGTTTATAAATAAATTCGACAAAATCACGTTGATATTGGTACTGTCCATCGAGGATATAACGACGTCGAAGTCGCCGTTTTTGATCAAATTTCGCTGATAAAAAAACTTTTTCACGCGCCTTATTAAATTTGCGAAAAACCCCTTTTTCACCATCGGGAAAGGCAAATCTATCAGCTTTATCCTCTCGTCTAGCTCGTAAAACGGTGGTTTGGTGTCAAATTTTAAAAGCGTTACGTCGTGAAATTTCGCAAAATAGCTCGCTAGCAAGCTCATAACGCGCTCGGCGCCGCCTGCTTGCAGGGTCGAAATTATAAATAAAACCTTCATTCTCTCTCCAAATTTTAATCGATGCGCGAAAATTTAATAAATCTTCAAAATTACTGATTTTATAAATTTTGAGCTTTATAATCGCTTAGTTTCTTATCTTTTAAATATCCGCTCATAGCCCAAAATTACCGCTTCAAAGCGCGTTGCGGCGACATATTTTAAGCTATTTAGACGAGCTAGCGGTGAGACTTTTGCCTGCGCTCTTTGCACCCGCTCGGCTTGGATATTTGAGTCCGCTAAATCGGTCGGATGCGCGAAAATATCGCTAAAATACATCTTTAAGCCGTTTTGCAAAAGTAAAATCCGCCAAAAATCGGCCACGCAAAGCGCCTTTTTGTGCGTTTGCAAAATCGCTTCTGCCGCGCGCCTATCAAGCACGTAAGCAGCCGCTCGGTAGATCGTGCCGTAAGAGCGCTTTGAGACCAGCCAAAAATCATCTTCTAGCTTTTTACCGAATGCGCTAAACCGCCCCTCCAGCCCATCCTGCGCGCCGCAAATGAGCACCGAGCCCGCATCCATCTTTGCAGCCGTTTCAAACGCCTTTTTCACGCCGTCCTCGCCTCCGATAACGTCGTCTTCTAAGATGAGCGCAAACCGGGCGTTGCTTTTTAAAAACTCCTCGTAAGCGCGCACATGAGATAGCGAGCAGCCGACCTCGGACGGGCTTAACAGCCTGCCGTAAGCCTCAAGGCTAGGCAGCGCGTAGCCGTAGTACTCCTTTGCGCTCATCGCTCTACCGTCGGTCGCTTCGACGAGCTTAAATTCGCCGTAGTTTTTAAACCGCTCTTTTAGCTTTTCGCGGCGCGTCTCGTCGCTTTTTAGCGAGATAACGAATACTAAATTTTTCATCTTTTAAACTTTGATTTGATTTTATTTATCACGACTAGCTGTTCTCTTTTGTCAAATATCAAAAATAGGCTCGCAGCGTAACCGAGCGCAAGCAAAACCGCCGAATACGCGGCAAATTCGCCCCAGCTTGAAATCTGCACAAAATTTCGCAGCCAAAAAAATAGTCCGCAAACGGCCGCGAAAACGGCTAAATTTTTAAAATAAACGCCGTAAAAAGTAGTAAGCGGCAAGCTCAAATTTAACGCGGCGTTTATGAGGTCAAATCCCAAAATGCGCACCGAATAAAGCGCGGCGCCGACGGCCGTCATACCGTAAATGCCGTAGTCCGTAAATTTAAGCACGGCAATCTGCGCCAAAATCGTGCCCGCGCCCAAAATCGTGTTTGCTATCGCGGGGCGTTTTAGTTTATTGGTCGCACTGTCGAGATTAAATAGAGAAAAAACGTAGCTGATAAATATAATCGGCACTAGAGTTATCATCGAGAGATTATAGATTAGATTTATCTCGTCCGCGTTTTTAAAAGGCAACCAAAGCGTGTAAAATTCGCGCCCGAAAGCCACGAAAATGGCCGCTGGTACGCTCATGACAAATGCCGTAACTCGCATCGAAAATTTAGCCTCCGCAACAAGCGCGGTCAAATTTGATTTGGAGTAGTGCTCGACGAATTTGGGCGCAAATATCGCGCTAAGCTGCGCTACAAAGCTCTCTAAAATGATCGGAGCCGCCTTTGAAACGGCTAAAATTCCCGTCGCGTTAGCGCTTAAAAATATGTTGCAGATAAACAGATCCATACCGCTCATAAGCACGCGGTTTAGGGCGTTAAAGCTATTATAGACGCCAGATTTCAAAAGCTCTTTTATACGTGCAAAGTCAAATTCTCGCGGGTTAAATTTAAGCTCGGGAGTGATGCGGCGCGAAACCCAAACGCTCGTAAAAAAAACAAAGAGCGACGCAACTAGAGCGGAGATCGCGATATAGGCGATCATCGGTCTAAAAAAATAAAAAAGCGCTACGATGAGAGCGGCTAAAATGGCGCTAGACGCGGCGTTGCGAACGGAGATGATGTAAAGCTTGTTTTTGATAAACATCGATACGCTGATGACGCCGTTAAAAAGTCCGACGCAAAAATTTATAAAATAAAACGCGAAAGTAAGCCGCACGTCGCCTAGTAGCGCGTCGCTCACGTTTAGCACGCTTTGCAAATTTAAGATAAAAATACCCGCGCCAAGCAAAATAAGAACGCAAAAAAAGATATTTACGACTAGAACCGACGAGTAGTAGGCGTTTGCCGCGCAGTTGTCGCCTCTGTGCCACTCGTACGCGACGAAGCGGCCGCTAACCGAGTTTATCGCAGCGGTTACGACTAGGGCGTAAGCCACGATAGCGTTAGACAGCCCGACAAAGCCGTAGGCTTCGTTGCCTAGGCTTTTTAGGATGTAGGGCGTGAGGAAAAAATTTATCCCCATCGAGACGATAAAAACGACGATGGAGCTGATCAAATTTACGAGCATTACAGCCTTGCGTCAGCGTTTTCGTAAACGTTTTTGATATCGTAAACGAGCGCTTTGCTAAATTTTAACCCTTTAAATTTATCGTGTGCGACGGCGATCACGACGCAGTCGTAGTCCGCTTCGTCAAAGCTTTTTAGCGGCGCGATACCGTATTCGCGCTTTACCTCCGCTTCGTCCGCCCACGGATCGTAGACGTCCACACTGCAACCAAAATCCCTAAGCTCCTCGATCACGTCTATCACGCGCGAGTTGCGGATGTCGGGGCAGTTTTCTTTAAACGTAAGCCCAAGCACCAAAACGCGAGCCGAATTTATCAAAACGCCCCTTTTTATCATCAGTTTTACGACCTGATCGGCGGCGTATTTGCCCATATTGTCGTTTATACGGCGTCCGGCTAGGATCATCTCGGGATGAAAGCCCAGCTCCTGCGCCTTGTGCGTGAGATAGTATGGATCTACGCCGATGCAGTGGCCGCCGACTAGGCCCGGGCGGAAATTTAAGAAATTCCACTTCGTGCCCGCCGCCTGCAAAACGGCGTTCGTGTCGATGTTCATCTTGTTAAATATCATCGCAAGCTCGTTCATAAAGGCGATATTTATATCGCGCTGAGTGTTTTCGATGACCTTGGCGGCCTCGGCGACCTTTATAGTAGGCGCTTTGTGCGTGCCGGCCGTTATGATCGAGCGATAGACCTCATCGACCTTGTCGGCTACCTCGGGCGTCGAGCCGCTAGTGATTTTTTTGATTTTAGTTACCGTGTGCTCTTTGTCGCCCGGATTTATGCGCTCAGGCGAGTATCCGCAGAAAAAGTCCTCGTTAAATTTAAGCCCGCTTTGCTCAAGCAGCGGCACGCAGATCTCCTCCGTAACGCCCGGATACACCGTGCTTTCATACACGACGATATCGCCCTTTTTTAGTACCTTTGCGACGCTTTGCGTGGCTTTTACCACTGGCGTCAAATCTGGACGCTTGTTTTTATCGATCGGCGTCGGGACGGTAACGATAAAGAAATTACAATCCTTTATATCGTCCAAATTTAGGCTAAATTTCATACCGCTTTCTATCGCTTTTTTCATCTGCTCGGCGCTTAGCTCTAGCGTGCGATCATACCCGCTTTTAAGCTCCTCTATGCGGGCAGCGTTTACGTCAAAGCCCGTGACTTCATATTTTTCGCTAAATGCAGCCGCCAAAGGCAGCCCGACGTATCCTAGTCCGATAACGGCTATTTTCATTTATTTTTCCTTTTTAATTTTTTTGATTCTATCGTTTTTACGCGTTCATACACTCTTATTTCCGCGCCTACGCCTTGCGGAGTTATTATTTTAATAGGGCTAACGCCCGGTAAAATTTGAGTGAGCTCATAATAAACCCGCCTCTTTTTCTTTCCGTCCTTGCAAAGCATCATCGTTTGCGCTAGCTCGTCGCCGCCGCTAAATTCGTAATACATCCCGCTCGCGTCCTCTTTTTCCTCGAGTTTCCCGCCGAGTAACAAGGCGAAGTTGCAGTCGATTTGCATCTCTTTAAAAAATGCGACTTCGTATTTAAAATAATCAGGCGGCATCTTTGAGATAGGCAGCTCGAAAATATTTTCCTCGGTTTTTGGTGCGTTTTCGCCCGCCAAAAGCGCAAGCGGCAGCACGCAAGTCGCGATAAAAAGTAAAATTTTCCTCATGATTTCACTCCTATTTGGAAATACTTAAAGCCCAAGTTTGCCAGATTTTTCGCGTCGTATTGATTGCGCCCGTCAAAGATCACGGCGTTTTTTAGCCGCTGTTTCATCTCCATAAAATCAGGCGACCTAAACTCGCTCCACTCGGTCACGAGCGCGAGAGCATCGGCGCCGTTTAACGCGTCGTATTTGTTTGGGGCGAATTTTAAATTTGAGTTAGGTAGATATTTTTTTGCTTCGTTTGCAGCCTTTGGATCGTAGGCGACGACGTTTGCGCCCGCGTTTTCTAGCGCCTTTATGAGCACTAGCGAGCTAGCCTCGCGCATATCATCGGTATTTGGTTTAAAAGCTAGACCCCAAATCGCCACCGTTTTGCCGCTCAAATTTCCGCCGAAAAATGCTGAAATTTTTTCAAAAAGTACCGTTTTTTGCGCCGCATTTCTAGCCTCAACCGCGCTTAAAACCTGCGGCTCAAAGCCGTTTTGCCTAGCGGTGTAGATGAGCGCCTCGACGTCTTTTGGAAAGCAGCTGCCGCCGTATCCGCAGCCGGGGTATATAAAGCTATAGCCGATGCGAGAGTCGCTGCCGATGCCTTTTCGCACCAAATTTACGTCCGCTCCCACGCGTTCGCAGATCCCCGCGATCTCGTTTATAAAGCTGATTTTAGTCGCTAGCATCGCATTTGCGGCGTATTTGGTCATCTCGGCGGACTTTACGTCCATGGCGATAAATCTATCGTGATTTTTCATAAAGGGCGCATAAAGCTCGCGCATAACGCTTTGCCCCCACTCGCTACTAGCGCCCACTACGACGCGGTCTGGCTTTAAAAAGTCCTCAACCGCCGCGCCCTCTTTTAAAAACTCGGGGTTTGAGACGACCTCAAATTTGACGTCTATGTTTCTCTTTTTTAGCTCGCCCGCGATCACTTCGGTTACCTTCTCCGCCGTACCCACGGGGACGGTTGATTTATCCACGACGATTAACGGCGAGGTTAAATTTTGCCCGATGCTTTTTGCGACTTCTAGCACGTATCGCAGATCGGCCTGCCCGTCCGCGCCCATAGGCGTACCCACCGCGATAAATAGCACGCTAGCGTGCGCCAAGGCTTCTTTTATATCGACGCTAAATTTGAGCGCGCCGTTTGCCCTGCACTCAGCCACGATTTCAGAAAGTCCGGGCTCATAGATCGGTATAACGCCGCTGTTTAGAGCGTTTATCTTTGCTTCGTCCACGTCCACGCATATGACGTCGTTGCCCATTTTAGCTAGGCACGCGCCGCTAACTAGCCCCACGTAGCCCGTGCCTACGACTGCGATCCTCACAGCCGTTTCTCCCACTCAAGCGCGGTTTTTATGATGAGCGCGAGATCCTCTCTCTTAGGCCGCCAGTTAGTTAATTTTCTTATCTTTTCGGGCTTTGCGATGAGGCACGCCGGATCGCCCTCTCTACGAGGCGCGCTAACTACTTTAAAATCAACCCCGCTTACTTTTTTAGCCGTTTCTATAACCTCTTTTACGCTAAAACCGCGGCCGTAGCCGACGTTAAAGGTCTCGCTTTTTTCATGCTCGTTTAGATACTCCAGCGCGCTTAGATGCGCGTCCGCTAGGTCGCTCACGTGGATGTAGTCCCTCACGCAGGTGCCGTCTGTCGTCGGATAGTCGCTGCCGAAAATCCCCATGCTTTCACGCTTGCCCAGAGCCGTCTGCGTCGCGACTTTGATTAGGTGCGTGGCGTTTGGATAGTTTTGCCCGATGAGCCCCTCCTCGTCGGCGCCCGCGACGTTAAAGTAGCGCAAAATCGCAAATTTGAAATTTTCATTTGAAGCGGCGTAGTCTTTGATGATCCACTCGCTCATTAGCTTGCTTCGGCCGTAGGGATTTATCGGATTTGCCGCGGTTTGCTCATCAACCTCGCCGATTTCTGGCTCGCCGTAAACGGCAGCGGTGGAGCTAAATATAAATTTATTTACGCCGTACTGCTTGCAATAAGTCAAAATTTTAGCGACGTTTGCGGTGTTGTTTAGGTAGTATTTTAGCGGATATTGAGTGCTTTCAAAAACCTCGATAAATGCGGCAAAATGGATAATCGCGTCAAATTTGCCCTCCGCAAAAATCCCGCCTAGATCATCTTCCAAATTTGCCTTTACGAACTTAAATTTACCGATTTTCTCAAGCGCGTCAAGCGCCTTTGTGGTGCCTTTGCAGAGATTATCCACGACCGTTATCTCGTGTCCGCCTTGCTTTAAAAGAGCCTTTAGCACGTGAGATCCGATGTAGCCCGCTCCGCCTGTTATTAAAATTTTCATAAATTTACCTTTTGAAATTTAGATTTTCCGATTTTATCATAAAAGATAAAAAGGTAAAATAAAAAATGAGGCGTCGCCAAGCCCGCATGCCAAATTTAGCCGTCCTATCACGCGCTTAGCGTAAATTTACGGCACCGACCTCAAAGCGACCGACGGGCAAATTTGACCGAAACGGCCGAATTTAATCCTCTCTAACCCGCAAAAATATCGGAAACCTAGGCAACCCTTTTGCGGTTAAATTTTGATACTTGTAGGTTATTATAGAGCCGATTTTAGGCGGATTTGCGCGCTCTTCGTCGCTAAAACCCGAGCCCACTTTAAATTTGACTCCGTGCGGGATTTGCTCGTCCGTGTTTGAGCCGGCCGCACCGAGCGCCTTGCAAGTTACCGAGCCCATGAGCCCGGCGTATTTGCCCGTGCCCTCGTTTATAGCCGTCACCTCGCACTCGGCGTCTTTAAATTTTTTATATTTCAGCGCGTTTTTACTTCGTTTTCGCTCGTAGGGTGCATTTGGTTCTCGCACGACCGCGCCCTCGCCGCCATTTGCGACGATATGCTCGGCAAATGCCTCAAATTCGGCGTTATCTTTTACTTTTACCTGCTTTATTATCTTTAAATTTTGCCCGGCTTGCGGGTTCTTTGCGATAAATTTTTCAAGCTCGCTAAGACGCTCTAAAAGTCCGCCGCCGGCCTCAGGCACGTCAAAAACGTAAAATTTAACCTCGCTCCACGCCGCGACGCTGGGCGTTTTATCCATCACGATCGATTGGATTTTTTCAAATTCGCCCCGTGCGGTGTAGAGCTCGCCGTCGAGCGCAAAAGACGGAAAATGCGCACTCCAGCCACCTGGCGCGGCCAAAATTTTACCGTTTCGCGAACGCAAATTTCGCCCGTCCCAGTAGGCGCGCACGCCGTCAAGCTTCTCGCTAGCTAGCCATCCGCCGACATTTTGGCCTTTGTATTCGCTAAGTTTTAAAAGCTCAAATTTATCTTTTTTAGCGGCACCTGCGCCCACTGCATTGTTTAAATTTTCGCTCTGCGCCGCTAGAGCTAAATTTAAAAAGACGGCTAACAAGAGCGCGAAAAATCTCAAATTTTAACCCCGTAAAACTCGCAGTACCACTCGATAAACCTCGCTACGCCGTCATTTACGCTAGTGTTTGGCTTGTAGTCAAAGTCCGCTACCAGATCACCCACGTCCGCATAGGTCGCAGGTACGTCGCCGGCTTGAAGCGGGAGGAAGTTTTTTTCTATCTCGCGGCCGATTTTTAGCTCGACGGCCTTGATGTAGTCCATAAGTTCTACGGGACTGTTGTTGCCGATATTATAGACCTTAAACGGCGCGCTTGAGGTGGCGGGATCAGGGTGCTTCGCGTCCCACGCCAGATTTTGCTTGGCGGGGTTATCGACGCATTTTATGATGCCATTTACGATGTCGTCCACGTAGGTAAAGTCGCGCTTCATCTTGCCGTAGTTAAAAACGTCGATTTTCTTGCCTTTTAGCGCGGCGTCTACAAACAAAAACAGCGCCATATCGGGGCGCCCCCACGGACCGTAAACAGTGAAAAATCGCAGTCCCGTAGTCGGCACGCCAAAGAGGTGCGAATACGTATGCGCCATCATTTCGTTACTTTTTTTAGTCGCGGCGTAGAGGCTGATCGGGTGATTTACGCCTTCGTGCGTAGAAAACGGCATATTTTCGTTTAGGCCGTAGACCGAGCTCGAGCTTGCGTAGACCAAATTTGCGGTTTGGTTGTGGCGGCAGCACTCGAGGATGTTCATAAATCCCGTGACGTTGCTGTCGATGTAGGCTTGCGGATTTATTAGCGAGTAGCGAACGCCCGCCTGTGCGGCCAAATTTACGACGCAGTCAAAATTTTCTTTCTCAAATAGCCTCTTCATCGTCTCGGCATCGGCTAGATCGGCCTTTATAAATTTTAAATTAGGCTGCGTTTTTGAGGTGATAAGCTTGCCATAGTCTATCTCGCTCACGTCAAAGCCGGCCGTTTTTAGGCGCGAGAGCTTTAAATTTACGTCGTAGTAGTCGTTTATCACGTCGTATCCGACGACCTCGTCGCCTCTTTTTACGAGGGCGTTTGCCAAGTGAAATCCGATAAATCCCGCCGTTCCGGTTACTAAAATTTTCATGTTTTTTCCTTTGCGATTTTGACGCTATTTTAGCACAATCTCATTTATTTCGCCGTTAGCCGCCGAGCTAGAAAGTAAAATTTGAGCAAATTTGCGCGGCCTTGGGGTCAAATTTGACGTTTAAATTTGCAAATTTAAGCAAAGATTCTTAAACGAACTTTTAAAAATTTTACTATTTTACTGCTATAATAAACTCGTTAAATTTACACGAGGAGACGACGATGCCTAGTATCAAAAAAGCCGCCTTGTCTTGCCTTTTTAGCGCATTTGCCCTGCTCGGACACGCAGCCGAGCTCTACGTCTCAAAAGATCTGGGCGACAACGCAAACGCGGGCACCAAAGAAGCGCCGCTAAAAAACATCGAAAAAGCCGCTCAGATAGCCCAAGACGGAGATAAAATTTACGTCGCCGAGGGCAACTACTACGGGCTAAGAGACAAGGGCTTTATCATCATTAAAAAGCCCATCGAGATCTACGGCGGCTACTCCAAGGACTTCGCCGCGCGCGACGTTTTAAAGTACCAAACACGCATCACGCCGCCCGCGTCCGCTAACGGCACGGGCTCGTCAAATCCGCTAGTCGAGATGGACGTTGTCGCAGCGCCAGGAGAGAGGCTCGTTTTTGACGGCATTATCTTTGACAAGGGCAACTCAAACGCCTATGACGCCAGCAGAGGATGGCCACGAGGCGTAGAAACAGGCATGCTCGTCCTGCCGCCCGGAGTCGGTCAAAACGGCAAGACTACAAACGTCATTACGGCCGCCAAGCCGCTTTTGGGCGGTAAATTTTTAGGCGGCGGCGAGCTTGCGATACGAAACAGCGTCTTTAGCAACGGCAACAACTCCGCAGTGAGGCTGGGTGCTCACGGCGAGGTAAATATCACAAACAACGTCTTTGTCGCAAACGCCATCAGCGCCTGCGAAATTTGGGGCGCGAAAAATCAAGCCGACGCCGCCAAAATCGACTTTAGCTACAACACCATGCTTTTTACGTGGCCGCGAACGGCTAGCTTTGGCGACGGTGGCCAAGGCTTTAAGGTCATGACTAAAGCAGACGTTGTCATCCGCCGCAACATCATCGGCCTCTCGGCCTTTGCGGCGATAGAGCGCGCCCGTATCGACAGCCCCGTAGCCATGGAAAAAGGGCGAAAAGTGCGCGTAAACGACAACCGCTTTTTCCTCAACAAAAAAGCCGACGTAATCCTGCCGGGGCTCGGACTTTTCGAGACTATATTTGCAAAGGATTTTGCAGATGTGGATCTCTTTGACGAGGCGGTCGGTAACGAGGAGCTAAAGGACGATAAAACGCTGCGAAAAGCCATAAATAAGGCGTATTTGGAGGGATTTTTGGACGCTTCGTACAAAGAGAGCGTGGAATACGATCCAAACTCGTTTACAAACGAGCTAAGAAGGGTGTTTGGGATAAATCAAATCGCGACGGGACAAAGCGAAGTATCGATGTTTGCCAACAAATATCCGCTAAAAGACGCGGTTAAGCTCTTTGGCGCGGTCGAAGGCTACGGCGCGCAGGAGATAAAGTACTGATTTGCCAGGCGTTTTGTCTAGAAATTTGACGTTTGCGGGATTGTTTTCGTGCCGTCTTTCGTCAAATTTGATTTAATCGTGGCAAATTTTACGGCACCGCATTGCACATCTATCGTTAAATTTGACGCCATGCGCTTTTGCAAATTTTAAACCGCTTACAAAATAAAATTCGCCGAGCAAATGCGAGCCTACTCGGCACTCAACCGCGCCAAATTTGACCGCACCCTAAAAACATACGCGTCAAATTTACCAAGCCCGTGCCGTTTCGAGCCGTTTTGGCCTGCCAAATTTCGCTAACCTCTCACTGCTCGTCCAAATTTATCTCGGGCATATTTTCTTCGGTGTAGTACTCCTCTGCCCCGGCCTGTTCGCCGTCTTCGTCAAGCTCGGGCTCATCCTCGTAGTTTTGCGTCTCAAGGCGCACTAGTTCGCGATCGACCGCCTCGCAAAAAACCGGCGTATAGCCCATCTGAGCGCAGTTTGCCGCTAGCCACTCGCTCATCACCGAGATATCGTCGGCGTAATCATCCAGCGTCAAATTTCCGCGCAAAAGCTCGTATTTTAGGAAAAGCCAGTAGGTGTTTAGCACGTCGCTTTCGCAGTATTCGTTGATCTTATCTATCTTGCCGTCAAAAAACAGCTCCATCACCTGATCGCCGTGCACGTCGTATTTACCGGGCAAATTTAAGCTAGCGCAGAGCGTGTCCAGCTTTAGCCCGCGCACGGAGCCAAACTCGCTCACGTGGTCAAGCAGATCAAAGTGAAATTTACCGCTGTATCGATCGCGGTAGTTGCCGTCCCATTTGCCTTTGCCAAGCTCCTTGTTTTCGACCTCGTAAAAGCTCGGAAACGAGACGTTGTACCTCATCGCGCGCATTAAAATCATCGGCAGGTCAAAGCCGCGCCCGTTAAAGCTCACGAGACGCGGGTTGTGCGAGTTTACGAAGCCGATAAATTTATTTAGGATTTCGCGCTCGTTTGCGCCCTTCATCGTGCTTACGCGCAAAAATTTACCGTACTCGTCCGCCATCACAGCTGAAATCGCCACGACGCAGTGAAACATCACGGGTAAAAACTCGCTTCCACTTGCTGCTTTTTGCGCGGCAAACGCCTGCCTCGCCACCTCCGCGTCGCTTCCCTCAAAGCCGTAAATTTTACGCAAAAGCGCGGTGTCCGGCACCGTTTCGCAGTCAAAAACGCAGATATAATTTTTAGCCATTTCAAACCTTTTTTAGCTATTTTTGCCTAAAATGATAGCTAAAAATCTTTATAAAAGCGGTAAATGAGTAAAAATTTAAGCCCAAACATCGCCGTTATCAAGCTCTCCGCCCTGGGCGATATCGTCCATGCGACGACCGTGTTGCAGTTTATCAAAAAGCACTTGCCGCAGGCTAAAATTACGTGGTTTGCCGACGCTAAATTTAGCGAGATTTTGTTTCTTTGCCCGCAAATTTCGCGCGTCGTATCGCTACCGCTAAAAAACGGCGAATACAAAAAAAGCTTGCAGCTGATCGCCTCTGCTAAGCAAGAAGGAAAATTTGACTACGTCATTGACCTGCAAGGGCTTCTTAAATCCGCCGCAGTTGCGAAGCTTCTTGGCAAAAACAGTTACGGATTTGATAAATTTAGCGCCAAAGAACCGCTTGCGGCGCTGTTTTACAAGCATAAATTTAGCTGCGACTACGCCCAAAACATCATCTTGCGAAATTTGGGCCTTACGGCTTTTGCTCTGGGTTTTAGCTTTAGCGAGGATGAGATTTTAGCCAAACAGCCTTGTTTTAACGCCCAGCAAATTAAAATTGAAAGCTCGAAAAAGAAAATTTTGATCGCTCCTTTTGCTAGCGAGCCCAGTAAAATTTACGATAAATTTGAAGACGTTATCGCCCTACTAGACGAGCCGCAAAATGAAATTTTCGTCTGCTTTAACGGCGAAAACGAGGAGAAAAAAGCCATAAATTTGATCAAAAACTCAAACGCAAAACCGCTAAGCTTAAGCCTAAAAGAGCTCGTAAATTTTATCTCGTCCTGCGACCTTGTTATCGGCAACGATAGCGGCGTGACACATATCGCATGGGCGCAAAACCGCCCCTCTATCACGCTTTTTGGCAACCGCCCCGCAGAGCGAAACGCCTTTGCGAGCCCCATAAATTTAACGCTGGACGCGGGCAAAAAAATAGACGCGAAAAAGATAGACAAAAGCGACTTTTGCGTGCGAGATATCGCGCCGCAGGCTATCGCAAGCGCGGCAAAAAGGCTACTTGATGCGTGATTTATTTTACCTTTGGCTTTATAGATTTTTTAAATTTATCTTTACCGTTACGCCCACGTTTTTGCTGGATCCTTTTTTAAATTTCATCGCATTTTTGTTTTATAAATTTGACGCTAAGCACACAAAAATCATCAGAGCAAATCTAAATTTTGCCTACGCGGGCGAGCTCACGGCCGAGCAAAAAGAGCAAATCATAAAAGACACGTACCAAAACTTCGCCAAATTTGCGGTAAATTTTATAAAAAATCAAAACGCGAGCAAGGAAAAAATCCTAGAAAAAGTCGAATTTAAAAACTTAGAAATCTTTCAAAACGCGCTCGCATCGGGTCGTCCGATCATCGTACAAACCGCGCACTACGGGCAGTGGGAGCTCTTTTCGCTGGCGATGGCGGCCAAATTTGGCGGCGTTAGCATCGTCGGACGCGCGCTTGATAGCGCGGTCATGCAGCGCATTTTGGCGGCAAACCGCACCCGCTTTGACATCGAGCTCATCGACAAAATGGGCGGCGCCAAGCAAATCCTAAAAGCGGTTAAGGCGCGCCGATTGGTCGGCATCCTAGTCGATCAAAACACTGCAAAAGACGAGGGCGTAGAGGTCAAATTTTTCGGGCGAAAAGTCCTACATACGCCCGCAGTTAGCATTTTCGCGCAAAAAACGGACGCTCTCATCGTGCCCGCATTTATCCGCGAAAAAGGGCCAAACCTCAGCGAAATTTGCTTTTTCCCGCCGATTGACGTTAGGGGTTTTGATAAAGACGAAGCCGTACTAAAAGCCACGCAAGCGCAAGCTGACGCCACCGAGGCTGCCGTACGCGAGAAGCCCGGCGAGTACTTTTGGTTTCACAAACGATTTAAGCATTTTAACGAGGAAATTTATAAATGCTAAGCGTCGTTATCCTCACGCTTAATAGCGAAAAATACCTCGCCGAGGTGCTAAAAAGCTGCGAATTTGCAGATGAAGTCGTAGTCGTCGATAGCGGCTCGCAGGACGCTACGGAGCAAATTTGCGCGGGGTTTAAAAACGTCAAATTTCACAAGCAAAAATGGCTGGGATTTAGCGCGCAAAAGCAGCTGGGCGTGGATCTAGCGCGCAATCGCTGGGTTTTCGTGCTAGATAGCGACGAGGTGATTTTAGAGCCGCTGAGGGAGGAAATTTTGCAAATTTTACAGCGTCCCGAGTTTTGCGCATACGAGGTGGCTCGCGCAAATATCTTTTTCGGTAAAGAAGTGCGCACTATGGGGCTTTATCCAGACTGCACGGTTAGGCTGTTTGACAAGACGCGGGCGGAATTTGACGGGCGAGAGATACACGAAAAGGTCGTTTTAAAAAGCGCGGCGAAAACGGACGAACAAACCTCGGCAAACGGCACAAATTTAACCGCCGCCAAAAATCAAATCGGCAGGCTAAAAAATCACTTCAAACACTATGCCTATGATAGCATCGAGCAGTTTATCGCCAAGCAAAATCGCTACTCGAGCCTGGGCGCAAAGGGCGCAAAATCAAGTAAATTTAAAGCCATTTTAAATCCCGCGTGGACGTTTTTTAAGCTATTTTTTCTAAAAGGCGGCTGGCGCGAGGGCTGGCGCGGCTACGTGATAGCAAGGCTTTACGCGCAATACACATTTTGGAAGTACGTAAAATGAAAGATAAAAAAATCAAAATTCTAGTTATGAAATTTAGAAACATCGGCGACGTGTTGCTCACGACTCCGCTCATCGAAAACCTGCGCCGCATCTACCCTGACGCGCAGATAGATTTCGCGCTAAACAAGGGCACGGAAGCGATGATCGAAGGCAACCCGAACATCCAAAACATCCACGTCTACGACCGCGCAAATATAAAAGAGGTCGGCTTTTTCAAACGACTTTGGCGCGAGCTAAAGTTTATCCGCACCATCAAAAAGCAAAAATACGACATCGCCGTGCAAACCACGACGGGAGACCGCGGTATCATCGTCGCCAAATACGCCAAGATAAAAACCATCGTGGGCTTTGAGGGCAAAAACAAGACCGTAAATAAAATAATAACTCACAAAGCCCCTAAAATAGGCGGCCTACGCCACACCGTGGATAGAAATCTAGACGCCTTAGCCGCGCTCGGGCTTGAGCCTAGCGGCAAAAGAGTGAGCGTGTATTTTGATCCAGAGTGCATCAGTCATCTAAATTTGCCGCCTAAATTTATCCACGTGCATCTAACTAGCCGCTGGATGTTTAAGTGCGCGGACGACGAAACTATGGCTGCGATAATCGACTTTTGCGAAGAGCTTGGCGTGCGCGTAGTGCTGACGGCCGATAACAACGACGCCGAGCTAAAAAAGCTAGACGACGTGCTGGCGCTGTGCTCCTCTAGCCCCGTAAATCTAGGCGGCAAGCTCACCCTAAAGCAAACCGCCGCTCTATCAAAGCGTTCCGCGATGTTTATCGGCGTGGATACGGCGATCATGCACCTAGCTGCGGCTAACGACGTGCCCGTGATCGCGCTGTTTGGGCCTAGCGGGGCGTTTGAGTGGGGGCCGTGGGATAACGAACTAGACGCAAACGGCTACACGCAGCGCAACGGCAACCAAACTATGGGCAAGCACGCGGTATTTCAAAAAGACTGGGACTTCGTGCCGTGCGACAAAGAGGGGATGATAAAGCACGGCGTGGAGCGAACGCTGATGAGATTTGAGGGCGAGGAGCTGGAGGCGATAGAGAGGAAAATCAGGGAAAATTTAAGCCAAAGCTAAGCAGGCTTTGTAAATTTCGGCCGTTTTGGCTAAATTTTACGAGCAAATTTGAGCCTCGAGCGGTAAATTTGGCTGTTTTGGTCAAATTTGACGATCAAATTTATCGGCCGAGCTTGTCATAAAGTCAAATTTGGCTTGAACACTAGCCGTCAAATTTGACCTTCTTGATTTTATAAATTTGAGCGCTTAAATTTGACGCCTAAGCCTTCTTTTCATTAAACATATACGAAATCACGAAAACGATCAGACAAACGGGCGCGAACGCAAATGCAAACGGTGCATAAATTTAGGCGCTAATTTTTAAAATTTTAGAAATAAAATTTGCGCGGCTAAGGCTTTTTAAAATTTTGTTTTGAAGCGATCTTTCAACCGACTTTTGCTTCTCTACTGCGTAAATAATATTCTTCCAATGGATAATTTAGATTTCCGCAATTATCGAATTCCTTACCCTCTTTTTTTGTATCAAATAGTATTACTTTGCTCCTGTCTTCATAATGTTTTTTAGTAATAACATCGATTTTTGCTCTATTATATAAGTATTCGCTGTGATTATAACGTAAGTAATTTTTATTAACTAAAACAAATTTATCTAATAATAAATAGGCTATAACTGTTTTGTCATCGCCATCAACACGAACTATCGGCCTATCAAATCCGAAACCTGCGCCGTCTGAAGATATTTTTAGATATTTTTTCGGATCGGTTTTTTTAGCCTTTAACTCTTTCATAAGTATCTCCTCGGTCATTTTTCCATCTTTATAATACTTTTGTAATAATTCAAACCAATTAGATAAATTTATATTTTCTAATTCATAATATGCAATTTCATATGTGCTGTGCCAAGAACTACCGTAATTGTAAGTCCTATAATCGTCAATCATTTGATCTAGTTTTAGCTCATAATCCAAATACTGCCCTATCGCTCTTTTATACAGCTCCTCTCTCGGCAAAATTCTATTCTCTTTGAGGCAGTATCCTTGCTTGTATTTGTTGTAGTCGGGAAGGGAAACTATCGCAAAGCCTTGCGAAGTGGAGTAATCGGGCACGATGCGAATAAATGCTGCACAGAGTATCGCCGCTAGAAGTAGTACTACGGCTAGGATTTTAAATTTAAATTTGTGAAATTTCATAATGACCCTTTAAATGTCACTAGTAAAGCAAACACATATCTCTCCGCCCCGTTAAATTCTACCTTCGCTCCAGCTCCGCGTTCATCGCCCTGAGCTTTTTAAATTTGAGCCGAATTTATGCAGACCGAGACAAATCCGCCAAAACTCCAAATTTTACTCAAATTTAAGGCAAATCTTACTTTTTTATCTTCGAGTATATCCCGCCCAAAATGTCGTTTTGATAGATAAAAAGCGTGCGCTTTAGCCACGCAGCGTCCTTTTTAGCGGCGATGCGCTTGATAGCCGATAGGTCGCCGTCTGGTCTGTTTATACCTCGCTGCGTCGTGAAAAACGCCTCGTAACCGGCCTGCCTAGCTAGACGCATCAAATTTTCGTCGTATTTGCCGCGCGGCCAGCACAAAAGCCTATCCTCGATGCCCAAATTTTTGCGCATAAACTCGCGGCACCGAGCGAAATTTTCCTCAGGCGGGAGCGCACCGAAATACTCGTCAAAATGCGTGTGCGTATGCGAGTGAAAGTCAAAAACGTCCCGCATAGCAGCTATCTCGTTAAGGTTCAAAAACACGTCCTGCGGGCGCTGGGGCGCTGCTTTTTTGTATTCAGAGTGAGTTAGCTCAATAAACTCGCCCCGCCGCATACTCGCGCGCTCGATCCACTGCGTCACTAAAAATATCGTCGCCCGTAGCCCAAACTCGCGCAAGATCGGGTAAGCGTAGACGTAGTTATCCTTCCATCCGTCGTCAAAGGTGATGAGGACGCTTTTTTTAGGCACGGCCAGTTCGCCTTTTTTGTACAGGGTAAACTCCGCCGCGCTTAGAGTTTTGTAGCCCGCCTCCGCTAAAAACCGCATCTGAGAGGCAAAATCCTCTACGCTAGAGGCGATAAATCCGCCCTTTTTTAAAACGTGATGATACATCAAAACGCTAACACTCAACGCCACCTCCTTTAGCTCCCGTCCGCGCAGCTAGCAAGACGAAAAATCCTAGCATATAAAACATATAAAGTATGCGTAAATTTATCGCCTCAAACAGCCCGCGCACGCCGAAATAACACACAAGCGAGATAAAAATCGCCGCAAAAAGCAGCTCGCGCGAGCGCAAAAAATGCCTAAACGAATATGCTAAAAGCGAGATAAAACCGCCAAGTAGCAGCGCCGTACCGACCGCGCCGTAGTAGTAATAGTGCCCGATAAAAAACGGCTCGTCGTTAAACCAGTACCGCTCGCCGTTTGGCCTCGTCTGCATCATCGAGATATGCGCGCCTTTGTCCGCCTCGTCACGCAAAAAGGCGTCGTACTGCTCCTTGCCGTATCCAAGCCCCGTTATCGCACGCGGACTCGCAAAAAGTAGCGGCAATCGCTCCTTTAAAATCAAATCGCGCCCCGAGCTAAAGCTAAGCCCCGCAAGGCGCTCCCTCATGCTCTCATTTTCGAGATTTGCCTCGCTCACTATCCCGATCTGCAAAAATTTATACATCGCAGTAGGCGAGCTCAAAACCGCCGCCGATGCGCCCGCGACGCAAACGGCGAAAATAACGGCAAAGAGTTTAAATTTACGTTTCGCTTCGCCGCCTAAGATATACAAACAAAAACCAAATAAAACAAAACAAGCCAGTACCGCACCCCAGCTACCTCTAACGCCGCTCAAAATATCAAGCCAGGCGGCCGCCAGACAAAGCAAAGCTACCAAAATCCGCGCCCAAAGCCGCCTAAAGATAAAAACTCCCGCCAGCGCAAAAGGCAAAAATCTATCCACGTAATCCGCGTACGCTCGGCGCACCACCCGCGCGTCAAATTCGCCCGCGCTGCCTAGCCTCTCAAACTCGCTAAAAAGCGGTGCGGCGTAGTAGATGCTAATAACCGCAAAGGCCGCTATCAGCGCGTAAAAAAAGGCTTTTGACTGAGCGGCCTCGCCGTTTGCCGCGACGTAGACGATGAGCAAAAACGCAAATCCGCGCCCAAACTCCCCTGCCGCATCGCCCAGAGAATCAAACTGCGCCGCGTAGGGAAAAGCCGAGATCAAAAACGCGTAAAAAGTAAATGCGATAAGGCAAAATGCGGGCACGCGAGAGATGCTAAAATTTGCGCCGACTCTTGCGGCAAATCGCGTCCTATCCGTGAAATAAAGCCAGATCGCGCAGACAAGCGCGAGATAAAGCGAGACATTTTTCGCCGCCGTCATACGCGGCATATGCTCGCAAGCGATAAAAACGCAAACGAGATATAGCGCGGCGTTTTGCAGGCGGTTTTGCAGTTTCGTCATTTTTTTCCTTAAATTTTAAACGCCCATTATAACGATAAAATCATTAAAATCCAGTAAGCGGTTTTTGGCTAAAATTTACTTGCGCTAGCTCAAAAACCGGCCGTAAATTTATAAATTTATGCTAAATTTAGGCTAAATTTTATAAATAATAAAGGCTTACGTTTTGATATATTTTCTCATTTATTTGCTGATTTACCCGTACCTTTTTGCTATGAAAAAACTAAAATTTAAAGGCGAAAAAGGCAAAATTTTACTCATCCAAACCGCAAAAATCGGCGACTACGCAAACTCAACCGTGATTTTTGAAAAGCTGGGCAAATTTGACGTGCTAATCGACGAGATAAACCTAGCCTTCGCAAAACACGACAGCCGAATAGAAAAGATATTTACGATAAATGACGTAAAGCGTAAAAAAACCTCAAAAATTGGACTCGCGCTTGAGCTTTTTTCGCGCGGCTACGAGAGCGTCTACGTGCTGATGCCAAACAGCTTAAATCTCTTTTTGGCGCGCTGCACTCTAGCTAAAAACATCGTCGCCGTGCATCACTACGCTGCCTCCAGCGACTTTGCCCTGCTGGCGCTCGGTATGAAAAAAGTGCCGCACACTCTGCAAGATCTCACGCTGCTAACCTACCTAAAAACTGTCGGCGAGAGCACGCTAAAATATGAAAAATACTTGCAACAACCGCTCGTTGTTCCGCGCGAAAATATCGTAAAAAGCGGTAAATTTAAGATCGGCGTGAGCCTAAGCGCGGGCAATAAAATGAAAACGCCGCCAAAGAAAACTTGGGAGAAAATCTTTGAAATTTTCGCTAAATTTGACTGCGAGGTTTATATTTTTGGCGTAGGCGAGGAGGCAGCGCTGCTACAAAACCTGCTCGCGGAAAATACGGACGAAAAGCAGACAGAAAATCCTAGCGACCGACAAATTTGCGCGGATTTGACTAGCAACAACGCGAGCGAAATTTACGGCGATCTTGAAAATGTAAGCGGCGAGCAATCAAAGGCTCAAATCTGCAGCGAAAAGGGCATTAGCAGTGGGTCAAATTTGAGCTCGCAAATTTGCGATACTTACGTAAAAAAATTCGGCGAAAACGAGCTAAAAATCATCTCTTTGATAGGTAAAATCAAGCTTGAGGAGTTGCCGTTTTATCTCTCGCAGATGCAGCTTTACGCGAGCTCAGATACGGGCAACTACTACGTCGCAGATAGCGTGCGCACGCCCACGATCTGCCTGATGGGGCCTTGTTTTGCCAGCGAGCAAAGAGGCGTCGCCGACTCACTCGTGATCAGCTCGCGTCTGCCGCCCGTTAGCTCCGTGTTTAAAACCATGCGCGATATCGACGCGAGCGCGTTTTTCGAGCTTAGCGACCAAAACCTCGCAGACATCGAGGCCTTCGTCAAAGTTCGCTATATATCCTATCTATCCCGCGAAGATAATTTTCTATGCTAAATGCCTTTATAACGGCATCGTCGGGGCTTTTTGAGCTGGGTTTGCGCAGGCTCTCAAAGCAGGCTAAAAGCGCGTCCGAGCTTCTTTGAACTATAAAAAAATCTTGCTTTTTAGAGGAGATTTCATAAATCTCCCTTATGACGGCGATATCAGAGTACACCGCACCAAGCCCGCAACCAAGCGCCTCGATGACGACTCTGGGCAGTCCCTCATCGCTGGAAAATCCAAGCACGTAGTCGCACGCGGCATAAATCTCGTCCATCTTGGAAACAAAGCCTAAATACTCGGCCTTACCTGATCTTATCAGCGCGTCAAATTTGGCTTTCGCGTCCGCTTTTAGCTCGCCTCCGCCTGCAAAATAGACCTTTACATCGCTTCTTTTTAGCCCCACAAGCGCGTCAAAAACGAGCTCGTGACCTTTAAGCGTCAAGAAATTTGCAGGCATTACGATATTTATTTTTTCGGCGTCAAATTTGGCTTTTAGGGTGCCGTTTTTATCGTCGCCGCTATTTTTTAAATTTGACCGAGAACGGCTCAAATTTTCGCTCGCCTCAGATTTTTCCCGCTTTAAAACTGGCGCCTCTACGGGATTATAAACCACGTTTTTAGGCATATTTATCTGCGCGGCGTAAAAATCGTAAGTAGCGTTTGAAACACAAACGGGCGTAAATTTTAGCTGCTTTAAAATCTCAAGCTTAAAGGGCTCGACGGCCGAGTTTTTACGCAGGTGTTGGACTACCGCGATATTTAGGGCGTTTGCGGCGGCGATATAGGCGAGATTGGTTGAAAAGTGATTATTTAGATGAAGGATATCGGGCCGCACCTGCCGTAGCAAGCAAAGCGCGTAGTCGTAGTCTTTTTTGTATAGGTATTTTGCCAGCATTTGCCTACCAAGCGCGCGCAAAAGCTCTTTTTTTGGCTTTGAGGGTTGCTTTTTTGGCTCAAATTTTATAAATTCCGCCCCGACCTCTTCGATGATTTGCGAGATTTTGCGTCCGCCCGCCTCGTAATCAGTCTCAAAAAACGCGCATAGCTCGTACTTTTGCTGAGCGGCAAGCCCCCGCAAAAGATACAAAAAGCTCTTCGTCCCGCCGCCGTATTCTCGCCCCGTATCGACGAACAAAATCTTTTTCAAATCATTTCCTTTAGTATCTCCCAGACCTCGCGCGCCTCGATTTGCAGCATGCACTCCTGAAATTTGCAGTTTTTGCCGACGCAAGGCGAACAGGTGCGCGGCTTTTTGATAAATTTATGGATATTTTCGTCAAAATCAGGGTTTGAGTTTACGGGCGAAGCGACGGCAAAAAGCCCGATCGTAGGCGTTTTTAGCGCGGCTGCGACGTGCAGCGGGCCGGTATCGGGCGTGACAAGCACGTCAAGCCTAGCTATCAGCGCGGCAGCCTCTCGCAGACTAAATTTACCCGCCGCATCTATCACGTGCGCGCTTCTTAACTCCTCGTCTAACTGCGCGGTCATCGCTCGCTCGACGGGGCTGCCCGTTAGCACGATGACGGCGTCCGTGCGCTCCAAAATAATTCCCGCCAGCTCCCGCCAACGCTGCCAAAACCACTGCCTGGAAACCGTGCTAGCCCCCATCTGAAAGCCGATAAATTTGCGTTTGCCGTCTTTTTTTAGCATTTCATCGACGCGGGCGAAATCCTCATCGCGCAGATACAAATTTAGCCTCGTGTCGCGACTTTCGATACCTACGAATTTAAGCTGTTCGAGGCGGTTTAGTACGACGTATCGCTCATCTCCGTATGGCTCGGGCGCGTTTGAGTGAAAGGGACTAAATTTATTGCCGGCATTTGGCAGCTTAAAGACGTATTTGGCCCCGCTTAAAACGGCTAACGGAGTGGCCTGCGGCTCGTTTGAGTGCAGGATAAAGATGATGTCCGGTTTTATCTTTTTTAGCTGCGATAAAGCGCGTAAAAAACCGCCTTTTTTGCCGTCGTAAAGCAAAATTTCATCGATATTCGGATCGGTTTTAAAAAGCGGCGCGGTAGATGGATTTAGTAGCGCGACAGTGCGTACGTGCGGGAAATTTTGCCGAAAAACGCGAAAAACGGGCGTGTTAAAAATCGTATCGCCAAGCGCGGTGTTACTAAAAAAACAGACCGTTTGGACGGACTGCGTAACCAGCTGCGTTTTGCGCACGCTTTTAAAGTGCAAAATAAGCCGCGCCGCGCTCTCAAAGAGCTTCATACATCGCTTCCGTCTGCGCGACCATCGTCTCTATCGAGAAGTTTCGCACGATAAATTCCCTCGCGTTCGCGCTAAATTTCGCCCGAAGCGCAGCGTCTTCTATCAGCGTTTTTATAGCCACTTTGAGCGATTCTTTGTCGCCGTTTTTAAACAAAAGCCCCGTTTTGCCGCTGCTTATCGCCTCACCGATACCGCCCGCGTCGCTACCGATGCAAGGCACCCCGCACGACTGCGCCTCCAGTAGCGCCGTGCCTAGCGCCTCCATCTTTGAAGGTAGCACGAAAACGTCAAAACTGCCCAAAAACTCGCTCACGTCGGTGCGCGAGCCTAGCATATAGATGTTTGGCGTTTTTATTTTTTTTAGATTTTCCTCCTGCGGACCGTCGCCGACCACGACTAGAGCGGTATTTGGTAGATCTAGCTCGCTAAAAGCTTCAAACAAGAGCTGGTGATTTTTCGCCGCGCGCAAAACCGCCACGATACCGACTACGACGCAGTTTGGGCTCAAATTTAGCTCTGCTTTGATATCTTTGGCAAAATTTGGATTAAACCTTGCCGTATCCACGCCAGTATAGATAACGTCTATCAAATTTCCCCGCACGCCCTGTGAGATGAGCTGGGCTTTTACGGCATTTGAGACGGCTACGATTTTATCGTTTACGTTGTAGCTAAATGCCGATCTGATCGGCGTTTGCAGGTGTCTGGTGCGCACTACTTTAGCGCCCGTTAGCTTTGCGACGATCGCGCCGATGTTGCCGTCCTTGCCAGAGTGCGTGGCGATGATCGAGATACCTTTTTCGCGCACGAAACGGCAAATTTTAAAAATTTCAAAAATATTATAAACCTTGCTCAGATTAAATTCCACAAATTCGCAATCAATGGGCTTTTCAAAGCTTTTTGAGCCGGGATTTAGCGCGTAAAATACCTTAAATTTATCCTTATTTAGTCCGTTTATGACGCGCTGCGTGCGGTGCTCCTGACCGCCGAATCCTAGCGAGCTTTCAAGCTCTAGGATGTTGATTTTGTCCGTCTTTTTCATATATTTTTGACCGCCTCGTAGATTTCCTCGTCCGCCGCGTCCTGCGCATTTTTACTAGCGCTTTGCAGCACAGCGCACTCCGCTCCGCCGTAAATCGGAGCCCAGCGAGAGGCGTCCGTTTTACCAAGCACCAGCACCGTTTTTACGCCAAGCGCGGGAGCCAAATGCGCTACGCCGCCGTCAAGCGTGAGGACAAATTTAGCCGCCCAAATGTAGCCTGCAAGTTCATCTAGGCTCGCAGTCGAGGCAAACTCCACGCCCGCTTCTCGCGCTACTTTTTCGCCTAGTTTCGCATCCTCGGCACTAATGGCTACGCGTCCGAAATTTTGCTTTAAAAATCCCAAAATCCGTAAAATTTTAGCCTCGTCCATACGGTTTTGCTCTACTCTTGAGGAGACGTGAAAAAATACGAAATCCTTAAATTTCTCGCTTTTAAAGCTCGGTACGTAAAGCGTCTTTTCCCCGTCAAATTTCGCTCCCAGCGGTGCGGCTAGCTCATAGCAAAGCAGCACCTCGTGAGGAGGCGGATTAAAGCTTAGTTTATGCGTTATCAACGACCCGCCCTCGTTTTGCTTTGCCGCTCCTATCGTCGTTTTAGCTGCGGCGGCTCTGGCAAATATGGCGGCAGAAGGCGAATAGGCGCTTCTAAAAATCACCGTCGCATCGTATTTTTCGCGGCGAATTTGAAGCAAAATTTTACATTTCCCCCAAAACGCTCGCACCTTTGCCGCCGCTCCTTTTACGTGCTTTGGTTTAGTGTAGATATATATTTTGCTTAAAAATGGATTGCCGCGAACGACGCATGCGTTTAGGCTATTTACCACGATGTCGATCTGCGCGCGCGGATGAGCCTTTCGCAGCGCTTCAATCGCTGGCGTCGTGCAGATGAGATCGCCGATGTTATCGTTTCTAACGAGCAAAATTTTCACTATTTTCCTTTTTTTGCGCGATTATACCTATTTTACGCTTATACTTATTTACGTCCGCATCCGTCACACGCCCGGCATAACCTAAAATTCATCAAAAAACTTATAAAATACCGCTAAATTTTAAAAGGCGAACATGAAAAAAATAGTATTTTTAAGGCTCGATCTGGACGCTATCGGCGGGGCGCAGAGATATCTCTCAAGGCTCGTTAAAGCCCTAAAAGACTCGGGCGTTGCGTGCGAGACGCGCGGATTTAACGGCAGCAAAAAACTAAGCTCGTGGATCAAAGCCCTGCTTTTTAACTCGCAAGCAAAGCGGCAAAAAGGCGCGGACGAGATTTATTTTAGCCTTGAGCGCATCACCTGCGCCGATATCTACCGCGCGGGTGACGGCGTGCATAAAGTCTATATGAAAACCAAGCCTTTTTGGTTCACAAATCCCCTAAATTTCGTAGTTCCCTACCTTGAAAAGCGTACTTTTAAAAACGCTAAAAAAATCATCGCCAACTCAAATTTCATAAAGCGTCAAATTTGCGAGACCTACGGCATCGCCGAGGAAAAGATCGCAGTCGTCTATAACGGCGTAAATTTGCCTATGCGCGTGCAAAAAGGCTCGGCAAAGCTCGCTCTTTGCGAAGAATTCGGGCTTGATTTTCACCTACCGACGCTGCTGTTTGTGGGAAGCGGCTTTAAACGCAAGGGCGCGGAGGAGTTTTTACGCATCGCGGCTCGTCTAAAAACCCGCGTAAACTGCCTGATCGTCGGCCGCGACAAAAACGCCGCCCGCTACAAAAATCTAGCCAAGGAACTCGGCCTAAACGCCGTATTTACGGGCGCGCAAAAAAGCGCGGCGAGATTTTACGAGGGCAGCGAGCTCTTTTTGTTCCCGACGGCGTACGAACCGTTTTCAAACGTCGTTTTAGAGGCGCTTAGCTACGGCTGCGTCGCTATTACAACCGCTCAAAACGGCGCGGCGGAGATACTACCGGGGGAGTTTGTGATGAGCTCGCCGCAAGACTACGGCATCTGCGCTCTGATCGACGATATCCTAAACGACGACGAGCGGCTAGCAATGCTACAAGAACGAAATTTGGCGCTTGCTAGCGAGTTTAGTATCGAAAAAAACGCGAACGCGACGCTGGAGATCATACGTGCGAATCTTGATTGAGCTACCGACCTGGCTGGGCGACGCCGTGATGGCAAGCGCCGCAGTGGAGACTATCGCAAAGCACGCGGCGGTTGGCGCGGGAAATTTGACGGGCAAATTTGCGGACCTGGGCGAACGAGATTTTAGCTTTTCGTCGCAAAATTTCGGCTCGGTAACGCAAGAAATTCAAATTTTTAAAAACGGCGCAGCAAATTTGGACGATAAATTTGACGCGGATTGCGGCGTAAATTTGACGGCGAGTGAGCGAGAAAATCAAAATCTAGAAAAATTAGCCGATGAGCCCGTTAAAATCGTATTTTTCGGCTCATTTGCGGCGTGCGAGCTTTTTAAAGCTCACCCAAACTGCGAATGCGCCATCGTTGATAACAGCAAAAAGGCTAAATTTAGGCTCTGGCGGCTATTTTGGCAGGCTAGAAATCTCGGTAAATTTGACGCGGCGTTTAGCTTTAGAAGCTCGTTTGCGAGCAAGGTTTTACTTTACGGGGCGCGGGTGGAGAGAAAATTTGTTTTTCAAAAGAGCAAAGACGGCGCGCATCAGGTGCAAAAATACCTAAAATTCGTCAAAGCGGCGTTAAATTTAAAACGGGCGGACGACAAGCTGAAGCTTTACTTTGAGCCGCGCAAATTTGACGCTCCAGTACTCGGGCTAAATCCGGGAGCTAGCTACGGAAGCGCCAAACGCTGGTACCCGGCCTACTTCGCACAGGTGGCGCTATATTTTAAAGACGAGTTTAAGATTATGATTTTTGGCGGCGCGGGCGAGCGGGATATGTGCGAGCAGATCGAGCGAATTTTACGCCAAAACGGCGCGGCGTGCGAAAATATAGCGGGTAAAACGAGCGTGCGGGAGCTTTGCGAAAATATCGGCGGCATCGGACAAAGCGGCGGGATATTCGTCACGAACGACAGCGGCCCGATGCATATCGCAGCAGTCTACAAGACGCCTACGATCGCGCTTTTTGGGCCGACGAGATTTACGCAGACCTGTCCGTGGCGCAACGAAAACGCTCGCATCCTGCACCTAAATCTAGAGTGCATGCCCTGCATGAAGCGCGTCTGCCCACTAAAAACCCACGCCTGCATGAAAGATCTCTCACCGCAAGCCGTCATAGAAACGATCGAGCGAGAGTTTTTTGCAAAATCGCAAGGAGATTAGGCGTTTTAGCGAGTGCGCGGCTGTTTTCTTGAGCAACCGCAAATAAGCAAAAGCTCCTCGCGCACAAATGCTTTGAAAAAGGCGCGCGACCGAATTTAATGCACGCAAGGCACGCATTTGAGATAGCGCAAAGCCGCTTAATCAAGGCAAATTTTACTATACCGATTTTTAATTTTTATCCGTCAAGAAAAGCGCGATCAAAGTAAAATTTATGCCGTACATATCATCTCGCACACCGCAAAACGACCAAGATGCCGCCTCACGAAACAACCTCAACCGCGTAAATATCGTCAAATTTGACCCTCGTTTTTACTACCGTTAAGCTTTTATCCATCAAATTTACGTTTGAAACCAGCCCTTCTATACTCACGTAGCCCTGCCCGTCATGGTATGTGATTTTTACCTTGTCGGCGGGTTTTAGTTTGCTTATTTTGTTTAGGATCTCTTCTATCTTAGACTCGTCCAGATCTAGCTTTTCGCTCTTTTCTCGCTCCTGCGCTTTTAGAGCTTTTTCTAGGGTTGAAAGAGGGTTAAACGAACTAAAGATTTTGGCTCTGTCCTTATTCACCGCTTTTGTGCCCTCCTATCTTTTTATTTCTATCTCGGCCGGTGGCTTCGGGTAGCAGGTCGATAGCTCTTAGGATAGAGTTTTTGCCGTATTTTTCTTTTATCTGATTTAGGGTTTTTAGCACCGTTTTTTCTTTTGCGTTCTCTTCTTCAAAGAGGCTTCTTTCGGTTTTGCTCTCCTTTACGACGTCGTTTGCAGATATGCCGATTTGCCTGATGAGGCCTGCGTTTTTTATCTTTTTTAGATATAGCTCTTGTGCTGCATCCATGAGCACGCTAGCGATATTGCTAGGCGTTTTAAACCTTACCGTTGCTCTTTGCGCGGGTTCGTTTTTATCGGCGAATTTGATATTTATCGTGAGCCCGCTAGCCCGCACTTCCTCGTTTATCATCTTTAGAGCTAGCCTATCGGTCATCTCTTTTAGCACGATTAGAGCCTCCAGCCTCTCGTAGTCTCTTGGTAAAATTTCCGAGCTAAAGTAGGATTTGGTTGAGGGCTTATAGGCTTTGATGTCAGCTATAGTGGTGGGCTCGATACCGTTTGCGTGATCTAGCGCGATGTAGGCGTCGATACCAAAAACTCTCTCAAGCAGGCTAAAAGGAGCGTTTGCCATATCCTTCATGCAAAATATCCCGTATCGCTCAAGCTTAGCCCTAGTTTGCTTGCCTATGCGCCAAAAATCATTTAGCGGCTGGTGCGTCCAGAGCTTTTCTTTATAGAGAGCTTCGTCTAAAAAAGCGATATTATCCTCGCTGTGTTTGGCTAGGATGTCAAGGGCTATTTTGGCTAGATATAGATTCGTCCCCATGCCGCAGGTCGGCGTTACACCCGTGGTTTTTAGGATGTCGTCCATTATCATCTTTGCCATGGCTCTAGCTTCTAGTTTATAAAATTCTAGATACGAGGTGAGGTCGATAAAGGCCTCGTCGATGGAGTAGACGTAGATGTCGTCTTTGGCTACGTATTTTAGGTATATGCCGTAAATTTTAGCCGCGTAGTCGATGTAAAACTGCATCCTGGGCGACGCAATTATATATTTTATATTTTTAGGTATTTCAAACAGCCTGCATCTGTTTTTTACGCCAAGAGCCTTTAGTGCGGGGCTAACGGCTAGACACACGCTACCCTCGCCCCTGCTGGCGTCTGCGACGACTAAATTCGTCTCAAAGGGATCAAGCCCTCGCTCCACGCACTCGACCGAGGCATAGAAGGATTTTAGATCGATGACGGCGTAGGCTGGAGTTTGGGTTTTCATGGGTGATTAAATTTGCTTGCGCGCTAGGCGGAGTTAGAGAGCGGCTGGGCGGGCCAAATTTGACTCCGCCGCCGCAAATGCTTTTAAATTTAGCCTAAAACGCATCGTCGATGGCTTGGCAGATGATATGCCCTATCATTATGTGCATCTCTTGGATGCGCGGCGTATCGTTTGACGGCACGACCAAATTTAGCTCACAAAGCTCGTTCATCGCGCCTCCCGTGCGGCCGCTTAGTCCAATGGTTTTGATACCGATTTTACGCGCGAGCTCGAGCGCCTTTACGACGTTACCGCTGTTTCCGCTAGTAGAGATCGCAATGAGCAGATCGCCCTCGCGGCCCAGAGCCTCCAGCTGACGCGAGAAAACAAACTCATATCCGTAGTCGTTGCCGATCGCCGTGAGCGCGGAAGTATCGGTCGTTAGAGCTATGCCAGCTAGCGCGCCGCGCTCGGTTTTATAGCGACCCGTTAGTTCGGCTGCGATATGCTGCGCGTCTGCAGCGCTTCCGCCGTTTCCGCAAAGTAAAATTTTACCGCCCGCCTTTAGCGTCGCTACCGCCGTTTCGCAGGCTTTTTTAATGTCGTTTTCTAGCGCAAAGGTCGCCTTTATCGTAGCTAGATGTCCTTCTAGCTCGCTTTTTATCATCTCAAGAGTCTTCATTTTTTATCCTTTTTATCGTCGCGCTCGTGCTTTTGCCGGCTACAAAATCCACTAGCCGCACGTCTTTTACAACGCTGCTTCCCACGACCTCTTTGCCTTCGTAGTCCGCGCCCTTGACGAGCACGTCGGGAAGTAGCTTTTCGATCAAATTTAGAGGCGTTAGCTCGTCAAATATTGTCACGTAATCAACCGCCCCGAGAGCCGCTAGCACGGTAGCGCGGTCGGCTTGCGCGTTTACGGGGCGAGCGTCGCCTTTTAGCGCGCGCACCGAGGCGTCCGAGTTTAGTCCGACGACTAGTATATCGCCGAATTCCCGCGCCTTCGCTAGATAGCTCACGTGTCCCGCGTGCAGGATATCAAAGCAGCCGTTTGTAAAAACGAGCCGCTTTTCGCCGCGGTTTGCCAGCGTCGCGGCCAGCTCATCCGCGCTTTTGATTTTCTCCTCAAAGCCTGCCGCATTTTTACGGCGCACGAGTTCGTTTATCTCCTCAAAGCTAGCCGTAGCCGAGCCGACCTTAGCCACGACGACTGCGGCAGCTAAATTTGCCGTCTCGATCGCCTTTTTGATGCCTTCGCCGGCACCCAGCATCACGCCAAGCGTCGCTAGCACCGTATCTCCCGCGCCAGTTACGTCAAAGACCTCTTTTGCCAGAGCGGGAAATTTAACTGCCTGAGCGTCCTCTAAAAGCGCGATACCCTCCTCCGAGATCGTGATCAGCGAATGCGTCAAATTTAGCTCGTTTTTTAGTAAATTTAGCGCCGTAAAAAGCTGCTCGTCGTTTTCTATTTTAAAGCCCACTGCCTCGCCCGCTTCTTTTTTATTCGGCGTTAGTAGCGTGGCGCCCTTGTATTTCGAGTAGTCCACGCCTTTTGGATCGATTAGTACGGGTTTGCCCGCATATGCGCAGGCTTTTATGAGCTTTTGGCACAGCGACGGCGTCAGCACGCCCTTGCCGTAGTCCGATAGCAGCGCGACGTCGTAGCTCTCTAGCGCGCGGGCGAAATTTGCCGCCAGCTCGTCCTCGCACGTTACGGCTTCGACGCTTTCCTTGTCTATGCGCACGACTTGCTGATGCGTCGCCATCACGCGGCTTTTTATCGAGCTCGTGCGCCCTTTTTCTCTTTTTATAAACTCAGCCCTAGCGCCCTGCTCGCACAAGATCCGCTCTATCTCGTCGCCCGTCTCATCGTCGCCGAGTACGCTCATGACGCCAACTTTTGCGCCTAGCGAGAGCAAATTTAACACCACGTTGCCCGCTCCGCCTAGGCGTTTGGTTTCGTTTTTTATCTTTACCACTTGCACCGGAGCTTCTGGCGAGATACGCTCGCAGCTGCCCCAGATGTAGTGATCGAGCATCAGATCGCCCGCGACCAAAGCACGTACTTCACGCATTTATCTCTTCCTCGTATATCCTTTTTATCTCGGCTGCGTAGTCTTTTATGCCCTCTTCTAGGCTAAATTTGGGCTCGTATCCCAGCGCCTTTTTAGTCGGCTCGATGTCTGCTTGCGTGTGAAACTGATATGAGCGCGCGTACGGGTTTGGGATGTATTCGCAAGGTAAATTTGACCCCAGCTCGCGCTGCAAGATATCCACGATCTCTTGGAAGCTTCTTGCCGTGCCCGTCGCCGCGTTATACACGCCGCTTGGTGCATTTAGGGCGAGCAAATTGGCCTGCACGATGTCTTTTATATAGACGAAGTCACGCTTGATTTTGTCGCTGCCTTCAAAGAGGCGCGGATTTTTCCCGCTCAAAATTTGCAGACCAAACTGCAGCACCATCGAGGCGGTTTTGTTTTTATAAAACTCCCTCGCGCCGTAGACGTTAAAGTATCTCAGCCCCACGACTACTACGCCTTTTTTAGCGTATTTTCGACCCAGATCGTCCATTTTTAGCTTTGAAAAGCCGTAGACGTTATTCGGCGCTTCGCATTCGCCGACTCTTTGCGGGCTTTTTGCGTTGCCGTACGTAGCGCCGGAGCTTGCGTATATCATGCGCGCGCCCGTTTTTTCGCAGATATCTAGCATATCTTTAAAGCTATTTAGATTAGTCCTCATTAGCTCGCCCTGCTCGGTTACAGTGGTATCCGAGATCGCCGCCTCGTGAAAGATTGCACCCGGGGCAAATTTCTCGATCATAGATAGCGTTTTTGCGCAGTTTATGTCGCCCTCATAAATTTCGCCCGAAAAGCCGAGCAAATTTTTAAAATGCCCGAAGCTTTTTAGATTACCGTTGCTAAATTTCTCGTCGCTTCTAAATTTGTCCACGGCGAGCACTTCTACGTCTTTTAAATTTTCATCAAAATAATGAGCCAAATTTGAGCCGATGAAGCCCGCCGCGCCCGTAATTACTACTCTTTTTATATCTTTCATATTTTTCCTTCTTTTTTTAAAAACTCTAGCGCCTCAGCCACGCTTTTTAGCCGGTCGCCGAGTTTTAAATTTACCCCGACGCCAGCGCTCTGCCCCGCCTGCACGTCGCTATCCTTGTCGCCTATCATGATCGAGCGCGCAAGGTCGATGTTTAGCTCGTTTGCGGCCTTTAGCAGCATGCCTGGCTTTGGTTTACGGCAACCGCAAAGAGCCTCAGGCGCGTGCGGACAAAAGTAAATTTTCTCTATCTTTACGCCCTTTTTTTCAAACTCGCCCAGCATAAACCTGCAAAGCTCGTCAAACTGCTCCAGCGTGTAGTAGCCTCGCCCGATGCCCGATTGATTCGTCACTACAACTAGCGCGTAGCCGGCCTTGGCAAACTCTCTCAAAGCGGCGAAAATGCCCTCTTTAAAAACGAAATCCTCGCGCCTATAAACATAGCCCGCATCCTCGTTTATCACGCCGTCGCGATCAAGAAAAAGCGCCTTTTTGGGCACCGTTTTAAGCTCTATTTTATCCATGTCGAAAATTATACAAAAAAAATCTAAATTTAACCGAAAATCGCCGCCCGCGCCGCGATATAAACTAATGTAAAAAAATAATGTAAAATTTAGCTTTTAAGACTATAATACGTCTACAATTTTATCAAAAAGGATTGAAAATGAAAAAGCTTATCATTGTTTCAGGAGCTGCCGCATTGCTAGCGGGTAGCCTATTTGCCGCTGACGGCGCGACTCTTTACAAAAAATGCGCAGCCTGTCACGGACCGAAAGCCGAAAAAGTGTATCTAAATAAAGTTCCTGCGCTTAACACGCTTTCAAAAGAAGAGATCGCCGAGAGCCTAAAAGGCTATAAAGCAGGCACTCTAGATAAATTTAAAAGCGCAGCTATGATGAAACCTATCGCAAAACCTCTTAGCGACGATGACATCGCGGCTCTATCAGAGTACATCCCTACTCTAAAATAACCCTTTTCGGCGGAGTTTTTCCGCCGATTTTTCTCTGCTTTTTATTTCGCGCTTCATTTTAGTAACTTTTTTATCAAATTTCTTTTCTTTTAAGCTTTTAGGGCTATAATCTCGTCTAAATTTCTATCAAAAAGGACGAAAGATGAAAATCTATCACATTGCAACTGCCGTTTTGGCGCTAAATTTATCTCTGCTTGCGGCTGACGGCGCAGCTATTTACAAAAAATGCGCAGCCTGTCACGGCGAAAAAGCGGACGTAAAATACGCAAACAAAGTACCTGCGCTAACTAGCATCAGCAAAGAGGACCGCATAAAAGCGCTACAAAGCTACAAAGATGGCTCAAACAATAACTTTGGCATGGGCAAGGTCATGCAAATCCACGCCAAAAACCTAAGTGACGAGGATATGGCGGCTGTTAGCGAGTATATCGATAGCTTGAAATAATACCTGCGATTTTAACATAAAAAAATATCGGCGGTCGATGAGATGAATTACGAAGCGACCGCGTCAATCTTGCACATAGACTTTACTCGTTCGCAATGCTTAAATCATACTTTGAGCGCGGCAATTTCGAGCAAAATTATTATATACGCCAGCGCCGACTAGCTAAAAACCGGGCTGGCGGCTTCACTTAAAATCACGAGCTTGTAACTACGGACGGCAAAACTAAATTTGATACTCGTTAGTACTTAGCTCTCCTCGTAAAAGCTTGCCAAAGCGCGCGGCTGCGGCGTCTACGGCATCGTCGCCAAACTCGCCGGGCTCAAATCCGCTGCTGATAAACGGCACGGCAAAGTCCATCCCGCAGTAGTTTGCCGCGATCTTAAGCGGCGTTAAAATTTCATCCAAGCTAAAGCCGATCGCGCCCTGTTTAGAGTATTCTCCAAGCGGGGTGCTGACGCTTAGCGCAAGCTGCAAGACCTTGCCTTTAAGCGCGCCGGAACCCACTAGCTCGTGCGAAAAGACGATATCGATATAGGCTTTTAGCATAGGCGGCACGTTTAGCCAGTACATCGGGTACAAAAATACAATGCGCTCGGCAGCCGCTAACGCGTCTTGCTCTGAGCTGGCGTCTATGCGTGCGATATCTAAGCCGTAAAGCCCCTCCAAATGGCGCACTTCGACGTCCGTAGCAGCCTTTGCTACCTGCGATAAAGCTTTGTTTACGCGAGATGCGGCGAGATTTGGGTGCGATAAGATAACTAGCGTTTTCATGTTGTTTCCTTTGTTTAAATTTGCGGAATCATATCGTTAAAAAGCTAAAAGTAGATTAAAAATGCTTGCCAGAGCGAAGCTTTTACAAGCAAGAAAGCAAAAAATTATTAGGACTAAGCCACGCCCGCTAGGTGATTGCGGCGATTAAATTTAAACGGCTCCGGACCGCCTAAACTCCAAGCAGGCGGCATACCCAGCGGGTGCGTCAAGCGGCAATCTTGATTTGATTGCGAGGCATCGCTAGAGCGAGTAAATTTAGCCGACGAGAGGCTAAATTTGCCGGCGACGCGCTTGCCGGCAAAGGATAGCCGATTTTTTACGCCGTTAGCTTACGCTTGCGCGCTTTTATTATTTTGCACGGTAAATTTGCCGTCCAAGACGCCAAAATCTCACGCTTAATTTTTGTCCGTCATTATGCCGTAGTTAGTCGAAATTTAACGATGAATTTAACCGCAAAGGATTAAATTTACGGTCCAAATTTTGACTCCAAACACTCGTCGTCAAATTTAAAACGCAAATATCGCCCACTCTCAAAATCAAATTTCGCGGCAAATTTTACGACCCAAAATAACCGAATTTTCGCGGCAAAGACGAACTGAACACAGGCGTAAATTCGCCTCACTCAGGCGGCTTATAGCCCTTTTCTTTACGGCGCAGCTCCAGCTCATAGGCATCATTTAGCGCGTCTTCGTCGTCAAATTTCGTCCCGTCCAAAAACTTTCGCTCATCGTCAAACTGCCTAGTTTTGAGCCCCCACAGCAGCGCCGCCAGCCCGCACGCGCCCAGCAGCGTCGAGACCCCGATCATCATCGCCACGACCGCCCCGCTCATCGCTCGCTCCTAGCCCGCAGCGCGTTTAGCACGACCGCGACCGAGCTTAGCGACATCGATAGCGCAGCCACGGCGGGCGCGACGTAGCCGGCCATCGCCAGCGGTATCGTCACGGCGTTATAAACGAGCGAAAAGACCAAATTTTGCCGCACGATGCGGTAGGTTTTGCGCGCGAGCGCTACGGCAGCCGCTAGCGAGGCGGGATCGTCTCTCATCAGCACGACGTCGCTTTTTGCGATACTCACGGCCGCTCCGCTACCCATACACACGGCCACGCTTGAGAGCGCGAGCGCGGCGGCGTCGTTGATCCCGTCGCCTACCATCAGCACGTTTCGCCCTTGCTGAGCCAGTCTCTCTACGTAGGCGGCCTTATCCGTGGGCAGAGCGTTTGCGACCGTTTCGCCCACGCCTAGCTCCTCTGCCACGCGCTTTGCGGCGTATTCGTTATCGCCCGTTAGCATCGCTACGCGTATGCCAGCGTTTTTTAGCGCGGCTACGCACTCTTTGGCGCCATCTTTTAGGCTCTCCTCTAGCTCAAATGCCGCTGCGATCCCCCCGTCTGCAGCGAAAAAATAGCAAGTCCCGCGCACTGCTTCGCCGCCATAAAGCCCTAGCTCGCGCATAAATTTCTCGCTCCCGCCGGCTAGATTTATGCCGCCAAATTTAGCCCTTACTCCGCGCGCTGCGATGTTTTCAAAGCCGCTTAACTCTAAAAGTTTTAAATCCCTAAAATTTGCTCGAAGATACTCGCCAACGACGCAGCTAACGGGATGATCCGAGCCGCTAACTAACGAAAAAAGCGCGCTTGCGTCAAATTTGCCCACGCGCGTAAATTTACTCACCTTAAGCCGCCCTGACGTGAGCGTGCCGGTCTTGTCAAACACGGCCGTATCGCACTTAGCTAGGCTTTCGATGATGCGCGCTTCTTTAAAAAGTATCCCGCGCCTAAAGCCCGCCCCAAGCGCAACGAGCGTGCTAACGGGCGTAGCAAGCCCAAGCGCGCAGGGGCACGAGATCACAACGACCGAGATCGCGACGATGAGCGCGGCGGAGAGCTCGCCAGTGCGCCAGAACCAAAACGCAAACGTCGCTAGCGCCAGCATCGTGATAGCAGCTGAAAACCTCGCCGCGATAGCGTCTGCGAGTGCCTGGATTTTGGGCTTTTTGGCTGCGGCGGTTTCGAGCAGATTTATGATACGCGCTAGCACCGACTCGCTAAATACGGCGCCAACCTCATAAACTAGCGTGCCGTCCACGCACACGGAGCCGCTTTTTATCTCATTTTCGCCCTCTTTCGCGCTCAGATACACTGGCGCGCTCTCGCCGCTAAGGCTAGAGAGATCAAAGCTCGCCGCCCCGCTTACGACGACGCCGTCTAGCAGCACGCGCTCGCCAGCTCTCACGACCACGAGTTCGCCCACCCTCACCTCCTGCGCGCTTTTTAGCGTTATCTCGTCGCCGTCTTTGACGCTAACGGAGTTTAAATTTAGCGAGTTTAGATTATCGAGCGTGTCGGCGGCCTTTTTCTTGCTCAAGATTTCCAGATATTTGCCGATAAATACGAAAGTGATTATCATCGCAACCGAGTCGAAATACACCTCTCCTTGCCGCGAAAACATCGCGTAGATCGAGAAAATGTAAGCTGCTAGCGTGCCCGTGACGATGAGGCTATCCATGTTTTGCGTTTTGTTTTTTAGCGCGCTCCAAGCACCCCTAAAAAAACCGCTTCCCGTGTAGAAAAGTACCGGCGTAGCGAGGATAAATTCGGCGAAATTTATTATAGAGCGCACGTCCTGGCGCATGCCCGTGAAGTAGCCGCCGTACTGAGCGACGGCCAGCCACATGATGTTCATCGTGCAAAATATCCCGACAAGCAGCCGCGCGTAAAATTCGCGCCTCTGCCCCGCGAGCCTGTGCTCCTGGGCCTGTGCGTCGTATGGGTAGGGCTCGTAGCCGATGGAGCGGATGAGAGCGAAAATTTGAGCCAAATTTATCTCGTTTTCGTCCCAGACAATGAGGGCTTTGTTATTAACCGAGTTTATATTTACCTCTAAAATTCCCTTCTGCGCAAATAAAACCTTCTCGTTTAGCCAGATACAAGCCGAGCAGTGGATACCCTCGATGATGAGCGAGATTTTATTAAATCCATTCTCGTTTTTGACGTAGTTTTGATAAATAGCCGCGAGGTCCTCTTGCGACTTTTGCGCCGTATTTTTCGCGCCCCGAGCCGGATTTAGCGTAGTTTTGCCAAGCCTTTCGTAAAACTCGCCAAGCCCGCTTGCGTTAAGTATCTCGTAAACTCCCGCGCACCCCTCGCAGCAAAACAGCTCCCCGCCGCGCTCTATCAGAGCCTCGCGCTCAAATTCGCCCCTGCAATGCGCGCACTTAAATTTGCCCATCGGTTACTTTTTTCTTTCGTTTTAAGATTTTAGATTATACGTAAAATTTCTAAAGCCTCGCTTGATTTTGCAAGCTTTGGCGTGGATTTCGCTTGCGCCTGAATTTGACAGCAAATTTGACAGATTTTGCTCACGCATAGACGTAACCATAAATTTGATCAGATTTAGACAAAACCCGCACCTTGAAAACGCTGGCAAATTTACGAGCGAATTTTTAACGCTTACAAATTTGAGCCTCGAATTTTACAAGGAATTTTTACCCATAACCGCTCTTTGGAAACTTGTAGTAATATAAATGGCGTCTTGAGCGCTAAATTTACTACTTTTGCTCTCTTTTTAGCAAGCAAGCTATTGTGATTATAAAAAGTATTTCGGCTAAAAATATGCCAAACCCTTGGGCGATAACAGCATTCTCCGGCTGAGCCCCGACCGCAAACGGGAGTACCGCACCCAAAATAAGCGCTAAAATAATCGTCGCAGCGGCAGGCAAAAACAGATCTATGAAAAATTTTGCAATTTCGTCAAAGCAACTTAGCCGCTTATAAAGCACTGCGCACACGCCGCTAAAAAATATCCAAAAACCAACCAAATAAGCGATATTTAGCTCAAGCCAATCAAGCGGATCGCCCAAATCGCCTAGAGGATCGGCATCTCCTGCCGGATTATACTCTGTAAAAAGCACAAGCTCTACCGCGCTAGTCGTAAGCCCGTAGATACTCATAAAGCAAAAACTCATTGAAAATGCACAAGTCAAAATTTTTAAAAATGCCATTTTTTCTCACGATTAGATTAAAATTTTTACGCTCTAGTTTTATATTTTTAAGCCGCACGATTATAACACATTAAAACGTCCTAGGCGCTACCGATTTGCCCCTCTCTCAACCCTCACGCAAACTCCCTATCTATCACGATGAAAATTTTATACCCCGGAAAGCTTAACGCTACTTCGCGTTCTATCTCGGCGCGCAGACGGCTTAGATTTTTCTCGGCAAAATCGACCACTACGTCAAACCTCACGCTCTTTTTCTTGCTATCGATGAAAAACGCGTGAAATCCGCGCACGCTGCTAAACTCCGAGAGCAAATTTGCCACGCAGGCGCGGCTCTCGTCCTGCCCCAAATTTACGCTATAAACGCCAAAAACCAGATAAATCCTGTAAATTTTATAAATCTCGATTTGAAGCTCGTTTAGCCTCTGCGAAACCTCGCTAAGAGGCAAATGCTCGTCTATCTCGACGTTTACCGAGCCCACGTATCGCTGCGCGCCGTAGTTGTGAAGTATCAGGTCGTATGCGCCGCGCACGATCTCGCAGCGATTTACGGCGGCGTAAATTTCGTCGCTGATCTCCTTTTCGACGCGCTGGCCGATGATTTTATCAAAAGTTTCTTTTATCAAAAGTACGCCGTTTATGATAATAAAAAGCGACGCCAAAGCACCCGCATATCCGTCTATCTGGATGTCGGCGAAGTACGAAAGCGCAGCCGAAGCAAGGATCACGCACGATATGATCGCGTCGCCCAAAGCCTCCTGTCCTACGGCTTTTAGTGAGATAGATTTGGTCTGTTTGCCGATCTTTTTATAGTAAAAGCCGAGCGCAAATTTGACGAATATCGCGCAAAACAAAAACGCCAAAAACGGCATCGTAAAACTGGTGGGCTCAGGTGCAAAAATATTTTCGACCGAAGTTTTTAGAAACTGAAATCCTAACATCAACACGATGACCGAAACGATAAGACCGCCGATATACTCGGTCCTGCCGTAGCCGTAAGGGTGGGGCTTCGCCCGGTATCTTGCTAGCTAGTTTTGAGCCAAATATCGTGATGATACTTGAGCCTGCATCGCTGAGGTTATTTACGGCGTCTGATATCAGAGCGACCGGGTTTGAGACTATGGCGATAAAAATTTTCACCGCGGCTAAGAAAAAATTTGTAACTATGCCGATAAGCGCGGTTTTTATTATCGTTTTTTCGCGCTTGCCATCTTTAAAATCCATCATTTTGAGATTTCTTTTCATTTTTGGCGAGATTATATCACTTCTTGACATCAAAGCCAAAATTTTATAAAATGCGGGCTTTCAAAACTTCTTTTGAAACTTAAATTTATCTACAAAATTATTCCGTAATTTTAAAGAGGACACGATGGAAAATAACGCAACCCAGCCTGCAAATTCCACGCAGGAAAGTCAAAAAACGACCAAAAAATATCCAAACTCGCGCACTCATATCCCCGTCGACGGCCACAAAATCGAAGAACTAAGAATGCTAAGCTTAGACGAGCTAGTGCAGATAGCAAACAGCGTCGGCGTCGAAAATCCGCGCGAATTTCGCAGACAAGATTTGATATTTGAGATCCTAAAAACCCAAACAAAACAAGGCGGATTTATACTTTTCACGGGCATTTTAGAGATCACGAGCGAGGGCTACGGCTTTTTGCGCTCGGTAGACGCGAACCTCAGCGACAGCTCAAACGACGCCTACGTATCAAACTCTCAAATTCGCAAATTTGCCCTGCGTGTGGGCGACATAGTGACGGGTCAAGTACGCGAGCCAAAAGATCAGGAAAAATACTACGCCCTGCTAAAAATCGAAGCGCTAAACTATATGCCGCTAATCGAGGCCAAGGAGCGACCGCTATTTGACAACCTAACGCCGCTTTTCCCGACGGAAAAACTTCGCCTCGAATATGATCCTATGAAGCTAACGGGCCGCGTGCTCGATCTCTTTACACCACTTGGCAAGGGTCAGCGCGGCCTCATCGTCGCCCCGCCTAGAAGCGGTAAAACCGAGCTCATGAAAGAGCTAGCCCACGGCATCGCGCGCAACCATCCAGAGTCTCATCTCATGGTGCTACTCGTGGACGAGCGTCCAGAGGAGGTCACCGACATGCAGCGCTGCGTAAAGGGCGAAGTGTTTAGCTCGACGTTTGACCTGCCTGCAATGAATCACGTGCGCGTCGCCGAACTCGTCATCGAAAAGGCCAAGCGCCTCGTAGAAATGGGCAAGGACGTCATCATCCTGCTAGATAGCATCACCCGCCTAGCGCGTGCGTATAACACCGTAACTCCGCCAAGCGGCAAGGTACTAACCGGCGGCGTGGACGCAAACGCCTTGCACAAGCCGAAACGCTTTTTTGGCGCGGCGCGAAACATCGAGCACGGCGGTAGCCTCACCATCATCGCCACTGCACTCATCGACACGGGCTCACGTATGGACGAGGTGATTTTCGAGGAGTTTAAAGGCACGGGCAACAGCGAAATCGTACTAGATCGCAACATCTCCGATCGCCGAATCTACCCGGCTATCAACGTACTAAAATCAGGCACCAGAAAAGAGGAGCTACTACAAAAACCGGACGAACTACAAAAGATCTGGGCTATCCGCTCGGCTATCGCAACGATGGACGACGTAGAGGCGCTTAAGTTTTTATACGCCAAGATGCTAAAAACCAAGGATAACAAAGAGTTGCTTTCGATACTAAACGAATAGTGAAGTTGTGTTTTTAGGTAAATTTAACCCTTGCGCGAGTCGTTTCGGCTCGCCGACCTACTTCAAAATACTCTAAATTTTATAAATTTACAAACCGTCGCCGCTTAAATTTATGCCAGCGACGGCTATTTGAACGCCAAAATTTAACGCGGCCTTTCAAATTTACCTTTAGCTTTTGCTGTCCGCCGCTTTGCGGGCATGAGCAATCATTAGCGTTTTTTCGCTTTTAGCTTTTTTATCTCGCTTAAAAGCTCTTTGTTTTTAGCGTTCATCGCTTCTTTTTCGGCTTGCAAATCACTAACTTGCTTTTTTAGCTCCTCAATATCCATTCTATCCTCCACGAGAGTAAATTTAAGGCACGGCCTTTGATAGAATAGTAACTTAAATTTTAAATGGGGTTGGTTTGGTAAAAATATGGTATAATTTCACAAGTAGGTAAGCGAACGGCTCGTCAAACAGCCCAGCTTCTTAGCAAAGCATTACCGCCCCTGGGGATAGAAACCTGTGTGAGGGTGTGGGTGGTCTCACCGCTTACCTATTTTTTAAAGCTTTTATTGTGGTATCCCAACGCTTCTTGTTTATGTGAAAAATCACGCCGTCGTTTATATTTATGCCGATGTCAATCATTTTCTTTTTCTTATCGTCTATCGACTTGCCGATAATTACGCCATCAGCTTTAAATGTAGCTTCTTTTATAAATTCAGGGTTTCTCAAGGCGTCTATGATTTGATTTTTTAAATCATCTTTGTTAATAAACATCTCGGGGTGTTTTTCATATAAATAATCAATACTGCCCCGTATGGTATCCGTTTTCAAATTTATCCTTTTAGCTAGTTTGCGCGGAATATCAAAATGCTTCACGTTCCTGGTGTCGTATTCGTTTAGCCTTTTCTTTTTGTAAATATCTCTCAAATCAAGTGCACGCCCCTGCTGCGTTATCAAATCCCGCATAGTGATCTTACCCTGCATAAATAGCTCGGCTCTGCCTTTGCCTAGCGTCTTTTCTATCACTTCGGGGCTTTGGGTTTTTAGCCAGTCGTTAAACGTCATATCCTGCGGCACGTAGCCGTTCATACTTGACCTAGTGCGACCGCTTGCTTCGTCCATTCCCCGGGCGCCCAGCTCATCCCAGCTTTTGGTTACGGGTATTATGGTGCTACGGCAATTAAAATGAGTATTTACGCGCGGTTTGCGAAACGGGAAGTTATGCCCGATAGGTTTGTAGTCTTTATCCCACGTTAGGCCGTCGTAGGCTCTACATAGCTCAGACGTGCGAGTATCTAGCGTGGCTTGGTATTTGTAGCATTTTATGACGCCCGCGTTTGCTTCAAAAAAGGCTTGGCGAATTTCGCTTACTATTGCGCCCGCTCCGGTTAGAGCGATAGCCGTAGCGTCGCGTTTGTTTTTTTGCAAAGCCTGCGCTATTCTTTGGGCTAACATCGGCGTAGTCTCGCCTAAACTCACGCCTATTTTTAGCTCGCGTTCAAGGCGCTTTTTTTGATCGGCGTTTAGTCCGTTGTTCCACGCTTTGACGGTAGCGCCCTGCCAAAAATAGCAAAACGGTATGCAAATTTAACGAGCTAAATTAAACGCCTCAAATTTCTAAAATTTCAGGCTCTCCAAATAGTCGCTTGGCTTCTTTTAAAACCGCCTGATTTTTTGCAGCCTTAGGATCGGCTTGAGTTTTTGCGACCAAATTTGGCGCAGGATTTTGAGCGTTAAAATTTGTCTCGCTTAAGGACGAGTCGTTAAAATTTGATTCGCTTTGAAACTCTTCGCCGCTTAAATAATTTACCGTATCTAAATTTTGCCTTACAGCCGCGTTTACAGACTCGCTTGCGTCTTGCTCAAAAAGGCCGTCATTATACTCGGCCACCTCGCTAAACATCTCGCTCACGTCTTCAGGATCAAACGGCGGCTCGCCGAAGCTAGCCGTCTGCGGCGTGTGGTTTTGGTTAAATTTAGCGGCGCTGCTTGGTTTTTGCTCCGTTTTTGCGACATTTTGGCCCTCTAGCCGCCTTAGTTCGTCGTCTAAAAACGCCAGATCTGCACCTGCTAGGGTGCCATCGTCGCTCTTAAATTTTAGCGAATACGCCTCGTGAAAATCGTGCGTGTCATCGCGCATGCTCTCAAAATCAGGCGCAAATTTAGGCTCTGTCGGCCGCTCTAAACCCGCCTGAATTTGCGAGCTTTGCGTCAAATTTGACTCGTTTTCGTTTAAATTTAAGGACGCGGTTTCGTCGCGTAGAGAGTCGCTATTAGCTTGCGTGCTCGGCGCTGAGTCGTTAGCCGTTTGAAAAGTACCCGCCTGCGTTTGCGGCGTCAAATTTTGCGTTTGCTCGCCCTGCTCGCCGCTTTCAAATTTAGCGTCTAGATTTTGCTCTGAGGGCACAGCCGTCACGCTCTCACCTTTACTGTCCGAAAACAAATTTTCAGTCAAATTTGAGGGCTCGGGCTCTTGCGCTTGCTCGTTTTGGCTTAAATTTTCAGGCGCGACGTCCGCGTCAAATTTGCCACTCTCATGGTTTGAAACAGTTTTGGCGTCATCAGATTTTTCCGCGCTAGCGTGCTCATCACCCAAATTTACCGCACCCTTTTGCTTTTGCGCCCCTATTTCTGGGCTTTGCTTGGGAGTTATCTTTATCTTTGCGCTCTCGCCAAAAAGACTGCGCAAGATCTGCAAAATCACCTTTGAACCCTCGCGAAGCCGCCGCTGATCCTCGCCCGCCGCACTTGATGCTAGGCTCATGCAACCGTCCGAAAACTCCAAAAACTCTATGCAGTTTTTAAAACACTCGCCAAGATCAAAGCTGCGGTCGTAAATTTTGGCTAGAAACGCCTCATAGGCGGGGTTTTGAGTTTTCGCAGCGAGGGTTTGCTCGCCCATCTCCTGCGGCATCTTGGCATTTAAATTTGCCGAGCCGGCTAGAGTCTGAGCGCTCAAATTGCGCCCCTGAGCCGCGCCGTTTTGCGAGGCGAGTTTAGCCCCGTTTGCACCCGTCAAATTTGATCCGTCCGTAGAGGGTGAAATTTGACCAGTCTGCGCAGGAGCAGTAAATTTAGCCGCTTCGCCTCGTCCGCTCGTGAAATTTGAAACCGCGCGCGCATGCGAATCCGCAAATTTTTCTCTCGCATCAACGGCTATCATCTCGTCGATCGATTTTAGATTTATCGCCTCGATCATCATAAAAAGCATCACGCCAAGCACGAATCCGCCGTCGCTGCTAACGCTTAGCATCGAGCGCGCCTGCGAGAGGATCCTAAAAAATCTCTCATACAAAAGTAGTGAGTATTTCGGGCTTTGCGCGAGGAAATTCGCCTTGAGATTGGCCGTTATCTCATCTATCACCATCTCGGCGTCATAGCTCTCTAGCTGCGCTACCACCGCGCTCACAGCAGGTTTATCGCCACTCATAACGAGAGATAAAATCTCCTCTATGCGCTGCGGATCAAGGAGTCCTAGCATCTGCGCGACGGCGCTTTGCGTGAGCTCGCCCTTGGCGTAGATGATAGCCTGATCTAGCAGCGTAAGAGTATCGCGCAGCGAGCCTGCGCCGCTACGAGCGAGGATCTCGAGAGCCTCTTTTTCGTGCGGGACGTTTTCGCGGTTTAGGATAAAATCAAGATGCGCGACGACGTCCGGGCGCGAGATCTGGCGAAATCTAAAATGCTGCGTACGCGATAGCACCGTGGCTGGGAGCTTGAGCGGATCGGTCGTAGCCAGGATAAATTTGACGTAGGGCGGCGGCTCCTCGAGCGTCTTTAGCAGCGCGTTAAACGCGGGTGTGGAGAGCATGTGCACCTCGTCGATGATAAAAATCTTAAAGCGAGCGATCGCCGGAGCGTACTTGGTCTGCTCGATGAGCCCCTTTATATCGTCGATACCGCGGTGGCTGGCCGCGTCCATCTCGATGATATCGATATGGCGGCCTTCGTTTGCGGCAATACAGTTGGCGCACTGCTCGCAGGGCTGGCTAGTCGGTCCGTGATCGCAAACCAGCGCCTTTGAAAATATCCTCGCGCTTGAGGTCTTGCCGCTGCCGCGAAGCCCCGAAAAAAGGTAGGCGTGAGTGAGGCGGTTCTCGTCCAGAGCGTGCGTGAGGCTGGTGCTGACGGCCTCCTGGCCTACGAGCTCGCTAAAATTTCGCGGTCTATATCTAAGCGCTAATGCTTGCAACACGGATTTTCCTTAAATTTAAGATGAGATATTCTACTTTTTTTTGGATAAAAATTTAATATATTATGACTCGGCGCGACGCAAAACGAGTCGGCAGGTAGGCCAAATTTCGGCTAGCAAATTTGCCTGCAAGCACGAATTTATCGTGTGCGGGCGCTAGACGAGCAAGAGCGAAAATCGGACCAGCAAATTTAACGCTCGCGCTTTTTTGACTCTCGTTGGACGGCGCCAAATTTGACGAAAATAGCTCCGCCTAAATTCCGCCAAATTTAGCCGCGGATATTTTGGCAATTTCGCAAAATTTGCTATAATCGCGCGAAAATGAAATTCAAAAAAGGGAGAAAATGAGAAAAGTTATATTGTGCGCGCTTGCTTTGGTATTTGGATTTTTAGCTACAGGTTGCGAGAGGAACGACTACCAGCACCCGATGTACCGCTCTACTAAAAATAAATAACCTAAAATTTGGCGGTTTATCTGCCGCCTTAATCTTAAATTTATCTCGTTGCCGCTTTATAAAATTTGACGCTTGCGCGGCGTATTTTAAAATTTCATGTCCTCGCAAACCTCTTTTATCTTGTCATCCACCGATTTTATTACGGTCGATTTTATGCTAACCCCCTTAGCCTTCAAATCATCCTCGTTTGTCAAAAACCATTTTCTAGTTTCGATGTAGTCTTTTAGATACTCGTTTTTATCCGTTTGACAAAAGCCGTCTATGTTTGCATGCCTATTTGTACGTATTTGCCAGTATAAAATTTGGCTTGCTATCGCGTGTATTCTTTTGTTTTCAAGGTATTCTGCCGTATCCGCTTTGCGAGCTTTGTCGTAAATTTCGGGATATTTTGAAGAGTAAAGCGCATTCATATATTTTATATATTCGCGCAACTTTATGAGTCTTTCGTGCTGTTTGACGTCTTTAAGCATCTTTGGTATGTTTACTTGAGACTCGTCCGACCTATAGTTTTTAGATTTGGGCTTAGAATACAGAGGATTTTTTATCCAATACGCCGTAAAATTATTCGTGAAAATAATCGATAAGTTATTAAAAGCCGCAAGCCTGATTTTTTGAAACATCTTATCCTTAGCCTCAAATTTCACCATATTTTCTATAGTTTCCCAGGCTTTTTCGTTAAATTCTATCGTCTCTTCAAAAGAATACTTGTTGTTAGCGTAAAAGAATACTTGTTGTTAGCGTAAAAGAATACTTGTTGTTAGCGTAAAAGAATACTTGTTGTTAGCGTAAAAGAATACTTGTTGTTAGCGTAAAAGAATACTTGTTGTTAGCGTAAAAGAATACTTGTTGTTAGCGTATAGGACGGTGCTGCCTGATGTGTTCATGATATACATCATCAGCCTAAAAACATACCAGTCCGCGTACTTTTCCGCATCGTCGTCTGGTAAATTTTCTTTCCATCTTTTTATGAAATAATCCTGCAAGGCAAGCACGGGCTGGACGATAAGGATTTTTTCATCGACAAAGGGTAGTTTGGTTAGAAAATTGCCATACACCATCATAAAATTTGCGCCTATTAGCCACTCTTTTGCTTTTGGATACGGCTGCCCGTCATAGAGCCACTCGCTCCTTTGGTTTACGTACATGCCGATATGGCCGACTACGAGAGCTATCAAAAGTAGTTTTTTGAGGGATTTGGTTTGAGTCGGCGATTTTTCATTCATTTTGAATCCTGCGAGGTTATTGCGGATATTTTACATATTGTATCCTTAAACATTTTTAAGATTATATTTAAATGCATTGGATTTATTTGCTCTATGGTTGCTGCGATTTTGTAAATTTGGCGTCAAGATTTTTGCAGTGCGGGTTTTGCGAGAAAAGCGTGGCAAATTTGTTGATTTATGAATAAAATTTAACGCATTAAAAATAGAAAATAAAAAAAGCGGCAAATTTTGGCAAACGAAGTGGATCAAATTTGAGTAAATAAATTTATCTCAAATTTGGCCCAGACGCCGCGCCTCAAATTTACCGCCCGAAACAAATGCGACTAAAAGGCTCAAATTTGACTACAGATCGCCAAATAGCGCCTTTAGATCCTTCGCGTTTTCGTCTTTGCTCTCGCCTCTAGCGCCAAGCTCGTTTAGTTCGATCTCGTGGCCTGTTAGCATGCTAGCTAGCCTGATATTTATACCGCTTTTGCCGATAGCTTTGCTCTTTTGCTCGGTTACTAGACTCACGACGGCTTTGTTGTCCTCGCCGATTTTAACCGAGCTGATGATCGCCGGCGCCATCGCTCTCGTGATGAGGATAGTAGGCTCGGCCGAATACTCGATCGCGTCGATATTTTCGCCGTTTAGCTCCTTTGTAACGGCATTTATGCGCACGCCTTTGGTGCCCACGGTCGCGCCCACGGGATCGACGTTAGGCGAGGTAGCTACGAGTGCTACTTTAGCGCGTTCTCCCGGGATTCTAGCGCTTGCCGCGATCAGTACGAGTCCGTCTTTGATCTCCGGTACTTCGGCTTTTAGTAGGGCTTCGAGGAACTTTGGCGACGTGCGGCTTAGCTCGACCTTGATGCCCATAGATTTGTCGATATAGACGCTTTTTATGACGGCTTTTACGACGTCGCCCGGCTTAAATTTCTCGCCTTTTATGCGGTTTTTGCGCGGCATCACGGCTCGTAGCTCGTCTATCTCAATGAAGGTATTTTCCTCGCTATCTACGCGCGTGACCGAGCCAAAAACCATGTGTCCGACCATGTCTTGGTATTTTTGAAAGATTTTTTCCTCCATAAGGCGCTGGATGTGATACTCAAGCTCCTTGTGAAGCGTCTGCGCGGCGGTGCGACCGAGGTTGTCGGTAGATAGCTCGTAGGTTAGCTCGTCGCCGATCTCTACGCCAGAGTCTACTTTTTTAGCTTCGCTTACGCCGAGATAATGCTCGTTATCCTCGGCCAAGCGCTCGTCGTCGTCCTCTACGACGGTGATTTTTTGATATAGATGAAGGGTCTTGGTCGCATTATCTATAACCGCGTCGTATTCGTAGTTTTCTCCGTAAATTTTCTTTGCGGTATTGATAATAGCTCTTATGACGCGCTCTTTTACGTCTTCGATTTCGAGCCCTTTTTCATTTGCGATAGATTCTATGATATCCGCTATTTTTTCCATATTATTTTTGCTCCATTATTTAAATTTGGGGGAATTTTTGAGTTAGAGGGGTATTATACAAGCTTTATACTTTTAAGAAGTTTAATGCGTTTTTTAAGATGTTTTTGCTATATTCACAGATTAAATTAAAGATTTCAAAGGATTAAAAATGGAGCTAAAACTCGCTAGAACGCAACTTGACGCCAAACCAAAAACGATCTCTCTTGAAAAAATCGAAGCGGCATTTGCCAAAGATCCGCAACAAATTTTCTATTTCGACAGAGAAAACAGCCACAAACAACTCATCGCTTTGGTGGAGTTTTTCGAGGAAAAAGGCCTTAGCGTCTATCACCGCACCGTTCGCTACGGCCTAGACGAAAACGACTACATGTACGAAGTGCATATTTTATAAGGCGAGTTTTGAGCAAAAAGGTATTTATCCAAACGCTAGGATGCGCTATGAACGTCCGCGACAGCGAGCATATCGTCGCCGAACTAAAAGAAAAGGAAAATTACGATTTAACGGACGATATCTCCGAGGCCGACCTCATCCTCATCAACACCTGCTCGGTGCGCGAAAAGCCCGTACATAAGCTTTTTAGCGAGGTCGGCGGCTTTGAAAAAGTAAAAAAAGCGGGCGCTAAAATAGGCGTTTGCGGCTGTACGGCAAGCCATCTGGGAAGCGAAATTTTTAAACGGGCGCCTTACGTGGATTTCGTCCTGGGCGCGCGAAACGTCAGTAAAATTTCAGCCGCCGTTAAGACGCCTAAATTTATCAGCACCGACATAAATCACGACGAGAGCGAGTACGCATTCGGCGAATTTCGCGGCTCGCCGTATAAAAGCCACATAAATATCTCGATCGGCTGCGATAAAAAATGCACCTACTGCATCGTCCCGCACACCAGAGGCGACGAGATCTCTATCCCGGCAAATTTGATCCTGCGCGAAGTAAAAAAAGCGGCTGAGGGCGGAGCGAAGGAAATTTTCTTACTCGGGCAAAACGTAAACAACTACGGCAAGAGATTTTCAGGCGCGCACGAGAAGATCGATTTTAGCGACCTGCTCGTAAAGATTAGCGAGATAGAGGGGGTCGAGCGCATACGATTTACCAGCCCGCATCCGCTCCATATGGACGATAAATTTTTAGAAATCTTTAGTCAAAATCCCAAAATTTGCAAATCCATGCACATGCCGCTTCAAAGCGGAAACACCAAAGTCCTACGCGAGATGAAGCGCGGCTACACCAAAGAGTGGTTTTTAGGCAGGGCTGCTAAGCTACGCGCGATGTGCCCGGATGTTAGCATTTCGACCGACATTATCGTGGCGTTTCCAGGCGAAACGGACGAGGAGTTTGAGGACACGATGGATGTGCTGGAAAAAGTACGCTTCGAGCAAATTTTTAGCTTTAAGTATTCGCCTCGCCCGATGACTAAGGCGGCGGAGTTTACAAACCAAATCGACGAAGCCGTCGCAAGCGCTCGCCTAACCCGCCTACAAAGCCGCCATAACGAAATTTTAGACGAAATCGTCGCGGCGCAAAAAGGCAAAATTTTCGACGTATATTTCGAGGAGCTTCGCGCAAACGGCGGGGTTGCCGGCAGGAGCTTTAATAACTTCCTCGTTCAAGTCGCAGGTAGCGAAGAACTGCTAGGCAAAACGCTAAAAGTGCGCGTGAACGACCCAAAAAGAATGGTGCTTTACGGTGAGCTTGTGGGCTAAATTTAAACGAAGTGTTTTTATAAATTTAGCCCCGCGCATTATCTATTTTTTTATTTGGATTATATTTTTAACCTGCAAAAAGAACTTTTCTAAGACAAATTTGACAAACGAGCCCTGCGTCGTGCTGTTTTGGCACGGCAGGCTAGCGCTAATGAGTTTTGCCTACGTGCACTGGTGGAGAAACGGCCAAAATCCTCAAAGACGCGCCAAAGTCATCATAAGCGACCACAAAGACGGCGAAATCATCGCGCGCGTGATTTCGTTTTTCGGTATCGGCGCTATCAGAGGCAGTAGCTCAAAAGGCGCAGTGAAGGCCCTTGCACAAAGCTTTAGAGAGCTAAAAAGCGGCGTCGACGTCATCATCACCCCAGACGGTCCGCGCGGCCCCTATCATAGCGTCGCCGACGGAGCCGTCGTCATCGCGCAAAAGCAAAATGCGCCTATACAAATTTTAAACTACGAAGCGAGTAAATTTTGGCGGCTAAAAAGCTGGGATAAGATGATAATCCCAAAGCCGTTTAGCGAGATTTCTTATACGCTCTCACCGCCTTTTAGCGTGACGGGCATGGAGCTAGAAGCCGCAAGAGAGCAGATAAAAAAGGAGATGGAAAAATGAGCTCAAAGACCGTTATTTTAATTATCGGAGCGCTTTTGGCGGCTATTTTTGTCTCATTTGTTACGCTTAGTCCGTCTTACAAAAACGCGCTTGGAGCCAAATTTTACTACGAAATGGGCGATTACGAAACCGCCTATAGGCTCTCAAAATCAGCCTACCATAAAGACATCTACAACAAACTCGCTCACACCGTGATGGTACAAAGCGAGATCTCGCAAAAATACGCCCTCTACATCGCTCGCTCAAACAGCTACCTAGAAAATATCCAAAAAATCAGCAAATCAGGCAAGGTAAGCAAAGTAAATTTAGACAAAATTCGCATGATGTGCGACATCGCCGTGAGCGACTATGCAGAGCTTAAACCGTCAAATTTGACAGACTCAGACCTGCAAGAAGAAGCAAAACGAATAAAAGATAAATTTTTAACCCTACAAAAAGAGCTGTTTTAACTCTATTTTATGGCTTTTTGGGTATTATAACGCATCGTAATTTTTAGGAGAAATCTTTGCTGATACGTCGTTTTTTTAGCGTTTTATATCTTAGCGCCGTTATCCAGTCTAAAAAATGCATATTTTACGGCGAGGTATACAAGGGCGCAACTCCGATCAAAACGATAAAAAATGAATTTGACCTAGAAGAGTCCGGCAAAATCTCAGACAGAATAAAAGAGTATCTAAAAAATCTACAAAAAGAGTATAAATGGGTTTATATTTCGCTGTTTTTCGACGCGCTCGAACAAGGCGCATTTGAGGCAAAAAATGCCGAAAATCTTGAAAAACTAGGCATAAAAACAAAGGAAATAACTTGCATAAATCCTGCTAAAAATTGGCTGATCTATGCAAAACTTTCAGACGTTAAGGCCGCCGAGAGTAAATTTGGCAATACGGACATAGACGTACTTTATTCGCCCATAGTACTTATACAAAAAGAGATCGAGAAACAAAAATTATCTACGGCAAAGACGCTTTTTATTTATGCGTGCAAGGAAATTTTCGCCATCTGCATTACATCGGGTAACGGCGCAAAATACGCCACGGTTTGTAAGCTAGATGAGGACGACGGCGACGAGAACGTCGAATTTGATAAAGAAAACAGCGACGAGATAGATGATTTTATCACGAACGTAGACGAAAGCTTTAACAACATGGACGGTCTAGAAAATTTAGACGATATGTTAAAGACCGGCGATAGCCAAGAGGAGTTTGCCGACCTAGACTACGATATAAATATGCCAGAATCCACCGATGTAACCGCCTCGGTATCGATATTTGGACGCGATATGAGTATGTACCGGTATATATCGCTGGCGCTTAAAGAATTTTATTCAAATCCGCTTTATGAGGGCGATTTTATCGAAAACGTCGTGATATTTGACGCTACGGAGAGGACGAGCGCTACGTTTTTACACTATCTAGAAAACGAACTCTTAGTAAAGACCGCCGTTTATCCCGTCGATACGCTAAAAACGATGACCGAACTAATGAAAAAAGAGTTGGAAAATGACTAGTTATAGCTTTATAAAACCTCAGAGAAAACCGATTTTTAACCTTTTTAGCAAAATTTGGCTGTTTTTTATCGCTACGATAGTATTGCTTTTTGCTGCGGCAAATTTCTTTGTTGAGTTTAAAAGTAACTCGCTACGAAACGAAACGCAAATTTCAAAACAAAAACAAGAGCAGACGCAAGAGCAAATCAAGCAAGCCGACGAGCTCACCGCGCTTTTAAAGCAAAGAAGAGATAGCGCAAACGAAATAGCGGCCTCAAATGCCGTCTTAAAACAAAGCCTGCGTAATCTACTTGATCTTGTCCCCTCAAGCATAACGCTACACGAGATCTCGATGGATAAAAGCTCGCTTATCGTAAAGGGCACTACGCCTAGCCGAGATATTTACAATATGTTACTCGCCACGCCGCTAAAGTCGATTTTTAACACGTCAAATACCTCTTTTTATCAGTTAGATAACGGCTGGCTAAATTTCATCAGCACAAACAAAACCGACAGCTTAGAGGGTAAAAATGAGTAAAGATAGAAGCCTACAAAATATCGACGTTACCAAATTACTCATCTATATTCTCATTTTTATAGTTGCTTGCCTTGTGATGATATTTGGCTTTTTAATACCGAGTATCAAAGAGTACAAGCAGGTTAAATACGAAAGTCGCATGCAAATCGCCGCAAGTGCGCAAACGCAAAGGCTCTACGACGCCAAATCAAAAGCCCTAAACGAGATAAAGCAAAACGACAAAGCCGCGTTAGACGCTCTTGAAAACAAATTTGACGTAGAGAATTTTACTCAATTTGCCTCAAAGTACTTTATGAACGTAAATCTAAGCGAGCTAAAAGAGGCCGCAAAAAACGGCGAGATCTCGATCTATGAGCTAACGGTAACTGGCTCCATGAAAACTCCTGCTAAATTTTACGAGTTTATGGACGCACTACAAAGCTACGAAAATATCGTCAAAATCGATTTTCCGATCGAAATGCGCAAGGATGCCGAGAAGATCGACGCGACCTTTGTCGTCAAAATTTACAGCTTAAGATAAATCAAAGTTTTTACTCTCCGCTTTTTGTATAATCCTTAAAATTTAAGTTAAGGATAAAAAATGATCAAATTTAACAACGCCGCCGTTGCTTTGGCGACTGCGATTTTGAGAGATTACCTCAGCGGAGCGGCAAATTTTTTCGCCTCTAGAAAAGCTGCAAAATCAGAACTAACAAAACTCACGCCGGCCGATTTTAAAAACGTGCGCGCAAATTTGCTAAATTTAGGCTTTAAGAGCGAGTTTATCGACGAAAACGCCGCCGAGCTATCAGAAATCCTGCGCGGTATCCTAATAGCCGAGCGACCCAAGCTGCCAAAAGACCACCCTGTCGCCACCTACATCGACGAAAACGATGCCGCGCGCGAGCTGATCGCAAAGGCAAAAGAGCTGTTAAAAAAGAAATTTATCAAAAACGAATGGCTTGAAATTTACGACAAACTGGGCGGCTTTAACAGGACGCACTTTGCCAGAAAGCAGCACCAACTCTACTCAATGCTCGAAAACAAGGGCTTTGACCGCCCGTCGCGCTTTATGTGGAGCTTTGATAATAAGGTCCGCGACGGTATCGCCGCAGCGCGCGAGCTGCTAGAGTGCGGCAAGGCTGACGAGTTTATCGCGGCGCAGCACGAGATCTACGAAAATCTACTCGACCTGCTCGGACGCGAAGAAGCAGCACTCTATCCGACGTCGCTGGAGCTAATTAGCGAAGATGGGTTTCGCGCGATGAGACGAGGAGATGACGAGATCGGATATTTTCTCATCGAAAAGCCGAGCGAATTTTATCCGTTAAATTTAGACTCCGGCGGCGACTCGAAGTCAAATTTAAAGGACGTAAATTTGCAAAGCGAATCAAATTTAAGCGCGGTAAATTTGCAAAACGGCGACCTAAACGAAGCGGTTTTAAATCCAAGCTTCCTAAAAGAGTTGTCAAATTTGATGAGCAAATACGGGCTAAATCCGACTGCGAGCAGCGATAAAAATGCCGTTTTTGACGTCGCTACAGGCAAGCTCACGCTAGAGCAGATCAATCTCATTTATAAGCACATGCCCGTCGATCTCTCATTCGTCGATGAAAACGAGATCGTGAAATTTTACACCGACACCAAGCACCGCGTATTTCCGCGAAGCGCGGGCGTCATCGGGCGCGACGTAAAAAACTGCCACCCGCGCGAAAGCGTAGCTAGCGTGCTAGAGATCATCGACGCCTTTCGCAAAGGCGAGCGTGACGAGATCGACTTTTGGCTGGAGCTTCACGGCAAATTTATCTACATCTACTACGCCGCCGTGCGCGACGAAAACGGCGTATTTAAGGGGGTGCTAGAGATGATGCAAGACGTCACGCGCATCCGCAGCCTAGAGGGCAAACGAACGCTGGTGACGTGGGACGATCTAAAGAAAAAGTACGGGGAGTGATAGTTTACGACCAATAAATTTACTTGAACTTAGTAGCCCTTGGCTACTAAGTTCAAGATATTATAAATCAATTTTTGTTTGTATCTTAGATATCTATAAGCTCATCATCATATCTACTTTTATACATGCTAATTTTTACTTTATTGTCGTTTAATATATGCTTTATAGCATTTACTAAACATTTCAAATTGCAAGCCATATTGTTTTCGCCGTAATTAATTCTAGGCAAAAATCCCCTTCCTAGAACTATACGCTCTATATCTACATTATTGCAAACATTGTCCAATATTGCCCTATATTCATGCTCATATTCCCAAACATTATCTTTTCTGGTTAATATATCGATTATGTTTTTTTCAGAATGGAAATATGATTTACCTTCATAAATATTGATATCTTTAATTTTCTGACGATATCTTACCTTTTTTACATATTTTCTACGAAATGCTTCTTTTACACTAAAATCTATCCTTAGCCCTAGATGACTATTTGCATAATGTGCCCACATAAGTAGCTCGTGATTTCTATATTTACCGTTTTTCTCAAAATCATCAAATTTATCACTAAAACAACATATATTTTTTTCTAGTTTTCTTTCATACATATTATCTAACACTTCTTTAATACTAATTCCTTGTTTATATATAGCGTTAAACCAACCCTCTCTAGCGTCGTTAAAGGTAGTAAAATTAGGAGCGTAAAGTTGTTTATTTTCCAATATGCCTCTTAGCGCTTATTACTGTCAGAATAAAGCGAACATACAAAATTAGAATGAACATCTATTTCGCCACTATGAACAAACGGTCTAAATTTTGAAAATATCTTGATTTTCTCTTTTGTTTGCGACATTTTTATAATCCTCTATTAAATAATACTATCTAGCATATGAAACAATAGCATATTTTAAATATTTTTTGAATTAATTTTTAGTAGATTTACATTGTTCTTGTATAAAAGCCAAAATATTATAACCGTGAACAACAGAAGAAGCAATACTTAGTTTATCAGATAATGGACAGCATCACACGCATTTCAAGAAATAATGAGATTTTAATCCATCTCGGCCACGTTTGCGCCTTTTCTAAAATTCAGATATTTTTTCAGCACCAGCTCGTGACCGAAGTGTAGATCGGAGGTAAAATAAACGCTCATAAAAGATCCTCAAATAGCGCAAGATCCGCTCCCACGGCAAATAAAAATCCGCGGTTTATCGGCGGGATTTTTAGAGTACGGCACGCTTCTTTAAATTTTTTTTCCATAGCTGCTTTGATATATGGCGTCACAAGGATAAATTTTTCGCTCGCGCCGACGGCTACCTTGCCGCCTAGCACGCAGTCTGCACCGTTTTCTAGGCAGCGCGCACATTCGTTTCGCTGCGCCAAGCTTAGCACGAGCCCCAGCCTCTTGCATGTCTGATCCACGCCGCGAATTTCGTTTGTACCGCGTTTTACGAGATAAATTTTAGGTGCGGGATTAGAAATTTCAGGAGTTAAGCTTAACGCATCGGCTGCCAAAAACTCAAAGCTTTTTTTCACGCCGCTAAAGTATTCGTTCAAAAACGGCTCGCTAAATTTCGCGCGAATAAATCCGCGTTTAAACCGGCCCGTTAAATTCGTCTCGTCGGTGAAGTATTTAAGATTTCGCTCACGCAAAAACCGCTCCAGCTCGCACTTTCGCACGCCTAAAAGCGGACGAGCGATCACGTAGTCCTCGCGAGCTTCTAGCTCTTGCATACCCAGTAGCTCGCTAAGCCCAGCACCCCGCCCAAGCTGCATCAAAAACCACTCGAATTTATCGTCAAACTGATGTGCCAAGATCAAATTTTCATATCCATGCTCGCAGCAAATCTCGGCGAAAAAATCATATCTGACCGCGCGTGCTTCGTGCTCGAAATTTGACTCGCCCAGATGCACGTTTTTTTCGTAGATTTGTTTGTTAAATTTAGCCGCTAGATCTCGTGCCGAGGCGACCTCGTCCTTGCTTTGCGCGCGGATGTTGTAGTCCACGATCGCAAGGTCAAATTTCACGCCAGCCTCGTCCAAAAGGTAAAAAAGCGCCGTGCTATCGACGCCGTGCGAAAAAGCAAGCAGATTTCGCCCCGATTTTAGCTTGCGTAAAACGGGCGCGCTTAGCACTTTAGGCCTTTGCCGTGATCTTGCCTAGCGCCTGGCTGCCCGCTACCTGCGTGATCTCGCACCAGTAGCGACCGCCGGTTTCTAGCTGTTCCACGTCGCTTTCGTTGATCAAAATTTCGCCGTCGATGTCCTTGTCCCATAGCGCCTTTTTCGCGGCATAAAACATCTCGCCCTCGCTGCTTTCGCCCTCGAGCGATACGATAAATTTTTGTCCCAGCTCCTGCGCGAAGCTCGCTTCTATCGCGGCGCGAGTGATCTTTTCGATCTTGCTTAGGCGTTTTGAGATGATTTTGGCGGGCACCTGCTCCATCTCGTACGAGAGCGTGTCCTCCTCTTTGGAGTAGGCAAACGCCGAAACGCGGTCAAATTTAAACTCCTGCAAAAATGCGCAAAGCTCGTCAAATTCGGCTTCACTCTCGCCCGGGTGTCCGACTATGACGCCCGTTCGTAAAAACGCACCAGGCGCATTTTTCATCAAATTTAAAAGCTCTTTGATCCGTGCCGCGCCGCTTCCGCGTCTCATGATTTTTAGCATTTTCTCACTCGCGTGCTGGATCGGCATATCAAAGTAGTTTACAAACACGGGCGAGGCGATGATGCGCTCTATTAGCGCGTTTGAGGTCGTGCTTGGGTAGAGATAAAGTATGCGCGCGGTTTTGACGCCCTCGATCTTTTCGACCGCGCCAATTAGCGAGATGAGGCCGTCGCTAACAGCGTGATCGCGCATATAGGAGCTGCTGTCCTGCGAGAGGAAACTAAAGTCGTAGTAGCCCTTTTTTACGAGCTTTTTAACCTCGTCTACGATGTTTTCGAGCGCGCGGGATTTTAGCTTGCCCTTAAAGGTTGGGATCGCGCAGAAGCTGCATTTTTGATTACAGCCCTCTGAAATTTTGATGTAGGCGTGGTAGTTTGAGCCCGTTATCACGCGCTCTTCGCTTGCTTGCAGGTAGGTGCTCGGGCTAAATAAATTTTGCTTTTTTAGGATGATTTCATCGATCTTGTCGTAGTCTCCGACGCCGGTGAAAAGATCAACCTCGGGCAGCTCCTTCATCAGCTCCTCGCGGTATCGCTGCATGAGACAACCCGTAACCACGAGCAAGGAGCCTTTTTACGTGCTTCGTGCATATCTAGGATCGCGCGGATACTCTCCTCTTTTGCCGAGTTTATAAAGCCGCAGGTATTTACGATGATGACGTCGGCAGAGGCGACATCAGGCGTGATCTCGTAGTTTGAGAGGCGTCCGAGCATGATTTCAGAATCCACAAGATTTTTGTTACAGCCTAAGGATACTAAGTGAAGCTTACCCATCTTATACCCACAGATTGTCGATCAGGCGCGTTTTGCCGACATACGCGGCGACTAGGATGATGGTGTTGTCCGGCTCTATTAGCGAGATCTCGTTTAAATTTCTATCCACGATCGCGACGTAGTCGACGTTTAGCGACTCTAGAGTTTGTAGCATCTCGCCTTTTATCGTTTGTGCGTTTAGTTCGCCAGCCGCGATCAAATTTGAGGCTTTTTTAAGCGAATGCGAAAGCTTAAGCGCCTCTAGCTTTTGCCCTTCGTCTAGGTAGGCGTTTCGCGAGCTAAGCGCCAGTCCGTCGCGCGCGCGAACGATCTCGCAAGGCACGATCTCTAAATTTAAAAAACAGGTCTTTACGAAATTACGCACGATAAGCAGCTGCTGCGCGTCCTTTTTGCCCATATAGACGCGCTTTGCGTTTGTTAGATTAAAGAGCTTGTTTAGCACGCGAAGCACGCCGTCAAAGTGCCCCGGGCGAGTCTTGCCCTCGAGTACGCTTGCTAAATTTTCAGGCGCGCTAATTAACGGCTCGGTATCAAAATATAACTCCCTAGCCTCAGGCGCAAACATAGCATGCACGCCCAGCTCCTCGCAAATTTTAGCGTCGTTTTGTTCGTTTTTCGGATAATCTTCAAAGTCCTCGCCGGCTAAAAACTGCGCCGGGTTCACAAAAGTCGAAACGATCGCGGTTTTGTTCTCTGCTACGCACTTTTCTATGAGGCTAGCGTGTCCGTCGTGAAGCGCGCCCATAGTGGGTACGAAGCCGATATCTTCGGGATTTGCCGCGACAAAATCTCGCAGCTGTTCTGCTGTTCTTAAAATTTGCATTTTTTCTTCTTTGTGTCTAATTTTAACGCGCGATTATATCAAATTTTATCTTTACTCTTACAAATATGTTATAATCACGCCAAAAAGCACAAAAAAGGTCTTAAATTTTGGATAATTACGAATACACGGAACTTCTAAAAACCCTAAGCACGAAAGTAGAAAATATCGCGGGCGTCGTAAAGCCCGAGAGCATCAAAGCTCGCCTAAAAGAGATCGAGGAGATGGAAAACGATCAAAATTTCTGGCAAGATATCGCAAAAGCAGGCGCAATCGGCAAGGAAAAAACGAAAATTTCAAACATCTTAAATAACTTCCTAAACGCCAAAAGCGCCGTAGACGACGCAAAGGATCTATATGAGCTGGCAAACTCTGAAAACGACGAAGAGACTATAAATTCGCTCTTTGCCGAGGCTGGCGAGTTAGAGGATAAGATAGTAAATTTAGAGATTTCTATGCTGCTTAGCGGCGAGGACGACGGCAAAAACGCCATCGTCACCATCCATCCCGGCGCGGGCGGCACGGAAAGTAACGACTGGGCGAGTATGCTATACCGCATGTATCTGCGCTTTTGCGAGCGCGAGGGCTTTAAGGTCGAAACCCTGGACTTCCAAGAGGGCGAAGAAGCCGGGCTAAAAGACGTTAGCTTTATCGTTAAAGGCGTAAACGCTTACGGCTACCTAAAGGCCGAAAACGGTATCCATCGCTTAGTACGAACCAGTCCGTTTGATAGCGCGGGTCGCCGCCATACAAGCTTTACCAGCGTGATGGTGAGTCCAGAGATTGATGACGACATCGAGATAGAAATCGACGAAAAAGATCTAAAAATCGACACCTACCGCGCAGGCGGAGCGGGCGGTCAGCATGTAAATAAAACAGAGTCTGCCGTGCGTATCACTCACGCGCCTACCGGCATCGTCGTACAGTGTCAAAACGACCGTAGCCAGCACAAAAACAAGGCCACCGCGATGAAAATGCTAAAATCGCGCCTTTACGAGCTAGAGCTGATGAAGCAACAAGAAGCCGCCGGCAGCATCGAAAAAAGCGAGATCGGCTGGGGTCACCAGATCCGCTCATACGTGCTTTTCCCGTATCAGCAGGTCAAAGATAACCGCAGCGGAGAGGCGTATAGCCAAACTGACGCGATACTAGACGGCGATATAAAAAAGCTCATCGAGGGTGTTTTGGTAAGTCAAAAAAGCATAAACTAGAAAGGAAAAATATGGAAATTTCAGCTCTTTTAAACCAACTAGGCTATAACGAAAACGACGCGACCGCCGCGCAGGTTAAGCGCATCCTAAACAACTGCGACGGGTTAAATTTAAGCAGCATTATCACGCTAAACGACCACCTAAAACCACTTGGCGGCTTTGTAGCGATGAGCGGCAGCGAGGACGTGTTTAAGATAAAAAACGCGGGCAAAACGCCGGGCGCGCTAAACGTGATCGAAAACTGGGCTGAAAAAAACAAGATAAACATAAAAAAAATAAACGAAACTACGCACTACATACTAGGAAAAAACATATGAAAAACTACGATATCATCGTCATCGGCTTTGGCAAAGCAGGCAAAACTCTCGCCGTAAAAGCCGCAAATTTAGGCAAAAAGGTTGCCGTGATCGAAAAATCGGCGCAGATGTACGGCGGAACATGCATAAACGTCGGCTGCATCCCGACAAAAAAGCTAGTAAATTTAAGCAAAGAAGCGCAATACGTAAATAACAACGTCGCGGGCGAATACTTCACGCTAAGTATCGAGAAAAAAGATGCTCTCGTCTCCGCGCTTAGAGCAAAAAATTTCGCGATGCTTGACGGCAACGCAAACGTCGACGTGATAAACGGTACGGCTAAATTTATAGATAAAAACAGCGTCGAAGTCGCGGCGGCAGACGGCTCAAAAAGCGTATTTACCGCGCCTACGATCGTTATAAACACTGGCTCGGTTAACGAAAAACCTAGCTTTGAGGTTAGCTCAAATTCTGCTTACGACAGCACGGGGATTTTAAACCTAAAAACGCTTCCAAAACACCTAGTGGTCGTAGGCGGCGGATACATCGGACTTGAGTTTGCCTCGATGTTTGCCGAGTTTGGCACAAAAGTCACTATCGTAGCTCGCTCGGGCGTGCTAAAAAACGAGGACGAGGACGTAAAGCAGAGCGTAAAAACGCTACTACAAACGCAAGGGATCGAGATTTTAGAGGGCTGCGAAGTTAAAAATTTAAAAGATAGCACGCTAAATTTCACACAAAACGGCGAGGCAAAGAGCCTTGACACGGACGCATTTTTACTAGCGACCGGGCGCGTAGCGGCGACTGCGGAGCTAAATTTGAGCGCGGCGGGCGTACAAACGGACGCCAAAGGAAACGTGCTCGTAAACGAGTTTTTGCAAACCGCCCAGCCGCATATCTATGCGGTAGGCGACGTTCGCGGCGGCGAGCTTTTTACCTACACGAGTTTAGATGATTTTCGCATCGTATTTGACAAGCTTTTTGGCGCAGGCAAACGCAGCACGCTAAACCGCTCGCCTCACGCCAGCACGCTTTTTACCGAGACCCCGCTAGCTAGCATCGGACTAAGCGAAAAACGAGCCGCGGCACAAAATTTGGACTTTAAAGTCCTAAAACTCGCGCTAGCCGTAGTCCCCGGCGCAAAGGTAGTCGGCAACGAAACCGGCTTTTTAAAAGCGATCGTGGAGGCAAAAAGCGGCAAAATTTTAGGCGCGGCGTTTCACTGCGTTTACGCAAACGAGCTTATCAACGAAATCGCCATGGCAATGGCTCTAGGCGCGGGTGCTGATTTCTTTAAAAATCAGATTTTCACCCATCCTAGCATCAGCGAAGCGCTAAACGACCTCTTTGGACAATTTTAAAACTACGGAAAGGTAAAAAATGAGAAATTTACTTCTTGCCTTTATCGGGTTTTTATTCGTAGGATGCGCAGCTTCAAGCGGCGGCCCTAGCGACAACCCGGACTATGATTTTAACAAACGCGCCATAGAAGTACTAAAACCCAAATGCGAAAGCGGCAACTACTCCGCGTGCAACGATCTTGCCATCAGCTACCAAAATTTGCAAGATCACAAAACCGCCCTCAAATACTACGAAAGAGCGTGCAAAAACAACTATCAGGCGGCTTGCACAAACCTTGCCAACATGTATCAAACCGGCCTTGGCGTAAGCAAAGACGCAAACAAAGCTCTTGAAATCTACAGCGCCTCTTGTGCAAACGGCGGCGCGTATTCGTGCTACTATCTAGGCGAGTTTTACCGCTCAAACGCCGACGGCAAGGAGCCCGACTACGTAAACGCCATGTCGGCCTACGATAGAGGCTGCAAACTAGGCGACGTACCGTGCTGCACAAATATGGCCGTACTTTACGAACACGGACTAGGCGTAGCGCAGGACGAGTCAAAAGCCAGAAGTATCTACCGCTCGGCGTGCTTTAGCGGCGATACCTCTGCATGCGACAACCTAAAAAGAATGGGCAGAAAACGCTAATATAAAACATCAAATTTAACGCCTTTAAATTCGGCGTTAAATTTACTACGGCGAGTCAAATTCGGCTCGCTTTTTTGCTTATAAATTTACTCCCCCGAAAAACCCGCATCTTGAAAATGCAAATTTAAAACTATCCGTTAAATTTGACGCCGCGCGCCCATAAATTTAACTCTGCAAATTTACCTTCACGATACGCGGTAAATTTCGCTTGTTTGGCTAACGCTGCGTAAATTTGAGCGCATTTAAAACAACAATCCTTTGCCGCAAATAACAAAAGAAACAACGCTAGATTTGAGTAAATTTAAAAAGCTAGAAAATAGGGGCTTAGATTTAAGCCCCAAAGGCGTGAGTTTAGAGTAAAATTAAAATTTATAAGATACGTTAATCTTAAAGTTTCTGCCCGGCTCCCAGTCTACATAGTCTGGATTGCCTGTATAATCAGCCATTCTTTGAGACTGCGAAGCATAAGTTTTATTAAAGAGGTTGTAAATTCCAGCATTTATCTCTAGCCCTTTAAATTTGCCGCTACTTGGCGTATAGCTAGCATAGATGTCGCTAACTGCATAGCTTGGTATCTTGGCATTTTCACTATCGCCAGCTGATATGGTATTTTTTGAAGCGAAGTAGATTAGGTTGTAGCCTATTAGCGTATCGATGCTAGAAAATGTGTACTCGGCGTTAAATGTATATTTATCGCCCTGATCGCGGTAGCCGATGACGTTTGAGGTGTAGTAGCCGCCGCTTGCCTTAGCGACCCTATCTTTATATTTTACCTTTTGGTGGGTGTAGCTAGCAGCTAGGCTTAGCGCGTCTAAATTTAGCCTTGCAAGTAGCTCAACGCCGCTTATATCGGCTCCGCCGGCATTTATCCTAACTAGAGTTTGATTTACGCGACCGCTTTGTGCATTATTATCTACTATTAAATTTTTATATTTCGTCATGAAGTATTTTGCAGAGAGGCTATATGAGCTAGCTTCGTTTATATCGCCATGATATTTAAGACCGGTTTCATAGCTATTGCCGGTCGTAGCTTTTAGATCTTTATTTGCCGCCCAGTTTAAGGCGCCTCTTCTGCCTTCTCCGCTAGCCATCATTGATTCCATGACGTCAGGCCCTCTAAATACTCTTGCATAGCTTGCAAATGCGTTAAGTCCTTTAAGGATCTCATAGTCAAGCGCAAGTGCCGGGGTAAATTCATCAAATTTATAGGTATAACTCTTTACGTTTCCGGCTCTACCATCATAGCTTTTTAACTCGTGGCGAGTGTATCTGATACCCGGAGTAACGGTTAGCGAGCCAAAATTTAGCGCGTCTTCTGCGTAGATTGAGTAGTTATTTACCTTTTCAGGATAGTTGTTATTTGGCTTATTAAAGTTTTTACTTTGATAAAACTCGGCTCCGTATCTAAGCGTCTGCGTCAAAGCGCCGGTCTCGACTACGCTTTTAGCCTTTGCATTTATACCGTTTGTTTTTACGCCTAAAATTTTTAAGACCGGATCATCTTTTTTATGCTCGGTATTGTATACCGTTACATCTAAATTTAGAAGATCGCTTGGTTTGTACTCGTATTTTAGCGTTGTAGTATCACGTTCATATTTTCGGTTATCAACAGGAAATTGACCAGTATACCAGCTGCCAAACTCGGCTCTCATTGGATACATGCCTTTAAATTCATTATGTTCTCTTGAGATAGAAATTCTATGCGCGTCAAGGAAGCTGTAACCAAGCTTTAAAAGATAGCTAAGGTCGTTGCCGTCGCCGCCTATCTTTCTTTTGTTGCCGCTTTTGCCGTAGTCGTAGCCCTTGTGATTAATAGCAGCTATAAAATCAAGCCCTTCAACCGGTGCGGTAAAGATCATAAGGCCTTGCGAAAATTCATCGTTGTTTGAGGCATAGCCCGTTTTGATTTTTGCGCCGATGATTTCGCCATCATCAAGCAAGTCTTTTGCATCCACCGTTTTAAAGGCGACCGAGCCGCCAAGCGCGCCCGAGCCATTTACCACTGATCTTGAGCCAACCTCGACATCGACTGCTTTTATAAGATCCGGATCTATAAGCAAGTCGGCGTTATGGTGAAAGGTATTTCCGTTTTGTTTTGCGCCGTCTATCGTGATATTTAGACCGCGGTCGCTAACGCCCCTCATATATATTTTTTGATTCATGCCGTTCGTGCCGCCTACGTAAACGCCCGGGATATCGCGCATCACGTCCTTTACTAGGCCGGCGTTTCTCGTGCTTATCTTTACGTCGTCCACGCCGTAGCCGCCGCCGGTGCTTGTTACTTCTACGCCGCTTAGCGTTACGTTTTCGGCGGCATTTGCGCCGATGGCCAGAGCCGCTACGAAAGAAATCTTCGCAACATTGTTAAAACTCATTTTTTCTCCTCTTTAAATTTACGAAAATTTGCGCCGATTTATAAAAATATTTAAATTTTGTTTTCTTTAATCCGCTCAAATCTTGAAAACGAATATTACAATACTAAGACTAAATTTTAGATAAATTTATCTAAAATATTACTTGCCTATTCGTTATTGACAATAAATACCATAATCTGATATAATTGGCGCGCAAATTTTATAAGAAGGCATTAAATGGAATTTCTCAAACACAACGTCGATTACGTTATCATCGGTATTTTAGGGCTTATGAGCTTTGTCGTAGTATGGCTCACGATAGAGCGCTTGATCTTTTACGCAAACGTTAAATTTGAAAATTATAAGAATCAAGACGACTTTGAAGAGAGCGTAACTAGAAATTTAACAACGCTTTATATAGTTTATTCAAATGCGCCGTATATCGGGCTTTTGGGTACGGTCGCAGGCATCATGGTGACCTTTTACGACATGGGTATGAGCGGCGGCATCGACACTAAAAGCATCATGGTCGGCCTATCTCTCGCGCTAAAAGCAACCGCGCTAGGCCTCATCGTCGCGATACCTACGCTAATGATCTACAACGCGTTTATGAGAAAAGTGGACGTTTTAGTAAACCGCTACAAGGCTTCACGTGAGAATGCCTAAAAAAGAGGGATTAAACGTAATCCCACTCATAGATATTATGCTCGTTTTGCTAGCTATCGTGCTTAGCATCTCTACCTTTATCGCTCAGGGCAATATCAAAATCGACCTGCCAAACAGCGAGAGCGCAGAAAAAAAGCAAGACGAAAACGATAAAATCGCTGTTTTAATTAATAAAGATAATGAGTTTTTCATAGGCGAAGAGAAAATCGCCGAGGAAAATTTGAAAGAAAAGCTAAACGAGATAAAAAATGAAACGTTAATAGAACTCAAAAGCGATAAAGAGAGTAAATTCGACTCGTTTATCAAGGTTATCGACATACTAAAAGAAAAGAATCATGAAAACTTCGCTATCACGACAACAACTGAATAGACGCGCCAGCTTTACGGGGCTTGGTGTTTCTATCCTGTTGCACTCTATCCTCATCGGGTCTTTTATCAAATTTTACGAAGAGCTAAAACCGATGCCGGAAGAAAAAAGCGTCAAGATAGCGCTAAATACCTTTACGCCGCCAGCAGCTCCGCTCCCGCCGGCACCAACTCCGCCTGCCCCGCCGCCTCCGGCACCGCCTGCGCCTCCTCCGCCAGAACCTGTCGTCACGCCGCCTGAACCGCCAAAACCGGTTGAGCCGCCTAAGCCGATAGAAAAGCCAAAGCCTGTGGAAAAACCAAAACCGATAGAAAAGCCGGTTGAAAAGCCAAAGCCTAAACCTACGCCAAAAACGGTTAAAACGCCTGAACCGGAGCCGGAACCGCAAGTCGCGCAGATAGCACCGCCCGCACAGCCGTCGCCGCCTACCCCTGCACCGTCTTCGGCACAGCCAAGCAGCGCCCCAAGCTCGAATATAAAATCAAATTTACCGCCTAGCGGAGCGGAAACCGTCGGAGAATTTAACTTCGCGACATCAGCCGGCGACGAGAGATTTTCTAAAATCCAAAAGGCGATACAAAAGCACCACAAATATCCTAAACGCGCGCAAAAAATGCGCCATCAGGGCGTCGTAGAGGTTAGCTTTTTATACAAAAAAGACGGCACCGTCCGCGACGTAAAAGTGATAAAAAGCTCGGGCTACGAGACGCTAGACGAGGCCGCAGTCGAGCTCATAAACCGCGCCGCACCGGACTTTCCGACGCTTGATCGCGACTACGTCATCAAAATTCCGGTTAGCTACAAACTTACGTAAATTTAAGCCGTTTTTGCGGCTTAAATTTTATATCCGTTTTTTGCTTGCTATTTTTTAAATTTAATAAAAACCAACCCAAATCGCCGCAACAAAATTTGATGTAAACATAAATCTGCGCGATAAAATTATGTAAACTAAAGGCAGTAAAAAATATACAAAATTTAAATAAATAAACTAACGACATCAAAACACACTAAACTAAAAAATAGAGAGCCGTTTATTAAATCCTTGCGCAAACTGTCGCCAAAATATCGACGACACTCAAAAGCGCCCGCTAACTCACACCAGCCTAGCGGCCTAATTTATTTAAGTTAAATGTAAAGTCTTGCTTGCAACGCATTAAAGTTGACCGTAACGGCTTATCTTTTCGCCAAAATTTAACTACTTAATTTTTTACTAAGCTTATATTTTCAGACTAAATTTGATATTTAAATTTTAACGGTCAAATTCTGTCAAAATGCCTTGCTAAAATTTCGTCAAATCAAATTTTTATCCATAGGAGGACAAGATGACATCAGGAACGCTTGACAGCAGAGTTTTTAGAGTAATGTTTGTTAGCGAGGATATGAGAAAGATATTTAGCGACGAAAATAAGGTACAAAAGTGGCTGGACACCGAGGCTGCACTAGCTAGAGCGCAAGCAAAGCTGGGCATCATCGAGCCTAGGCGCGCCGAGCAGATAACTAAATTTGCCCGTGCAGAGTTAGTCGATCTAGACGCGATCGGAGAAAATTACAAAAGTTCAATCACTATCGTGCCGCTTTTAAAAGAGTTTAAGAAAGTCTTTGACGACGATAGCGGCGAGTTCGTACACTGGGGCGCGACCAGCCAGGACATAATGGACAACGGCATGGTGCTGCAAATCCGCGAAGCTATAGCGCTTCTTAAAAAACTACTCGAAAAAACCTACGACGAGACGCTAAAGATCAGCGAAAAATACAAAAACACCGTCATGGCGGGTCGCACGCACGTTATTCACGCGCTACCTATCACGTTTGGCTTCAAAACGGCGATGTGGGCACAGAAGATTAGGCGTAGCCTAGATAGGCTAAAGGAAATCGCTCCTCGCGTACTAGTAGGACAGCTCTCAGGCGCCGTTGGCACGCTAGCATCGCAAGAAGGCAAGGGGCTGGAGATGCAAAAGCTAATGATGGATGATCTGGGGCTAAACGTACCGGTGATTTCATGGCACCCTAGCCGCGACCACATGGCCGAGTATGTCTCGACGCTAGCCATCATCGCAGGCACGATCGGGCGTATAGCGCGAGAGATCTTAAGCCTCCAGCGCACCGAGATTTGTGAGGTTGAAGAGCCGTTTTTTATGGGCAAAGTCGGTAGCTCTACGATGCCGCATAAGCGCAATCCTCAGGTCTGCGAGGGCGTCATCGCACTGACTAAGATTGTGCGTGCTCAGGCTCCTTTGATGGTGGAGGCTATGGAATGCGAAAACGAGCGCGACTGGGGGTGCGAAGCAGTCGAGTGGGACGCGATACCAAAGTCATCCATCCACCTTGCAGGCGCGCTTGAAAAGATAAACGACATCCTAGAAAATCTCATCGTCTATCCGCAAAACATGAAGCGAAATTTGGGCGCGCTAAAGGGCGCAATGCTAAGCGAAGCCGTGATGCTGCATCTGGGCGAAAAGCTAGGCAGGATGAGTGCTCACGAGATCGTTTACGAAGTCTGCATGAAGGCTTTTACCGATGGTAAACCAGTCATCGACGACCTGCTCGAGCGCGAAGAGGTAGCAAAGCACTTCACCAGAGTGCAGCTCGAGGAGATCATGGACCCGGAAAAATACGTCGGCCTAAACGCGACATTCGTAGACCGCGTGATAGAAGATAGTAAAAGCTATGTAAAATAAGGCAAATATGACTCGGTAGTAAGCGTTTTAGCAAAATTTAACTTCGCGGAAAGGGCGGTAAATTTGCGCTCTAGCTCGGTAAAAATGCGGCTAAATTTGAACAAGTAGACACAGCGGCTAGCTCGTCAAATTTAGCCTTAATCTAAGCGACGCAAATTTGAGTTGCGAAATCCAGGCGACAAATTTTGGCTACTAAATTTAAACCGTAAAATTTAGTAGCCCGCCTTTACAAGAGAAGGTTTCGTACTAAGGCGGTTAAATTTAGCAAGCTGTCAATTTGCCGCGAATAAAAGCGTATAAAAAGTCAAATTTGAGTTCAAATTTTGCAAAAAAACAAAGCGCAAATTTAAAACAAAAAAAGAAAGGTCTAAAATGAATAACGCAGTAAAAGCCCTGGCAATAATCATCATCGGGCTTGCGGTGTGGTTCTCGCCAAATCCTGAGGGTGTGAGCAAGGAGGGCTGGCATCTCTTCGCTATCGTTTTGGCGACGATTTTGGGGCTGATTTTGCAGCCCTTGCCTATCGGAGCAGTAGCGATGATCGGCGTCACGGTCGCGATACTAACCAAGGTCTTGAAGCCCGCGGAAGGCCCTTAGCGGCTTTGCCAGTACGACGATATGGCTCATCGTCGCAGCCTATATGATCGCGCGAGGCTTCATAAAAACCGGTCTTGGACGGCGAATAGCATATAAAATCATCTCAATTCTAGGCGACAGTGCGCTAAAGTTAGGATATGCGATAGTTATCAGCGACGCCGTCATTAGTCCCGCGATGCCAAGTTCGGGAGCTAGAGCGGGCGGGATAATGTTTCCCATCGTAAATTCGCTCTCAAAGGCCCTTGGCAGCGAGCCTGACGAAGGTAGCCGCAAAAAAGCCGGGCGTTTTTCATGCAGACGCTTTGGCAAGGCAATACGATAACAAACGGCATGTTTTTAACCTCGATGGCGGGCAACCCTCTCATCGCATCGCTTGCGCTCTCGGCCTTTAGCGTCGAGATATCGTGGACGCTCTGGGCGCTTGGCGCTATAGTTCCGGCTGTCTGTTCGCTCGTCGTTATCCCGCTAGTGCTTTATAAAATTTACCCGCCGCAGATCAATGCCTTTCCTGAAGGCAAGGCCATAGCCGCGCGCGAGCTAGCCGCGATGGGGCCGATGAGCAGAGGCGAAAAGCTGATGCTGGGTGTTTTTGCGGGCTCTTTAGTGCTCTGGGCTACGGGCGGGCTAACGGGTCTAAACGCCACGACCGTAGGACTCATGGCCGTGTGCGTGATGATGATATGCGGCGTGCTCGAGTGGAAGGACGTTACTGGCGAAAAAGGCGCGTGGGATACGCTCATCTGGATGGGCGCGCTCATCACGTTAGCCGGTGGCCTAAACAAAACAGGTTTTATAAAGTGGTTTTCGGCCTGGGTTTCGGGCGGTATGAGCGGATTTGGCTGGATGAGCGTGCTAGCTATTTTGCTGCTTATTTACGTTTATTCACACTATATGTTTGCCAGCCTCACTGCACACATAACGGCGATGTATTCGGCATTCGGCGCGGTTGCGATAGCTGCGGGAGCTAGTCCTGTTTTCGTAGCTCTAGCCTTTGCCTACGCTTCAAATTTGATGATGCCTATCACGCACTACGGCGGAGCGCCCGGACCGATAATCTTCGGCGCAGGATACGTTACGCAAAACGAATGGTGGCGGCTAGGCTTTATAACGACGCTGATAAATTTATTTATCTGGACTATAATAGGCGGAGTTTGGTGGAAGGTGCTAGGCCTTTGGTAAAATTTACAAATTTACGGGCGAGATGCAAACTTGCCCGTAAATTTAAGGCAGAATATGGCGAATAAAAAAGTATTTGAAATCTTAGAGCTTTTAAAAGAGCTAGCAAGCGGCAGAGAGGTCGCGTTAAAGGCCTACTGTGCCAAAAGCGGCCTAAGCGAGCGCACGCTGAGGCGCTATATGGAGGATTTAAAGGCCTTTTTCGGCAAGGAACACATCCTAAAGCAGCTACGTGTGCAAAAACGGCGAGCTTTTTAAGCCTTTTATGATGCCCAATAAGCACCAAAACGAGAGTGAAAAGCTCATCGACCTACTACACGTCATCAACCCCGGCTTTGCTAAATTTTTGCCCCCGACGCACAAAAAAGTGGACGACAAGCTAGCCAAAGAGCTAGCCGAAATCTTTCTTATCAAGGGTAGTCCGCATGAAAACACCCCAAATCTTCGTACTTTCGCTGCGCTGCAAAAAGCGATCAAATTTAAAAGATACTGTGCGCTAAAATACCTCGGGCGCCGCCTCTGCGAAGTCAAAATCCTAAAGCTAATCTACTGCAAAGGCAACTGGCAAGTAGCCACTCTGAGAAGCTCTGAGACGGAAAACAACGGCTTTGAGGTACTGCGAGCAGCCTTTATCGAGGATGTAAAAATCTCGATCAAAACCTTTTACGCCGACGAATATACACTAAATTTCATCAAAAACTCTGAGACCTTTTGGGACGGCTACAAGGTCGCGCCCTACCCAGCCGCAGTCGCCGTATCGCCGGGTGCGCGTAAATACTTCGCGCAAAAAAGATTTTTCAAATCACAAAAGATCTCGGACGACCCTTTACCAAACGGCTGGACGAAGATCGAGTTTAGCGTCACTAGCGATAAAATGCTACTGATGCTAGCCAAAAGATGGTTCCCAGATCTAATCATCTTATCGCCTCTTAGCGCAAAGCGTAAATTTGAAGACGATATAGACATTTATAGGCAAAATTCGGCTTTATTTTTAGTCGATAAGGATTAATAAAAGTCGTTTTTATCTTACTTCAATAAAGCAATCTTGTTGTCCATTCAAATTTACTCCAAATTTAGCCGACGCAACTAGTTCAAATTTATACCGAGCGATCTTGTAATTTTTTACTTAAACGCCCTTTTATACGAGTTTTCTATCAGCTCACAGCACCCTAGCTCGCTCATCGCAGCCTGCGCGAAATTTGGATTTCGCAGCAGCTCTCTACCGTATGCCACCGCGTCGCAAACGCCGCCTAGTAGTAGCGCCTCGCCCTCGGATGCCTTTGTGATGAGTCCGACCACGATCACTGGGATGCCAACCGCCTGCCTTAGGGCCTTAGCGTAGCGGGCCTGATAAAGCGGAGTAAACGCAGGCGCGCTATCCGTGCGCTCAAAAAATCCGCCCGCCGAGACGTGGATAAACGCCGCACCCAAGGCCTCGAGATCTTTTGCTAGCCGCACGCTATCCTCTAGGCTCCAGTCGCCCTTCACCCAACTTTCCGCGCTTATGCGCACTCCGACGGGGATTTGTACCGCGACTTTTATTTCGGTTAAAATTTCTTTTAGAAATCTCGTGCGGTTTTCGAAGCTCCCGCCGTATTCGTCGTCTCGCAGGTTAATCCCGGGCGAGAGAAATTCGCTGATGAGATAACCGTGCGCGGCATGGATCTCGATCGCGGTGTATCCTGCGCGCTGGGCTCTAATCGCAGCCTGAACGAAAGCTTGCTTGACCGCAACAATGTCGTCCGCGCTCATCTGCCTCGGCGTTTTGCAACTCTCGCTAAATTTCAGAGCGCTAGGCGCGATCAGCCCCTCGCACTCGCTTTTTCTGCCGGCATGCGCGAGCTGGACGGCCATTGCGGCGCCGTATTTGACGCACTCTTTGACGAGCCTGGCGTGCGCCTCTAGCTGCTCGTCGTTCCACAGCCCTAGATCGCGGCTCGTGATCCTACCTCTAGGCTCGGCAGCCGTGGCCTCGACGATGATAAGCCCGACGCCTCCTAGCGCGCGAGCGGCGTAATGCAAGCGGTGAAAGCACCTAGGTAGGCCGTTTTCGTTTTTAGCCTTGTACATACACATCGGCGGCATCACGATGCGGTTTTTGATCTCTAGATCGCCGATTTTTAGCGGCGAGAAAAGCAAGCTTTGCATGAAAAATCCTTCAAAAATTATTTACGGTTATTTTAGGATATTTGTTTAAATTTATTAACTCGCGCGGCAAATTTTAGCGACCGCACTAGTGAACGATCGACTATAAAGACGCGTGCGGTAAGAGCCTATGTTAGTTCCAGCCAAATTTGGAAATTTACTCGCCGCCGCTAAAAATAGAAGCAAAGTACTCATCTATGTCCATGCCGTCTTTTTTCATCTGTTTTAGCTTTAGTTTTACATTAGCATCTTGCCAAAGTATCGGCGGCAAGGCAAACATCACCCTATCAAGGCTAAATTTACTCACGCCATCGCGCCAGCCATCCCAGCGGTAAAGCTCGTAAAATTTAGATATATCTCCGTAAAGCGCCCAGCACAAAAACTGCGAGTGGCCAAGCTGCGTATCCTCCCATTCGCCGCTATCTGGCGCGTAGTAAAAGACGTTGCCCGCTTTGCCATCAAAGGCGCCGCCGTTTATCGCAAGAAAATCCACCCAGAATATCGTCCGCCACGAGCAAATAGATGGGCATCTGCCCAGCCTCGCTAAAGCTTTTGCCAAGGTTGAAGCTATAAATTCCGCGCTTCATCCGTTCACATCTTGAGCCTAGCACGCGCAGCCAACCGCCGTCTACCACGATACCGCCGCAGCTGTAGACAAGCGCGCCCATCGGCGAGCGTGTAGTGACCCAAAGTCCCAAAAGCTCGCTTTGCGCCCTGCCCTCGTCACGCGGTAAAATCTCATAGCCATTTTTGGCCTCTTTTAGCCACTCTTCTATTAGCGCCCAGCCCGGCTCATTTGTGTCTATAAGCTCGCCCAAAGACCTCATCGCGCGTCCTTTTGGTCAAATTTGATGAAATTTAAAAGAAGGATTTGGCGAGTCGTCCCCGCCAAATTTATATCAGTAGATTATTTTGCGTCCCAAGCTAGGATAGTGTTGCCCTCGGCGTCGGTGGCTACGTCGCCCATGCCCATGATGTTGTAGCCGCAGTCGACGTAGTGCACCTCGCCCGTCACGCCGCTAGCAAGGTCGCTAAGCAGATACATCGCGCTATTGCCGACGTCTTGTGTCGTGACGTTGCGTTTTAGTGGGCTGTTTACTTCGTTGTAGCGTAAAATCATCCTAAAGTCGCCGATTCCGCTTGCCGCAAGCGTCTTGATCGGGCCTGCGCTGATAGCGTTTACGCGGATACCGCGCGCGCCAAGATCGTGAGCTAGGTAGCGCACCGAGCTTTCAAGAGCTGCTTTTGCGACGCCCATTACGTTGTAGTGAGGCACGAATTTTGGTCCGCCAAGATAGGTGAGCGTGAGCACCGAGCCGCCCTCTTTTAGCACCGGAAGTACCGCGCGCGTGAGGCTTAGCAGCGAATACACGCTCGTGCCCATCGCAATATCAAAGGCTTCTTTAGTCGTGTTTACGAACTCGCCCTCAAGCGCTTCTTTTGGCGCATAGGCCACCGCATGCACGACGAAATCTATCTCGCCAAGATCTGCCTTGATGCGATCCGCAAGGCCGTCTAGGTGGGCTTGGTTGTTTACGTCGAGCTCATAGACGAATTTGCTGCCGAACTCCTCCGCGATCGGCTCCACGCGTTTTTTCAGCGCGTCGTTTAGGTAGGTAAACGCCATCTGCGCACCCTGCGCGTGACAAGCTTCGGCAATACCGTAAGCGATAGATTTGGCGTTAGCGACGCCGACGATGAGGCCCTTTTTTCCTTTTAAAATCATTATTTCTCCTTTAAAATTTGCTTGGCTTTTGAGCGCTTTTTGGCGATTTTGTTAAAATTTTGCTCGGCAGACCATCCGTCTAGCCTACGCAAAATTTTAACTGCAAAGCCCCAAAAATCATCTCAAAATCCTTCGCAATTTGACTTAAAAATTTGCAATTCAAATTTGAAACCAAATTTGATAGCGGCAGTATCGTGAAGCTAGACTAGGCGGCTTAAAATTTTGCGACGGGAGTTACCATATTAGGTAATGACCGAGCAAAATTTTAAGACAACGAAGTATAGCGATGCGAGTGGGCGCGTATAAGCTCCAAGAATTTCGACGCCTCCCAGCTCGCCGTACCTACTAATACTCCGTCGCAGTTTTTAATCCCCGCTATCCCGCCGATATTTGCGGCATTCACGCTGCCTCCGTAAAGCAGCGGCGCGCTCGTCTGCTCGCGGATGAAATTTAATATCTCCTCGATTTGCTCCGCGCTCGCGCTCCTGCCTGTACCTATCGCCCAGATCGGCTCGTAGGCGATCAGCAAGCGCTCGTAGCCAAGGTCGATATTTTTTAGCTGCTCCGCCAAAAACTCCTTCGTGCGCCCAGCTTCGTTCACGCTCAAATTTTCGCCGATGCAGTAGACGATCTGCCAGCCAGCCTTTACGGCGAAGTCAAATTTAGCGCGCAAGAGCTCCTCGCTCTCGCCAAGCTCTCGCCGTTCGGAGTGTCCGATCAGCACGCTTTTTACGCCAAATTCGTCCAGCATCGCCTTGCCGATCTCGCCGGTGTGAGCGCCGCTTTCGCACGGGTAGAAATTTTGAGCGCCGAGCTTAAATTTATGAGCCGCAAGATCAAGCGCGCTAAACGGCGGAAACACCGTTACATCGTCGTTTGCGCTTAAATTTGCATCTAAAATTTGGGCGTACTCTTTAAAGCTAGCTCTCGTGTGATTGCACTTTAAATTTGCTAAAAACCTCACTCCGCAGCCTTTCTAAGCGGCTTTATACCCGGCAGCTCCTTGCCCTCTATGAGCTCCAGACTTGCGCCGCCGCCAGTCGAGATAAAGGTCATCTCGTCAGCATCTCCAGCGCGCTCGACGACGTCGGCCGTATCGCCGCCGCCAACGACGGTAGTCGCGTGAGTGTCGATGATGGCGTGGCTCATTTTGATGCTGCCTTTGCTAAATTTATCCATCTCAAAAACCCCCATCGGCCCGTTCCACCAGATGGTTTGCGCGTCGGCGATGACCTCTTTAAAAAGCCTTATCGACGCCGGCCCGATATCTAGGCCCATCCAGCCGCTAGGTATTTCTTGAGCGGGGACGAATTTCACGGCGCTTTCAGCTGAAAAGGTTTGGGCTGCGACGACGTCTACGGGCAGGTAAATTTTAACGCCAAGCTCCCTGCCTTTTTGTAAAATTTGCCTTGCGTCCTCGATAAGATCCTCTTCAAGCAGCGAGTTTCCGATATTTTCGCCGAGCGATTTTAGAAACGTAAACGCCATGCCGCCGCCGATGATGAGCTTATCCACTCGCGGAAGCAGGTTGTGCAGAGCTTGCAGCTTACCGCTTACCTTGCTACCACCAACGACCGCGACGAAAGGACGCGCAGGGTGTTTGATGAGATTTTGAGCGAAATTTATCTCCTTTTGCAGCAAAAATCCCGCCGCTTTATGCTTCTCGTCGTAAAATTTAGTGATTGCCTCAACCGAGCTGTGCGCCCTGTGGCAGACGCCAAACGCGTCGTTTATGTAAAATTCGCCGTATTTAGCGAGCTCGGCGGCTAACGCCTCGTCGTTTTTAGTCTCGCCCTTTTCAAAGCGCAAATTTTCAAGAAGTAAAATTTCGCCGGGCTTTAGTGCAGCGACTTTAGCTTTGGCGTCCGCTCCGATGACGTCCTCGGCAAAAATCACATCTCTATCAAGTAGCCTAGAAAGCCTCTTTGCCACGCCTCGTAGCGAAAATTTCTCCTCAAAGCCGTTTTTAGGACGTCCTAAGTGACTAGCCAAAACCACGCTGCAGCCGTTATCTAGGCAGTAGCGGATAGTTGGTATCGCTGAGCGGATCCTGCGGTCGTCGGTGATATTTAAAAACTCGTCCATAGGTACGTTAAAATCGCACCTGACAAATACCTTCGCGCCGCTTAGCTCAAGATCGTTGATCGATAAAATTTCACTCATTTTTCACCCTTTGAATTTACTTCGTAGCCACGATCTTAGCAAGATCGACGAGTCTTGTCGAGTAGCCCCACTCGTTGTCATACCACGCAAAGACCTTTACCATATCATCGGCGATGACCTGCGTCGTGTCGCTAGCTACGATGCTGCTGTATGCGCTCGTACAAAAGTCGCTGCTAACTCTATAATCGTCATCGACAAACAAAATTCCCTTTAAATTTGACTCCGCAGCCGCTCTAAACGCCTCGTTTATCTCCTCTTTGCTAGCCGGTCTTTTTAAAACCGCCGTTAGATCGACCATCGAGACGTTAGCGACTGGCACACGTACTGCTTGGCCGTGTAGTTTGCCATTTAGCTCGGGAAGCACTTTTGCGATCGCTTTTGCAGCTCCAGTAGTTGTCGGTCCGATATTTAGGGCTGCAGCACGTGAGCGGCGGAAGTCTTTGGCCTTTACGTCTACTAGGCTCTGTCCGTTTGTGTAGGCGTGGATCGTAGTCATGAGCCCTTTTACGATGCCAAATTTATCGTTTAGCACCTTTGCGACGGGAGCTAGGCCGTTTGTGGTGCAGCTTGCGTTTGAGACGATCGCTTCGCCTGCGTATTTATCGTCGTTTACACCGACTACGAAGGTCGCCGTGTCGTCTTTTGACGGAGCGCTCATGACGACTTTTTTGATACCGCGAGCTAGGTACGGTTCGCATTTTTCTGTAGTTAAAAATTTACCCGTACACTCCAAAACCACGTCTGCACCGTAGTCTGCGTAGCTAAGCTCGTTTAGATCTCTTGTTGAAAAAACTCTTATCTTTTTGCCGTTTACTTCTATAAAATCGTCGCTTATCACCTTAACGTCTTGCTTAAATTCGCCGTGCACGCTGTCGTATTTGAGCAGATAGCGCGTCATGTCGCGCGTCGCCGTGTCGTTGATAGCGACAAGCTCAACGTCGTCTCGCTCTAAAATAATACGAGCAGCGCACCTGCCGATACGTCCAAAACCGTTGATCGCGATTTTTACCATGTTTAGCTCCTTGTGCTAGATTTTCCGGTCGCTTTCAAGCGCGCGGAAAGGTTATTTTCGTACTTTTTAGCTTTTTGCGTGTTAAATTTACCAGCCTCAACCGATGCCGAGCGCGTAAATTTAAGCCGCTCTAAAGCCCGCCTTTGCAAATTTGACCCTCGCTTGCTCGCCGAAAAACGAGCCTCTCAAGCCCAAAAATCCCCAAATTTTACAAAATCTCCATTTAATTTGCGCTTTATCGGCGAATTTTTTGATTTTCAACCAATTTTCACTTCAAATTCGCTAAACTGCACCGAAATTTTAAAGGCAAATTTATGAAAATCGCGCTTTTTGGCGGTAGTTTTGACCCGCCTCATCTCGGGCACGACGCCATCGTTAAAGCCGCGCTAGAGCAGCTAGACGCGGACAAGCTCATCATCATGCCGACGTTTATCAGCCCGTTCAAGAGCGAGTTTTCGGCCCCGCCGCTACTTCGGCTAAAGTGGGCGAACGAGGCTTGGGGCGCGCTGCATAAGGTCTGCGTGAGCGACTACGAGATCGCGCAAAACCGCCCCGTGCCGACGATAGAGAGCGTGCGGCATATGCGGCAAATTTATGCCGTGAGCGAGCTTTATCTCATCATCGGCGCCGATCACCTAGCCAGCCTAGACAAATGGCACGAGATAGGCGAGCTCTTTAGGCTCACGACCTTCGTCGTAGCTAGTCGCGACGACGTAGCCGTGCCTGAAAATTTTAAAATTTTAAACATAAACGCGCCCGTTTCGTCCTCGCAAATCAGGCAAAATTTAGACAAAAGCCTGATGATACCGTGCATAGCGGACGAGGCGGCGAAATTTTATCAAGGAAAAACATGCAAGAAAGAATCGAACGAATCATCAAAATCCTAGACGCCAAAAAGGCCGAAGCCATCGAGGCTATCGACATGAGTGGGCGCGAATACATCGCAAAATGCGTCATCATCGCCACCACGATGGGCGAGCGCCACGCCTACTCGCTAACGGACGACCTAAAAGAAGGGCTAAAGGACGAGGGCGAGCAGTTTTTAGGCATCGAAAGCTCCGGCGACTGGGTCGTGATCGATCTTGGCGACATACTCATCCACCTCATGAGCGCGCAGTACCGCGCCAAATACAACATCGAAGAGTTTTTAAGCAAGCTAAAAGAGGCGAAAGTCTAAGTCAAATTTAGCCCGCCGCGCCGGTAGCGTCAAATTTGTCTAAAGCATGCAGAGGACGGCAAATTTGACCAAAGCCACTGCTATAAACTGCTGATATTTGCCGAATCTTGCAAGCGGCTTGCTTGATTATTTGAGTCAAAAGCCGACATCGCAGGCTTTTACCCTTATTTAAATTTGACCGGTTTTAGAAAGCTATTTTTGGACGCGATTTCGCCGGGCGGCTCCGGGCTAGTAGCGAGCGCGAAGCCCGCAAATTTCAAAAAATCGAACTAAAAACTTACGCTAAATTTTCCCCATACTAAAAAAATCAAAAATCATCTTGCAAAATTTGACTTTGAGGCTGGCGATCAAGAAGGTAAAGTTTGCGGTCAAATTTGGCTCCCCAAGCCGGTAAAAAAGCAGGAGGCGCGACCTTAAATTTCGCCCAAGAAGTTGGCAAAAAGCGGATGGCAAGCTGGGACGTAAAGCACAAATTAGACGCTTTTTACAGCGAGGCGGCTCGTCTCGCGATCGCCTTTAACGGAGCTAATAAAAATTTAGCCTTTATAGGCTACATACCTTATCTTTGCTAAATTTTTACGTCGCTTCTGCTTGCAGTTGCGACCGCAAGGGAAGCGCCCCCCAAAAAAAATCCATCTCGCAATACTTCGCACTATCCACGTAGAATTTAAACCCCAAATCGAGTCTAAATTGCGAAAACATTTTTAAGCCGCAGCCGTTAAATTTGACGCGTTTTACCGCGCTTTGGTTTTACAAAAGCGGGCAAAAAGGAGCTAAATTTGAACTTTTTAATACGCAAAAGCAACCGATTTTTGCGCGCTATGGTCAAGGCAGTTTTAGCGCCGAAATTTAAAAGCCGGCTACCGCAAGTTTTTACTACTTTTTTAGCGATTATTTTATAAATTAAAAGCCTGCCTTAAATCTGTTTTTTATATAATCGATCAAAGTCAAGATAAAGGATGCTTATGTTTAGAAAAACTTTTGCTTTATTGGTTGCGCTCTTTGCGGCGCATTTGTTTGCGGGCGACGCGTACTCGCACACGAGCGAGTCAGCCAGAAAGGGCATAGCGCAGGCTCAGATCGCGCTTCCAAAAAACGTCACGGGCGGCGATATTTACGTCGGACTTTTTAAAGACGCTCCAAAGACGCAAGCCAAAGCGCCGGTCGTAGTTTTTCTGCACGGCTCGTCCGGCATCAACAACAAAATAGGCCTTGACAAATGGCAAGAGTGGCTCGCAAAAGAGGGCATAGCAAGCTTTATGTTTGATAGTATGGCTCTGGAAAACAGGATAACATATAAATCTCCGGCAGATAAGGAAATTTATGAAAAGGTCCATTCGCTGCGCTCTAGCGAAATCAAAGTCGCCCTGGATGCGCTAAAAAACACGGAGTGGGCGGATACGAGCAAACTATTTTTAGCCGGCACCAGCGAAGGCGCGGTGGCCGTAGCCAGATACGATGGCAAGGACTTTTTGGGCAAGATTATAAACTCTTGGTCGTGCGAGGAGAACTACTTCGTAAAAGAGCATAAAACGGCGCTTAATGATACGCCGGTTTTAAATTTAATAAGCGATCAGGATAAATATTTTTCTCAAAAAAATAGCTATCTAGGCAACGAAAACGCCGCCGGAAACTGCGCCGCAGCTTACGGCGACAAGAAAAATGCGATAGTTTTACTCTTGCCCAATGCTCCGCACACGCTCATAAATTTGCCAGCCGCGCGCTTTGCGACCGTTTCTTTTATCAAAAGCATACTTGAAGGCACGTTTGACACCGATACGGTCGGCGACTAACAACTGATAAATTTGCGGCGATGAGATTCATAAATTTTGTCGCCGCGCTTTTTGTCGATGCGTAAAATTTGAGCCAAATTTGAGCGGCCTAGCGGCAAAATACTTCACTTTAGATTTTTATATTCAAATTTGGTAAATTTGTTTTAAATTTTAGCATTGTCTTAGCTCCACATTTTACTTGCCAAGACCGGCATTTTAAAAACGTTAAAATTTGAGCCGCTATACCGTGCGCCGCGAAATTTTACCACCGATAAATTTTATCCTCGTAAGCGATCAGTCTAAACTCCTCTTTATGGTTGCCGTTGCCGATCGTGTGGCTGTCTTGGCCCGCGCCGAGGCGTAGCTTATGCAGCCTGCCGCCGTATGTACCGACGAATAGCACGCCCCCGGCCTCGCTTAGCACCATAGACTTTATCGTGCCGCCCAGGTAGTGGCGCCAAATTTTACGCCCGTCCTTGCCGACTGCTTTGATGTAGCCGTATGCGTCGCCGAGGATGCAAAAGTCCTCCGTCGCTACGCCCGCGTAAACTCTCATCGCATCGTCGATCAGCGTGAAATTTTTCTTGCCCTCTTCGTCGTACGAATAAGCCTCGACCTCCAGTCCTCGCTTTAGAGCCGCCCTATCCACGCCGATCGTAACGCCGTTGTAGAAGTGGCAGGAGTTTGTGATGAGCTGCGTATCGTCCGCGCTAAAGAGGCAAAAGTGCGGATACGAGCTCTGTGCGCCGATGCTGCCCAGCCGCTCGCCCTCGCTATCCATCAGGACGTGATCGCCATCTTGCTCGCCCGCGACGATTAGCTCGTTGTCGTTTGAGAGCGTCGCGTTTGCCATGTCGATATAGAGTGCGACATTGCCCTCGTCGTCCCCATAGAGCTCCTCATAGATCGGATGGATGAGCTTCGCGCCGCTTTGCGAGATCAAAAAAAATCCGTCGCGGCAGCTCAAAAGCACCTTGCTGCCGTCGTTAAAGGGTAAAATTTCAGCCTCGTCGTATGTCAGCTCCAAGTCGTGGCTAAATTTCGCGATAGGCTCGCCGCCGACCCTGTCGTCGTAGCCTTTTATAAGCTCGACCTCGCTCCTACTAAGTAGGGCGTAAATCTCGTTTCGCTTAGACTTGCCCACGGCAATGACGTCGTCCGCCACCTCGCTAACGCGCTCGCCTTCTAGCAGATATAGCTTCTTACGCCAGCCTTCAGGATCGCTTTGCGAGACGATAAAAAGGACGTTCTCGCCGCCAAGAGGGCAAATTTGATCGATGTCTCTTAGCTTTTTTCTCAAGTTTTTATCGAAAATGACGTTTGAGGGCGGAAAATCGGCTCTAAACTTCGCCGTTTCGCCGCGCTCGTTAGCCTCCTTTAGCAGCTCAAAAACCGCCTCGCAAAGCTGCGTCATACCCTCGCGCTCATCAATCGGATCTTCGCCCTTGTAGGCATCCCAGCCGTGAACCTCCGCAAACGCCACCATATCGTTTACGGCCTTGGCGTATTTCTTGCCCTTTTCATTTCACTCTTTCTGCCACTCCGCCTTAAGCATCTCGTAGTCCAAGTTTTTCATTGATTTTCCTTAGGTGCGTTATCTCGCTTTTTGGGTGCGATTTGCGAGGTTTTGTAGCTAAATTTAACGTCTCTCAAACTAGCAAATTTATAGCGCGGCGATCCGCCTCGCCTGCTAACTCCGCCAGAGTTTTGCTATCTGCGCGGCGTCCTCGTCCGCTAGCTCAAAGCCGAAAATATCTATATTTTCAAGCAAACGCTCTTTGCTGCCGGCGTTTACTATAACGCAGACACCGTGCTGCACGAGCCAGCGCAAGATAATTTGCGTCCTCGTTTTGCTGTATTTTTCGCCAATTTGCGCAATCGCAGCCTCTTTTAGCTCCTCGCCAGGCTCATATCGTAGCTGCACCTGCACGCCATGGTCGGTAAGCTTGCCTCGCGTAACAAAATGCCGCAGATAGGAGCGCGCAGGCGTCTGATAAACAGCGGGCTTAACCTCGCTACCTTGCGCGATTTTGGCTAAATTTTCGATCCCGAATTCTCCGAGACGGTCGCAGATGCCGATCGCAGCCGCAAGTCCCTCGCGGTAAAGCCTCTGCAAAACGCGCCACGCAGAGCTAGCATCGCTCGCCCCCACGTGCAGCAAAAGTAGATCGACGTAGTCGGTATTTAATTTTTTTAGCGAACGTTCAAAGCTTTTTATCATATCACTTTCGTCCGCGTTTTGAGCGCTTACCGAGCTTTGGATAAACAGCTGACCGCGCTCTAAGTCGCTAGCCGCAAATGCAGTAGCCGCGACCTCCTCCTTGTCACCCTCCGTATCGATCAGGCGGTAGCCTAGCCCGAGGGCCGTCTCCAGCGCGTTTTGATCCTTTGAGCCGTCAAATTTATCTGCGCTAAGCCCGATGATCGGCATCAAAATTCTATTATTTAGCGTGAGATACGGCGTCATGGCGGCAAGCTTCTCGCCGAGGTTTTTTGCACCGCTTAGATCTACGCCGTCCGTCAAATTTGCCGCACTAGTCTCGATAGTACGCTCGGCAAACAAATTTACTCCCGTAGCAAGCCCCACCGCGCAAGTCGCCGCGCCCTTTATGAACTCTCTTCTTTTCATTTTCGCTCCGTTTTTTCGATTTTATCGCTTGCCTCATCAAATTTACAAGCCGCGCGCCGAGCAAACCGTGCCGCGCCCAAATTTGCTCAAAATCGGGGAAATTTAAATTTGAATTGTGCTAAAAGACGTCCAAAAAAGCCGCACTTGGATTCAAATTTTATCCAAATGCGGCCGAGTATAAATTTACGCTCGCCAAACAGGGCCCAGGGCCAAAAAGTCAATTCACATCTCAAACGCGCACGAGCTTGGCTGTCCGCCTTCAAATCCCTTTTTAAACCACGTCATGCGCTGCTTTGACGAGCCGTGCGTGAACGAATCCGGCGTCACGCGGCCTTGGTATTTTTTCTGTAGCGCATCGTCGCCTATCGCGCTCGCGGCATTTAGCGCCTCCTCGATGTCGCCGTCTTCTAGCACGTTGTAGCGCCCCATGTAGTGCGCCCAGACGCCCGCATAGCAGTCGGCCTGCAGCTCGACCTTGACTTGCAGCGCGTTTTGCTCTATAGGGCTTTTGGTGCGCGATTTTAGCTCGTTTATTTTACCGAGCGTGCCTAGTAAATTTTGCACGTGATGTCCGACCTCGTGGGCGATCACGTACGCCTGCGCGAAGTCGCCCGCGGCCTTGTATTTGGCCTCTAGCTCGTCAAAAAAGCTAAGATCAAGATAGACTTTTTTGTCTGCGGGGCAGTAAAAAGGCCCCATCTGCGAGCTAGCCGTGCCGCACGCACTAGAAACGCCGTCTCTAAAAAGCACTAGGCTAGGCTCCTTGTACTGCGCGCCGCCCGCCTTAAACACCTTGCTCCACACGTCCTCGGTCTGAGCCAGCACCGCAGATACGAAGGCGACCTTTTCCTTCTCCTGCGGGCTATCTAACGCCACTCTTTGAGTGCCCGCGCCGCCGCCCTCAAGCAGCGCGAGAGGGTTAAAGCCCATAAAGTACGCCACTGCGCCGATAACTAGCACCACGCGACCGATATTTGAGCCCAGCAAAAATCTGATAATCGGTATGAGCGCGCCCAGCGAGCCCATGCTGTTTACGCTGTTTTGCCTTCTATCTTCGATGTTGTCGCTTCGTCTGCTGTCTTGCCATTTCATTTTTTACTCTTTCGTTTTTGGATTTTTCTTTTAAATTTAGTCGCGAGTTGTGCTGTTTTCTTGTCGCTTGGCGCTAAATTTAGGGCATATTTTAGCGACTATTTATAAATTTATCGCTTTAAGCATGCTAGCTAGCTCAAATTTGATATCCGTAAATTTGAGTGAGTGAAATGCGGCAAATTTGATGGTGAATTTATACTTAAGGCAGATAATGTAGTGAGGCGCAAAAAGTTCGAATCAGTCAAATTTGGCTTAAAATCTACTCCAAAATCGATTCAAAATTCGCTCCAAAATTCTCACCGCTAAGATACCAAAACTATACCGATGCCGTCCGCGACGATATCTAGCAGGCTGAAATAACGGCCCGGCACAAACGACTGCGCTACTTCTATCTGGATGCCGTAAGCTAGCAAAATAGCAACCTTTGCGCCCAAATTTAACCTAGAAAAGGCAAAATGCAGAGTAACGTAAAGCGCGGCGAAAGCGATGAAATGATTTGCCTTGTCCCAGCTGTTTTCGATGAGTTTTATCTGTGCTGGCGTGAGGGCGAGATACTCTATGGCTATCAAAAATATAAAGAAAAATGCGGCGGAAATTTTAGAAAGATTCATGGATTTTAAGGGGTTATTTTAAACAAGAAGCGCCGCTTAAAGCGCTTCTAAATTTACTAAATTTAACTCTTACATCTTGTCTTTTGCGGCGATACCCATTAGCCCTAGAGCCGTTTTTATCGAGAGCGCGACGACGGCAAAAAGCTTTAGAAGCTCGTCTTCGTTCTCGCTGCCTACGACGCGATTTTCATTGTAAAATTTATGAAAATTCGCAGCCAGACTCTTTAGATAGTCGCAAATTTTATTCATCGAGCGCGTGTTAAAACTATCGACTAAGATATCGTTTAGCGTGAGCGCCTCAAATAGCAAATTCTTGCCGTCTTCGTTCAAATTTGCAAATTTAACGCCTGCGACATCGGCGACATTTTTGCCCGCTTTTGCGAAAATTTGATTGATCCTAGCGTGCGCGTAGTTGATATAAAATACCGGGTTTGAGCTATCCTCGCGTTTTAGCTCGTCTACGTCAAACTCTAGGTGAGTGTCGCAGCGCTTGCTAAGAAACATAAATCTAAGCGCCTCGCAGCCGATCTCCTCGACTACGTCGCTCATCAGCACGACGTTGCCCGCGCGCTTGCTCATCTTGTAGGCTTCGCCGTCTTTTAGCAGGCTCACCATCTGAGAAAGTATGATCTCAAGGCGGTTTTCGTCGTATCCAAGCAGATGTAGCGCCGCCTTCATACGCGCGATATAGCCGTGGTGATCGGCGCCCCAGATGTTGATGCAGCGATCAAATCCGCGCCTAAATTTATCGTCGTGATAGACCACGTCGCCGGCTAGATAGGTGCCGCGACCGTCCTCGCGCACGATGACGCGATCTTTTTCGTCGCCCACTTCGCTTGATTTTAGCCAGACTTTACCCTCGCTCTCATAGATGCCGTTCTCGTTTTTTAGGCGATCTAGCGTGAGGGAGAGTTTGTCGTAGTAACTCTTTTCGCTAGCCCAGTTCTCGATGAAAATTTGCGCATCGGCTAAATTTTGCTTGATCAAAACCAGCACTCTATCCTTGCCAAACTCGGCAAGTTCGAGATTTCGACTCTCGTCGTAAAATATCTCTTTGCCAAATTTCTCTAGCGCCTCTTTTGCGATAGGCTCGATATAGTCGCCACGGTAAAATTTCTCCGGATACGCCACGCTCTCGCCGAACAGATTTTCACGCGCCCAAAGCGATATGGACGTGCCTAGAAGCTCGATTTGATTGCCTGCGTCGTTGATGTAGTATTCGGTAGCGATATTTTCGCCGATATGAAGCCCAACGCGAGCTAGCGTATCGCCAAAAACCGCACCTCTAACGTGCCCGATGTGAAGCGGACCAGTCGGATTTGCGCTGACGTACTCGAGCAAAATTTTCTCGCCGCTAGTTCCGCCGCCTTTTGCAAACTCGCTCGGGCTCGCAAGGCTAGCAGAGGCAAATTTATCTAAAAAGCCCGGCTTTAATTTAAAATTTATATAGCCGTTTAGCGCCGTCGCCTCGAAAACTTCGCTATTTTCAAATTTAGACGCTAGCTCGGCGGCTATGGCTACGGGGGATTTTTTGAGCTGTTTTGCCAGGCTAAAAGTAGGCATCGCATAGTGCGCCAAGCCCTTATCTTTTGGCTTTTCCAGCGCAAAGTCAAAGTCCACGGCGCCTTTTATCTCGTTTATTACGCTTTTTTTCAACGCCTTTCCTTACGCGTTTTTAGCCGTATCTTCAGTCTTTGCGGCGGTTGCGGTTTCTTCTTTTTTCTCTTCTACTTTTTCTACGTTCTCGGCTTTTTTATCGTCTTCCATTTCCGATTTGAAGCTCTTTATTCCCTTACCTAGGCCTTTTGCGAGCTCGGGGATCTTTTTCGCTCCAAAAAGCAAGACCACGATAAGTAAAATAATAAGCAATTGTTGGACGCTTGGACCCATTTTTTCTCCTTTTTGATTTTCGTTATATTAGCATAATTTTATCAATTATTCCATTTGTTAATAATCTCTTTTGCGTCTAAATTTGACGTTTTTAGGCGCATAGAGCGCAAAATCCCGCGCAAATTTTCATAGCAGTTTTGCAAGTCGTCGTTTATCAAAAAATAATCGTACTCTAAGATATGCTCCATCTCGCCGACTGCGTTTATCAGGCGCTTTTCGATAGTTTCCGCACTGTCGGTGCCGCGATTTTGCAGCCTTGATTTTAGCTCGTTTTTGCTAGCCGTCGTGATAAAAACGGAGGTGATATTTTGGGCAAATTTTGATTTTGCGATATTAAAGCCTTGCACGTCGATATCAAAAATAGCTATTTTGCCCTCTTTAAGCGCCTTTAAAACGGGCTTTAGCGAGGTGCCGTAGTAGTTGCCATGCACGCACGCCCACTCCAAAAACTCGTCCGCGTCTATGCCTTTTTTAAACTCGTCTTCGCCTATAAAATAATAATTCACGCCCTCGACCTCGCCCTGCCTCGGCGCTCTTGTGGTGCTTGAGATCGAAAAATAAAGATCGTTTTCCTCTTTTAAAAGACGACTTAAAAGCGTACTCTTGCCGCTACCGCTAGGGCCCGAGACGATTAAAATTTGCCCCTTCAACTACTTTTCCTCAAAGCTTATATTGATTTTTATGTTGAGATTTTTTAGAGCTTCTCGCAGCTCGCCGTCTTGCAACGAATTTTCTAGATTTTTAGCCACGGCGTCTGAAATTTGAGCCTTAAGCTCGTCTATTTTTGAGGCCGTTTGAGATTTGTGCGAGCCTAAATCCGCCGCCTCGCCGCTATCAAATCCGCTCTCATTAAGCGCCAAGGCCATATCTTTTTCGCTAATTTGCTCGATATCGCCGTACTCGCTCGGATCAAGCTCCTGCGCTATTTCAGGCTCGTTTTGTAGGGCTTCAGGCTCGCCGATTTCTTGTTCTTCTTGCTCGGAGCTTATTTCCGTCTCGCCTTGCTCCTCTGCGGCAAAAATATCATCCGCAAGCTCATCATCTAAAACATCTTGCGTCAAATTTTCTTCGCTCGCAAGATCCTCTTTCTCCGCCTCGCCCGCTACGTCTATATCGTCTAGCAAAAACTCATCGCCCAAAGCGCTATTTTTGACCTGCACCTCTTGCTCATCTGGCTCGTCGGATTTCATATCCATATCGGCGAAGATATCCTCTTGCTCCTCAGCTTCTTCTATTGCAAATTTATCGTCATTTTCCGCTTGCTCAAGGCTTTGCACAGCTTCAGGCTCGTCCGCGCTATCCATATCGACAAACTCGGCTATATCAGGCTCGTTCGCCGCCTCAAATTTAGTATCCAAAGGTTCGTCGTCAGTATCCAAATTTTCAGATAGTTCGTCCATCTTGTCTATTTCGTCGATTTGATGTTTGATATCCTCGATACTACCGTCAAAATCAAGCTCAAATTTATCTTGAGTCTCTTCATGCTTATCTTCGCCGTCTGCAACAAGCTCCGTTGCGCCGAGTTCAGGCTCGTCCGCCGTTTCAAATTTGATATCCATAAGCTCATCCGGCATATCCAAATCAGTAGAAAGCTCATCAAATTTATCGTCTTTCGCAGCGATTTCAAACTCCGTCGGCTCATCGTTCGCGTCGTCTAAATCCAGCTCATTGCCTTCGAGCTTCTCGCTTAGCTCGTCCATATCGTCGATTGCTTTTACGATCTCGTTTAGCTCGTCAAAGGCGCCATCTTTGACTGGCGCCCCTTGCAAATCATCCTCAAACTCGTCATCTAGCTTAAACTCGCTTGCGTCCGCCTCCATCAGCTCGTCTTCAAAGACATCCTCAGTCGGATCATCTATAAACTCAAATCCCTCGACCGACACTTCCGCAGTTTCATTATTATTTGTCGCAACAGGCTGCTCGGCACTCTTTGTTTTGCTCGCCAGATCCTCCACGATAGTTATAAATTCCGTCGGTAAAAACGGCTTTGGCAGTATCCTGTCGGCATATTCAAAGGTCGGAGAATTTTTAGAGGAAAGGTATAAAATTTTATTTGCGAATTCTTTTAGGTTCGTCTCTTTTACATCAATATCACTATCCAAGATAAGCACGTCAAAAACGCCGCCAAGCTCGCCTACATCGCCGATCTCGACGTATTCGTAACCCATTTTGCTAAGAGCCAGCGTCGCCAAACGCGATACCGCGGGATTGGCGTTTACAAGAACGATTTTCACGAATTCTCCTTTTTATACCTAAAAAACGTATTTTAAAACATTTTCCATTACTTCAAGCTTAGTTTTAGAAAAATAGCGACGGAAGGTCGTTGATAACACGAAGCACAAGCTGTCTAAAAAGCTCCATCATGCCAGCTAGTATCGCGATCAGCACGGCAAAGCCGATCGTGATCTTGATCGGGTAGCCAACCACTAGCAGGTTAAACTGCGGCATGGTCTTCATCAGCATACCGAAAATCAGATCCGAAAGCAGCGAAAGCGCCAAAATCGGGAAGGAAATGATAAATCCAAAAGTAAACAAATTTATCATGGATTTTGAGGCGTACTGCACGATATCGGGGCTCGGGTAAAAGCCGCCTAACGGAACGTGCGTGAGGGAATTTGAGATAAAAAGTAGGATCAAATGATGCCCGTCAAAGGCCAAAAATGTCATGAGTGCGAGGAAATTTATGATATTTGAGATCACGGGCGAGCTAAGGCCAGTCTGTGGATCCAGTACCGAAGCCATCGAAAAACCCATTATCATCGAGATCTGCTCACCTGCTAGCTGCAAACTGGCAAAAACGATATGAAGCAGCAGCCCGGCGCAAACCCCCAGCGCCGCCTCGCTCACGATCTCTACGGCTAAATAGTAAATCTCGCCGCTTTTGATACTGGCAAGCGGAAACAAAAATAGCGTGAGCAAAAACGAAAATGCGGTCTTGACGCTCATAGGGATCTGCTCGTGCCCGTAAAACGGGAAAAATAGCATCAGCCCGCCGATACGCGCAAACAACAGCATGAAGGTGATGACGCGCTCGGGCGCAAAAAACTCGACTAGCTCCACCGGACTCTTTCGTTTTAAATTTAAATGCCGTTATTTTAGAGTTAAATCCTTGAAAATTCGGTAAATTTGAAAGACAGATGAAAATGTGTGGAAATTTGGGCGTGATCAAGGGCTACAAAATGCCGCTTTATCTGCCAAATTTTTTTGCGTGCAGTTGTTGTTTTTCAAATTTAAGAGGTTTAAATTTGGCGATCGCTTTTAGCTTTTGTTTTGGGCTAAATTTTAGTTTGCCGGGGGGGGGGGGGGGGGGGTAAATTTAAAAAATCGCTACGCTTTATAAAATACGGCTACGAGACTAAATTTGATCATAAATTTTGTTCTTTCAGAATTGGTCGCTTTAGGCGGTTTGCGATAAATTTAAACTCAAAAAATAGCTCACAAATTTGAGCTTAAATTTTAAGCCATAAATTTGGCAAATCGTTGCTGTAAAAATATTTAAATAAGCTCGGGAGAAATTAAAGAGAATTTTTTATCTTCGAGGCGGTAAACTTCGTCGCATCTTTGCGCAAGCTCGTTGTCGTGAGTGACTAAAACCAGCGCCGCATCGTTTGCCTTGATGTAGTTAAACAGCGTTTGCATCACTTCATTTGCGGTCTGTTTGTCTAAATTTCCCGTAGGCTCGTCGGCAAATATCACGCGCGGCTTTTTGCAAAGCACTCTAGCGATTGAGACGCGCTGCTGCTGTCCGCCGCTTAGCTCGCCTACTTTTTGATTCATTACGCCGTCTATTTTTAAATTTGCCAAAATTTCATCGTCGATTTTCTGAGCAGATAAAACGGAGGCTAGCTCAATATTTTCGTGCGCGCTAAAGCCTTTAAAAAGATAGTGCGCCTGGAAAATAATACCAAAATCAAATCTGCGGATACGCAAAAGCTCGTTTGCCGATAGGTCGTAAAGCGATTTGCCCCCGTAGATAACTTCGCCGTTTTTCGGTCGCAAAAGAGTAGAAAGTATATGGAGTATGGTTGATTTGCCGCAGCCGCTAACGCCCGTTATAGCGCAGCTGCCGCCGGCATTTACGCTTAAATTTACATTCTCAAAGAGCGTATAATCATACGCAAAGCCTAGATTTACGCCCTTTAAGATTTCCATAAATTTAGCCTATTTGCGCCGCAACCTCGGCCGCAAAGTCTTCGTTTTTCTTCTCTAAGCCTTCACCAAGCTCGAAGCGAACGTATTTTACTACTTCGATCTTGCCGCCTAGCTCTTTGCCTTTTTCTTCAACGACTTGCTCGATAGTTTTTTTATCGTCCATTACGTAAAACTGTCCAAGTAGCGTAAGGCGCTGATCTAAAACGGTGTTATCGGCGTAAAATCTATCGATCTTGCCAGGGATGATTTTGTCCCAAATTTTCTCAGGTTTACCCTCGGCTTTTAGCTCTTCTTCAATTGCTTTTGTTGCCTTAGCAAGCTCTGCATCGCCTATTTGGCAGCGGCTTGCATACTCAGGGATGTGGTGAAGCGGCTTGCCTAGGCGTTTTAGCTCTTCGTTATCTTTTTCAAGTTCTGCGCGAAGTGCGACAAATTCCTTCTCGACAAAATCTTTATCAAGGTCCTTATAGCTTATAACGCTTGGTTTCATAGCAGCTGCATGCATGCACAAATTTCTTGCAAATTCAGCCGCTTTGTTAGCGATTTCTGCGCTTTCGCAAGCTAGACCGATAAGCACGCCTACGCGGCCATTTGAGTGCACATAGCCGTTTACTACGCCTTTATCGTCCGCTTTTATAGTTTCAAAGCGGCGAACGACCAAATTTTCACCGATAGTAGCGATCTGGCTTTTGAAATAATCCTCAAATTTAACGCCGTTGATAACGCTTGCGTTTAGGCTCTCGACGTCTTTTATCAAATTTGTCTGGATGTGTGCCGTAGTGTCTTTGGTCAAATTTTGAAACTGAGCATTTTTAGCGACGAAGTCAGTCTCAGAGTTTATCTCGCTGATGGTCGCGGTTTTGCAGTGATCGCAAACAACAACACTCACAAGCCCCTCGCTAGCTAGGCGGTCAGCTTTTTTAGCAGCTTGACCTAGACCTTTTTCGCGCAATATATCGACAGCTTTTTCCATATCGCCATTAGCTTCGGCTAGCGCCTTTTTGCAGTCCATCATTCCCGCTCCGGTTGATTCGCGGAGCTCTTTTACCATTTGTGAGCTGATTTCCATTACTCTTCGTCCTCGCTGAAGTCCTCAGAGAAGTCTTCGTTAACAGCCTCGTTTACGACTGCGTCTTTTTCGGCTTGGCTTACAGCCTCTTTGCCTTCTTCTTGCTCGCCGCCGTCTTTTTCAAGCTGAGAGCGTCCCTCGATGATAGCCTCGGCCATCTCTTGGCAGAAAAGCTGAACAGAGCGGATCGCGTCGTCGTTGCCAGGGATCGGGAAGTCGATAACGTCAGGATCGCAGTTTGTATCGATCGGAGCTACGACAGGGATTTTTAGGCGGTTAGCTTCTTGAACGGCGATTTTTTCTTTTACGGTGTCGATGACGAAAATCATATCAGGCACGGTTTTTAGGTTTCTGATACCGCCTAGAGACGCTAGAAGCTTCTCTTTTTTGCGGCGAAGCATTAGCGCTTCTTTTTTAGTTAGTAAATTTATAGAGCCGTCTTCTTCCATAGCCTCGATTACTTCGAGCTTGCGGATAGATTGGCGGATAGTGCCGAAGTTCGTCATCATGCCGCCTAGCCAGCGGTGATTTACGTACGGCATGCCGCATTTTTCAGCATACTCTTTTAAAGTTGCGCCGGCTTGCTTTTTAGTGCCTACGAAAAGTATAGTCTTGCCCTCTGCAGCTGCGTCGCGAACGATGTTATAAGTGTAGCGGAAGTAGCGGATAGTTTTTTGTAGATCTATGATATAGATACCTTTTCTCTCGCCGAAAATGAATTTTTTCATCTTCGGATTCCATCTGCGTGTTTGGTGTCCGAAATGAACGCCGCACTCTAGCAAATCTCTCATTGTTACCATGAGTTTTCTCCTTGTGGGTTGCCCCGAAATTTAGGTTTCTCCTCCACACCCATTAACATTTGTTTTTGACAAACGCAACCAAATTTTAGGACTGGTGTGTGTGAATTGAAGCTTGGATTATATTTAAAAATAACTGAATTAAAGCTAAATTTAATATATTGATCAAGATCGAATAAAGCTTCAATATAAAAAATCAAAAAATAATTTTTTCATATATTTTTAATCAAATATAACGGTTTTTTTGCTATAATCCGAACGTTTAATACAATGCCGATTGCAAACCAAACCACCTGATTCAAAATTTTATTAAATAAATCAAAATAAAACATAGTAAACCAAAAGGAGTCCTCAATGGCAGTAACACAAGCGCAAGTAGCACAGCTTTACGTAGCGTTATTTAACCGCGCACCCGAAGGCGCAGGCTTTAACGCGTGGGTAAACGCGGGAGCAAACAGTACGATAGCTAAGATGGCTAACGACATGCTATCTTCTCCGGCGGCACTAGCCTATTTTAACGGCAGCATAGATCACGATAGAGATTTCGTGGAGATGCTCTATAAAAATATCTTAGGTAAAGATTATTCTCAAGATCCGGACGGTATTAACGCCTGGGTAAAACACATTCAACTAGGTAACTCCAGAGGAGATACGGTAGCTAAGTTATTTGAAGTAGCTACTTCTGCTATAGCAAAAGCGGCAGACCCGGTAGCCGCTAAGGTATTTGAAAATAAAACAGCCATCTCTCAGTATATGGCCGAGAAGATAGCAGATATTCCGGCCGATCAAACCGGAGCGTACGACTACTCTTTATTCCAAGATATAATAGCGACTACTAATAATACCAACCTAGACGAGCAAAAAGCAAAAATAGACGCTCTTATAGCTCCTACTATCCACAATCTTTCAGCAGACGCTAACGACGTAAGCGGAACAGGCAAATCAGACGTATTTAACGGAGCCGTATCTGCTACCGTAGGACAAACTACGTTTAAAGCTACCGATAAGCTAGACGGCAAAGGCGGAAACGATACTTTAAATTTAGATCTATACACTAACTTCTACGGAATGACTAACGGAACCGGAGAGGTTAAAAATATAGAGAATCTAAATTTGACCAACAAGACCAACGGCGATTTAAGATTTGACACTAAATATATCCACAACCTAGAAACCATCACCTTAAACGGCGAGAATAAGGTAGACGTTATTAACCCGGAGAACAAAGTAAAACTTTTAGTCAACGATCTAAAACTAAGCGGAAACGGCGATACGGGAAGATTAAATCTAATCTATAATACCGACGTACTAGCCGGAAGCAACGATAACCAGGAAATCGTCGTAAATAATGTAAACATGGATAAAGACGCTAGAATAAACATAACTACCGTTAACGGAGACCATATAGAAGCTCTAACCATTAACGCCGTAGGAGGAGCTAGCAAGCTAACTAATTTTACATCAAATACGATTAGACAACCGGATCAAGTTGCAAGCATAAAGACTATGCATATAAAAGGAACGGCTGATCTAACGGTAGATACTACGAGCGGACTATATAGCTTTGACGCTACCGAATATAAAGGCAATAAACTAATTGCAAACGTAAAAGCCAACGGATACGTTCAAAGCATAAAAGGCAGCGGACAAGACGACTTGTTTAACGTAACCGGAGCCAGCGGAAGAATCATACCTATCGACGGAGGAGCCGGCAAGGATACGGTAAACTTCATAGACGCTATAAACGGAAACCAGCACGTAGAGATGACGGGAGTGGAAGTACTAAATATCAACACCAACGCTTCAGTACTAGACTTTACAAGAGCGCAAGAGATAACCGAGCTTGGTATTAACGGAACTAGCGCTACCGTAAATATACTTAACTCTAAGATAGCAAAAGTAAACGCAAAAGCTACCAACTCTACAAACGTAACTATAAACAATAGTACCGATATAAGAGATTTCGTTATAGAAAAAGGTAACGGTAGCATAACCGCAAACGGAACCGAAAAGCTAAACGTAAAAGTAGCCAACGCTAGCGACGTACCAGCAAGCCAAGGTACTACTACGGCAAGCGTGGCCTCGGATACCGTAAAAGAGCTAGACTTTACCCTAGAAAACACCACGGCCAACGGTAGTACTTTTTCTCAAAATATAAACAACGTACTTGCTCTTGAAACGCTAAACGTAGTAAATAAGACGGACAAAGATATAACGGCTAATATTACGGCGACAAACGCTTCGGGAAGCCACGATACGAATGCCTACAACCTAAAGACTCTAAACGTAGAGACAAAGGGAGACTATACTATAAACAATAAGCTAAGCGGCATCAGTAAAATCAATCTAAAAGGTACCGGAGACGACACTAGCGTAACTCTTAGAGCAGTAGGCGATAAGACCTATCTTCCGGTTCCTCTTCAAGGCGTTCAAGATATTTCTTTAAAAGCCGAAGGATTAAAGAATTTAAGCGTAGCTAATGGCGAATATATAATGACTACTAGAGACGTAAGCCTAGTATCTACTACGGATAAAGAGGACTCTACGGTAACGTACGGAGAGATAGGAGATAGAGATAACGATAAAAAGGTAAACAACGTAACCGTAAGCGCCGTAGGACAAAAAACGTTAACCGTAGGAAATATAACCGCGGCGGGGGATGTAAGTCTAACTAGTAAATTTACTCAGGAGGGGTCGAGCGCAATCTACGCCAAAGAGACCGTATCGACCGATACTAGCGTAACAGGTGGCATAAAGGCTAGGAATTTCTCTTTAAACCATAGCGCAAATTCCGATATAACAGACGGCATTATACGAACTAACGGAAATTTAGATATCACTGGCAATCTAAACGTAAACGCTAGCGGCTATAAAACACTCAAAATGAGCGTAACGCCGATAACGGTCTTTAGCCCGATAACTGATTGGGAAAAGATTAACGTAGGCGGAGATGCTAAATTTAATACGACCTCAACCGTAGCTGGCGCCTCCACAGAGATAGGCTATCAACCTAGTCCTATAAGCATCGATGAAACGCATGTAGCTGTAAAAGCAAAGAACCTAAAAATAAACGCTAACGCAGCTTCAGGTATAACAGATTCCACTCTAAAGCTAGCCAACTACGAGTCTTTAGGCGGAAATATCGACATAACGGCAAATAATCAAAAAACCATCGATATAGGCTGGCTAAGAGGATTTAATACCAATGATAACAGCAAGAAAAGCGATGTAAACATAAACCTAAATACGAACGTAGCAGATGCTAGCGTAAAGATAGGGACAGAGGATTCAACCTATAAGTATGGTATCGGTACTAGAGTAAGCGGTCACGTAACAGACCATGTCGAGGTTAAAAACGTAAATTTTAAAGCTTACGGACAAAAGACGCTAGAAGTAAAAAGTATATGGGCGGAAGGCGATATCAATATAGATGTCAAGGGTAACGGTATTGAGTCTACGGCTATGTTTAAAGGCCATATAAACGGAAATAATAATGTTACGATTAATGCAAATAATCTAAGAGAACTAAATTTGCCAGTTATCCACGGAAAGGATGTCTTCATAAATACAGGAACAAACAATTATTTGCAAAATGTAACGCTACACAGCATCGGCGGCGATTATATTACCTTGGATGCGTCAAATATGTCTTCTCCGATAACGCCTGCAAGCGGTCCATTTGTTAGCATAGGCGCACGTAAAGGAGTTACTATTAAGGCACATGCCGGTAATGCCGTTAGCTCATTTGTTATTGATGCGGTTGCTCCGGAGATAAAAGAGTATATAATAGATATAATAAACGTAAAGGGATCTATATATTCTTATGCCGGCGGAGATATGGAAGTCTTAAAAATAAAAGGCGGCATAACGAATCCAGACAGCCTCATAGCAGCAGGAGAAAATTCCGATCTTGAAATAATATGGCTAAGAGGCTTTGATTTAAAAACAATAGATTTAAGCGAATATGAAAACAAAAGCGGAAAAACAAAAATCGAAACCGATAATGCGGTCTATAATGAAAAAGTAGCTACTATCCTAGGTTCAAAAACCAAAGACGAACTTAACATCAGCTCCGTAAATCTAAAATTTATAGATACCGGCGCAGGCGACGATAAGGTTAGTTTCCTGACGCAGCAAAACAAAGACGTAGTCGTAAATTTGGGAGTCGGAGACGATACTATCGTAACAACTACTTTGTCGGCTAATAAGAAATTTGAAATCAGCGGCGGAGCGGGCAATGATACGTTTAATCTAGGAGCTTCCACGACAGATGCTAGCGCTAGCAAGTACATAACGATAACCGATGCAAACAGAGGCGATAAGATAAGCTTAGGTAGCTCAGGCGCGGCTACATTGCAAAAAATATCTCTAAACGTAGACGGCAGAGCCGATCTAAAAACGGCTATAAACGATGCGCTAGGTAGTCTAAGCTCTACAGTGGCAAATACTATCTATGCGGTATACTACGGTAACGATACGTATCTAGTAAGAGACGCTAACAGCAATAAGGCCTTAGATGCTAACGATAACTTAGTTAAACTAGCAGGTATCTCAAATTTTGACTTGTTAAACGCTAACTCGGTAACCGAGGGCGGAATAAACTATATCCAGATAACTAACGCGTAATCTTAAGTGGAGCGGAGTTTTTCCGCTCCGGATATAGTTTCCGTTTTTGGATCAAATTTTACATAAACGCAACAAGCTTCGACATGTAAAAGCTAAATAGGCCACAGCGGTAAAACCGACTACATATTTCAGCGTGTCGGCGAAATTTACGCACTAATGATTTTCACTCAAAAAATCCCTTTTTCACGAGCTTGTTCTCTCTCACGCAAAACTCCCCTTTCGCGATAACGCTATCTAAATTTAGAACTTCGTCAAATACCGCAAAATCAGCGTCAAAGCCTACTTTTATCTCGCCTTTACCGCTTAAATTTAGGTATTTTGCGACGTTTTTACCCATCATACTTAGCGCTTGCGGGATGGTTAGGATTTTATTTTTCACGCAGGCTTGAATGACTTCTAAATTCGTCTCGCACGAAGCGCAGCCGTAGCCGACCAATGCGCCGTTTTCGTCAAATCTAGGTACGCTGCCGTTGCCGTCCGAGCTCATCGTTAGGCGCTCTAAATTTAGCCCGTTAGCAAGCCCGTAGGCGATGGCTTCGTGAAGCGGCATAAACTGGCTTCCGCCGCTCGTGATGTCGATATAGCCGCCCATTTTTTGAAATTTGATCGCCTCGTCAAAAAGCTCCTTTGTCCGCGCGCAGTGCGTCGGCGAAAAGTAATTAACCGGGAACGAATAGTCCTTGATCACGCCAAAAATCAGGTCAAATTTATCCGCGAGCCCGCCCATGTGCATATGCAGCACGCCGCCTTTTTTCGAGATCATGCCGCCGATGCGTATCTGCGTCAGGGTCCTAATTAGCTCCTGCGCGGTCGGGTAGCTGCCGCGGTTGTCGCTCATCGCGATCTTACAGCCGATGACCTTGTCGATGAGCACCAGATCGCGCGTGACGGAGCCAGTAAATGTGACGCTAGGCAGCGCATAAGAGCCTGTGTGGATGAAGGTCGAAATGCCCTCGTATTCAAGCGCTTTGGCCTTTGAGTAGAGATTTTCGAGGCTCCTCGTGCACCCATCCGTACCCAGCGTCCCCACGACCGTCGTCGTGCCGTAGCGGATGATCCCAGATAGCGTTATTTCGGGCGTTCGAGAGTGATAGCCCGCCTCGCCGCCGCCACCCGTGATGTGCACGTGCTGATCGATGAGCCCAGGCGCTAAAATTTTACCCTCTAGATCGTAAACCTCAAGTCCCTCAATACGAAAATCAAGCCTCTTGGAAACGGCTAAAATTTTACCTCCGCCGAGCAAAATGTCGCTCTTGCCGACGTGTTCTGGCGCGTATAGATCGGCATTTTTAAGTAACAGCATATTTTCTCCTTTGCTTTGAGTTTTTGATTGTAAATTTACGTTTTCTGGCTTATTTTGACTGCGATGTCACGCCGTCATTTTACATCAAATTTGATAAAAAGCAGATATTTCGGCTTTGGTCGGAGAGGCTACAGCTTGGGCGATGCTTAAGGTTTATTTTTGTAGGTTTAGCAAGAGGTCAAATTTAGCCGGCTATCCGCTTAGCTGCACGCTCTCTTCTATCTTCATTAGTCCAGTAAATACGCGCCTGGCGGCCTCTTTTTGCTCGTCCGAGATTTCGATCTTTTTCTCGTTTAAAAGCAAATTTACGAGATCCTCGTTTTGCAGCGTCTGGACGTCAAATTTTCTCGCATTTGCGGCGATTTTTGCCGCGAGAGGATTTTTTGATTTAAAATTTTCGTATGGCATTTTTCTCGATTTTTAGTGGATTTTTAGGGTTATTATAAAAAATTTGCAGTAAATTTTAGCTCAAATTTAAACTCGGCGCGCACCCTGCAAAACAAGAACGCGCAACCGAGTTAAATTTTAGCCGCTAGCCGAGTCTAACGCTTTAAGATTTTAGCGTTTTCGCAGCCGACCTCTAGCCCCATCTTGCACGCTTTTTCGTAAAATTTAACCGCGGCTTTGACGTCCGCGTTTACGCCCATACCGCGCTCGCTCATAAAGCCCGCCTCGTTGCAGCCTTTAGCTAGCCCAAGCTCGCATGCGTTTTTATAGAGCTCGTACGCCCGAGCTTCATCTTTTGCTATGCCGGCACCCGTCTGGCACGCGTACGCTAGCGCGTAGCAGCCCAGCTTGTCGCCCATTTTGCACGCTCGCTCGTAAAATCTAGCCGCCGTCCCGGGCTGCTTCGCCGCGACCTTGCCGCTAGCGATCATCGCGCCTATATCGTAGCAGGCACGCGCGTGTCCGCCCTCGCACGCTAGATTAAACAGTCTCGCCGCCTCGCTAAAATCCGAGACTCGGTACATCGCTAACGCGTCTTCAAACTGCTTATTTGCCGAATTTGCAGGCGCGCTCGCAGGGGCACCGGTCATCTCGTTTGAGGATCTTGTTTGCGCCGCAAAAAGCATGCTCGCCGCAACAATCAAACAAAGTAAAATTTTTCTCATTTGGGCTCCTTTTTATGAGGTATCAGTTTAAATTTTAGCCCTTTTTGATAAACATAAATGAAATTTTAACTAAACTTGCCGAGCCTCACTCTCGTCGGCGCCCAAATTTAGAGCCCGTACGGCTATTTTGGCAAGATTTTATTCATCGCAAAACCGCAAAATCGCCCCGTGACGCCATCTCTGCGATATGAAAACAACTCTTGCATTTCAAACGTACAGCGCGGATCAAACTCCGCTCGCCCTACGCCAAGCGCGGCAAATTCGTCCCGCAAGGCCGTCTCCATGTCAAATTTGCCATCTTTTTTATAGCGGTTAAACTCGCCAAGATCAAGCTCTCCCACCTCGTAGTTTCGCGCCTTGATATTTGCGCCGACGAATACGCGCAGATCGCTCGCCTCGCAGCCAAACTCGCTTTTCATCAGACTGAGTGCATTCGTGCAAATTTTACCCGTTACGCCCGCTCTGCCCGCATGCACGACGGCAACCACGCCCCGCCTCTCGTCCGCGATCAAAACGGGCGAACAGTCGGCGACCAAAATGCAAAGCGTAACGCCTCTAAGCGCCGTTATCACGCCGTCGCAAGACGGCAGCTCATCCCCTAAATCTCGCAAAATTTCCACGCGATTTGAGTGAATTTGACGCATAAATTTTAGATTGCGAGACGTAATACCAAGCGCAGCGGCTAAAATTTCGCGATTTTTAGCTACGTTTGCGGGCAGGTCGCCGACGTGATCACCCAAATTTAGCCCCTCGTACGCGCCTTCGCTCACGCCGCCAAACCGCGTCGTAAAGCCAAGCTTCAAGCGCTCGCTTTCAAAAACTACGTCTAAAATTTCCCGCTTCATTTTCGCTAAATTTAACCCATCAGGCCTAATAAAGACTCGCGATATGCTGCGACTCGTCCCAGCTGATCTCGCTTTTTCCGTCATTTTTGGCACCGCGGCCAAACTCCAGCTGCCTAGCTACGTAGCGCGCGAGCAGGTCGCTCTCCACGTTTACGCGGCGTCCCGGCTCAAACTCACCAAACAAGCTCTCGCGAAACGTGATCGGGATGATCGTGAGGCGCACGCCTGCGGGCAAAACTTCGTTGATCGTGAGGCTCACGCCCTCGACCGCGATGCTGCCTTTGTTCGCCATCAAAGGCATGACGCCAGAGGGCAAATTTATATAAAAATCGACCCCGTTTTCGCGCCGCTCGATACGCGCGACCTCGCCGATAGCGTCTACGTGGCCTTGTAGTAGGTGCCCGTCCACGCGGTCAGCTAACCGCATCGCTGGCTCAATATGCACGCGTCCGCGCAGATTTTCCGTCGCGATGTGCGCTCTAGTCTCGGCGCTAAGCTCCACGCTAAAGCCGTCTGCGTGCAGCTGCGTCACGCTAAGACAAGCGCCGTTTACCGCGACGCTATCGCCTAAATTTGGGCGGTATGCGGCTTTTAGTCGCAGAGTATTTTGCGAATAGCTCGCAACCTGCGCGATCTCCCTAATCAGTCCGTTAAACATTTTTCGTCCTTAAATTTTGAGCTATTTTATAAAATTTAGCCTCAGAACGGGCTAAATTTGCCGCCCAAATTTTACAGCTCGCTTTTTACCGCGGCGCAAATATGCAAAACCAGCAGAGTAATCACCCAAAGCTTGATCAAAATTTAATACACTTTAAAAATATTTAAGATAAAATAATCGCCAAATAATAATCATAAGAAACGATAAACTTGAAAAAATCACGACTAGGCCTACTCGAGACCGATATTTTAGACGTTTTGGATCAAAACGAGCTTGCTAAATTTAACCGCGAGTTTCTGGCCAAAGGCGCTACGATCTACGCCGAATCCATCAAAGTCGTGATACTTAAAAGCGGCTCGGGCAAGCTCTCGTTTTTCGAGGACGGCGAGGAGTTTATCGTCTATCATCTACAAAAAGACAACATCTCGATCGTGGACGACGTGTGCGTGCTGGAGATCCTGGAGGACAGCGAGATCTACTCGATCGACGCGAGCGATATGGGCGAGCTGCTAAAAAACGAGAGATTTGCCAAAGCATACGCCGATACGCTCGTAAACATCTCCTTGCTGCAGCGCCAGATCATAAAATCGATACTCTTTGAAAGCGCAAAGGGGCGCATAGCAAACTTTCTCATCGAGCTCGCCGCCGAGCAAAATTTGACGCAAAACGGCTACCACTACGTCTTTTTACCCTTTTCGCTAAAGGTGCTCTCAAGCTTCGTCGGACTCAAACGCCAAAGCGCAAGCACGGCCTTTAACGAACTAATCAAAGACGACATCATCAGACGCATAACGCCGCATGAATTTTTGATAGTGGATTATGAAAAGCTGCAAAGCTATACGAACTAAAATTTAAATTTACATACCAAAAACCGCACGGCAAAAACGCTAAATTTGAGTTTTTAAATTTAATGTAGTTAAATTTGTAAATTTAGTAAGCTATGTAATAAATATTCAAGACAGAATAGGCGTAGTTTAAATAGTTTTTGATTAGGCGTGACGGGAGCATACATGTAGTATGTGACCGAGCGCCTTAATCAAAAACTACTTTTAAAATCCGTTCATTTATGGGGAATTACTTCTTTTTCATGTCGAATTTATTCGCCATAAATCCAACCAGTCCCACAAAGAAAAGACCGCCGCAGATATTGCCTAGCGTAACCGGAACTAGGTTTTTACCTATGAAGTTACCCCAATTTAGCACATCTAGCTTATCGGCCGTAGTGTGGAGCAACGCTGCTGCTGCATTGACGTCGCCGCCGCTTGCTGCTATATAGTGAGCTTTAGAGATGATAGCTTCGGTGATGATGAACATATTTGCCACGCAGTGCTCCATAGAGCATGCGACAAACGCGCCGATCATCCACATGATCGCAAAGAATTTACCCGCAAGGTTGCTCTCGCTGGTCGCAGTCCAAATAGACATACAGACAAACACGTTACAAAAGATACCGCGGATAAACAGCTCGTGAAACGGCGCCGTAATCTTGCCGATACCGGCCGGTACGAAGTGCTGCAAGATATAGCCGTCGTATTTTAGCGGTAAGCCCGAGTAATAATACATATAAGCAATTAGCGCGCCGCCGACGAAGTTAAAAACCCAAACGATCGCCCAGTAGTTAATGGTTTTGCCTAAATTTAGCTTGCCTTCATACGCGCTAACGCCGCTTAAAACCGAGCTCGTAAATAAATGTCCGCCGTAGAAAACGACCATCATGAGACCGCAGCTAAAGGTGATGCCGCCGATGAAATTTGCTAGTCCTATAGACTGCTTTTCAGCCATGCCCACGGTCGAGTGCGCCCAAAAAATATCGCCCATCGCGATCGCCGCGCCCGCCATGATAGCTAGAAAAATAATGCTTACTAACGGAGTATGCGCCTTGTGCTCCATCGAATTTGACACCGCTTGCGCGGTTTCTGCAGGATTTAACATCTTCTCCTCCTAATTTAAATTTTTATCTATCTCCAAGATACGTTCAAAGGCTTTTTGCGCGCTTTTTTTCGCATTTTCGCTTAAGCCCTCTTTAAAATCAAGCACGTTTTCAAGCAAAACGCTAATGCCCAAAAACAGCGTTTTGGGGCAAATTTTACGCAGGTAGCTTAAAAGTACGGGCGTGGGTAGGTTGTGCGTCGAGTAGATATAGTCGCGCTCGTTGCTTAGATCAAAAAACTCGATCGCGCCGTCTTTAAACCCGCTCATCGCGTCTACCACGACGATGATGTCAGGCGCAAATTCTCTAAGCGCGCCAAACTCGTTTTCAGGCACGTCCTGTCCGTAAAATACCCGCCAATCTTTCAAATTTGCCTTGACGATCCGCCCTGTTTCGTTGCCTACGTCGTCGTCGCCGCGCATGGGATTGCCGATGCAAAGAAGCGCCTTTTTCATCAAAAATCCTTCCTAAGCACTAGATATCCCTCGCGTAAATTTTTAAGCTCGGTCTTTAGCTCGCATTCGCAAAGTTCTGGGATGAGCCTAACCGCATGCTCCCTAAATATCTCCACTTCAAAATACTTGCTTAAATTTCCCAGCTTAAATTTGACGTATTCGCCGCCGTTTGCGACGATACGCTCATACTCCTCGTCGCTGATATCGAGCAGCTTTTGGCTAAAATCGATCGTACCCACGCCGTGACCGACGCAGGTAGAAAAGAGCTTGATATCCTTTAGCTCTTTGGGCATTTTTTCGTTTTCGTCCATGTGGCGGCGAGTGAGCTTATAGACTCTTATCATCTTTTATCCCAGATTTCTTTTTTGACGTCGATCGCATTTTCGCCCTGTTTTGCGTTTGCGTATTTTAGATAGACGTCGTTATATAAAAGCCCCATGCACTCGGCATATCTAGGATCTTCTTCTTTATACATGGCTTCTAGTATCGCTTTTTTGGTCGCTGCTACGTCATGGATATCTGGCGATGTTTTGGCAGCGTCCATATACTTAGTAAACAGCGTTCTGCCAAATATATAGCTCATCAGCCTCTTTGACTCGGCTTCTAAATCTCGCTCAAAAAGTATGTCGCCCATGATGGACTCCTTAACGGCCGGAACTTTACAGTCGTCCTGCTCAAAGCTTCTTTTTTGCAACTTTTGATCTATGATACCAAGAGCCATACCAAGGCCGTAGATGACGCTAGCCGGATGCGGAGGACAGCCCGGGATATAAACGTCTACGGGGATGATCTTATCTATACCGCCCCAAACGCTATAAGCGTCGTAAAATATACCGCCCGTGCTACCGCATGCGCCAAACGCCACCACGATCTTTGGATCGGGAGCCGCTTCGTAAGCGCGAAGTAGCGGATAGTACATCTGGCGCGTAACCGGGCCGCTGCAGACTAGGATATCTGCGTGGCGAGGGTTGGCTACGAGCTTAAAACCGAAGCGCTCAGGGTCCCACATCGGCGTGATAGCGGCGAAGATCTCGATCTCGCAGCCGTTGCAACTGCCGCAGTCGATACGGTAAACGCTAAAGCTTCGTTTGATATTTTTTAGATGCTCTAGCTTTGCGGTTAGGTCGTTTGCCGTTTTTATGTTTTCGGGAACTTGATAAAGGCTCATTTTATCCCCTCCTCTACGTCTTTAGTTAAGCGCTCGACAGATTGCGCTTTTTTGCACTCAGGGCAGATGTAGAGGTAGTTTTTAGCTTCCTCTAGCCTACCCGGGAGTAAATTTGCCGTACTAAGCTTTGAAAAAGTATAGTTGATGAGGCGAACCGGCGTATACGGTTTGCCGCAGCATTTGCACTTTTGCATCTCCAGCTCGCCGCGTTGTATCAGTGCGCTCTTGTCAAATTTAACCGCAAGCTCAAAACCCTGGCTTAAGCGCACGCCGCCGGTTGGGCAAACCTCATCGCAGCGTCCGCAAAATATACATCGTCCGCAGTCAAACTGCCAGACGAGCTTATCTTGCTTTTCGTTCATCTTTAGCTCGATAGCGTTGCTAGGGCACGCTACGCCGCATGCCGCGCAACCTACGCAAAGCTCATAGGTATAAAACGGCTGCCCGCGGAAGTTCTCAGGCACTTTGTAGGGCTCAAACGGATAGGCGTAGGTCGCCTTTCCGTATTTTTCGGTTATGTCAAATAACTTCATCATCTTAAATCCTTTTTGCTAATCTTGCCGGTTTGGCAAAATCTCTTAAGGTCTTTTTCGGTTAAAATTTTACTCTTTTTAGTATTTACGTCCACGACCGTAACGCGCTCGGTGCACGAATAGCACGGGTCAAGCGAGCAGACGATTAGCGCCGCGTCTGATATGTTATTTCCGCGGAACTGATAGCGGAGGCTCGGCCAGTTGTTATACGTAGCCGCGCGGCATCTCCAGCGGAAAACCTTTTGCGCGCTGCCTTGCATGATCCAGTGGACGTTTTCTCCGCGAGGAGCTTCGTCGTATCCGAGCGCGAAATTTTCAGGCTTGATCATAGTCACTGGATCTATCATGATCGGCGTTTGAGGCATTAGCTCAAAGCACTGCCTGATGATATGGATAGACTGTTTTAGCTCCTTATATCTCACGACTTCGCGACTAAATACGTCTCCGCCATGCTCGACCGCGACTTCAAATTCGATATGTTTAAAGAAGTCGTAAGGGTGGTCGTAGCGGTTGTCGCGCTTAAAGCCCGAACCTCTCATATTTGGACCGACCGGGCTAAAGTCGCGAGCGACTTGTTTATCAAGCACGCCTACGCCCTTCCAGCGTCCTAGTTGGCGTTTATCCTCCATCACGGCGTCCCAAATTTCCGTAATCTGAACGTCGAGTTTGTTTATGATAGCAAGGCCTTGCCTAATTTCGTTGTCGGTCATATCGCGGCGAAGTCCGCCCATTATGACGTTACCGTAGGTTTTGCGGCCGCCGGTTACGAGTTGGGCTAGCTCCATGGAGTACTCGCGCACCCTAAAGATATGCATGAAGGCGTTATAGTTGCCAGTTACCTCGCAAGCTAGGCCGATATTTAGCAAGTGGCTGTGAAGGCGCTCGATCTCAAGGCAAATCACGCGGATAGCTTGCGCTCTTAGCGGGATTTCTAGCTTTATAGCTCTTTCTGCCGCTTCTATACACGCAATCGCATGAGCGTAACCGCAAATTCCGCAGACGCGTTCTGCCAGATAGCCCATCTGATCGTAGTTCATTCTGTTTTCGGCTAGCTTTTCCATACCGCGGTGCTGATAAAAGAGGCGGTAGTCCGCGTCTATGATCTCGTCGCCGTCGCAAAATAACCTAAAGTGTCCCGGCTCGTCGCTCGTTACGTGTAAAGGTCCGAGCGGTACGTCCACTACGCTATCGCCGCTAGGAAATAAAAACTCGGCGTCCGGCTCGTCTTGATGAGCGACGGGGTCTGGTCTATAGCGGTAGTCCATAGCGTCTTTTCTAAGCGGATGAAGGCCGTCAGGCCAATCGTCTGCTAAAACTAGGCGGCGTTTGTCAGGCAAGCCTTCGGCGACTAAGCCGAACATATCAAATGCCTCTCTCTCGTACCACACGCAAGCAGGAACTAGCGGAGTAACGGACGTAAACGTCGGATCAACGCCGGGGATTAGCGTTTTAACGGTGATAAAGCACTTATCCTCTGCGGCAAAATCATCCGCCTCGGTCATCTTGCTGCCTTCCATAGATATCGCGTAGTAAAGCGCAAAACAGCCGTTTATCGTTCTCTCGTCGTTTGGTATCATCGTGCTTAAAAAGCCGCCGATATCGTAGTAAAGGGTCTTAACCGCAAGCGGAAGGTCGTTTCTATCGACTAGAACCGTGATTTGGTCGTCGGCTTGGCGTGTTACTTCTAAAACCTTTACCTTCGTTTTTAAAATTTCTACAAATTTATCGCCTCTCATCTTCAAACTCCCATCATTATTTTGACGCCCTCATTGACTAGAGCGTAAAAGTTTTCTACGTGCCAAACGCCAAATATTATGATTAGCGCGCAAAGCAGGATAAGCGGTAAATTTTCTACTATGCTCATCTCTTTATTGTGAACGACCGCGGCTTTAGGCTCGCCGAAACTCGCCATGTTAAAGTGCGAGAAGTCCGCGATAAAGATGATCGCAAGAGCTATCGCAAATAGCGCGGTGCTAAAATATTGACCGCTGTTGATAGCGCCGACGAATACGTTATATTCGCTGACGAATATCGCAAACGCAGGAACGCCTACTAGCGAACAAACCGCAGCGCCGAACATCATCGTAGTTATCGGAGCTATCTTGACCATGCCGCCCATTTTAGTCATATCTTTGTGGCCGTAAATTCTAGCGATGTTGCCGGTTGAGCAAAACGCAAGAGCTTTTGTAAAGCTGTGAGCCAAGCAGTGGAAAATCGCCGCAAATAGCCCGAAAGGTCCGCCAACGCCCAATGCAAAGGCGATAACGCCCATATGCACGATAGAGTGGTAGGCAAACATTCTTTTTACGTCGTGTTGTCTAATCAGGAATATACCGCCGACGAATAACGTAATAAGGCCTGAGATCACCATCACGCTTTGAACGAACTCCATACCCGTAGCTTGAGCAGCGATAGCGTAATATCTAAAAAGAGCTAGCATCGCGCACTTTAGCAAAACGCCTGAAAGTAGAGCCGAAATCGGCGCAGGACCTTGGGCGTGAACGTCCGGAAGCCATGTATGCGTAGGAGCAAGACCTGCTTTCGTACCAAAACCGATGAGTGCAAAGACAAAGATAAGTTTTGCGACGTCAGGGCTCAAATTTTTAGCATTTGCCATTATACCGGTCCATAGCATCGCAGTCTCGCCGTCTTTTATCTCCGCAAAAGTCGCAGAGTAAAGAAGTACGGTCGCATAAAGAGCAAACGCTAGGCCGATAGAGCAAAGGACTATGTATTTATAGCCGCTCTCGGTTGATTTTTGATCTTTTAAGATCGCGACTAGGAACACCGATGAAAGCGTAGTAGCCTCGATCGCAGCCCACATAAAGGCAACGTTGTTACAGATGACACTTAGAGTCATCGTAAATATAAACACGTGGCTAAGCGCGTAGTATTTTCTAAGCGCGTCCAAATTTATATGGCCCTCTTCGAGCTCCCATTTCATATAGTGAGTCGCGTACAAATTTACCAAAAATCCCGTAACCGCGATAAGCACTAAAAACACGCAGCCAAGGCTATCTAGGAACAAAAATTTATCGTGAGCGTAAAAAGTGCCGCCCGATAAAACCTTCGTCACGTTAAATAGCAACGCCAAAGACGTAACCGCACTAACCGCAACGTGAAGCAAACTCAAAGTCGCGTAATTTTTCGGAGAGAAAAATAGCAGTATCGCTCCAAGAAGCGGTAAAATTAATATCAAAGTTAAACTATCCATCTCTATCCCCTTAAATTCGTAGCCTTAGACGTATCAAGGCTGCCGTATGCTTTATAAAATCTAATCGCAAGAACGCTCATGATGATAACGGCGAAAATCGCGTCCGTTAAGATACCAAGCTCGACAAGCTCGTTTGAGTTGTAAGCCATGAGCGCTAGGCTTAGATGTATGCCGTTTTCAAAAAGGCAATAGGCTAAAATTTGCTTGATAAACGAGTTTCTAAGCATAAAGCCGAAAACCCCCATCATAAACACGCAAACCGCGGCTAGCAACATTATTTTCTCTTGAATTAGCGAAAATTTAAGGAATATCGGGTTGATACTCATCGCTATGGCTAGAGAAAATCCCATCGCTATAACCGGGCTTACGAAAAAGCCGCCCACAGGCTCGTCTTCGCTAACGACGTTAAGCTTTTTAATCAACCAAAGCAGGATCGCCGGTACGAATAAAACCTTCGTAAAAAACGCCACTACCGCCCACATGGATAGCTGCGAAGCGTTAAATTTAGACGCCAACATAGCAAATATACCGACTAAAAGTAATGTCTCGATCGCGTAAACGATGACGGATAGCTTTAGGTTGCGTAACCCAAATACCGCCAAAGACGTTACTATCATGCCGATAGCTAATGCGTCTAACATAGTCATATCTGCATTCATCTCACACCCCCACGACGTAAAGCGTCAAAGCCACGAAAGATATGGCCAGAGCGGCTACCGCGTTTTTACGCAAGGACGAAGTCATCCTAAACCTCGGTCCGAAGTTATCTATAAACACGGCTGCTACGTAAAACACTCCCGCCTTTAAAACGAAAATTATAACGGCTAGGAAAGGATTGCTAAAATTCCACGGCTCGAAAATCGCGAGGAAAAGTCCTATCATCGCAAATTGTTTTAAAATAAGCGCCGCTTGAACTAAGCCAAGATCGCTACCTGCATATTCGCCTAGTAAGCCTTCTTGCAACTCTTGCTCGGCTTCTGCTAGGTCAAAAGGCTTTCTGCCGGTTTCAACGTATATGCACCACAAAAACGCGATCGAAGCAACCGCAAAGCTTGGGATCTGATATCCGATTTGGCCACTTTTTACCATTGATTGTATCTCGACCAAATTTGACGTTCCGGCCGCTAGCATAACGACGATTAGGCACATTATCATGACCGGCTCGACATAAACGGCTAGCATTTGTTCGCGTCCGCCGCCGGTAGCCGCAAACGGGTTACCGCTATCTAAAGATGCGGCGCCAAATACGAATCTCAAAAGCGCGCCAAGGTAAAGAATCACGAAAATATCGGAGTAAGCTCCGAAAATCGTGCTCTTGCTATAAGTAATAGGAATAGCCGCTAGTATCGCCGCCGAAGTGGCAAATAGAAAAAACGGCGCCCACCTAAATACCCAGTGAGAGCACTCAGGCACGGTTCTACCGCGTCTAAATAGCTTTATGATGTCGCGATACGTCTGGAAAAAATCGCTGCCTTGTTTTGATTGTAGTTTGGCTCTTAGTTTCCTGGCCATACCGTCAAATAGCGGCGCGACTAAGACGATGACGACGACTTGAAATATCATTAAAAATATAGTCTGTAAAATTTCCATCTCACGCCCCCTATATCAAAAAGTAGCTAACCGCTAGTATCGCGCAAAGATACACAAGGATATATAGCGCGTAAACGTTGGTATAGCCGCTTTGCATTATGCCTATTTTGTCGGCTATTTTCTTGCTCCACTCGATCACAGGCTCGTAAAATAGCCCCCACCAGATATCCTTTGGATGGTTGTGGTATTCGACCGGGTTAAAATAGCCCTTGGTTACGACTTTTCTCTCGCCTTTAAACAGCCAGTTCATTATGCGTCTTAGATCGCCGGTGAAAGGACCGCCCGTCATTTGCATGCGAGAGCTGTATTTAAATCCGCAAGCCCAAGGATCGGTCTCGCGAGGTTTCTCGCGGTTTGCTTTCATGAAAGCTAAAATCGCAAAAGGCAAAACCATAGTAGAACATAAGATGATGGCTATAAGCGGAGTTGAGACGATACTGCCTAAATTTGATGTCAAATTTATACCGTGGCTAGCTACGTAACCGCCTGCACCGCCTATCGAATTTACAGCCGTCATTATATAGCCGACGACGACGTTCGCTCCGACGCCAAAGCCTATACAGCCGATCATTAGCACGATCATGCCAAGCACCATAAATATCGGGCTTTCTTTTGCGTTTTCCCAAATTTTCTTATCTCTTGGAGTTCCCGCAAAGATTACTGCATAAAGCTTAAGGTGCATGCCGACTAGTACGCCAGTAAGAGCTAGCGCAACGACTGAAAGAGTAAAGGCGTATCTAGTGAAAATGCCCTGCTCTAGCGCGCCTTGAAGCATACCTTGGTATGTAAACCACTCTGATACGAAGCCGTTAACCGGAGGAAGCGCTGCGATACCCATGATACCGATAAACATACCAACAGACGTCCAAGGCATCTTTTTAGCTAGGCCGCCTAGCACGTCCATATCGCGGGTGTGCGTAGCATGCAAGACCGAACCAGCGCAAAGGAATAGTAGTCCTTTAAATATCGCGTGGTTAACTACGTGGTAGCATCCTGCTAGAAATCCGATCACGGCAAGAGTGTTATTTCCCGCAGCTAGGCCGTACAAACCGGTACCAAGACCAAGCAAGATGATGCCGATATTTTCAACTGAGTGATAGGCAAGAAGCGCTTTGTAGTCATGCTGACAAAGAGCGTAAAGAACGCCAAACAGTGAGCTAGCAGCACCCAGGATCAAAACCGCTAGACCAAAATATATGCTTAGCGGCAAGAAAAGCGTAAATTTGACTAGAGTAAATAGCGCAACCTTGATCATAACGCCGCTCATTAGAGCAGAGACGTTTGAGGGAGCGGCCGGGTGAGCCATCGGTAGCCATACGTGGAAAGGCCACATACCCGCCTTGCTGCCAAAACCGACCAAAAATAGTATAAACACGACGACGCTAACCGCAGCAGGCATATTTAAGCGAGCAAAATCGCTAAACTCCATGCTGCCCGCATAGTGAGCCATTATTAGTAGTCCGCAAGTGATACAAAATGCGCCGACTTGAGCGATGCCAAGATACACCATCACCGCTTTTAACGTGCCTTTGCCGTCGTTTACGAGGATGAGGAAAGACGAAATAAGCGTCATAAGCTCCCACAAAACGACGAAACAAAATACGTTATTTGCGCTGATGACTAGAAGCATCGAAAGGATGAAAAGGTTAAACAAACAGGCAAAAACGCCTACGCTTGCTTTTTTATGTATTCCTCCGCGTAGCTCATACCGTAGACGCTGCTGGCAAAGCCGATAAAGACGACTACGAAGCTAAAGAAATTTCCAAGCGGAGTTAGCTCAAATTTAGGCGCATACAAAAAATCGCCGCCAAGAGCGAAGCCCTGTATCGTCCCCATATGCGCCACAAAGTAGCAAAGCGCGTAAAAACAGCTGATCGCGCTTAGTCCAAAGCCGATTTTTACGGCTGATTTTTGAGCGCCGTAGAGCAGGATGCTAACGGCAGCGCTAACTAAGAAAAGTAGATACACGCCTACCATCTCGCACCCCCTTTTGCGCCGCTATTTTCGTCGTTCATAGCGCGCGAATTTGACGCCGATTGCTCTCTTGCCTGCTCGCTAGGAGTTTTGTCAAGCTCCTTGATGACGATGACGTCGCCCTCGCCGTCCACGTCCTGAGCGCCGATATCGGCTAAAACGTGAGGCTCTTTTAAATTTCCGCTTCCGCGTAAAATTTTATCGACGAAAGCCTGAGCGGCCTCGCGCTCGATCCTGTTGCCGAGTTTATGCTCGCTATGTAGCGGATCGACCATGATGATAGCGCTGGTCGGACAAACCTCGACGCATGCAGGGCCGTTTTCGCGCCCGAAGCACATATCACATTTGATCGCGGTATTTTTCGCGCCCGCCTGGCTCTCGATCTCGAGGTAGTACTTAGGCTCTACCGCGTAGTTGACGGACGGCATGAGCTCGGCGCTCGAGCTTATCGCGCCGTAAGGGCAAGCGATCGTGCAGAGTTTGCAGCCTATACAAATCTCTTCGTGAAGCTCGATGCAGTTATCGTCAAACCTGAGTGCCCCAGTAGGACATACGTTCGCGCAAGGACCGTCATCGCACTGGCGACACTGCGTCGGCATGACGCCTTTTGCTTGACGTAGCACTGTTAGTCTAGCTTTTGAAAGCTTACCGCGCTCATAAGCGCTACGAAAACAGGCCGCCATGCAAGTAGCGCAACCGATACAACGTTTGTAATCGGCGATCACAAATTTATGTTGTTTCATAAATTCTCCTTTCTACTTGTTTTACGATTCTTGATTTCTCTTAAATCTTGAGCTAATTGTATTACTTTTAGAAATTTATTTCCGTCATTTGGCTGACGAATTTTGTATTTTTTAGATTAATTTTTATGAATTATTTATTTTTAAGCTTACCTTTAAATTTGCGGTAAAATAGGCACCCTTTTAAACTTATACGAATATAAAAATATTACGCATAGACCATCTAATACGCTAAAAAGAGTGTTTTAGTCCTAAAATGCCTCAGAAAGCTTAAGCCAAAATTTAATCTTGTCGTTTCAAATTTGACGGAATACTTTTTGCTAGAACTCACCGTTAGTAATATAAAAAGGATAAAAATGCAGATCAAAAACAGCGCTTCAAACGAGACTTTAAAGACCTTAGCAAACCGCGTAGCTCAAGGTCAAAAAGGCGATAAATTTTTAGCCAGCTCTACGCTCGCGGCGGCAAATTTGACGGATTTTGCCCAGATGCTGGATAAATTTAACGAAAAAGCAAATTTAAACGACGCGGCGGGTAAATTTGACGCGGATAAATTTCACGGCGACGAGGCCGGCTCGTTTTTGAACAATTTAGCTCGCGACAAAAACGAAGCGCAAATCTATGCCAAACTAGAACGCGAAGCCAAAGAAGCCGCAAAAATGTTTAAGAAATTTGATTTTATGCAGATGATGACGAAGCTAGAGATGGGCAGCCTAAAAAATGGCGAACGAGCGGAAATCTTTGCCAAAATGAACAAAATCGCGAGGGAAATTTGACTTTAATGCGGGGCAAATTTGCTCCCACTCTCTCAAAAAATACTCTGCAAAGATTGCTACAAATAAATTTAAGCCAAATCGCCAAACTACGCGCACCGGCTCAAAAAAACGTCAAATTTAAGATAATTTTCCTCGCCGTCTTTTCTTAAATTTTTGTATATTTTATCTGTTTTTTGATAAAATCGCGAATTCTAAGGATAAGGAAAATTTGAATATGAACTATGATATTATCGTCGTCGGAGGCGGTCACGCGGGCATCGAAGCCAGCCTCGCCGCCGCAAAAATGGGCAAAAAAACGCTACTAATCACCATCCTAGCCGAGCAAATCGGCGCAGCCAGCTGCAACCCCGCAATAGGGGGCCTAGCAAAAGGCCACCTCGTAAAAGAGATCGACGCTCTGGGCGGACAGATGGGGCTAACGACCGATGCCGTGGGCATACAGTTTCGCGTGCTAAACGAGAGCAAGGGCCCTGCCGTGCGAGGCAGCCGCGCTCAGATCGATATGGACCGCTACCGCGTCTATATGCGAAATTTACTGCTAAATACGCCAAATCTTGAAATCAGCCAAGAGATCGCAACGCAAATTTTAAGCCAAAACGACGAAATCACGGGCGTGAAAACCCACCTAGGCAACGAGTATAAAACCAGCAAACTCATCATCACGACGGGTACGTTTTTAAACGGGCTAATTCACGTCGGATTTAACAAACTAGAAGCCGGCCGCGTGGGCGAACTAAGCGCTAAAAATCTAAGCGATAGCCTGCGCGAACTAGGTCTAGAGGTCGGTAGGCTAAAAACCGGCACATGCCCGCGCGTGGACGCTAAAAGTATCGACTTTAGCGTGCTTGAGATCCAGGGCGGTGACGAGAACCCGAGTCCGTTTAGCTTCCGCACGAGAGACTTCGCGCCTACGCAGCTACCGTGCTACATCGCCTACACGAACGAGACCACGCACGACATCATCCGCTCAAATTTCGACAAAGCGCCGCTATTTACGGGCCAGATAGAGGGCGTGGGTCCGCGCTACTGCCCGAGCATCGAGGATAAGATAAATAGATTCGGCGACCGCGACAGGCATCATCTTTTCGTCGAGCCGCAGACGCTAGAGGCCACGGAGTACTATATCAACGGCTTTTCTACGAGCTTGCCGTACGAAGTGCAGGTTGCGATGCTGCGCTCGGTCAAGGGCTTCGAAAACGCGCGCATAGTGCGCCACGGCTACGCGATCGAGTACGACTACGTCCAGCCGACCGAGCTAAAACACACTCTAGAGACCAAAAAGGCGCGCGGACTCTATCTCGCAGGCCAAATAAACGGCACCACGGGCTACGAGGAAGCTGGCGCGCAGGGGCTAATGGCGGGCATAAACGCAGCGCTTGCGCTTGATGGCAAAGAGTCGTTCGTCCTGCGCCGCGACGAGGCCTATATCGGCGTTCTCATCGACGATCTAGTGACTAAAGGCACGAAGGAGCCATACCGTATGTTTACCTCCCGCGCCGAGTATAGGCTGCTACTGCGCGAGGATAACGCCGTGCTGCGGCTAGGCAGATACGGCCGCGAGCTTGGCTTGCTAGACGAAGCGACGTTTGAAAAGATCGAAGCCATAAGGTCAAATTTGACTCGCGGGCTAGAGCTGCTAAACGGCACCGAGATCACGCCGACGAAGCGAAATTTAGAGCTTTTAGCTAGTCTTGACGAGGAGATAATCAGCCAAAATTTGACCCTGCAAAAAATCGTCGCTAGAAAGAGCTTCACGGGCGAAAAGCTGCGCAAGCTAGATCCGTTTTTTGAGGCGCTCGACGAAGCAAGCTTGGAGCAAATTTTAACCGAAGCCAAATACCAGCACTACATCGCCGAGCAAAAAAAGCAGATCGACCGTATGAAAGATATGATGAGCGTGAGAATCCCCGAGGGCTTTAGCTTCCGCGGTATCAGCGGACTTAGCAACGAAGTGGTCGAAAAGCTCGAGAGATTCGCCCCGCCGACGCTCTTTGCGGCTAGCGAGATCAGCGGCGTGACGCCTGCTGCGATAGACATCTTACATATTTATATAAAGATGAATGCGAGAGAGTCGCAGTAAATCGCGATAAAATGCTATTTAATAAGGATGGGTGTTAAATTTGAGCTTAAATTTAACGCTTCACTTCTTTGGCGTTAAATTTCCAAATCCGTCAAATTTAATCGTATCTGCTAATCTCTATCAAATTTCCGTCCGGGTCGCGCACATAGATTGAGCTTATCGCTCCAAGCGCGCCGGTTCGCGGAAGTATACCCTGCTCCACCTCGACGCCCGCAGCCTCTAGTTCCTCTAAAACTAGCTCAAGCGGCGTATCGGTAAGCAAGCAAATATCGACCGTTCCAACGTTTGCGTTTAGAGCGTTTGGCAAAATCTCCTCGCCTTTTACGTGCAAATTTATCTTTTGCGAGCCAAATGCCAAATCCTTGCGTCCGTTTGCGAAATCAACCTCGCGCATACCCAGCACGCGCACGTAAAAATCAAGAGTCCGTTGCAAATCAGCAACCGTTAAAACGATGTGATCTATCGAAGCGATACGCATAAATTCTCCTTTAAATCAAATTTTACCAAACATTTTCCCGCTAAAAACGTCAAATTTGACGGCGTAAATTTAAAATCGCTCGGCGTCAAATTTTGCGGTGCTGGTAAAACGCGCAAACTAAAATATAATTTAAATTTACGTCTGTTTATAGGCCGTCAAATTTAACTGACTAAACCAAATTTACATTCAAATTTTACCTCCGAAAGCCTTAAAAATACGAGATAGTAAATGATTATTTAAAAATAATTTAAACATTTAAACTATTTGCCGAAAAAATGAAAGTTTAATTTTCATAAGAGTATAATCTCAATTATTCTTAAAAAATCGTTGAAAGGAAAGTAATGTCCGTAAAACAAGAAAGACGAGATTTTATCGGTCTAGCGTTTGGCGCGGTAGCCGCAGTCGGCGGCGCAGCGACTCTCGTAGCCGTTAAAAAGACCTGGGACCCGCTTCCTAGCGTAAAGGCGGCCGGATTTACGACTGTAGATCTTAGCCCAATGAAAGAGGGCGAGATGCGCCAAATCGAGTGGCGTAAAAAGCCGATATTCGTTCTAAAAAAGGATGCTTCGATGGCACCTAACGACAAGCGCGATATCGTAGTAGAGGGCGCTAGATATATGGTCGCGATCGGGCTTTGTACGCATCTTGGCTGTATTCCCGAGTGGAAACCCGGCAAACAAGTTTTCGTTTGCGCCTGTCACGGAGGCGAATTTGACGCAGACGGCGTAAATACCTTCGGCCCTCCTCCTCGACCGCTAGACATACCGCCGTTTAAGATAGACGGCACAAAACTCGTTCTGGGCGAAACTAGCCCCGAATACGAAAAACTAGCGGCTCAAGCGTAAGGAGGGGAAAATGCACATCAGAAAATCAACGGGCGTTTTAGACTGGCTAGATCAGAGGATCGCCTTAAACAAGCTAATAAAAGTACTCGTCAGCGAATACTGGATACCGAAAAATATAAATTTCCTCTGGGCAATGGGCGTTATACTAACGACGCTTTTTGCTTTGCTTATTTTTACCGGATTTATGCTAGTTATGTACTACAAACCGGACATAAATTTAGCCTTTGACAGCGTAAATTTGACCATAATGAAAGAGGTCGAGTACGGCTGGCTATGGCGCCACATACATGCAGTTGCGGCTTCGGTCGTGTTTTTGATCATCTACATACACACCTTTACGGCGATCTACTACGGCTCTTATAAAAAAGGTCGCGAGATGATTTGGGTGAGCGGTATGTTGCTCTTCATCCTGTTTTCAGCCGAGGCTTTTAGCGGATATATGCTACCTTGGGGTCAGATGAGCTACTGGGCGGCGATGGTTATCACGAATTTGTTCGGCGGCATCCCGGTTATCGGGGACGCGGTAGTCGAGTGGATCAGAGGCGACTACGCCGTTAGCGATCCGACTTTGACGAGATTTTTCATGCTTCACGTATGCTTGCTACCGATCGTGCTGATCGCAGTCGTCGCAATACACTTTTATACCCTTCGCGTCCCGCACGTAAATAACGAAACGGGCGAAGAGATAGACTTTGATATCGAGGCTGAAAAATATCTAAGCGGCGATAAGAAAAATGCTAAAGTTATTCCGTTTTGGCCGGGATTTTTGGCAAAAGACTTTATGTACATCGGCTTTTTTATGATTTTCTTTTTCTATTTAGTCTGTTTCCATTTCAACTTTGCGATGGATCCGATAAATTTCGAGCCGGGCAACGCCCTAAAAACCCCTCCGCACATCTATCCTGAGTGGTATTTCTTGTGGCAGTATGAGATTTTACGCGGATTTTTCTTCGACATTTTCGGCTTTAAAGCTTACAACATCGGCCTTATCGCGTTTGCGATCGCGGGCGTAGCTCTATTTTTCATGCCGCTTTACGATAGAAGCGACGTCGTAGCTCCGGCTCACGAGAGAAAGGGCTTTTTCGTATGGTTCTGGCTGCTAGTGGTCGATATGATCGTGCTTACGATCTTCGGTAAGCTACCTGCCGACGGCGTGACGCTTGGTATTTCAAACTCATGGATAGGATTTTACTCGACCATTACGTTTTTCGTTCTGCTTTTTGTCGTTTTACCTATCATAACGACTCTTGAGAAAAAAGGAGTGGTAAAATGAGAGAGTTAAAAATTTTCATAATCGTAGTTATTTTAACCGGCGTAACATACTGGGGTATCGAGCCTTACGCGCATAACGTCATGCATCCGCACGTCGGTGCGGCCGATTACGACTTTGGCACCGAGGATATAAATCAAGCCAAATCCGTAGTGGAAGCTAGACAAAAAGCCCTCGATGCGACAAAAGCTCTAAATGACGAGAAAAAAGTCGCCGGAGCACAAAAAGATCTCGAAGAGGCACAAAAATCTCTCGAAGACTACACTGCGTTTTGGAACGATATAAAGGCTATAAATTTAGCCAAAGGCGACGCGACTAAAGGCGCAGAAACCTTTGCAAATGCTGGCTGCGCAGGCTGTCACGGAGTTGAGGCTGCGGGTATGCCTACAGCTATGAGTGCTGCTGAACTTAGCGAAGCGTACGGTGTAGTGCCGCCTGATCTTAGTAGCGCTGGGGCGATATACGACGAGCATTTCTTGGCCGCCCTTATCAAAGATCCGACCAAGGCGCTAAAACTAACGCATAAATTTAACGACGAAACCCCATATCCGATGCCTGCCTTTTTCGGAGCCGGCGGAGAGGATCCAAACGCCGAGATAGCTGATATGATCGCATATCTAAAGTCTATCGCGCCTAAAGAAATCAGCGACGAGAAGGTATTTCTCGATGCGTGTCAGAGATGCCACGATATGAAATACGAAAACAAATACGTTCTAACTAACCGCGTAAATTTGGCCGCCTATATGGGCTCAAACCCTCCTGATTTGTCGATGATGATCCGCTCAAAAGGCGATGATTATCTACATAAATTTATAAACGACACGCAAAAAATGCTACCGGGCACCTCGATGCCTCGCGTAGGGCTAAATAAAGCCAGCGAGGACAAAGTCGTAGCCTATATGGCAAAAGCGGGCGACGCCAAAAAAGCCGAGCGCGAAAGCCTAGGCATAAATGCGATGATCTACTTCTTGATTTTCGGTATATTTGGATGGCTTTGGAAACGCAAAGTCTGGTCTGACCTACACTAAAATTTGAGCCCGACTTCGGGCTCAAATTCCTCTTTAAATTTACTCCTTAATTTCTAAAATTTATCTGCCGATTTAGAAGCCGTCGTAAAATTTACTCAGCACTCGCGACGCCTTGTCTAGGCTCAAATTTGACCGCAAACAAATGCCAATTTCATGTGTCTATAGTTTAAATTTGGATACGTTTTTAGTGCAATAAAAACTATAAATATACATTTTACAGCATTTTTAAGAACGTGTTACTAATCCTGCTTTTTCGCCATGAACGAAGCAATACGGCAAGATCATTTGGATTTTCTTGGCGGCGGTGAGCTAAGTAGCGTGATTTATAGACGCATTTTTAAGCTAGAGCTCAACTTGCTTTAGTTTTTTCATAATTTTTCTTGATTTAGGTCGTCTTTAAATTTATTTCCCGGTGTTAAAATCGGCTATCAATTTTGATTTACAAATTTTCAAAAAAAGGGTAAATATGAACGGTCTCAAATTTACAGTCAAGCTTTTTGCGATCATCGCGGCGCTTTGCCTCGGGTTAAATTTAAGCGCCGGCGAGCTGGAGGGCAGGTGGAGCATCGTCTCGGCAAACATAGACGGGCAGGAGGTGCAAACAGCGGGACAAAAGTGCTTTGAGGATTCGTTTTTCGAGATTAGCGGCCGCGAGGCAAAGCTAGGCCTTAGCTCCGTAGGCGAGGACGGAGCGTGCAAAAGCGGCGAGGCAAGCTACGCCTTTAAAAACATGGGTGCGGACAAATACGCGCTGGGTCCTATCGGCGAGTTTTGGTTAGATAAAGACGCGCTAAAGGTAAAACAGTCCTTAGACGGCGGCAAATTTATCGTTTTTTCTTTCAAAAAAGACGCGGCCGCAAACAAAGCTTTGGCAACATCAGCCGGCTCAAATTTAGGCGTGGACGAGCTAGAGGGCAGATGGGAGATCGACTCGGTCGCAGCACAAGGGCAGACGTTTAAAACAGCAGGCCAAAAGTGCTTTGAGGATTCGTTTTTCCAGATCTCGGGCGGCAAAGCCATAGTCAGTATCGTAGCGGCAAATCCGGACGGCACATGCAAGACGGGCGCAGGAGAAAGCGGCTACAAAAGCCTTGGCGGCGGCAGATACGCGCTAGATAACGATGCGGGCGAATTTAGGCTGAAAAACGGCTCGCTCGAATACGAACAAAGCGCGGGCGGCGTCGTGTTTACCTTTAAAAAAAGCCGCGCAGCGCAGGCTAGCTCAAATCAGGCGCAAGCCAAATCAAGCTCAAATTTAGAGCCCCAAAAAGACCCTAGCGTCAAGCATAGCGACGCAAAAGCCACCAAAAAAGGCACGGGCGTGTTTGCGGGCAAGTGGTTCTTCATAAACACCAATACCGACATATCCTTTTATCTGCGCGACGACGGCACTTACACGAGCCGTTTAGAAAAGCCCGACTGGCGCACGCGCATCGACGGCACATATAAAAAAGACGGCAAAAAAATCGTACAAACCGCCAACGACGGCGAGCAAAGCACATATAGCTGCGAGGATGCGGATTGCACGTTTTTGTGGAGCGACGGCGGATACCATCTCTTTAACGCTCAAATCTTAAATGAGGTGCCAAAGGGCAGCTACTCATTCACCGCCGTTGGCTCCATGTCCGTTTACAACGCCTCGGGCGGCACAGATATCGTTGGCGGAGGCGCGAGCGGGTACTATGACTTCGACGGCAAAGGCCGCTTCAAGGACGGCAGTTGGGCCTACTCCTCCGCCGCCATGAGCAATGTGGGCGGCGGCGGAACAAGATCTAGCAGTAGCGCGGGCTCATATACGCTAGATGCGGGCGAGCTCACGCTCAGATACGACGACGGGCGGACGCAGCGACATAGCTTTTTTTATATCCCGCCTACTAGCGAAGGCAAGGCAGGCGGAGCGGTCATCGACGGCGTGATACATTTTCTGGACGAATAGCAACCCATCGGCGTAAAACCAGGGCAAATTTGAGAACAAAAAGCCGAAGGCAAAACCGCCGCAGACGGCTTAAAAATTTACGAAAGGAAAAATATGGCTAAATTTAAATTTTTTGCAATCCTCGCAGCGCTTTGCCTCGGGTTAAATTTAAGCGCTAGCGAGCTGGACGGCAGATGGAGCATCGTCTCAGTTACGGCGCAGGGACAGACGTTTAAAACGGCCGGACAAAAGTGCCTCGAAGACTCTTTTATCGAGGCTAGCGGCGATAGCGCGCGCCTAAGCCTAAGTAGCGCGGGCGACAGCTCATGCGAAAAAGCCGAACAAAACTTCGCTCTAAAAAGCCTAGGCGGCGGCAGATACTCGCTTGGCGGCGGCGAGCTACGGCTAAATAACGGCTCGCTCGAGTACAAACAAGGCACGGACAGCGGCGAGATCGTATTTACCTTTAAAAAAGACGAGGTAAATTTAGCCAGCATCGTAGACGGCGCTCTAAATCAAACAAGCCCCGGCGGGTCAAATTTAAGCGAGATCGAGGGCAGATGGGAGCTAGTCTCGCTAAAGGCGCAGGGGCAGAGCTTTAAAGTCGCGGGGCAAAAGTGCTTCGGCGACTCGTTTTTTGAGATCAGCGGCGATGAAGCGACGGTAGGCATCGTGGGCGCAAATCCAGACGGTTCGTGCAACAATAGCGCGGGCAAAAGCGGCTACGAAAGTTTAGGCGGCGGCAAATACGCGCTTAGCGCTAAAGGGCTGGGCGAGTTTTGGCTAAAAGACGGCATGCTCGAATACAAACAAGTCGCGGACGGGCAAGAGGTCTTGTTTGTCTTTAAAAAAAGCGCGAGTAGCACGCAAGTAAAAGCAAGCAAATCAAGCTCAAATTCGGGCGAGTCCGCAAAACCCGCAAAGGACTCTAGCGTCAAACATAGTAGCGCCGGAGCGAGTAAAAAAGGCTCGGGGGTATTTGGCGGTACGAAATTTAACATGCTTTTAAACACGAGCGAGGATTATTCCTTTTACCTACGCGACGACGGCACCTACGCTAGCCGCCTAGAAAAGTCCGACTGGCGCACGCGCATCGACGGTACGTATAAGGTCAAAGACGGCATCCTAACGATAACTAGCAACGACGACTACGACACGAGCTACTACTGCGAGAACGACGACTGCACCTTTTTGTGGAACTCAATCGGCACGGGGTATTATATGTTTCAGGCGCAAATTTCAAGCCAAATGCCAAAAGAGTGCTTCTCATTTCGCAAGGACAGCTCGTCGTCCCTGTACGGCTGGTCGGGCGGCAGCGATACTGTAAGCGTAGGTGTTAGCGGATACTACTGCTTTGACGGCAAAGGGCGCTTTAGCTCGGGCGGATCGTCGTATGCTACGGCAACCTCGGGTACCGCCGGCGGGGGTATAGGCGGGGGCAGCTCGAAATCACGTAGCGACGAGGGCTCATACACGCTCGATCAAGGCGAGCTAACGCTCAAATACGACGACGGCACGGTCGTTCGCCACAGCTTTTTCTACACTCTGCCGCGCAGTAAAGATAACAAAACTATGGCGATCATCGACGGCGAGGTTTATCGGTAGGCTGGCTCTTTTTAGTCGGTAGGTTTTTAGCGTTTTAGCCCGTTTTTGATCGGGCTAAACTTACATGCTGCGCCAACCAAATTTGACAGCCTGCTCTCGCCTCTCACGACCATCTAATTTGCTTGCCGCTTAACTCAAAACCCATCTTCAAATTTAACGCCGTACGTTAAAATTCCGTCGTCAAATTTGTCATCATTCGCCGTATCTAAAATCTCAAATTTGACGCGCAAAATAATATTTTTTAATTTGCCCTCGCTTTTTACGCCCGATTTTGGCTATAATTTCAACCAAAGCAGATCGCGGTCGCGATTTACGTTTGCATAAATTTATCTTCATTACGGTTTCTGCAAATTTACACAAACCTGAGCCTAAATTTTGCGCTCAAATTTAACAAAGTTCTGCGTGTCGGAAAGATTTACTACGGATCAAAGTATGCATTTTATCGGTATCGACACCAGCGGGGCGTCGTCAAAGGCCGCCGTTATGGACGAGCGCGGCAAATTTTGCGAGCTGTTTTTGCTGCCAAGCGGCTTTAGCGCGGTTAGCGTCGCGCGGCAGATCAAGCAAAATTTAGAGCAAAAAGGCTACGCTGAGGGCTTCGTGACGGCTACGGACTACGGACGCGTTAGCGTAGAGTACGCGCGGCTTAGCATGAGCGAAATTTTATGCCACGGACTTGGGGCGCACTTTTTGTTTGAGCAAGACTGCACCGTAGAGGGCGTGGGCGGGCAAGACATGAAGGCGATCTGGTCACAAATATCGCCGAGCGCTACCTTAAAATCCCCTGTTCGGTGATGTATCAAAACGACGCACGCTCGGATATTATCAAGGAATTTATCCGCGAGTATCAAGCAGACGGCGTCATCGACGTCGTGCTAAGCGGCTGCCACACCTACGCGATCGAGACGAATAAAATAAAGGAGGCGAGCCGCGAAGCGGGAGCGAACTATATGAGTTTGGAGACCGACTACTCCAAGCAGGACGTGGGACAAATTCGCACGCGCCTAGAGGCGTTTATAGAACTGCTTTAAGCTGGTCGCTTGAAATTTTAAAATGAAGAATTTTCTAAATTTAAAAACAAACCAAAGAAAGGAGAGGTTGTATGAAATTTAAGGAGATAGACGAATCTCGTCGCGGCTTTTTAAAAGGAGCTTTAGCGGCAGCCGCCATCGCCGGACCGGAAACGATGCTCGCCGGCTTCACGCCGTTTAAGCCTGATTCGCTGCAGGTTTGGTCGTACGGAGGACTGTCCGAAGCATTTAACGAGCTAAACGCCATTTATGAGTCAAGGACGGGACATAATATCCAGTACACCGGCGCCTTTGCGGGTGCGCTCGGAAAGTCGCTGCTAGCCTTGCAAGGCAAGACGGAGGTTTTCGGCGCTCGCGTTTTGGAGCTGTCTCAAAAACTGCGTAAGGCTGGCCTTAGCCTCCGCTTTAGACCGCTATGTTTTACCGACTACGTTTTAGTAGTGCCAAAGGGCAATCCCGCGGGCATTCGCGATCTGAAGGATCTAGCAGAGCCCGGCGTGCGGGCGATGCTGCCGCTAAGGGCATCGCCTCCGGGTAGCGGACCGGTAAAGGGAATTTTGAAAAATTCAGGTCTCACGGGGCCCGTTATGAAAAATATGGTCGCCAACGGCTCATGTGTCATCCAGATGATGTGTGATCTGGTAGAGGGCAAGGGTGATGCGTCCATAATCGAAAAGCGCCTAACGACGCACGATAGGTTTAAAGACAAGATCGAATATATGCCTATCGACGAGAAACTCATCCCGCCCGGGCCGCTTACCTTTACGCTAAATATCATGAAGTACGTAAAGGACGAGAAGCTGGCCGACGACTTCGCGGACTTCGTTTGCTCCGTGGAGGGGCAGGAAATTTTCGAGCGACACGGCTTTACCTCCATCCATTCGGCGCGCGGGCTTGAACTCATAGAAAGGTTTGGTGTAAAAGATGTTTAGTATCGTAAATATGGCAAAGATGAAAAAAGTCTCTAGGCTAACTAAAATTCGTCGCTTGGTGCAGCTAATTTTTATCGGCGCGATCGGACAATGGGCATATTACGGGATTTTTAGATGCCCATTTATCGTGCCTTTCGTAAACTGCCAATCCTGCCCGATCGTCACCTGCTGGGGGCGGATCGCGACCGTGTTTTTCGGCTTTTGGCTATTTATCCCCGTGCTGGTTATTTTCCTCGGGCGCGCCTTTTGTGGCTGGCTTTGCCCGGGCGGATTCGTCAATCAAATGCTGGGCAAATTTGCCGCTTTTAAGCTCAAGCTAAAAAATAACAGGAAGCTACGATATGCGCAAATAGGCATGGTTCTAGCCGTTTTGCTTAGCGCGGGCGTATATTTTATCTACGGCAACCCTCGCGTTATGATCCCTATCCGCACCAGCGACGAGTACCTAAACGCCGTTATCATGTCTTTTAAATTTTCCGACTGGTACTGGGCGGTTCGCACTGCCGTCGTCGTAGCCCTCATCGCCGCGTCCTTGATCGTCGCAAATTTATGGTGCCGCTTCGCCTGTCCTAGCGGCGGCATAATGGAGCTGCTGCGTAAAATTTCAATATTTCGCGTTTATAAAACGGATGCCTGCGATAACTGCAACGCCTGTTTGCGCAAATGCGAAATGGGCACGAGGCCGGACGAGATGAACTGCACGAACTGCGGCGATTGTATGGATGTTTGCCACGCGGACGCCATCAAATTCGGAAGGAAAAAAGATTGATGAATTTTTTCGCCAAACCCTCCTTCGACAACCACCCGTGCTTTAGCAAAAAAGCGTCCGCCGCCTACGGGCGCGTGCACCTTCCCGTAGCGCCGAATTGCAATATCCAATGCAATTTTTGCAACCGCATCTACGACTGCGCCAACGAAAATCGCCCCGGCGTAACAGGGAGAGTGCAAAGCCCGGACGAGGCCGCGCTATACGCGGAAAATCTATTTAAATTTAGACAGGATATCTCAGTCATCGGTATCGCAGGACCCGGAGACCCCATGTGCGATGCCGATAAAACCCTAGCGACTTTTAAAAAATGCAAAGCCCGCTTCCCTCACGCCCTACTTTGCCTATCCACAAACGGCCTATCTTTGCCCGAGCATGTGGATGATATCGTGCGAATCGGCGTGAGCCACGTAACGGTGACCGTTAATGCCGTAACGCCCGAAGTGGGCGGCAAAATTTATGCGTGGGTGCGCTACAAAAACAAAATTTATCACGGCGAAGAGGGTGCTAGAATTCTTGGGGAGCGCCAAGAGGAGGGAATCCGCAAACTAAAAGAAGCCCGTATGATCGTTAAGATCAATACGGTCGTAATCCCTGGCATAAATATGAATCACGTCCCGCAAATCGCGCAAAAAGCTAAGGAGTGGCAGGCCGATATCATGAACTGTATGGCGATGATCCCCGTGCATGATACGCCTTTTGCGAATATCAAATCGCCCTCAAACGAAGAAATTCGCAGCATGCGAAAGCTAATCGGCGGCTCTATTCGTCAAATGACTCACTGCAGCAGGTGCCGCGCCGACGCATGCGGCAAGCTTTGCGAAGGTTAAGGGCTTTGGGTTGGGCGGGTTTTGTCGGCTTTTTATCGGTGCGGCAAATTTAAATTTATATCGCGGTCGCGATTTTTAAGGTTATATTTTCAAATTTCACAAAAGGAGTTAGCATGAAGCTAAACAGATTTTAAAACTAGGTGCGGCGCTTACCGTTTGTTTAAATTTAGCGAGCGCAAAATCGCTTGAGCAGATCAAAAAGGACGGCGTGATCACTATTGCCACCGAGGGAGTGTATTCACCGTTTTCGTTTCATAACGAAAAAGACGAGCTGATGGGCTACGACGTAGAGATCGCAAGGGCGGTCGCAGACAAGCTAGGCCTAAAGCCTAAATTTATCGAAGCCTCTTGGGACGCGATGCTAGCGGCTTTTGACGCCGGCAAGGCGGACACCGTGTTTAACCATGCAAGCATCACCGAAGAGCGCAAGAAAAAGTACGACTACTCCGTGCCGCACATGACCTCGTACTCGGCAATCATCGTGCACGAGGATAACGACGATATCAAGAGCTTCGCCGATCTAAAAGGCAAACGCTCGACGCACTCGGTAAATAGCATGTGGATCCCAACCGTCGAAAAATACAGCGCAAAACTCGTCGTAGCCGATAGCCTAAGCGATCAGATAAATCTCATAATCACCAAGCGCGCCGACGACACGATAGACGACGCCGTGATATTTTACGACTACAAACAAGCACCCAAAAGCCCCAATAAAGCTGATAGAAGCAGGCGAGGATCCGATGTACACTGCTGCGATCGTACATAAAGGCAACGCCGAGCTACTGGAAGCGATAAACAAGGCCCTAAACGAGCTACGAGCCGAAGGCAAGCTAAAAGAGATTTCGTTGAAATATTTCGGTAAAGATATTTCAGAATAAACCAAAAAGCGGCGGGCGGAACGGCGGATTTTAAATTTGCAAATTTAAAATTTATGTGGCCAAATTTATTTTTCAAACCATCTTTTGACCCAAATGCGTTTTATAAATACTATTTTTATAATTTTTCTACATAACATAAAACTATAAAACAGGTATTTTGGCGCCAGAGAGTCGTTAACTAAATTTAGTAAGATTATTTTTGGTTTTACGGATATTTTGTGTAAGACTCGTATAAATTTGAATAATTCAAAAATAAATAAGCAACTTACAAAAAGTTCAAGCAACTTTTTGTAAGAGTACTATTTTTTAGCGCTATTTACCCTCTTCAAATGCGCCTGCAGATAAGATTTTAGCTATTCTGGCGTTTAAAAGCTCATCCACTTTTAGCTTTTCAAGTTTATCTAGCTCAGTTATAAAATAGCTTGCAAGCGCCTTTACGGCAGTTTCTTTATCTCTGTGAGCGCCGTTTATCGGCTCTTCTATAACGTCGTCTATCAAATTTAAGCTTTTTAGATCGTCAGCGGTTATTTTTAGCGCCTTTGTAGCCTGCTCTTGTTTTGACGGATCATTCCAAAGTATAGCCGCACAACCCTCCGGCGAGATAACCGAAAAAACTGAATTTCGCATCATAGCTAGCTTGTCGGCTACGCCTATAGCTAGTGCTCCGCCGCTTCCGCCCTCGCCTATAACGACGGCTATCATCGGAGTTTTTAAATTTGCAAATTCAAATAAATTTCTAGCGATCGCCTCGCTTTGACCACGCTCCTCAGCTGCAACGCCCGGATATGCGCCTGGAGTATCGATCAAAAATAGTATAGGAAGTCCAAATTTCTCAGCCATCTTGGCTATTCGCAAGGCTTTGCGGTAACCCTCTGGATGAGGCATGCCGAAATTTCTTTTTAGTTTATTTTTAGTTCCTCTGCCCTTTTGCTCGCCTATCACGACGACTTTTTTAGAGCCTATATAGCCGATAAAGCAAACTATCGCTCCATCGTCGCGATACGCTCTATCGCCGTGAAGCTCATAGTAATCCCTCATCATACCTTTGATATAGTCGATAGCATAAGGGCGATCTGGGTGACGAGCCAACGCAAGACGCTGAAATTCGTTAAGATTTTTGTAAATTTTAGCGGTCTCTTTTTCTAAATTTTTATTTAGAATTTCTACCGCATGTTCATCGCCGCGAATCCTCGCATTTGCGATGTCATCATCTATTTGCTTAATACCTTGTTCAAAGTCTAGATAACTTGCCATTATATCTTCTTAAATATAATAGAGCCGTTCGTACCGCCGAATCCAAAAGAGTTGCTCATAACGGCGTTTAGCTTAGCTTTTCTAGCCACGTTTGGCACATAGTCTAGATCGCATTCCTCGTCTTTGGTTGCGTAGTTTATCGTAGGTGGTATAAGGCCTTCTTGCATAGCCATTATAGACACGACAGCCTCTATCGCGCCAGCCGCGCCAAGGCAGTGTCCAGTTTGCCCCTTGGTAGAGCTAACCGGCGGTACATTGCCGCCAAAAAGAGCCTTTAATGCTGCAGTTTCGTTTTTATCATTGGTCGGTGTCGAGGTGCCGTGTGCATTAATGTAGTCGATCTGTAAATTTCCAGCCATTTTCAAGGCTTTTTTCATCGCAGAAAGCGGTCCCTCAAGCGAAGGCGAAGTAATGTGATACGCATCGCCGCTCTCTCCAAAACCAACAACCTCGGCATAAATTTTAGCCCCTCTAGCCCTAGCGCTTTCATACTCTTCGAGCACGAGTGCACCGCTACCTTCGCCCATAACAAAGCCGTCTCTGTCTTTATCGAAAGGTCTTGATGCCGTTTTCGGATCGTCGTTTCTAGTAGAAAGTGCCTTCATGGCCGCAAATCCGCCGATACCTACGCCGCAAACCGTAGACTCGGAGCCTACGACTAGCATTTTTTGCGCTTCGCCGACCATGATAGTTTTAGCCGCTTCGATGATGGCGTGAGTAGATGCCGCACATGCCGTTACGCTAGAGATATTGGGCCCTTTTAGGCCGTGCTCTATCGAAACTATGCCGCCTAGCATATTTACTAGCGCAGAAGGTATAAAAAATGGAGAAATACGTCTCGAGCCTTTTTCAAGCAAGATATTGGAGTTTTTTTCGATATTAGGCAAACCGCCTATGCCGGCAGCAGAGCTAACGCCGAAATTTTCAGCATCAAATTCGCCGAAATTTGCGTCAGCCATAGCCTCTTTAGCAGCTTTTAATCCAAGCTGTATAAATCTGTCGACCTTTTTGACCTCCTTAGCATCCATCACGCTAAGCGGGTCAAAGTCCGTTATCTCGGCAGCAATCTGAACTGGAAAATCGCTCGCGTCAAAAGATGTTATCTTTTTTACGCCGGTTTTACCTTCGCAGATAGCCTTAAATGAACTATCTTTGTCGAGCCCTAAAGCGTTGATCATCCCAATCCCGGTTACTACGACTCTTTTCAAGATCTCTCCTTGCAAAAACTTATTTGTTTAGTTTCTCGATGTAGCTTACGACGTCGTTTATAGTGATCAGCTTTTCAGCGTCGCTATCAGGTATCTCTACCTCAAATTTCTCCTCAAGAGCCATAACTAGCTCAACTACGTCAAGCGAGTCCGCACCCAAATCCTCGATAATCTTAGACTCAAGTTTTACAGCATCCGGAGCCACGCTTAGTTGCTCGACTACTACGTCTCTTACATCATCAAATATTGCCATTTTCTTCTCCTAAAAATAAAAATTTCGTGATTTTAATATATTTTAGCTTAAACTTTCGCAAAAACGCAAATTTACGCGCTTACATATATAGTCCGCCATTGATCTTTAACGTCTCGCCCGTGACGTAGCTGGCGTGATCGCTTAGCAAAAATGCCACGGCTTCGGCCACTTCGCTAGCGCTTCCGAATCGCTTTAGCGGGATGTTGTCGCTGTAGGTTTTTTTGATCTCGTCGCTTAGCTCGCTCGTCATATCAGTCTCGATAAAGCCCGGTGTTACGCAGTTAAAGCGGATATTTCTCGCCGCGCCCTCTTTGGCGAAGCTTTTGTTCATCGCGATCATTCCGCCCTTACTCGCAGCGTAGTTAGCTTGTCCTGCATTGCCCATCTCGCCTACGATCGAGGCTACGTTTACTACGGCGCCGAAGCGTTTTTTGCTCATTACTTTTAGCGCCTCGCGGCATCCAATAAAGGCCGAGGTCAAATTTGCGCCTATCACGCTAGTAAAATCCTCTGTTTTCATACGAAGCGCGAGCTTGTCGTTCGTGATACCGGCGTTATTTACGAGGTAGCTTAGCTCGCCGTCGGCATCTGCGATCAAATTTATCGCTTTTATAAACTCATCCTCGTCCGTCGCGTCAAATTTAACCACCGCAGCCTGTCCGCCGTTTGCTACGATTTCAGCTTGCAACGCATCGGCTATTTCAGGCTTTGAGCGGTAGTTTATCCAGACTTTTAGTCCCATTTGTGCTAGAGTTTTGGCTATCTGCGCGCCGATACCGCGGCTTGCGCCGGTGATTAGCACGTTTTTTCCGCTAAATTTCATTTTTTCTCCTTGAATTGGCATAACGGATTTCCGCAAGCCTTTATTTTTATAAAAATCAAATTGTAGCGAAAAAGGGCTAAATTTTACTCACCGGTGCGCAAAAAAACTAAATTCAAAGCGGCCGAGAGCTTATTTGCCTGCCTTTTTCGTCATAGATATATGCAGTCGTTTTACTTGCGACGCTCACGTTTGATGCTGTAAATCCGAGCAGCGTAAGCCCGCTAGCCGGCCTGGTAAAAAGCTGACGATTTTTCTCGTCATAAACATACAAGCTACTGTTTTTGATGATTGCTAGGGCTATCATTTTATCTCCTTGATTTTTGCGATTAATGCTTCTATCTCAGGTGTGCACTCGCTTGAGAGCATATTTACGAATCTTCTTTGAGGCGTCGATCCGCCTCCGTCAAATTTAGCTAATCTTTCCTCTAGTTCGCTTATCGCACCGTTAAATTCAGTCCATTTTATCGATGCGTTGTTTAGGTCTTTTTTGTAGCTTGGATAGACCTTTTTTACGATTTCGTCCGCGACGCCGCTTACGTCTGCGTATTCGCTTAGTTTTTGATTTACGTAGTCGCGCTTAAATTTAGCTTCCAGTTCGCTTAAATTTGAACTTTTTTGAGTTGTTTTCTCGGCTGTTTTATCTGGCTTTTTATCTTGCCCTCTCTTTGTCTTTATGGCGTTGCCAACCAAAAAAGCTATCGCGCCCACTACAATTACCGCCGCAATTTTTCCTATACTTAACATACTTTCCTCCATTATTTTATCTCCATTTCTATTTCGTTTTTAAATTTATCAAGCCCTTCTAGCTCGAGTTTGATATCTTTGATACGTTCTTTTAATGCGGCTATTTCGGTTGATTTTAGCCGCCCTTTGACGCTTATTTCCTCGTATAGCTTTCTATTCTCTTCCTCACACTCGCGCATAGCCATTTTTATACCGTTTATAAACTCGTCGGCATTTTGGGATACGACGTTTTTTATCTTGTCTTTGACTATGTTTTGGATTTGCGCTAGATTATCTTGTATCGCACCACTTAGCTTTGCCTTGTAGTTTTTTTGGCCTTTTTGCGTATCAAGCCATCTTTCCCAAAACCATGTACTATCACTTAGAGCATTTTCTACCGTGCGGTTACTGATAGCTAGCGCGCTTACTTGGTCTTGCATATCTTTTACGCCAGTAAAAGTTTTGTGATTTACGCGATTTTCGATGAGAGTTTGGTCAAAGCCCGTAATTTCTCCAAATTTAGCTATAACTTCGTATTTAAAAGCCTCGATATTTTTTTCCAAACTTTCTCTGGCGACTTTAGCTATCTCTTTAAAGATAGCGTTATCTTCAAGCGCATTTTTGACATCCCACGCTATTTGGTATCTTATGTCGTTGATACTGCCATAGGAATGTAATTTATCTATGAGAAATTTCCGTACTTTTTCAAATTTATCTTTCGTCGCATCTTCTATTTCGTCTTGGATATATGCTATGCGTTCATCAAATTTATTGGCCAGCTCGTCTTGACATCGGTAGATTTTTTCTATATTTGCCTCTATTTTCTTTATCGACGCTTCTATTTCCTCGTTTGACTTTACGCTTACGTTTAGCGCGTTTTGCAGGCTCGCGCGTCTATCGTCTATCTCTCTTTTCTTTCTTTCAAAGGTTTGCATGATAAAGTCCGTATGCGAAGCTATAAGATCGTCTCCTTTATTTTCTACGAGCTTTTTAGCTACTAGCTCCCTTAGCTCTTCTACGCGGCTATCTTCGTAAAAGCCTTTTTTGACTAGCTTTTTCTTGTAAAATTCATCATCCTCGTCTAGCTTGCCGATTTTTTCTTTAAATTTTATGACGTCGGCCAGCGCGGCGGTTAGGACGAATTTACTCTTGTCGTTAAAGATAGTATCTTTAAATTTATCGTCTTGTTTGATGCGTTCTAGATCGCTTTTTACTTCCTCTTCGCTATTTGCGGTATCGATTTTATTTACCGCGATGATGCGCTTTGACGATGCTAGATGCAGCAGATAGTTTGTGATAAATTTATAGTCATTTTCGTCAAGCATCCTTCCTGCATAGCTCGCGTATATAGCCGCGTCGCACCTACCTATCCAGTCCAGGGTTACTTGTGAGCGAAATTTATTCGAGTCGTTAGTGCCGGGAGTATCGACTACTATCAGTTGGCGTAAAATTTCGCTTGGGTGATATATCTCCACGGTTTTTACAAACGGCGTATAAAGCCCCTTGTTTGCTACGTACTCGCCTAGATTTTCTATCTTGTCCTCTTTGCTTGTTCCAAGGACTCTTGCCTCTACGCTTTTATCTTTTATCGTAGGCACTATATCGTTTTTAAAAAACTCTCGTCCGTTTTCGTCTTTATACGTTTTTAGCGTTTCCCATTCGTCTTTTGAATAAAAATTAGCCTTTAGCTTTGGTTGCTTTGCATATCGGATCTCGGTTATCTTCGCCGTCAAAGGAGTATCGTCTGCGGGCAAGATAGGCTCGCCGCCAAATACCAATGCGTTTAAAAGCGTTGATTTGCCCGCCTTCATCTGGCCTGCGATCGCTAGGATAAATTCCTCGTTTTCTAGCTTGCTTGCTCTATCCTTTAGCGTATTTTCATCCACGCCGTCGCTAAAGACCAAACCGCTTTTAGCTAGCCTAGCGTAGGCATCTAGCAGTTTTTGTTTTTTAGCATTAAAATTTTCTAGCATTTACTCTCCTTTTTATTTAAAACATCGATTACGTCGTCTATTTTGTCAATTAGGTATTTGTTGTTTTCGTCGTTTTCGGACTTTATGATATTTAGGACTATATTGTTGTATTCGCCCGTCGTCTCTTCGAGTAAGCTTTTTAGGTAGTCATATCCTCCGCTTATATATTCATAAACTCTTTGCTCGGCTTTGGCCTTGTTGTCGTCCGAGTCTTCGTTATTTTTGCGAATATGGCCGAAAAAATTATCCTGCAATAAAGTCAAAACAAATGCGTTTAAATTTTTACCGAGCAAGAGAGTAAAAATTTCATCGTATTTTTTGCCATGGTTAAACAAAATTTGCCTTTGTACCACACCCAAAAATCCATCTGCAAAAAATTCTTTTCTAAATACATCCTCATCTATACGGCACGCAAGAACTTCTCCTTGCTCGTCGTTAAAGCTCTCGTCTTTCTCGAACAAAATTTGCGAGCTAACAAGCCTTGCCATAGCCTCAAACGCCCTTTGTATGGAGTCGAAATTTCTGACTTTCACTTGCGGAGTAAAGCTTACATATCCGCCAACTATCAGCTTAGCCTTGCTTAAAAGCTCTAAAATTTTGCCTCTTAGCTTAGCTACATCGTCAAGAAATTTTTGTTTTATCTCTTTATCTGCATTTAAAATCCCCGCAGAGCCGCAAGATAATATAAACATCTTTGTTTCTTCGCGTAAAGGTGCAACTTCGTACATAAACTCATCCTCGCAACTAAGCGCATAGTCATCCTCCAATACCTTTAAAAACGAAAAATACTCCAACAACTCTTCTGCTACATAGTAAAAATCGTTTGACTCTAAACTCATACTTTCTCCTTTAAATTCATGTTTTGTATTTTTTGTCCTTTTTGTTTAAATTTTTGAGCCTTATTATCTGCTTGCTCTTTAGTTTTGCTTATATACGAGCAAAAATCCTTTATATCCTCAATGTGTTTCTCGTAGGTTCGGTTTATGCTGTGTCTTCTTAGCTCTTCTCCGCACTCATCCAAGGCTTTTTCTATTGCTATCCTTAGCTCGTTTTTATAAGTAGCAGTCTTTAAAGAAGCTTCGCTTATAGCCTTAGAATAACAATTGAGATACTCGTCCTCATGGATGCCTGAGTATGGGTTGAGGCTTATATGAGATATCCTTTCGGCAAATTCCTCAAGCACCTTTATTATATGTTCATCAAGACCTCTTGTATTCTTAGTATTACTATTTATATTTTTAAGAATATGACTTTTTAGATTTAGCATTTCGTCTTTTGCCGTATCGGGATTTATAAAAAAATAATAGTCGTAATAGTATGAAAAAGTAATGGTGTCCCAAAAATCCCTTTTGTCGTTTTTGGCATTATTTTTGTTCTTTCGGTAAAGTAAATTTGAGCTTATTTGTTCCATAGCATTGTCAACCACTGTAGACAAATTACTCCAGCCTTTGTCGCTCAACCAAAATTTTCCATCGTCTTCAAACAGTTCTTCGATAGCTTTTTTGGTTTGGTTTAGACTAAGTAAAAAATCCGCTAGAATGTCGTCTATTTTTTTAAAGATACCTACTTTTCTATGAAAGTAAATTTGCTCCTTTACGCCATCTATAGCATTAAATATCGCTTTTTTGGACTTATTTTTTAGTTTTACCATATCAGGCTCTAGACTTTTGTCGTCAAGACTAGCATAAGCAAAAATATCTTTAGCTAGCCCTAGTTCTAAAACGGCCTTTTTAACTTTTTCGATAGAAGAAGGCGGTTTTTGATCCGCCCTATTTACCACGACGAAACATATTAAATTCGGATTAGCCTCTTTGATTTTCTTTATTTCTTGCAAAAGACTGTCGGTTGCCGTACCGCCGTTGATATCTATTACGACGATTATGATATCGCTATTTTTAGCGATATTTGACGCAATCTGTCTATCTTGCCCGTCATCCATAGGATTATCATAGCCCGGCGAGTCGTATATCTCTATTCCAAAAAGCTTTTTGTAAGGTACTTCACATAAAAACTCCGACCTTTGCTCGCCTATCCTTTGGCGGTCTCTAGGATGACGGCAGATATCTTGATATTCCTCTAAGCTCAACTCTTTTTCGAGTTCTTGAGTAACTTCGGTTATCTTTAGTTTTTTACCGTAAGTAAATCTAGTAATGGATGCAGTCGTGGGCCGGCTATCTATCGGACATATTTTATGCTCGACGATAGAATTTATAAAACTCGACTTTCCTGCACTAAAACAACCTATAACGGCAACCTTAGGCACATATTCCAAATTCTGCGTCTGCACCTCTAAATCCCTAAGAAAAGAAATTCTTTCCCCTTGTAGCAAAAGCGATTTTGCCACTTCACTTTCATTAAGACCAAACGATTTTAGTACGCTATAAAAGTTCATAAACTTATCTGATAAAGTCAAGCAGGCTTTATTGCTAAAAATTGTTTCGCTTCTTTTTTTAAATTTGACAAACAAAAATACAAAAAATACAGCAATGATAGCAATGGCTAAGATAACAAAAGTATACTGCTGGGTCATCTTCCCGTAACCTCAAGCTCAAGATCCCAGATATCGTTTCTTAGCTGTTCTTTTAGCGCATTTACAGAGTCGATGTTTTCCTTTTTTAGGCGTAGCACGTCGTTTGCGCTATCTAGCTCGTCGTTTAGGCTTATCTCAAGCGGAGCAAATATTTGCTCGTTAGCAAAGTCCTCTATGTACTTTTTCGTAGCGGCGGCGATGAGATTTGCGATATCGTCTACGGCATTTTTATAGCTCCTGCCGGTGAAAAAATCAGACACCGTATCGCCAAATATCGTAATACCTCTTAGTCCCCATTTAACTGTTTTGGTGATTATCATTAGCTTTGGCACTGCAATCAGGTAGTTATCGACTTTATCCAGCATGGAGCTTATACCGCCCGATATACTCGGCAATATATCCAAAATCTGCTTTCTAAAATTTATCTTTTCTATTAGCTCTGATATATGCGATATATCGATAAGACCGTCATCGACGTGGAGCCGACCGCTAAAGTACTCGCTAACGTTGCTTTCTACTATGCTTATTATCTCCTCGCTAAACCCGCTCGCATCGCCTGCCTTTAACATATCGGCGCTTCTTACGGCAGCGTTTTTTATCTTTATCTCGAGGTTTTTTACATAATCGTTTAAATTTAACTTTTGTTTGTTTATATCTTCTTTTAGCTTTGCGATTTTGGCGTTTATATCGGCAGCCTTAGCATCTAGCTCGGCGATACTAAAGCTCGTATTTTCAAGTCTGTCTTTTAGTATCTTTAGAAGCTCTTTTTTGGTCTTTAACTCGTGCTTGGCTACTTTTACCGATTTTAGCGTCTCGAAATTTTTATAAAATCTCTCGTCTATCAGCTCTTTTAACTCCAAATTTTGGCTTTTAGCGTCGGTAAAAACTATCCTCTTTCCGATATCTTGCATATCAGCATCGCCCAAAAGCTCGCTAAGCTGATTTAAAACGGCTTCTTTTATCCTTTGCGCTGCGTATGCGGACTTGGAGTCGCTTTTGGTGATAGCAAAGATGACGTGAGGTAGGATTTCCGGATTTTGCGAGATAAAATTTAAGATAGACTGCGTTAGCGAACCTTGATTGATATCTTGGCAAACGATAGCGCACTCAAGGCGAGGTAAATAACCAAACGTGATATCAAAATCAAGTTTATCAAGACTTGAAACGCCGGGAGTATCTATGTAGGTGAAATTTAGGCTATTAGCGTCCCCCCCCCCACGGGAATTTGAGCTTTTAGACGAGACTCTGCGCTCTGGGTTTGAAGCGCGATAAATTCATCCTTGCTAATCTGCTCGTCGCAGCCGCCCTCGATCTTAAAAAACTTCTCCTCCTCGCCAAAACCTACGCTAACAACGGTTTTAGTCGTCGGCTTGCTAGCTGTCGCTAGCAGATCTTGTCCTAAAAGGGAATTTAACAAGCTTGACTTACCGCTTGAAAACTCGCCTAAAAATCCGACTTCAATCTTATCCTCGCAAGATGAAGCAAAACGCTCATATACGCCATCTATACCGTATTTGTCGCAAATTTCTTTAATCTGCATACTTACTCCTTTGATAAATTTTTATGTTATTTTAGCGCAAAAATAGGACTAAAAAACGTCCAAATTTTATAATAAAATTTAGCTATGTATTTTACTAGAATTTAACTCAAATTTATCTTTGTTTAGTATAGGATCAATAAATTGTATAATCAATAAAGACGCTAAGCATCCGCTCACAGTATCATTAATTGCGATATGTTTTGCATAAACCTAGATGCTTTGATATATAAGTCGCAAAATAAAAGCATAGCAACTAGTCCTCTAAACTGCAAAATAAACTTCATATAAACATCGAGATTTAAGAAAAATTAAAAACATAAAGGCATTTTAAAAGTTAACCAAGTTTATAAAGGATATTTTAAAAACTTGGCTTAAAATCAAGAATAGCTCAAAGTGAGCTTATTTGGAATAAGAAAAATAAACCGGATTAAAACAGCGCCTCGTCCATCTCGGCCGGTTTTTCGATACCCATTAGCGCCAAAACGCTCGCAGCGATATTGTTTAGACCGCCTGGTTTTACAACCCTTACGCCCTCGCCCATCACGAAGCAAAATACGTCAAAAGTCGTGTGGTTGGTTAGCAAATTGCCCTGCGCGTCCTTCATCTGCTCGCAGTTGCCGTGGTCGCTCGTGATGATTAGCGCGTAGTTTTTCTCCCCGGCCTTTGCCACGATGCGTCCTAGCGCCGCATCCACGGCCTCGACCGCTTTCACCGCCGCGCTAAATTCGCCCGTATGCCCGACCATATCGCCGTTTGCGAAATTTACTACGATCAGATCCTGTCCGTCCTCCATCCCTTTTAGCACCGCCTCGCACACGGCCTGCGCACTCATTTCGGGCTTTTCGTCGTAGGTTTTGACTTTAGGGCTTGGCACCAGCACCCTCGTTTCGTTTTGGGCGAGCTCCTCGACGCCGCCGTTAAAGAAAAACGTCACGTGAGCGTATTTCTCGGTCTCGGCAGTGTGCAACTGCGTTAAACCTGCGTTTGCGACGACCTCGGCAAGGGTATTTTTTAGCTTTTCGTTTTCAAATAATACGGGAAAGGCGAAATTTGCGTCGTATTCGGTCATCGTGAGTAGATTTTTGACGACGAACGGACGCACGAATTCGCTAAAATTTTCATCGCCCAAAGCCGCCGCGATCTCGCGCACGCGGTCGTTTCTAAAGTTTATAAATATCACGCCGTCGTTTTCGCCTATCCCCTCAAACCCGCCAAAGCTAGCCGGCACGATAAACTCGTCCGTCACGCCCGCCTCGTAGCTTTGCATGACGTATTCTAGCGGCAATACGGTTTGCCCGTTTTCCCCGCGCGTCATCGCGTCGTAGGCCGTTTTTACGCGCTCCCAGCGCTTGTCGCGGTCCATCGCGTAAAATCTACCGCTAACGCTAGCTAGCCTAAAGCCTACGCTTTGCGCCTTTTCTTGCAGAGATTTTATGAACGCCAGCCCGCTTTTTGGGCCCACGTCGCGACCGTCGGTTATCGCGTGAGCGCATACCTCGCAGCCGTTTGCGACCGCAAGGGCGCACATCGCGTCAAAGTGGCTCATGTGCGAGTGCACGCCGCCGTCTGAATAAAGCCCGACGACGTGAACTCGTTTGCAAGTTTTAAATAAATTTAAAAGCTTTTCGCTTTTGGCTAGCGAGCCGTTTTCAAAACCGAGCGAAATTTTTACCAAATTTTGATACAAAACCCGCCCGCTGCCAATACACATATGCCCGACCTCGCTGTTTCCCATCTGTCCGTCAGGTAAGCCAACTGCTAGGCCTGAGGTTTTTATGAGCGCGTTTGGAACGTTTTTAAACAACCAGTCGTATGTGGGCTTTTTTGCCGCCGCAAATGCGTTAAATTCGCTACTTTCATTATATCCGATGCCGTCTGTGATCACCAAAATAGTTTTTTGTGCCATTTTTAAATTTTTGCCTTAAATTTAGATATTTTTTAACGGCATTATACTAAAATTAGTTTTTTTTAAAATAAAGGTCTTTATGTTTTACTATATTTATGAATTCTTAAATTTTAATATCTTTCAATACATCACCGTTCGCGCGGGATTTTCGTTTTTTATCGCATTTTGCTTGACCGTTTGGGCGCTGCCTAAATTTATCGCGTGGGCAAAGGCCAAAAACGCCGCCCAGCCCATCTATGAGCTGGCTCCGCAAACGCACCAAAAAAAGGCCAAAACGCCGACGATGGGCGGGCTTGTCTTTATCGGTGCCGCACTTGGGGCGAGCGTGATTTGCGCGCGCCTTGACAACGTCTTCGTCCTTGCCTCGCTGATCTGTCTAGCGGGCTTTACCGCACTTGGGTTTAAAGATGATTTTCGCAAAATTTCAGGCGGCAAAAACCACGACGGACTAAGCCCTAGAGCCAAGCTTGCGGCGCAAATTTTGATCGCCTTCGCCGTTTCGACGATGCTCTATTTACACGGCGAGCTAGGCAGTAAATTTTACCTACCGTTTTACAAATTTTCGGTGCTTGATCTAGGCGTTTTTGCGGTGGCTTTTTGGACGCTCGTTATCGTCGCCGCCTCAAATGCGGTAAATTTAACCGACGGCCTAGACGGTCTAGCTACGGTACCTGCGGTGTTTTCGCTGCTGACTCTGGGCGTATTTGCCTACATCTGCGGACACGCGGTATTTAGCTCGTATCTGCTTTTGCCCAAGATCGCGGGCGTGGGCGAAACGGTCGTCGTGGCTGCTGCGCTGATCGGCTCGCTGATGGGATTTTTGTGGTTTAACTGCCATCCGGCCGAGGTTTTCATGGGCGATAGCGGGAGCTTAAGCGTAGGCGCATATATCGGACTTATGGGCGTGATGACGAAAAACGAAATCCTGCTCATCATCATCGGCTTCGTGTTCGTGATGGAGACCCTAAGCGTGATTTTACAAGTAGGAAGCTTTAAAATTTTTAAAAAGAGAATTTTTCTCATGGCGCCGATACATCATCATTTTGAAATAAAAGGCTGGGTAGAAAATAAGATCATCGTGAGATTTTGGCTCATCGCCGTTTTGGCAAATTTGATCGCCATGACCGCGCTAAAAATCAGGTAAATTTAACGCGAGCAAAATGGCGAAAAAGCTAATCTGGACACGGACAAGATAACGCAAATTTTAGGGGCAAAGGGGAGAAAATGAGAAAATCGCTATTTGGCTACGGCGGCACGACCCGCGCGATCGCGAAAAACTTCGGCAAAGAGGGCGGCTGGGACATCTACGACGATAAATTTAGCGAGATCTCAAGCGACGAATGGGGTAACACGCTACTGCCGCCAAATCTTTTCGTACCAAAAAAAAGCGGCCTCGAGATCCCGAGCCCCGGTTTCCCGCCGAGCCACGAGCTAGTTAAAAACGCGCAAAATCTCATCAGCGAATACGACTATTTTTATAAAATTTACGGCGACAAAATACCCTTTAGCGTCTGGATTAGCGGCACGAACGGCAAAACCACGACGACGAAGATGACGCAGCACTTGCTGGCGCGCTACGGCTCGGTAATGGGCGGCAACGTCGGCGTTCCGCTCGCAGACCTTGACGTAAACGCCAAAATTTGGGTGCTCGAGACCAGTTCCTTTACGATGCACTACACAAACGCCGCGTCGCCCGGCATCTACGCGCTTTTGCCTATCACGCCCGATCACCTCAGTTGGCACGGTGACTTTGTCCAGTATGAGCGCGCCAAGCTAAAGCCGCTAGCGACGATGAGCGAAAGCGCGGTCGCAATCCTGCCTAAAATTTACGCCCAGACGCCGACTAAAGCGAAGGTGATAAGCTATGAAAACGAGGCAGATTTGGCCGAGTTTTGCGGGGTAAATTTAAGCGATATCGCCTTTAAAACGCCGTTTTTAATGGACACGCTTTTAGCTCTTGCTATCCAGAAAATTTTGCTCGATAGATGCGACGTACAGCTACTAAACGGCTTTGTCATCGAGGGCAACAAGCTCGAGGAGTTTCACGATGCGCGCGGCAGAACGTGGGTAAACGACACGAAAGCGACTAACATCGATGCGAGCATCCAAGCTGTCAAGCGATATGAGGGCAAATTTTTGCATTTGATTTTAGGCGGCGACGATAAGGGCGTAGATATGCGGCCGCTTTTTGAGGCCTTGTGCGGCGCCAAGGCGCAAATTTACGCTATCGGCTCAAATACAGATAAGCTAATGAAGCTTGCTGGCGAGTTTAAAATCCCAGCCGTAAAATGCGAGTTTTTAAGCGTCGCAGTCGGCGAGATAGATAAAAATTTCAAATTTGACGAAGTTGCGAAAGTCGACGCAAACAGTAAAAATTTGGACGAGATAGCCCTTTTAAGCCCTGCTGCAGCGAGTCTAGATCAGTTTAGCAGCTATGTAGAGCGCGGAGATGAATTTAAAAAAGAGATCTTAAATTTGCAAATTTAATGCGATATTCGCGCCGTAAAACCTCGCTAAATTTAGGCGACTGTCTTTGAAGCGAATTTTATACTTTAAAAAAGAGCCGAATTTTACGTATTTAACCAAAATTTAAGTATCAAGTGGCTAAAATCACATTTCTTTTTAACGGCGTGGTTGGATAGCTCAGTCGGTAGAGCAGCAGACTGAAAATCTGCGTGTCGGCAGTTCGATTCTGCCTCTAACCACCATCCCTTGTTTTTTACAATCTAAAGCATTTCAATAAAATCCAAAAGCAACCAGCTCATCATGTTTTATTTTTAAATACTTCGCAGTAGATCTCAAATTTTTAAACCACTACTCATCAAAGCGTTAAATTTAGCTAAATTTGCTCGTACGGACTTAAATTTGCTCTCCAAATTTGACCCCGAGTTTTTTAGATAGATCAAATTTAATTTGGCGCCAATTTCTACCCAAACAAACCTCAAAAATTTAAGCTTATTTTTTATACAATCGATCCCAAATCCAAAAGCGGAATTTAAGATGAAATTTATCCCCAAAACCTTGCCTTTCGTAGAATTTATCGCTCTCATGGCGCTTTTAACCTCGCTTGGAGCCATGAGCACAGACGCGATGCTACCCGCACTCATGCAGATAGGTCTAGATCTTGGCGTGACGCAGATAAACCAAACCCAGCTAGTCATATCCTCGATGTTTGCAGGCTTTGCCGTCGGTCAGATATTTTACGGACCGCTTAGCGACTTTATCGGGCGACGAAACGCCGTGCTGCTAGCGCTTGCGATATTTACGGCAAGCTCCTTTATCTCGGTCGTCACGAGCGATTTTACCGCGCTTTTAGCGAGCAGGTTTTTCCAGGGACTAGGCGCTGCGGGCCCTAGGATCATCGCGATGGCGCTTATCCGCGATCTTTACGAAGGACGCGCGATGGCTCGCGTGATGAGCTTTATCGCGGCCGTTTTCATCATCGTGCCCGCACTCGCCCCGATTATCGGCGGCTTTATTTTTAAAATTTATAGTTGGCGCAGCATATTTTTGATGCTTACTTTTATGGGGCTTGCTTGCCTAGCGTGGTTTGGACTGCGCCAGAGCGAGACTCTGCCGGCGCAAAATCGCAATAAATTTAGCCTAAATTTGATAAAAAGCGAAGCCGCGCAGGTCGTGAAAAATAAACGAACCGCAGGCTATACGATCATTTTGGGGCTGATTTTCGGGATGTTTTTGAGCTATATCAGCACCGCTCAGCAGATTTTCGAGGTGAGTTATAAGCTGGGCGACGAGTTTCCTATCTACTTTGCTATAAACGCCCTAGCTCTAGGCGCCGCGTCGATGATAAACGCAAAGCTCGTGATGATCTACGGCATGCGCTACCTCAGCATGCGCGCTATGGGGGCGTTTTGCGTTATCGCGGTCGCGTTTTTGCCCGTCGTCGTCGCGTATGACGGGGTGCCGCCGCTGTGGGCTTTTATGGCGTTTTGCATGAGTAGCTTTTTTTGCGTGAGCATACTTTTTGGCAACCTAAACGCGATGGCGATGGAGCCGATGGGCAAGATCGCGGGCATGGCGGCTGCGCTGATCGGCTCGGCTTCGACTCTTATCTCGCTTCCTATCGGAGTTGCGATCGGACAGATGTTTCGGGTCACGCTAACGCCTATGGTTGCGAGCTTTGCGATTATCGGTGCGGCAGCATTTGCGCTGCTTTATAGGACTTCAAGGATTTCCGAGGAGTAAATTTACGCAGGCTGGATTTGATCAAATTTGAGCGGTAAATTCGGTCGCCTTTTAGTTTATTTTAAACAACCTCGCCGTCCGCAAAATCGCCTTATAAAGCAAATTTACGCTATCATTGCGCAAATTTAAAGGCAAAATATGAAACCAAAATACAACTTTTTCAAAAACTCCAAATTTGCATTCGAGGGACTTGCCGCGATGCTAAAAAACGAGGCTGCATTTCGCTTTGAGCTTTGCATTATCCTCCCGCTCGCGCTAGTTTCGCTATTTTTACCCGTTTCCGCCGCACAGCACGCGCTGCTGATCGCCGTTTTCGGCCTCGTTTTAGTCTGCGAGTGCCTAAATACCGCGGTCGAAGCGGTAGTCGATCTCGTTTCGCCCGGCTTTCATCCGCTAGCTAAAATCGCCAAAGACTGCGCCTCCGCCGCCGTTTGCCTCTCTATCGGTACGGCTGCGATAACTTGGGCGTGGGCTATTTTTTCGCTAATTTTTTAAGAGCAGGGTGAAATTTGACGGCAAAAATAGTAGCGACTTTGCGCTAGTCGGGCCTTAAATTTGCGCCGAATTTGATTGGCGGCTTAAAAAGCAAGCTACGCCGCCAAACCCCAAAAATCCGTCGTTTGGCTAGCCGGGCGCGTAAAATTTATAAAAAATACGGCTAAATTTAACCGAAAAACCGCACAAACGCGCCGCCGTTTGTAAAACCAGCAAGAGAGCAAACCGGGCGAATTTAACCGTCTTGCGCCAAAATCGCGCCGAATGACTAAAGCTTTAAGCTTTTTTTGGATAAAGTTTCACTCTTATTATCAGTTTAGGAAAACTATGAAGCTACGTATTTCTTGGTTTAAATTTACGCTTTTAAACGCCGTTTTTATCGCCGCGCTAAATTTTGGGCTGTTTAATTTTATTTATTCAAGGCTTAGCTTTGAAGCTCATCCGCTGACGGCCGCAAGCCTGCCGGTTATATATTTTTCTCTGCTTTGCGCGCTCTTTTCAGTAGTTTTTTTGCCCTATCTAGCCAAGCCCGTTAGTATCGCGGCGATTGCGATCACGTGCGGTAGTAGCTACTTCATGCAAAGCTACGGTATTATAATCGATAGCGAAATGATAAGAAACGTCGCGCAAACGGACGCGGGCGAAGTGTTAAGCTTTTTAAATCCAAAGCTCGTTTGCTACATGCTGTTTTTGGGCGTTTTGCCCTGCCTTTTGGTCGCATTTGCGAGGATCGAGTACGGCGGCGCAAGGCGGCATCTAAAGGTCAAATTTGCCGCATTTTTCGGATTTTTAGCTCTCGCGGCGGCTCTGTTTTTACCGCAGACCAAGTCTATCATTCCGTTTTTTCGCGAAAATAGCTTCATCAGAGCCTACAACCTGCCGTTTTATCCGATATATTCGACTCAAAAGTACGTAAAACTCGAGTTTTTCAAGCCCGAATTTAAACAAATCGGCATGGACGCCACGATGAAGCCGAGCCGCGAGCGACGGTTGATGGTGCTGATCGTGGGCGAAACGGCCCGCGCGAAAAACTATTCGCTCGGCGGATACGCTAAAAACGACACGAATTTTTACACGAAAAATGAGCCCAATTTAGTCTATTTTAGCGATGCTCGCTCGTGCGGAACGGCTACAGCCGTCTCGCTGCCGTGCTTGTTTTCAAAATCCACGAGAAGCGAGTACAGTAGCAAAGAATTTAGCGAAAACGCGCTTGATATCCTAAAACGCGCGGGCGTCAAGGTCGTGTGGCTGGGCAACAACTCGGGCAAATGTAAGGGCGTTTGCGACCGCTTGGACGCGGGCGACGTCGAGTATTTTGACGCGGGATACGATACGAATATGCTGCTCTCCCTCAAAAAACGCCTCACAAATCTCGCGCAAAACGAGATCATCGTCCTACATTTGCAAGGCTCGCACGGCCCGGCATATCACGCCCGCTATCCGAGCGAATTTCGCAAATTTACCCCTACTTGCGACACGAGCGAGCTTAGCTCCTGCGATAGCGATAGCATCGTAAACACCTACGACAACACGCTGCTTTTTACGGATTTTTTTATTGGCGAGGTCATCAAGGCGGTCAAGGACGCGGGCGGCGATAAAAGCGCGGTTTGGTACTTCTCGGACCACGGCGAAAGCCTGGGCGAAAACGGCATCTACTTGCACGGTATGCCCTACGCCATCGCGCCCGAGGCGCAAAAGCACATCCCTATGATGGCGTACGCAAGCGATGAAGCGACGCTAGCTCGTCTGCGCGCCCAAAAAGACGACGCCGTCTCGCACGATAATGTTTTTAGTTCGCTGCTGGGGTTTTTTGGGGTGGAAACAAAAGAATATGATAAAAGCCTCGACATATTTGGCAACGTCGAGTAATTTGCGGCTTGTCTCGCGAGCGTCTTTAACGGAGCTAGTAAAAATTTAGCTCGATAGACTATATGTCTTATCTTCGCTAAATTTTTACGTCGCAACCCTTAAATCCGTCTCACGATACTTCACCTTAACTCTTTACGTTCAAATTTGAGTAGCCGAGACCTGTACCTTGACGGTGCTAAATTTTGTTTTCGCATTTGACACATGATTTTGTAAATTTGACCTTAAATTTGATTGTTAGAAATAAAGGCGAAGTATCGTGAGATGATTTTTCGAGTTTTGAAGCAAAATTGAGCGTGCGCTAGGCATATAGCCTGCGGAGCGAAAACTTTGCAAAATCTCGGAAAAGCGCTCGCGAGACAAGCCGTTTTATTAAATTTGTTCTCTCTGCCAGACGAGTTTCTTCCCAAACCCCAACGCATTATGCGTAAATTTAACCCAGCCTAGGCTCAAAGCATAAAGGCTCGGGTTCATCGCCAAAGCGTAAGGAAAGCGCGCGAAGTAGATTTTGCTTTGCTGCGCGGTTGCAGGGGCGGCTAGGGCGCGAAACTGCACGCCCTCTATCTTGCCGACTATTTTGGTATCAAGCGCGACAGTGCCGGCCACGTCAGGCTCAGCTAAAAACGCCTTCACGTGAGCGCTCTGCTCACCGCCTGCTACGACAAAAGCTAAATTTTCCTCGTCAAAGGCGTAAAAGCAGCTCGCGCAGTAGGGCTTGCCATCATCTAAAACAGCAAGGCTAAGCAGGTGCATTTTGCGGATAAATTTTAAAATTTTCTCATTCATTTCGTCCGCCCTAAGCGCTAAAAATTTGAGCCAAATTTGCCGAAACCCAGCTAAAATTTAGCACTAAAAAGCAAGCTAAAACTAGCCAAAAAGCAAAGATAAAAAGCTCGGTTCTGACAAATTTAGTTTCCGCTTTTTCGCGTTTAAATAATGTCACCGCAAGTCCCGCAGCAAAGCCGCCGATAAAGCTAAAATAGTGTACCGCCGCGGGCTTAACGAAGCTTGGCAGTTTGCCCGCGAAAAATAGCAAAAATATCGTAAGCGAGATCAAATTTGCCAGTAAAAAATAAAACGCGACGACTGGAATTTGCGGGAAAAATCCGTGCAAGACAAAGCTCAAAACGGTCGCGCTAATGAGCAAAAATACGCGCGTTGCAAAACAGCACATTTTCATCCTTTTTTTGCGTGATTTTAGCGCAAGGGGTATTAAGAAAAAAGAAATTTAGCCGATATAAAGCCAAAAGGACGGCAAATCATGAAACTACAAAACTACCAAAGCGCGAGCCTAAACAGCTTTGATTTTAGCTTTAAAACCAGCGGCGGCGACGAGATAAATCTAAAAATGTACGACAACAAAACAGTAGACTACGCCAGCGCCAAAACAGCCGGCGCATCGGCATCTGCGCTCACTCTCACGCATGAGTACGGCTATAGCTTTTCGTATAAAGGCGACGGTCTGGACGCTCGCGATAAAGAGGAGCTGGCAGCCGCTCTAGAAAAGATAGCGCCTAACATAGATAAATTTATGAAAAACGTCAAAGATGGCGAGGATTGGGTATCTTCGCGCGTGACAAATCTCGCAAACTCCCTTCGCAAAGAGCTTCCCGAGATAAAAGACGCAAATCATAAAAACTTTATCGCAGACGGTACGCTAAAGCTTTTTGATAGGCTGATGGAGCAAAATAAAGCGGACGCCAAGCTGCTGCAAAACTCCAAAAAGCTCTTTGATGAGCTCATTTCTCAGCTGGATAGCTTTAAATTTTACGTTTAGTTCGCGGTTTAAAATTTTCGCTATAATTCATAAATTTTAAAAATAGGAAAATTTATGAACGCGAATGAAAAAATCACCCAAATGCTAAATCTCCAGCAGAGTCTAAACGACGACACCAACGGCATCGGCTGGGAAAACGGCATAAACAAAAACGGCAAACTCATCAACTGGAAACGCTGCATATATATGGAGTGCGCCGAGCTCATAGATAGCTTTGCCTGGAAACACTGGAAGAGCATAAACGCGCCGACCAATGAAGACAATCTACGCGTCGAGGTCGTGGATATCTGGCACTTTTTGATGAGTTTGATGCTCGAGCAGTACAAGCTAAATAACCTTGGCGATATCGCAAAGCTTTCAAGCGACATCTGCGCTAGCAGCGGCTTTGAGGCGTTTTGCCGCGAGCCGTTTAACGTCGCCGAAGAGAACATCTACGAGATCATAAACGACGTCGAAATGCTCATAAATAAGTGCTCGGGCTTTGAGTATTCGCTCTTTGATCTGCTTAAAATTTACTTCTCGATGAGCCTAAAATGCGGCGTAAATTTAAGCTCGCTTTACGAGTGCTACGTCGGTAAAAACGTCCTAAATCGCTTCCGCCAAGACCACGGCTATAAAGAGGGCGCGTATAAAAAAGTCTGGAACGGCAAGGAGGATAACGCCGTGATGAACGAGATTTTAGCTCGCGGACTAAAAAGCGTGGACGAGATCTACGCCGCGCTAGAGGCCGAGTATAAGTCGGTAAAATAAAATTTGACGGCTTTACGGACTAAATTTGCGCCGCTTTGGTTGCTAAATTTAGCAAATTTAGCCAAAGTTTTTGCGATTTAGCTTGGCGGTTTAAGTCGTGGGTTGTTTAAAATTTGAGCGCGGTTTAGCCGTGCTAGCTAAAATACCGCTGTTTAACCGGCAAAAATTTACACCGCATGCAAGTCTCGCGCCATCAAAAAGCGGGTCAAATTTGAGTAAATTTAGCTAAATTTGAAGCTGGATTTAAATCGGTCAAATTTAGCCGCAAAATCTATGCGTGCGTTAAATTTGTGCGTCATTAAAAGCATTTGCCGTGCCGCTTTTGCTGGCAAAAAATGCGCGTCAAATTTAGAAAAGCCGTCGCGCCCAAACGCCCTTTTGCCGCATGACGGCATAAATTTAAATAAAATGGAGATTCGTTGTTCGCTGATATTTTACGCCTTTCGATAAAGGACCTTTTTACGCCCAAATTTATCGCGCTCTCTATCCTGCCGCTCGTTTTTTCCGCACTCATCATCGCAGCGATCGCGATGTTTGGCGGCCGCGAGCTATATGAGGCGCTAAACGCGGCCATATCGGGCGAGGCAGGCGCGCTGGCCGAGTATCCGATGGTGGCCAAAATCCTCAGCCTCGGTATCGCAAAATGGCTCATCGGCGCGATATTTTACGCGGTCGGCGCATATCTAGTCGTTATGCTTTCGGTTTTTTGCGCGCTCGCGGTTGCGGGCTTTCTAACTCCAGTGGTCGCCCGCGAGATAAACCGCAGGCACTACCGCGTGGAGGAGTCGCAGCTGGCAAATATCAGCCTAGCTCGCCAAACGGCTCTTATGGGTCAAATTTTGCTTAAATTTTTCCTGATCGCGCTTATTTGCGTGCCGATTTTAGCCGTGCCTGCGCTAAATTTTCTCGCCCTGCACCCCGCGTTTTTTTACCTTTATTATTCGCTACTTTTCATCGACGTAGCGCCAAATGCCCTCTCGCGGCACAAATTTGAGCTTTATTTGCTTGATTACGGCGGATACAAATTTAAAGCCGCCGCGCTGTGCTTTTATCTGCTTTGTTTGGTGCCTATTTTTGGGCTTTTCTTGCAGGTTTTTTTCGTTATTTATTTTTCGCATTTTTTCTTTTTACGCGAGACTTCGCGCTTGACGTAAATCATTTCAAATCAGCGAAAAAATAAATAAAATAAGCCCAAATTTTTTAAAAGGAAAACAAATGAGAACTGAAAATATCGTAGTTTGCAACGTCTGCGGACAAAAAAGCACAGAAAACGAAAACGCAGTATTTATCCGCGCCCACAAAAACGGCGAAGAGGTCGACATCTGCACGGCGTGCATCCCTAGCGTCATCCACGGCTCGGGCCTAGTAGTTCGCAGCAACGACGAAATCAAAGAGGATATGTAACCGATTTTAGCCCGCTTTGGGCTAAAATTTGATTTTTTACTATTTTAACCCGCCCAAATTTACTCCAGCATTTTCAAATTTACCGCTTTACGTAGATTGAAATACTCCTATAAAGTTAATCCGTATTTGCAACAAGCTCAAATTTAGCCAAAAAATAAATTTTACGAGAATAGCCGCAAATTTGCCCGCTAAATTTCAAATTTGACGAATTCTCGCCAAGTACACAAAAGCCAAAACGGCAAAATCCAGCCGCCGTAAATTTCAAGCTCCTAAATTTAACATAGTCCTACCAAAGCCAACTAAAATCTCCGTCAAAAGCCCAAACAAAACTACAACAAATTTATCAAAAAGTTACGTTTGATAAATTTAGTTTCGATACGTAACACTTATTACCTAAAATAAAAATATAAAAATAAATTTAAATAAAAATTTTTTCTAGGAGAGTTAATATTCAACTACGAAAATTTGACGAATAGGAGCGAAGATGAGCGAGTACATCGAAAAAACGATGGAGTGGATAAAAAGAACCAATCCGGGCCAAGGCGTGTTCGTACAGGCTGCGACCGAGGTGCTAAATAGCCTTGAGCCGCTTATAAAAAAAGAGAGTAAATACCAAAAACACGCGATCCTAGAGCGTATCGTCATCCCTGAGCGCACCGTGATCTTTCGCGTTACCTACACGGACGACGACGGCAGACCGCAGGTAAATAACGGCTACCGCGTGCAGTTTAACTCAGCCGTGGGCCCCTATAAAGGCGGTATCAGACTCCATCCCAGCGTCGATCTTGGCGTGCTAAAATTTTTAGGGTTTGAGCAAATTTTTAAAAACTCGCTAACGGGCGTAAATATCGGCGGCGCAAAAGGCGGTAGCACCTTTGATCCAAAAGGCAAGAGTGAGGGCGAGATAATGCGCTTTTGCCAAGCATTTATGAGCGAGCTTTACCGCCATATCGGCAACACCGTGGACGTGCCCGCAGGCGACATCGGCGTGGGAGCGCGCGAGATCGGCTATATGTTTGGGCAGTATAAAAAGCTCACGGGCAGATTTGACGGCATACTAACGGGCAAAGGACTAAACTGGGGCGGCAGCCTAGCGCGCACAGAGGCTACTGGATACGGACTGGTATATTTCACTCAAAACATGCTAAAAAAAGCTGGACTTGATCTAGAGGGCAAAAAATGCAGCGTCAGCGGTAGCGGAAATGTCGCCATATACACGGTAGAAAAGCTCTATCAAGTAGGCGCGCTGCCTATCACGGTTTCTGATTCAAACGGATACGTTTACGACGCCGAGGGCATAGATCTAGCGGTGCTTAAAGAGATAAAAGAAGCGAGACGCGCGCGCCTTAGCGAATACGTCAAATTTAGACCGAACGCAAAATACGTAAGCGTAAGCGAATATAAAGAGGGCAGAAACGGCGTCTGGGACGTGCCATGCGACGGAGCTTTCCCATGCGCGACGCAAAACGAGCTTCACCTAGCCGACATAAAGACGCTCTACGCTAACGGCTGTCGCTTCGTCGCCGAGGGCGCAAACATGCCAAGCACACTTGATGCGATAAATTTCATGCTAGCGCAAAAGGATTTTTACTTCGCTCCGGCAAAGGCGGCAAACGCGGGCGGCGTGGGCACGTCGGGCCTTGAGATGATGCAAAATGCCGGCATGACCGCGTGGAGCTTTGAAAAGGTCGATCACAGACTGCACGGCATCATGAATCATATCTTTGAGCTTAGTTACGAGACGAGCAAGGAGTTTGGCGACGAGGGAAATCTAGTACTTGGCTCAAATATCGCGGGCTTTAGAAAAGTAGCCGACGCGATGATAGATCAGGGGTATGTGTAAATTTAGATTGGGCTCGTTTTAGCTACGCTTAACGTATGTCGGCGAGCCTTTTTGGACACGGTTTTGCTTCGCTACGGCAGGTTTGTTTTACCGTCCCGTGCGCAAAACGCGGGTAATAAAGCCAAAACCGCCCAAATTTGCGAACTTTAAATTTAACGCCGAATTTACTAAAGACGCAAACCCGTAGCCGTCAAATTTACAGAGTCGCGCCGACTAAAACGCGCCAAGGCTCGGTTAAATTTATAAGCCTCAAATTTGAGTTAAATTTGAGAGCAAATTTTACCAAACGACAAGGCGAGCGGGAGTAGTCAAATTTGTAAGGCGGGCACGCACGCATTGCGCCTGCGACAAATTTATCCGCCCCATTGCTGTGCGCTCTCGCTCTCGTCTTTTTGATTTTGCATAGCGCAAATTTACGCCGCTGCTTGCTAGTATCTAGCGCTCACAGCGGATGCGTGAGGCAGCACTTTCTAGCTACTTGCTCGATGTACTCTACGCTCAAATTTAGCCCGTAAAGCTTGCTTAGATGCTCGCTTTCTATGATTTCATCCACGCTGCCGAAAGCCACCTCGCCCCCGCCTTTAACTAACGCCACGTAGCCGCCCAAAAGCACGGCGAAATCGGGGTTGTGAGTCGTTAGCACGATGGTGTAGCCTTGCTCTTTTAGCTGCTTAACTGTGCGCAGGAATTTATACTGATTTCCAAAGTCCAGCGCCGAGGTCGGCTCGTCAAACACGATGATCTGCGGCTTTGCAGCCATCGCGCGCGCGATCGAACACATCTGCTTTTGTCCGCCGCTCATCTGAGTGATAAATTTATCCTCAAGGTGCGTGATCTCAAGCTTTGCGGTAAATTCCTTCGCGATCGCCGTATCCTCCTCGCTAGGCCGCGCAAAGATACCCAGATGCGCCGCTCGCCCCATCGTGATAAACTCAAGCCCCGTGTAGTCGTACTCGCAGATCTCGCTTTGCGCGACGTAGGCCATGATTTTGGCGCGCTCTTTGTTGCTAAGATCCGCGCTATTTTTACCGCCGAGCCAAACTTCGCCCGAGTGCGGCGCCTGCGTGCCGCTGATTAGGCTTAGCATGGTCGATTTGCCCGCGCCGTTTCGCCCTAGTATCGTTAGTATCTCGCCCTTGCCGACGCGTAAATTTACGTTTTCTAGCCTACCCGCGCCGTTTGGATAGGCGAAATTTAGATTTTTTACTTCTAACATCACGCGACCTTTTTATTTCGCCAGAGAACCCAGACGAAAAATATCGTGCCGATAAAGCCCGTAAGTACGCCCAGAGGCACCTCGCTCACGCTGATCGTGCGCGCCAGGGTATCGACAAATAGCAAAAATATCGCACCCATAAATATGCTCGCAGGCAGGCTGCGGGCGTTGTTCGCACCCACTAGCATGCGCGCCAGGTGGGGCATCAGCAGCCCCACCCACGCCACGATACCGCTCACGCACACGCTGCATGCCGTTAGCAGCGTCGCGCAGACGATGATGACGCCGCGCTCAAGCGTTACGTTTACGCCCAGCCTCGCCGCGCTCTCGTCGCCTAGCGAAAGCAAATTTATCCTCCAGCTCATCGCTACGAGCAGCACCGCGCAGGCTATCATCACGGGCGCGATAAATTTAAGATTATCCGCGTCGATCTTAGCTAGGCTGCCCAGCTGCCAGTAAACGATGTCGGGCAGCTTAGTCTCTGGGTCGGCGACGTATTTTAAAAAGCCGATCACCGAGGCCATGAGACCGCTAACGATGATGCCTGAGAGCACCAGCATCAGCGTGCTAGATCGCCCCATCAGACGCGGTATAGATAGCGTCATACCTACGGCCGCGAGCCCGCAGACAAAGGCTAGCGCCTGCACCCAAAAAAGCGATAAATCAAACATAATCGCAAGCGCGGCTCCTACGCAAGCTCCGGCCGAAACGCCAAGCAGATCGGGGCTAACCAGCTGGTTACGAAAGACGCCCTGATACGCCGCTCCGCTGATGCTAAGCGCGGCTCCGACGAGGATAGCCGCGATAATGCGCGGTATGCGGATGTTTTCGACGACGTTTTGGATATTTGCCGCGGCGTCCGTCGGCACTCCAAAAAAGCTGCCGATCACGCTAAGCACGTCTGAGGGCACCACGTAAAACCTGCCGACGCCAAGCGCGACTACGCCGCAAACTACGGTCAGCACGGCCAGCAAAATCAGCGTAAATTTAAAACTAATATTTTTCATCTTTCTCCTAAAATAAAATCTCTGTCCGCGGTAGCGCCGCATAAAAATATCGGCATAAAGGTGAGCTTTGTCCACAACCGAAACAACCCCACATGAGCGCCAAATTTGAGCTATTCGGGGCAAATTTACCCGCCGCTTTGCCAAATTTAAACCCAGCGCGCTGCTACGCCAAATTTGAGCGCAAGCTTCCGCCGCGTCAAATTTAAGCTATTTTACGACGCGATCCATCCATCTAAAAAGCTCGTCCAGATCATAGTCGCCGCCGTGACCTTGCCCCCAAGGCACCGCAAAATCAACTGCCTTGCCCGCATTTTGTAGCCCCAGCGCCAAGATAAGCGGCACGGCTAGAGCAGTATCGGAGTCTGCCGCGCCGTGCCTGATACGGTAAAATTTAGCCGCGCTTTTATTGCCCAGATAGCTCATCGCGTTTACCATTTTTATGATTTTAGCGTCAGCGATCTCGCCCGTGCCGCGTTTTGCGCTAAATTCGGTAAAGTGCTTAGCCGCCGCGTCCGCATCACCAAAAAAGTCGTTTTCGGGATTTTGTAGCTCTAGTCCGTCAAATGCGGGCGTAGCCTTAGCGCGCGGCATAGACGTAACGTAGTCCTCAAATTTAAAATCATATCCGAGCGTGCAGCCCTGCGTCTCAAGCGTGAAAAACTCGGGCTTTAGCAGGCTTTTGTCGCGGCTTTTTGCAGACGCAAACGAGTCAGCAAGCGTCTTTTTGACATACTCTTTAAAGCTGCCTTCGCCGCTAGGCTCAAGCGTTAGCGCGCGGCCTTTGGCGTCCTTTAAATTTAGTGAATTTACGTAGGCGGGAAAGGCCGATTTTAGCGCGGCGGAGAGCTCTTTTTGCTCTGCGTTTAGCTCGCCGGAGACGGTTTTTGGCTTGCCGCTTCGGTCATTAAACCCAGCTGCGTCAAGCGCGCTAAAGTCCATTTTCTCGTATTTCGTCTGCGCGCCAAACATCCACTCGTAGGCCGCGTCGGCGTTTTCTAGGTTCGTAACCGGGCAGTAGGCAGAGACGGCGTATATCTCGTCGCTAGCCTTTGCGGCGCCGAGTGCGGCTAGATAGGGCTCAAACTCGGGCGCGTCCGCCGAGGCGCCAAGCAGCGCCGACATCGCTCCGCCTGCACTCGTGCCGTTTGATATGATTTTGTTTGCGTCGCCCGCCATAGCTGCGTCGTTAAATTTGAGATACCGCACGGCGGCCTTTAGATCGACGATAGCTGCGGGCGCTTTGCCGCTAAATTTGCCGTTTGCGTCCTTGAGCGTCCTGCCTCTAGCTCCAGGCGCAGCGACTACGTAACCGCGCTCAAGCGCCGCTAGCACCGCGTTTGGCTTACCGTTTTTATCAAGCGCCGGCGTAAAAGGCTCGCCAGGCATATATCCGCCGATGGAGTTTGGCAAAAAGATCGGAGCGCTTGCCGCGTCAAATTTGCCCGCCTCGCTTTTATCGCCATCAAAATACTGAGACGGAACGTAAAAATTTAGCCTCTGATACTCGCTATCCACGGGGTTTGCTACGTAAACTATCCCCTCGTAGGCTCTAAATTTGACCTCTTTTTCGCCTAATTTTATAGAGCGAGTTTCAAATTTATCCGGGTCAAATTTCAGATCCGCCGCCTGCGCGCTAATCGCCGCGCATAGGCAAGCCGCCGCGCTTAATGCAAGCGCCCTCTTTTTCATCTTTGCTTCCTTTTGATTTTGCCGGTTTACCGGCAAAATCGCTCAAATTTGATTATTTGCTGCCGTCCGGATTTAGTCCTTTTAGGATGTAGTCAAACTCCGCGTCGCTAAGGTCGTAGTTCATAAATTTCTTATAAAACGCCTTAGTTTGGGCTTTTACATCGACGTCTTTAAAGAGCTCCGGCTGAACGATAGTAGCCGCCCATAAAATTTGCAGAGCTGACTCCGCGCCGTATCTATCCCAGCTAAACACGCCTTTTGGGTTGCCGTAGACTTTTTTGTTTTTGACCGCTTTTAGCCCTGCAAATACGGGATCGGCGTAGATTTTCTCAACCGCTTTTTGATTATCCGCGCCGCCAACGATGATGATATCAGGGTCTGCCGCCACGATCTCTTCGGCCGTGATTTCTATCATGCTGCCCTCTTTTTGCACCGCGTTTTTACCGCCCGCGTATTTCACCCACGTGTCGATGATCGTTTTGGTTCCGTCGATTTTTAGCAGGTTTGCGCCGCCTACGATATGTAGTACTTTAGGGCGCGCAGCGTCGTCTAGTTTGTTCGTGCGCTCGGTAACTAGCGCGATGTTGGCATCTAGATTTTCGTTTAGTTCTTTTGCTTTGCTAGCTGCGTCGCCGCCGATGATCTGGGCCGTTAGTAGCACGCTTTTTTTCATATCGTCGTAGTCGCGAAATATCAAATTCGCCGCGCTAAAACCGTTTTTAGTAAGATTTTCTTGGAAATTTTTGTTTGATACGACGACTACGTCGGGCGCTAGTTTAACTAGCTCCTCGATCTGGATATCGTTGCCGTTTAGCGCAGCCGGCACCTCTGCGATGCGTGGGTAAATTTTAGCAAACCACTTATTTTTCTTGATTTGATCGGTCGTAGTTACGATCTTGTCCGCGCCGCCTAGCACCAAAATCACTTGGTTGTTTGCGTGCCAGAGCGCGGCTATCTTTTGCGTTTTGGCCGGGATTTTGACCTCATTGCCGGTCATATCGGTGATGGTTTTTACCTCGGCTCCTAGCGCTACTACGGCGCTTAAAAGCAGCGTCGTGAGAAGTTTTTTCATCTTTTGCTCCTTGTGAGATATAAATTTATAATATTACAAAATTGCATATTAAAATTTGTGGAATATTACAGAAAAGCATATTAAAATAAGATATATTTTTAAAATTTAATCAAGAAGCGAATTTAAAAGATAAATTTAAAAAGCCCCACCCGCGGTTTAGCAAGCGGGGCTAAAAATCACTCGTGGTGATAGTCGTCGTAGATGACCTTGTTGGTTTGGAATTTGATGCGTTTTAGCTCGCGAATACGCAAAAATTCCTCCTCCTCGATTCTTTGGATCTGGATGGCGGCCTTAAAGGTCGGGGTCTTACTGATGAAGTCCCAGCCGTTGCTCGTTAGCTCGTTGCAGCAGCTCTCCCAGTAGTGATATGTCATCTGTATGACGCCGTCTGGGACGATGCCCGTGACGTCTGCCTTGATGACGATATAACCGTATCTACTCCATGCTTTGATGAAGTCTCCTTGCTTTATACCGTAGCGCTGGGCCAGCGCAGGGTTCATCTCTGCGATCGGTCCGATGCTGTCGCCGCCCTCTTCGATAGCTTTTGAGCGTCTAGTCATGACGCCGCCGGCGTACTGATAGACTTTACGCGTAGTTAGTAGCTGTATCGGATACTCGGCGTCGGTCGGCTCGTCCACGCTACCGGCCATCACTTCGTACTCAGGCGGTAAATTTACGCGTTTAGCAAACTCGGCTTTTGCCGGCTCGATATCTGCGACGCTCTTTACGTGCAAGCAAGGGATAAATTTACCTTTGCCGTCCGGCGTAAAGAATTTTTTATCTAGATAGAGGCTCTGTCCGCCCATGTTGTTTTCGTCAGGGCACGGCCAGTGCAAGCCATGATACTTTTTGATGCGGTAGTAGCTCATGCCGCCGTATCTTCTAGGGTCGCACTTACGGACCTCTTCCCAAATTTCTTCAGGCGAGTTAAAGTTAAATCCCTCGGTCGCTCCGAGCCTTCGCGCTATCTCGCAGATGATCCACCAATCCTGTCTGGCGTCTCCCGGAGGCGTGATGACGTGCTCGTTGTGCTGTACGCGGCGCTCTGCATTGGCGTAGAGGCCTTCTTTTTCGCTACTTGCCACGCCGGGCAAAACGACGTCGGCTTTACGCGACGTTTCGGTTAAGAATATATCCTGAACCACATACATATCGACCTTTGAGATCGCTTTTAGGAAGTGGTTGGTATTTGGATCCGTCATAACGGGGTTTTCGCCCATCGTCCAGAAAAAGTGCACCCTGCCGTCAAGGATGGCATTTGGTACTTCGGTTTTATGGATGCCGATTTTACCGTTTAGGAAGCCAGGCTCTAGATGCCAAACCTGCTCGAACCACTCGCGCTGTTTCGGATCGGTTACCGAACCTAAATTTGGAAAAATATTTGGCAACACGCCCATATCGCAGCAGCCTTGGACGTTTTCTTGTCCGCGTATCGGTAGGTCGCCGCTTCCTAGCTCGCAGATATTTCCGGTTAAAAGGAATAAATTTGATATATCGCAAACCGCGCCTACGCCGTGGTTAAAGTGCGTTACACCCATACCGTGCGTGATGACGGCCGGACGGATAGTCGCGTACATGCGGGCCGCTTTTCTCACGTCCTCAGGGTTTAGATTGGTGTAGCTAGCGATGGCTTCAGGCGAATAGTCTTTGACCGCTTCGCGTACGTATTCCACGCCTTTGGTGCATTCGTTTACGAAGTCCCAGTTAACTAAATTTTCCTCGAAAATAACGTAAATTAGCGAGTTTATAACAGCGATGTTATGCTCGGGCGCTAGCTGCAAATGCACGTCCGCTCGGCTGGCAAATTCCGTTTTTATCGGGTCTACCACGATGAGCTTAGCGCCGCGGTTTAGCGCGCGCTGTATGTGCATCGCCGCGATCGGGTGGCCGTTTTCGGGGTTTGAGCCGATCATCAAGATACAATTACTATAAGGTCCGATCTCTACAAAGCTGTTTGTCGCCGCTCCGTTACCGATTGTTTTGGCAAGACCTGCCACAGTCGGAGCGTGTCAAATTCTAGCACAGTGATCGACGTTATTCGTGCCGATTACGGCGCGCATTATCTTTTGCGCGACGTAGTTGTCCTCTAGCGTACAGCGAGCCGAGTAGTTGCCTACTAGCGCGTCGGGGCCGTATTTTTCCTTGACCTCTTTCATCTTTGCGACGACTAGATCAAGCGCTTCGTCCCAGCTAGCCTCCTCAAGGTCTCCGTCCTTGCTAAATACGCCGTCTTTTTTGCGAATTAGCGGTTTTGTTAGTCTATCAGGCGCCCCCACGTAGTCCCAGCCGTAAAAGCCCTTTAAGCACAGATTGCCCTGATTTACGGGGTTATCCTGCACTCCAAGCGCGCTTCTTATCACGTTGTTTTCGACATGAAGCTCGACCTGACAGCCCGTGCCGCAGTACGGGCATATGACTTTGCCGGTCTTCGTCATTTTTTCTCCTTTTTTATGCAAATTTTGCATATTTATTAAATATGAAATATTTGCATATTTGTCCTTAAAAAATAATAAATTCTCTTAATGTCGTAAATCAGTTTCTAAATTTAAGATTTAATTTATATTGTATATCTGTAAACAAAGCCGAAATAGCTGTAAAATCGCAATTTGTAGCGTATCATTTTAGTTACTTATAAAGGCGTATTGAGAGATTTTATTAAGATTAGAATTAGTTATTGTATTAATGTAACTTAAAATTCTACTTCCACGCTTAATCATATTTGATCCGTTTGTGAGGTGCAAAGCGAGCAAAAGGCGGCGAAAATTGCGAGATTAAATTTAGTGTGAGCGTTTTGGGTTTTTAAATTTTATGACGAGTCATTTTGGAGTGCGATAAATTTAACGTGGGTTTTGGCGAGCTAAATTTGACCGCCGACTCGGCAAAACAGAATTTGATTTCGCGAGCAAGTCGCCAAATTCTGCCAAATTTGACCCGTTTGGCTAGCCGTTGCCAGCAAAACCGAGTCAAATTTGACGCGGCTAAGAGGGGCTTGGCAGTTAGTTCGCCGAGCCCTCAAAATGAGCGGATCAAAACCCGTGCGCCTTTTTTAGCTCGGGATCGATCGGCTTTTTCGCGCCGTCTTTGGTTACGCTCACATAGGTCGCGATCGCGGATGTTACGTGTATGCACTCGCGAAAGCCAGCCGCATTTAGCCGCTGCGCCGTGACTTCGATCTTAGTTTTGATCGAAGTGTTGCCCACGTCCGTTATCTTGGCGTAGCAGCTCACGACGTCGCCGACGAAAACAGGCTGTTTAAATATAATCTCTTGCATCGAGATCGTCACGACGCGCTCAGGAGCCACTTCTCGCGCGGCCTGAGCGCCGGCAAGGTCGATCTGGCTTAATATCCAGCCGCCAAAAATGTTGCCAGCGGAGTTGGTGTCTTTTGGTAAGGCGACTTGCTTCATGCGCGGTTCGCCCATGCCTTCTAATGTTTTTTCCATTTTTATCCTTTCTATTTTTATTTAATTTTGCAAATTTAGCGACAATCCGCCGCATTTGGCTTATTTTGCGTCAAGCCGGGATTTAAATTTGACGCGTAAAACCCGCGTCTTTATAACCCAAATTTAGCGCCCAAAAGGTACGGGTCTCGGCCGCTCAAAAAGGGAAATTTATAGCCCAATCAGCAGCGAGCAAAGGCTAAATTTGACGCCGTAAACGCGCCCTATTTCTCTCCCGCTTGCCATTTTTCCCATTCGCCGCTCTCGTCAAGCTCGTTGCCTATAGCCTTGTAGCGGGCGTAGTAATGCTCCACAAAGGCCCTTGCCTGCGCGTGTTTAGGCAGGTAGCTTTTGCCCTCTTTCTCGCAAAATCTCGCCAAAAACTCGCCCGCCGGAGCGCGCCTTGCGTAGTGAAGCGCCAAATTTTTGTAGTTTGCGAGGCAAATTTCTTTAAATTTAGCGTAATGCTCGCGGTCAAATTTAACGACCAAAGCGCCGTCCGCAAAGCTAAGCGCGCCCGAGTCAAAAAGCAAGCTCAGGTGTATGAGCCCCTCGCAGTAGTACGCGCGCACCTCATCGACCTCGCGCCACGCGATGAGTCCGACTGCGCGGGCGATCAGCTCGTGAAATACGCTCATCTCGTAGCTCTCGTCGCCGCCGATAAAGAAATTTACCAGCCCGCCCGTGGTCGCCTTGTACTCCTCGATAAATTTAAACTCGCCGTCTGCGTTCATCGCTTTTTCGGTGTCGGTGCCGACGAAAAGTATGTGCCCAAACTCGTGCCCGATCGTGGAGATTTCGTAGGTTTTCTTCCAAATTTGCGGCTTTTTAAACAAAATTTCGCGCCCGTAGTCCAAAAACTCGCGCGAAAAAATCTCTCCGCTAAGCTTCATAAACGGCCGCGCCTTGGCGCTCTCGTAAACGTGCTCGACGAAGGCGAATATCTTTTTGCCACGCTCCTTGCTTACGGTCTCGTCGTTTGGCACGACCTGTGCGGAAAATAGTCCGTTTAGCTCGGCTCCGTAGTAGATCATCGGCACGCTGATGTATGTTTGTGTTCTAGCGATGTTTTGCGTGACTTGGCGTGCTAGCTGGGCGTCCTTGATACCGCACTGCTGGCAAATTTGCTCATAGGTGCGGATGACGCTGGCTTTAAACTTCTCCTCGTCAAAGTCGCTCGCACCCGCTAGCCTCACGTCCCACTCGAGCGCGACGGCGTGTGTGTAGGCATCCTCGTAGTACTCGAGCGGATGGCCGGGCTGTAGCGGGCCTTTTACATCCATCCACGCGCGCTCGGCGTCCTGCCACACTGGGATCGTGCGGTCGTTTTCGCACTCGCAAAACGCCGCCTTTAGCTTTTCAAAGTACGTTATATAGGCTCTTTGCTCGTCGTTTGCGGCTAGCGATTTTAGATTTTTGATTAGCTTCTCTAGCACGTCCACCACGCGTTTTACTTCTTTTTCAAAAGTCACGGCATACGGCGCAAAGGCGTATTTTTCGCCGTTTTTTAGGACTGCGCCGTAGCTTCGCTCGCCCTTTTGCCCGCCGTCTTTTTGATAGAGGCCGTTTTCGTCGATAAATTTGATCGCTTCGGCCATGCTTGCAAATTTAGCTTCGAATTCTTTATTCGTCGTTTGCAAAATTTGCCTGTCCCACGCGCTTTGCCATGCGTTCATCGCTAGTCCCGCGCCGTGCATGCCGCTAAGTAGCGCCGAGTAAAACTCGTCTAAAATTTTTTCCTCTTTTACCCGCGCCAAAAGCTTTTCAAAGCGCGCCTCGTAAAACTCGCGCACGAGCTTGTAAGCTTCGTCTTTTATGCGCCCTATCTCGGTCTCCTCGCGCCCCTGCTTTTTTAGTTCGTTTTCTAGCGGCTCAACCTTTAGATCGACTATGCGGCGTAAAACCGCGACTTTTTCGCTCTTTTCACCCTTAAATCCCGCGATTTTTAGCATCTTTAGCACGATATCGCTTGGGTTATCTAGCTGCCGATACATCGCGTTTAGCTCGTCTTTGCCGGCCGCTACTAGCTCGTTTAATCTTTTAAAATCATTCACGTTTGTCCTTTTTAAAATTTGGCGTATTTTAGCTTAAATTTGATGCATATCGCGTTAAAAATGAGCGAGAGGGAGTTAAATTTGACGGTGCGGACAGTGAAATTTGCGCCCTAAAGAGTGCGGTTTATAAAACCCAAATTTGCATTTATCCAAAAATAAAGCGTGGACTCAAATTTGGAGGTTAAATTTAAGCCCGCGCGAGTAAATTCGGCTAAATTTAGCGCTTTAGCGAACAGCGGTTTAAAAAGTAGCAAGCGGGGCAAAATCCCGTAACGCCCACAACAAACGGCACGAGCCCGACCAGCCCCCACCAGCTGCTAAACACCGCTCCCGCGATCATTATCGCTAGTCCGATCAGAGCTCTTATTATCCTAGTTTTCCTGCTTAGCATTGCGTTTTCCTTTCTTTGTTTTTACATTTTTTACACGTATTTATACCAAAAAATTTATAAAGAGGACAATAACCGTAAACAGCCGTCAGTAGCGGCACGAGACCTACCAGCCACAGCCAGCACTCGCAGACGAACCCAAATGCGTATATCCAAACCGCAGCGATTACTAGGCGGATAGTTTTATCTAAAATCCCGACATTTTGCATTTTCTCTCCTTTATGCTAGGCCTCTTATCATGCCTTGCATGACCATCGGCTTCATCATATATAGCTTCATCGCCCAGTTTAGATAGCTCTCGCGAGTCGCGCCCATGCACGCTATCGTAGGCTCGGGCTTGCCCGTCCAGTTAAACTCTACCATCACCGCCTTGCCAAATTTCGTTAGCAACGGGCACGCGGTGTAGCCGCCGTATTTTGCGCTCGGTTCGCGTCCTTTTATAACGTCGGCTAGATTTTGCGCCAGCACTGGATACATCTTGCGTATACTAGCTCCGGTTTTGCCCGCAGCAAATCCGCAAACGTCGCCGATAGCAAATATATTTTTAAATTTCGAGTGTTGCAGCGTCTCGCGCGTGAGGCTAATCCAGTTGCCTGCCGCATCGCCCTTTTCTACGCTTAGCCCTGCATCGGCGTAGATTTTAGAAGCCTTCATGCGAGGCACTAGGTGTAGGTAGTCAAATTTTACTTCGACTAGCTCTTTAGCGAGTTTATTTTCGCCGTTTTCGCGGTACGGCATAGCGTGCTCAAATACCGCTATATTGGCACTTTTATCCACCTCAACCAGCTGATGCGAGGTAAAATACTTCACGTCTCGCTCCTCCAGCATTCCTTCTATCATTTTAGCATAAACAGGAGCGGAAAATATCGTCCGAGCACCCGAGTATATCGAGATATCAAGCTTGTCTCTGTTGCCTAAATTTCGCGCCATATCTTCGGTTAGCAGCGTTACTTTTTTATTTGCGCCCGAACACTTCATCGGTGTTTTGTTGTCGCTAAAGACTATCTTGCCGCCATCTTTGCCGACTTTTTTCATTATGCCGGACATAGCAACGGCACCTGGAATCGTGTAGATAGAAGTCACGTTGTCGCTACCTATATCGTCGGCGCTAAGCCCTTTTACGCTCTCAAACTCATACTCCGCTCCGCTAGCTATCACGAGGTAGTCGTAGCTTAAGTTTGACCCGTCCTCTAGCTTGACGGAATTTGTCGCCGGATCGATGGATACGGCATTTTGCTTTATCCATTTTACGCCGTCTGGGATCAAATTTGATTTTTCATAGGTTATGTCTTCGGGCAGATAGTGACCGGCTGCGATGAGCGTAAAGCCGGGCTGATAGTAGAAGTACTCGTCCTTATCAAGGACCGCTAGTTCGGCGTTTGGCATATCTCGTCGTAGTTTTGCCGCTAGGCTGATGCCGCCTAGACCGCCGCCGATTATTAGGATATTTGCGCGGATGTCCGCATTTTCTCCCGCATTTAGCTTGCTAGCTCCTGCGACTCCCGCCGCCGCTAGCCCCGCCGCGCCTAAAATTTTCAAGACGCCTCTTCTGTCGATGCTTTGCATAAAAGCTCCTTTTAGAAGTTATTGTCAAATCATAGCGCATTTTAAAATTTAAATATGTAACAAAGTCACCTTAACGTCACGACTCCGCGTTTTAGCTCGACGAGCCCCTTTTTCTGCATCTCTTTTAGCGCTCTTGATACCGCCTCTCTCGCGCTAGCGATGTCGTTTGCGATCTGTTCGTGCGTGATCTTTAGCCCGTTTTTCGCGCCGTTTTGCTCGAGGAAATTTATTATTCTCCGAGCTAGCGGCAAAAACAGCGTCTGATCCATCGCCGTTATCGCCGAGCTAAACCTCGTCGCCATGAGCTCTAGCGCGTGATTTGCCACCTGCGGATAGTTTTCGCGCAGCCTCTTAAAGATCTCTCTTGGTATCAAAATCATCCGCACGTCATCTTCGATTTGCAAATTTATCTCCGCTTGTAGCGCTCCAAGCGAACAAAAGCCGCACAGCATACAGCTATCGCCGTCTTGTAGGTTAAAGACGGTGATCTCTTTAAAATTACTCGTGCTAACCAGCCCGCGCGCACGCCCGCTCATGATGATCGCGTAGCCAAGGCAGCCATCTTTTGGGTATATCCTCTCACCTTTTTTAAAGCTTTTTAGCGTCGCGCTTTTTAACACCGCCTCTTCATCCTGCGCACTAAGCGTAAATTTAGAGGTAAACCGCTGCTTTAGCGTATCTTTTAGCTCGTCTCCCAACATACGCACTCCTTGGTTAAATTCGGTTTTGTTTAATTATATTTTCTTTTACGTAAAAGCTCGGTGATAAAATTTAGCTACAAAATATTTTAAGCATTGATTTATTTCGTGACTAACTCACCGAAATTGCGCTAAAATTGGGGTAAAATTTAGAAAAAACGAGGAAAAATATGAAAACGCAGGACGAAAAACCAAGCTGGCTGCAGCACTTTCCGATTATGTTTTACACCGTAGTTATGGGGCTTGGTGGGCTAGCTCTCGCATACGAGCGGCTAAATTTGATCTTTGATATCTCAGGCGCGGTTTTTGAGATTTTACGCGGCGCGGCTAGCCTAGCATACGCGCTCATCTGCGCTTGTTACGCGGCAAAGCTGATCAGATACCAGCAAGCTTGCAAGGCGGAGTTTTTCCATCCGGTGCGGGTAAATTTTTTCGCCGCATTTTCGATCGGCACGCTACTAGTCGCCTCGCTCTGGCGGGACTTTGCCCCCGTTTACGACGCGCTTTTTTCCGCAGGCACGGCGTTTCAGACCTTTATCACGCTGCACGTCGTCTCATTTTGGATCAAAAATAACGTCCAGATCGCGCACTCAAACCCCGCGTGGTTCATCCCTATCGTGGGTAATCTCTTCGTCCCGCTAGCAGCGCCCGCCGTGAGCGAGATTGCGTGGTATTATTTTGCGATCGGGATATTTTTTTGGCCCGTACTTTTTGCGGTTTTATTTTACCGCATCATCTTTCACGATCAGATGCCGCAGAAATTTATCCCGACGCTTTTCATCGTGATCGCACCGCCCGCTATGGCGTTTTTGGACTACGTCAAGCTCACCGGCGGTTTTGACGCAACCGCGAAGATCATGCTCTACGTCACGCTATTTTTCGCGCTTCTCATCCTTTTTATGTTTAAAAGCTTTTTGCGACTCAAATTTTTCCTCTCGTGGTGGGCGTTTACCTTCCCGACGGCTGCGGCTAGCATCGCATTTTTGCGAGCGTTCGAGTTTAATGGGATTAAGTTTTTCTTGTTTGCGGGAACGGCGGGTTTTGCTATATTGTGCGTTTTTATAGGTATCGTGGGCTTTTGCACGGTAAAAGCGATGCGACGCAGCGAAATTTGCGTGCCTGAGTGACGGTTTTGTGAAATTTAAAAATCCGCGCTCAAATTTGATATTTAAACACGGATTTTGGGAGCGTAAATAAGCTGAAGCCGCTTAAATTTACTTTATCGATCCCATCATTTTTAGCATATTTTCAAGCTCTTTTACCTCGGCTATGCCTTGGTTGCACGTAGATTCTTGTTCCTCTTTGCTCATCTTTTTTATGCTCGCGTAGTCGGCCTCAAACTCTTTTTTCGTCGCGGCGACGTCAAAGTCCTTTTTACCCTGAGCCTGAGCTTGTTTTGCCATCGAATCGATGAAATCGTAAGAAACCTTTTTGTACTCCTCGCAAGCAGCAGGCATCTCAGCAGCCGCAAGCTGTCCGGCAAAAGCGCAAAGCGCGACGAAAAGCAGTGATTTTTTCATGTTTATCCTTTTTAAAAAATGCGGCGTATCATAGCGAAATTTAAATAAATTAGCCTTGACACGCGATAAATTCGCTAAAAGTTATCTCGCGGGCGTTAAATTTAACTTCGAGCGAGGCAAGTTTGTCTTGCAGCGGCAGTGCTAGCTCCTCTATGCCGCTAAATACGCAAAACGGCAAATCTTGCGCCCTATCTTTGGTCGCCGCAAAGCTCCCATCTTCAAAAAATTTCTTTAAAAACACGAGCGTTTTTACCTTATCAGCACCTAAGTCCTCGATGAAAACGCTGAAATATCTATATCCCGGCTCCACGCGCGCTTCATCTTTCCGCGCGTAATCGTCCGCCAGCTCGCGGTAAAATTCGTTGTTTAAATCAGTAAGCGGTGCAATCGCTTCAAGCGAGCAAGGCGCCTCAAGCGCGGCGAGGGCGGTTAAAATTTCTTCAAATTTAACGATGTCGTCCGCGACCTTTATCGGCTCCCACGAGCCGGCTCCGTGATACGCAAAATACACGGGCGAGGCGTCCCCCAGGGCAAAATCGACAAAAAACGGATCGTCCATGCCGTTACGCGCGATGACCCGCCAGCTCTTGCGCCACTGTCCGGGAGTATCGTCTGCTAGCTCCTCGCCCGTTTTGCGGCTAGCGAGCCTATATCCCTCCTGAAAACTCTCAAACTCGCCCTCGTCGGGGTAGAAAAAAGGCAGTAAAACGCACTCCGAAACGATACGTTTGCGGATAAAATTTCGGATCAAATTCGGGATTTGCACGGCACGACCTTTGGGTTAAATTTGAGCGAATTTTAGCAGAGTTTTTAGTTCGCGTAAAATTTAAGCTCAAATTTGACGGATACGAAAGAAAGTAAATTTACGCTCAAATTCAACAAACTGCAAATTTGAGCGTAAAAAGACAAGCGGAAGTATCGCGGAGTAGATTTGCTTGTTTTGAAGTAAAATTTGAGCGTACGCTAGGCATATAGCCTGCGGAGCGAAAATTTTACGAGATCAAGCAAAGATGCCCGCGAGACGACGCATTAAATGCTTTGTAGGATTTTTGGTTTTGAAAACGCCGTTATCGGCCTAATCTCCCCCTTAAATTTCTCAATCTGCGCTAGCACGGTGTGAGCCGAGTTGCTTTGCGCGAGTTTGGATGTGCCTTTGTCAAAGGTTAGCACGTTTACGCAGCCATGCTGGCAGAGGCTCTTTTCGCCCCATTTTTCAGGGTTGTACCACGCGCCCTCGCAGATAGCTACGACGCGCTCAGGAACGATATCGGTGACTAGTACGCCAGCTAAAATTTCGCCGCGGTCGTTAAATACGCGAGCGACGTCGCCCGTAGCTAGTCCGCGCTCTTTGGCGTCTTTTGGATTTATTAGCACCGGCTCTCTACCGCTAACTTCGGCAAAATTTCTAATGATAGAGTTGTTTAGCTGGCTGTGCAAGCGGTAGCGAGAGTGTGGGCTAACGACATGCAGCGGGTACTTTTTCGTCGCGTTGCCTAGCCACTCTTTTGGCTCGATCCACGTAGGCATCGGCGGGCAGTCGGCGTAGTTCATCTTTGCAATCGTAGGCGAGTAGATCTCTATCTTGCCAGACGGCGTACCTAGGCGGTTTTTGGCAGGATTTTCGCGGAATGCCGCTAGACGCGTGTATAGCTCGGTTTCGGTGTTGTCTTTTTCAAATCTCACGTAGCCTTTTTCGTAGAATTCCTCAAAGCTAGGCATGCTTAAATTTAGCCCCTTGGCCTGCTCGGCCGCGTCGGCGTAAAATTCCTTCATCCAGCCGAGCTCGTCCTTGCCCTCGCTAAACGCCTCGCCGTAGCCCCAGCGTTTGCAAATTTGCTCGCAGATCCAAAAGTCGCTCTTGCTCTCGCCCATCGGCGCGATGACGGGTTTATAGGCTACGATATATTCGCCGCTGTCGCCGGTTTGGTTTATATCGTTACGCTCCACTTCGATAGCTACGGGTAGTACGATGTCGCTAAATTTCGCCGTGCTGGTCCAATAAGGCTCGGCGGTGATGACGGTTTCGAATTTTCTCCACTGCTTGACGGCGTTGTTTACGTCTTGATGGCGCGTAAACATCGAGCCTGAGGCCATATACGCCACTCTCATGCGAGGTAGTTTAATCTTGGTGCCGTCGTAGTCGATCTCTTTGCCGGGATACTCTAAGGCCTCGATGCTACGAGAGGACGGAATGGTGACGTTTTTAGCGTCTTTCCAAGGGGCCTTGCCTAAATTTTCGTATTTTTCGCTAATGCGCGTGCTGATGCCTTTTAGCGTCGGTGAAATTTTATTCGTCATACCGCCCGAGTCGTATCCTAGGCTAAACTCAAAGCCAAGGCCTTCTTTACCGATATAGCCTAGCATCGCGTTAAGAGCTATAAGCGCCCAGAAAGGCTGCTCGCCGTGGTCGGCTCTTTGAAGCGCGCGGCCTATAAGCACGGTCGTAGGCTCTTTTGCCAAAGCCTCGGCGAAGCTTTTTATCTTATCCGCCGCTACGCCGCAAATTTTGCTCGCCCACTCCGCGTCTTTTACGACTTTGTCGGTCTCGCCCATAAAGTAGTCTTTAAATTTATTAAATCCGACGGTGTATTTTTTGATAAATTCCTCGTCGTAGAGCTTGTTCGTAAACAGATGGTGGCACATGCCGATAATTAACGCCGCGTCGGTATTAGGGCGTACGATGATATTCTCGGAGCCGAAGTAGCGCGCCGTATCGTTTACCATCGCGTTTACGCTATATGTTTTAATGCCCGATTTTTTAAGCTCTTTTATACCTACGTAGCCCTCGTGAGTAGGAGGCACGGATGAAATTTGATTTGTTACGATAGGATCGGTCGCCCAAAATACGACGTTTTTAGCGTTTTTAACTATCGCCGCCCACTTAGTCGGCGTATCGTAAACCGCGCTTGAGCCTAGCACGTGAGGCATGATAACCAGACCCGCCCCCGTCGAATAATCGCCGCTTTCCTCCACGTAGCCGCCTAAAATTTTAAGCATCCTGTGAGCGACCGTACGCCCCCAGCTGACCTTGCCGCTGCCGCCCCACCAGTAGCACTCACCGTAGATCGCTTCGCTGCCGTATTTCTCGTGGGCTTCTTTTAACGCCTTGGCGGCAAGATCAAGCGCGACGTCCCAACTAACGCGCACGAATTCCTCTTTGCCTCGCAGTTCGGATTTAGCCGCGCCCTTGGCTTTTAGATAGCTTTTGCGCACCATCGGATACAGCACGCGAGCCTCGTTTTGCACGGAATCAGGCAGGCTGTAATTCATCGTATTAGGAAATTTATCGCCCTCGAAATCGCTAACGGAAACTATCTGATTTGAGTTGGTATTTGCCCAAAAAAGCCCGAATCTGTTCGCGCCGAATACCTTTTTGTTATCGAAAATCGTCTGCGTAACGCCTTCTATCCTGCTAGCCTGCGCAGCCGTAGCCGCCAATGCCGAAAATTTGATGAAATCTCGTCTTTTCATCGGTTTCTCCCTTATTTTAATTCTCGCAGGAGCAAGCCCCCGCGCCTTGCGCTTGCAGTCGCGAAGTCGCAGACCCAAGCAAAGCCAAATCGCCGATATTTGCGGCACCGGCGCGATTTGGCGACTCGTTTTCCGTTATTTACTTTTAAAACTATATTTTATTAGCGGCGCTCGCTTTTTGCAACGCGGCTCTTTAGCGAGCAAGACGCCGCAAATTAAATTTGCCGCCGCAAAACATAAAATCCAAATTTAAAGAACAAGCGTCGCTAAATTTTACGCTTCAAGCGACGAGCAAATTTGATCTGGGCGCTAGGCGCGCCAAAGCCCTATTCTACGGTTTTTGCGTTATGCTGTAGGTATTTAACGATCAAATTTAGCTCCGTCTCCTCTAGCGAGACGTAGTTCGTATCGATCATCGACTGTAAATTTGCCGGCCACTGAGCCGCCGTAAAGCTGTTTGGCTCGTGCAAGCGGTGGCACGCCGAGCAGGTCTCCTCGTACTTTTGCTGAGCTTGTTTATATAGCGCGTTTGCGTCGCTACCTAGCGCGTCTGCGGCGACTTCGTACGTGCCCTCGACCTCATACCAAAGCTCGCCGTAGTCGTCCTCGACCTCTTTTATTTTCTTAAAATTCGCCTCACTCTCGGCATCAAAAACCGTGAAAATCTCGGCATTTTTGACGCTTCGCTGTATCTGAGCCAGGTAGTTTGCCGAAACGGCGCCTTTTACCTTGATTTTAGCCTTTGCGCCGTCTTTGGAGACAACCTCTACCGGCGTTAAAACCTCGATCTTGCCGACCTTTTTACCGCCTAGCGATATATCGGTCGTCTTTGTTAAAACCTCGGCGTTTAAGCCTATCGCCGCCGCACAGGCCGCGATCAAAACGAATTTAAAACTTTTCATCGCACTTCCTTAAAAAAAATTATTAATGTAATTTTATAAATTTAGCGCTTAAAATTACATCACTATATTTTATTACGAAGCGGGTTTTGTATATTAAAAGAGTAAAATTTGAAGTAAGAGTGCGGCAAAATGGGCCAAATTTGAGCTTTACCCAAATTTGCCGCGAAAGTAAAAGCCGCGCAAACGGCGGCTAAATTTAACGAGCGATCAGTGCTTTTTAAGCCCCATCGCAGCGACGTCTAGCGCGATCTCTTCGTTATTTATCGTGATTAGTCCGCGCTCTAAAATTTTGCTTGCGATTGCGTGCGCTTCGTCAAGCGAATGCATTTTATACGTGCCGCACTGATATTTGTTAAGCTCGGGGATATCTTCTTGATTTTTGACGCCTAGGATATCCTTCATCGACGCCGTCCACGCGGCCTTGACCGCCTCCTCGCTCGGCACGCCGATAACGCTCATATAAAAGCCCGTCCTGCAGCCCATCGGCGAGATGTCGATGATTTCAACGCCCTTGCCGTTTAAATGATCTCGCATAAAGCCTGCAAACAGATGCTCTAGCGTGTGGATGCCTTTTTCGGGCAAGATTTCTTCGTTCGGCTTGCAAAAACGCAAATCAAACACGCTTATATCGTCGCCCTTTGGCGTTTTCATCGTCTTTGCCAGGCGCACTCCGGGTGCGTTCATCCTCACGTGATCGACGCAAAAACTATCTAGTAGAGGCATATTTTCTCCTTATTTTTAACATAAATTCGGCGTGATTTTAGCTAAATTTTTATTAGCCACGGCTTGATTTAAATTTGCATTTATGCAAATTTACTAAGCCGATAGCCAAAAAACGCAACCGCAAAAGTGGCTACTTTAGCTAAATTTATACGACCGACTATTTATTCGTATGCCAAAAAGCTATTGAGCCCGGATTCATAGGATCTTGAGAAAGTCCGATATCGGCGATCGCATCGTCTATAGCGATAACGTTTCGTCTGGCGGCGTTAAAAAAAGTCTCGGCGAAATTTACATTCCAGCCTTGAGCTTTAAAAAATTCTCTTTGTCTCGTGCTAACAGCGTCGTTTGCTCCTTCTACCTGGAATCCAAACGGCTCTAGATGAGCGCAGCGCACGAAGTCGGCGGCATTTGCCACTACGTCAAACCATTGCGGCGGGATCTCTTTAACCTGCTCGATAGAGTGGCATGTAAAAACAAAGGCCTTTTTACCCAAATCTAGCCCCTCTAAGCTAGGCTCAAGGTGATTAAAGTGGAAAAATTTAGCATTCATTTTAGGCGTCGCAGCTGCTAGTTTGCTAGCGATTTCCACGCCACTTTGCGTAAATTCTCCACCGAAATACCGCACGTTCGTCGGTCCGCCCCTATAAAAAATTTCAATCAAATTTCGACCGTATCCGCAGCCAAGCTCCACGATACTGTCGTAAGGCCCCGTCTCGTCGATGATATCTATCAGCATGTCAAAGAAGTTAAACGACGAGTGAAAAGGTACGATTAGCTCAGCGCCTTGTCTAGTGGTGAGTCGGACGATAGGAATTCGGGCAAACCTTAAAACGTTTGTATCTGGAAGTTGCAATTTCTTCCACTCAACTTTACTAGTGGCATTATCTATACTTAATACATTTAAACGCTCTTTTTTCTCTAGCATTTTTACGGCTTGATAGCTATTAAGTCCATTTTTTAGGCACCCATCCATAAACTGAGCCCTTGTCGCCCATGCTTTTTCGTAAAAATTTTGCCAACGAGATTCTTGATACGCCATTTTTTCTCCTAAATTTAAAAAATAAATTTAATTCTATCTTTAAGATTTTAAAGAAAACTGAAATTTGAGAGATTCGATTTTAGTGATTAGTTTGAGTTTGTTTGGGATTGAAAATGCCGGGCAAAAAGCCCGACTAGAAGTATTAAGTTTTAAGCAAAATGAGGTTTGATCTGCTCTATCCAAGCGCTGATTCTAGGCTCGGTTTTTTCGCTTTCGTTGTCCGCATCAAGAGGCAGACCGACGAATTTACCGCCTCTTACGGCTTCTGATTCGTCAAATTTATATCCGTCCACGGACACTGCGCCCACTACGTTTGCGCCTGCTTTTACGACCTCATCGTAAAGCTTGCCCATCGCGCCGCAAAAGCTATCCGCATAGCTCTCGGCATCGCCCGTCCCAAATATCGCAACCGTCTTGCCGCTAAGCTTTAGCCCACCAAAATCAAATGCGTCCCAGTCGTCTTGAAGGTCGCCCGTACCCCAGGTAGAAACGCCCAAAATCAGCTTGTCAAAGCCGTTTAGCTTAGCCGCGTCGCAGTTTGCTACGTTTAAAAGCTCGTTTTCTAGCCCCAAATTCTCGGCTAAAAAGCTCGCCGCCTCCTCAGTATTTCCCATACTGCTTCCAAAAATGATACCTATCATTTAAATTTCCTTTAAAAAATATGATGACTTATCGTGTAGGGCACCAGTCGCAGCGATCCGCCGCATCCGCACTCCCGTTTAACCTCGATGTAGCGCGAGAAATTCGCATTTCTCGGAGCTACGATAAACATCCTGTCAAACTCTCCGCCGCTAAGCGCCTCAAAGCCCCTGGCGATCTCGCAGTTAGCCAGATGAAACCGCTCTTTTGTTATCTCCTTAAAGCACGGCATAACGCCAAAAAGCTTGCGCCCATCCTGCTCCGCAAAGATAATCCCGTCTTGAAAATAAACGTTTTTATCAAAATGTTTGGCGCGTATTTTATCATAAACAAACTGAGAAAACATTATGTCCGCGTCAAAACATATTCCGTTTTGGGATTTTAGCATAAGGATTAGCTTGGCGGCCGGGTGCTTGGGAGAGACGGCTAGCGGCGGGACGGCGTCAAATTTGCCCGTTTTATAGGCGCAGATGACGGCGTTTGAGGCGATACAAAAGCTTGAAATTTTACTTCGGCTAGGATTTTTAAACTCGCATAGATCCTCTATGCGCTTTAGAAAAATTTCCTCTAAATTTAAGCCCGAATACGCATAAATAAGAGGAATTTTTAGCTCGCGACCTGCGCAACAGTTGTATAAATTTATAAAAATTCGGGCTTTATTTACCGCATCAAGCCCTGAAAAAATACTTGGAGTTATTTCTCCAATACCTGATAAAAAGCCGAATTTCATCTATTAGTCTTTTACCTTGCAGCATCCAAATTCCTTATCTAGCCCAAAGACTTTGCAATACTCGCTAAACACGCAGCTGACGCTTCTTTTGGCGCAAACGATCGGGATATTGCGCTTTTTGGCTTGGTTTTTTATCGTTTTCATCGTGTTGTGGTTTAAAAAACTGGTTAGCATCACGACGCACTCGGTATCTTGCGGGATCGGTTTGCGATTTACGCGGTTTTCGTTACGCGCGTCCCAGTGCTCGATCGCTTCCGCGCCAAGGTCTTTTAGGACTGCTTTTATAGGCGTTATCTCGTCGGCTCCGATAACTAAAACTGACATTTTGGGCTCCTGTTTATTTGATTGTGATTATTATAAAATAGATTAGCTAAAAAATAGCTTAGTTATGAGAGTTGTTATCATCTAAGTAGAAATTCGTAACGTTTATTAAATTTACTTGATCAGATCCAAGAAATCAGCGCATAAAACCGTCCAAACCTCGTTAAATTTTGCCGAAATTAAGGCGCGCAAATTTAAGAGCTGCGATATCTCTAACGACAAACTTCTTTTTATAAGCACGGCAAAAGCAGCAATGCACACGTCATAAACTGCGGCGGCGACGCATTAGAAAAACCTAATAACGAAGGCTATAGCTCTATTTTTGGATAATAAAAAATACGAGCCTACCTTGATAGACGGCGAAAATTTAGAAAAATGAGCTATCATAGGGTGCGGCGCATGTCAAAAAGGCGTGGTTTAAAGGGATTTTGAAGCTGTTTTTGAAGCTTTTGAGGCAAATTGAAGGTTTGGCTTTCAAAATGCAAAAAACCTAAATTTTGCAAATTTTACGTTTTTAGTTCTTATTTTTTCTTATATTTCTATCTGCTAAAACAGCGTTCTTAACGCTGTTTACTCCACATTTTACCCATTCTTGCTTTTGCCTTTTATAAGATTTATCGTTTGCGGATCTAAAAGTAAGATATAAAAATCGTAGCGCCAAAAGTAAAATGCCCTGCAAACCGTAAATTTACGCAAATTTATCTAAAGACGCGGAGTAAATTTAACCCCTTTGCGTCTAAAAACTACGACAGCGCCGCCTCAACTGCCGCATCTATGTGTATCTGCGTCGTATCAAAAAGCCGCACATCCGTATCCGCCTGCGATACCAGCATGCCTATCTCGGTGCAGCCAAGTATCGCTCCTTGCGCGCCGCGCGACCTAAAATCCTCGATGATGCGCAAGAAATTCGCCTTTGAGCTAGGCGCGATTTTGCCGTAGCAAAGCTCCTCAAAGATGACGCGATTTACTTCCGCCATATCGCCCGCGCTTGGCAAAAGCACCTCCGCGCCGCCCTCTATCAACCGATTTTTATAAAAATCCTGCGTCATCGTATAAACGGTGCCAAGCAACCCTACCTTGGCGACGCCTGCGTTTTTTAGCGCTTTTAACGTGGCGTCCGCGATATGCGCCACAGGTACACTAACGGCGCTTTGTACGGTATCAAAACACCTGTGCATCGTGTTTGTGCAGATGAAGATAAAATCAGCTCCACCGCCTTGCAAAATCCTCGCGTGACGCGCCAAAATTTCGCCCGCGTCCTCCCATCTGTTTTCGCGCTGGCAGACCTCGATCTCCTCGAAATTTACGCTGCTTAGCAGTATCTCCGCGCTGCTTAGCCCGCCTAGACGCTCGTTTATTTTGCGATTTATTTGCTCGTAATACGTTATCGTAGACTCAAAACTCATCCCGCCGATTAGGCCGATTTTTTTCATATTTGCTCCTTAAATTTCGGCGATTTTACGATTTTAAATTAAATTTGCTCTAAATTTAAATTTAGTCCGCCGCGTTAAATTTGGCTACAAACGCCTAAAATAACGAGCTAAAATTAGGCGCGTAAATTTTTTAGCCTGCACCGTAAAAGGGTAAATTTAACGAGCCGATGAGGCCGAATTTACAAAGGAAATTTAAACGCTCGGCTAGGAAGATAGCTTAAATAAAGATAGTTTAAATTCGTCGCGCTTGCAATCCGAATTTGCGAGCAAATTTTTTCTTTGGCGCGTAAATTTTATCGGCTCAAAGCGGCGTTTTGATTACTTCGCGCGGGCGGATTAAATTTACGGCCTTTGCGGTTTGGCAGAGCTTTATCTTTTTGCAAGGCAAAATAGCCTGCAAATTTTACCCGTTCGCGTCCGCAAGTCTCGTGCCTACGTTTTGGCGCGCTTTGCCAGAGTCGCTTCGGCGTCTTTTAAATGCTAGCTTGACGCCCAAACCGCCTCCGTTTTACGCCCGCAAATGCCTAAAACCCGCGATTTTACCGTCAAATTCGCGCAAATATCGTTGCCGCCTTGCCTCCTATGCGCCGCATCCGGCTTACTTATAAATTTATACGTTACGCGGGTGAAATTTACCCGAAAGCACGGCAAAATTTATAAAATTTCGTGCGGATTTTACTCGATTTTTATCGCTTCGCCGCTTTTTTGAGCTTTGCGCACCAGATTTCCCGCCAAAGCGGTACAAATGCCAAAAATTATGGCTTTAAAGCCAAATTTAAACCGCGCGAATTAGCCCCGCAAATTTAGCTAAATTTACTCCCGCGGAAGTCCGTTTTTACCCTGCTTATCGCTGATTAGCTTACCCGCTTCGTCGTATTTTTTAGCGCGAATGAGCCTGCCGCGCTCAAACTCCCCCTCGGCTTCGAGTTTGCCGTTTGCGTAGTAGTGGCGCGCCTCGCCGACCTCCAGCCCGTCCTCAAACGTCACTTTGGCTTTTAGCTTGCCGTTTTCGTGATACTCCTCGTACAGCCCGTGATAGCGCCCGTTTTTAAACATTACTTTCGCCGCCGGCGCCCCGCTCTCGTAGTAGTCCAGCCCCGCGCCCGTTTGGCGGCCGTCTTTGTACTCGTATTTGCCTCGTAGCTTGCCGCTTGGGTAGTATTCGCGCGCGATACCATCCTTCTCGCCGTCTTTGTAATTTTCTAGCACTCGCGTTTTACCGTTTTCGTAAAATCGCTTCCAAACACCGTTTTTGCGGTCGTTTTTGTATTCGCCCGTCTCCTCCACGGTGCCGCTTTCGTAGTACCACGTCTCCGCGCCTTCTCGCTTGTCATTTTTGTAGGTTCGCACGCCGCGGATTTTACCGCTTTTGTAGTAGTCTATGTCCTCGCCGTTTCGCATCCCGCCCGCGTACGGGCTGCGTGCGCTAACCTCGCCGCTAACGTAATAGTCGGTAAATACGCCCTCTCGCTTGTCCGCCTTGAAAAAGCCCTCCTGCTTTAACGCGCCGCCCTCGTCAAAGTAGTAGCGGCGGTAGCGCCCGTCGCGAGCGTCATTTTTGTATTCGCTCTCGCCCATCAGAGCGCCGCTATCTGCATGGTAGTGCTTCGCCGTGCCCTCGCGGACGCCGTTTTTTAGGGGGTATTCGTTTGAGGGTTTGTCTCTGCCGTCAAAATAGTCTCGATAACGCACCGCCGTGCCGCCCTGCACGTCTATCTCGCGTATGAGCGTGGGCGGCAGGGGTTTTAGCCTCGGATAGACCATGCCCATCGCATTTACGTCATATAGGTCCTCGACGCTGTAGCGCAGCATCTTTAGCGTGCCGTCGTAGAGCTTACCTTTTACGTAGTAAAGCCCGTTTTTGAGGCTCGCTTCGGGCTTCATTACGATTTTTGGCTCCAGCGCCTGCGCGCCGATCGCTAGAAGCAGAAGTAAAAATAGAAATTTTAGGATTTTCATTGTTTTTCCTGCTTTGTTTAGTTTGGGTAATTTTAAAATTTGAAACTAAATTTAAGGTGAAGGCGCGGTTATTTTATTTTTGATGAGTTAAATTTGAAAGCTCGCGTCAAATTTAACCGTCTTTTAGCGCCTCAGCTACCGCCGTCCACTCTTGCACGAGCCTTTCAAGGCTAAAATTTGCATTTGCCGGGCTAGTCGAGGGTAGTTTGATTGGCTCTTTGCCGGTTGCGTTTAAAATTTGATTTTTTAAGTATTTTTCACAAATTTCGTGTGCCTTGCCGCCGTTTGCAAATACCTGCACGACGCGCGCTCCGCTAAAGATCGGCTCTAAATTTGCGGGCTCGACAGCGGTCATTTTGGCGTCGCTCGAGCCCTTTATCTCGCAGGATATCGCAGCGTCGTAGATAGCGATGCGGTGAGCGAGCAGGAATTTTATCTTTTCGTCTATACTTTCAGGTAGCGGTGCGTTTAAAATCCCGGCCAATACTCGCCAGAAGCGATTTTGCGGATTTGCATAGTAAAAGCCAAATTTACGAGAAACGACGGAAGGAAACGAGCCGAGGATTAAAATTTTAGAATTTTCATCAAAAATCGGTTTAAAAGGATGGGTTTGGCTCATATTGCACCTTTTAAATTTGCCATGCTTTCGGCATTTTTCAAATTTGAAAGCAAATTTAACCGCCCAAACGAGCGGCTAAATTTACAGATATTTTCCCTCGCCCGTCAAATTTGAACGAGAGAAATTTGCGCCCTACTCGGCGTTTTCGTTAGCCTGGGCTTCCGAGCTAGACTCGACCTCATCGCTAAAGTCAGCCAAGCTTAGGCGTTTTAGCTGGCGGTAGCGTCTTTGCGCGTCGGCCTTGTTTTTAGCTAGCAGCTCGTCCGCGTGCTGTGGATTAGTCTTTTTGAGCGAGTTGTAGCGAACCTCGTTTAGCAAAAACTCCTCGTAAAGCGACCAATCAGGCTCTTTTGAGGTCATTTTGAGCGGATTTTTGCCCTCTTTGATTAGGCGCGGATCGTAGACGTAGGTCGGCCAGTAGCCGCACTTGGTCGCTAGCTCGCCTTGATCGCCCGAGAGCGCCATGCCGCCTTTTATACCGTGCGCGATACACGGTGAATACGCGATCACGAGGCTAGGCCCATCGTAGGCCTCTGCTGCGGCGATGGCTTTTATCGTATTTGCTTGGCTCGCGTTTGAGTTGATCTGCGCAACGAAGATATTTCCGTAGGTCATCGCGATGTAGCCCAGGTCTTTTTTCTGCATCGGCTTGCCGCTAGCGGTAAACTGCGCTATCGAGCCCTCGCGGCTTGATTTTGAGCTCTGGCCGCCGGTGTTTGAGTAGACCTCGGTGTCAAGTACGAGCACGTTTACGTTCTCGCCGCTAGCTAGCACGTGGTCAAGCCCGCCAAAGCCGATGTCGTACGCCCAGCCGTCGCCGCCGATGATCCACTGGGATTTCTTGACGAGATATCTTTTTAGCTCTAAAATTTCTTTTACGCCCGGGACGCTTAAATTTTGCTCCAAAATCGGCGTTAAAATTTTAGCGATTTGCGTCGTTTTCTCGCCGTCGTTTTTGTGCGCGATCCAGTCGGAGTATAGCGCGGCCAGGGCATTTGGCGCGGCATCTTTGGTGCGTAGCATCACGTCTTCTATGCGGTGGCGAAGTGTCTCTACCGCGACGTTCATACCCATGCCAAACTCTGCGTTATCCTCAAACAGCGAATTTGCCCACGCTACGCCCTTGCCCTCTTTGTTCGTCGTATAAGGCGTCGAAGGCGCGCTACCGCCGTAGATCGAGCTACATCCGGTGGCGTTTGCTACTATCATACGGTCGCCAAACAGCCTCGTCACAAGCCCTATATAAGGCGTCTCGCCGCAACCCGGGCATGCGCCGTGAAACTCAAATAACGGTTGCGCAAAGCCAACGCCCTTGACGCTTTCTTTACTCATTAGATCGTCTTTGTAGGTTACCTTTTTAAATAGATAATCGGCGTTTTCCTGCTCGTTTTTCTCCATTTCCTCTGCTAGCGGCACCATGACGAGCGATTTTTCCTTGCTCGGGCAGTTTTGGGCGCACAATTCGCAGCCGGTGCAGTCTAGAGGGCTAACCTGGATTTTATATTTTAATCCTTTTACCTCTTTGCCTTTGGCGTCGAGGACGTGATCTTGCACCGTTTGCGGAGCGGCGGCAAGCTCGTTTTCGTCGATTAGAAACGGCCTGATGACCGCGTGCGGGCAGACGAAGGCGCATTGGTTACACTGGATACAGTTTTCCTCGATCCACTTAGGCACCATCACGCCGATGCCGCGTTTTTCGTACGCCGTCGTGCCTGATTTAAAGTGTCCGTCCTCGTATCCGACAAACGCTGAAACAGGCAAGCTATCGCCCCTGGCGGCGTTGATAGGCTTAACGATTTTTTCTATAAATTCGTCGCCGACGTATTTTTCTTCATTTGCGGCGTCATCAGTCAAATTTGCCCAGCTAGGGTCGACCGCGACCTTAACCAGCCCGTCCGCGCCCATATCGATGGCCTTGTAGTTCATCTCCACGATCGCTTCGCCCTTTTTGGCATAGGCTTTGTGCGCGTACTCTTTCATGTATTTTTGCGCGTCGGCAAAAGGGATGATGTCTGCGAGTTTGAAAAACGCCGACTGCATGATGGTATTCGTGCGGTTTTTAAGCCCGATCTCGCGGGCTAGCTTGGTGGCGTTGATGATGTAGAAATTTACCTTTTTGGAGGCTAAAATTTTCTTTACTTTATTCGGCAGTTTGGCAACCGTCTGCTCGGCGTCCCAGATCGAGTTTAGCAGGAAGGTTCCGCCCTCGCGGATGCCGTCTATGACGTCGTAAATTTCAAGATACGCCGCGACCGAGCAGGCTACGAAGTGCGGATTTGAGACGAGATAGGTCGAGCGGATCGGGTTTTTGCCAAAACGCAGGTGCGAGCGCGTGTAGCCGCCTGATTTTTTGCTGTCGTAGGCAAAATACGCCTGCGCGTAAAGCTCGGTTTTATCGCCGATGATTTTGATGGAGTTTTTATTCGCTCCAACGGTACCGTCCGCGCCAAGGCCGTAAAATAAGCACTCTTTCACGCTTGCGTCGCTTAGCGAAATTTTCTCGCCGACTTTTAGCGAGGTGAAGGTCACGTCGTCCTCGATACCGACAGTAAAGCCGTTTTTGGGCTCGTTTAAATTTAAATTCTCAAAAACCGCCAGCATCTGAGCAGGATCGACGTCTTTTGAGCTTAGGCCGTAGCGGCCACCTACGATCACGGGCTGATTTTTACGTCCGTAAAATGCCGCCTTGACGTCCAGATATAGCGGCTCGCCGAGGCTTCCCGGCTCTTTCGTGCGGTCTAGCACGGCGATCTTTTCTACCGTCTCAGGCATCACGTCAAACAGGTATTTTAGGCTAAACGGACGATATAGATGCACCTTTAGCACACCCACTTTTTCGCCATTTGCGCGTAGGTGATCGACCACTTCTTCGAGAGTTTGCGTGACAGAGCCCATCGCGACCACGATGCGCGTAGCGTGCGGATCGCCGTAATAATTAAACGGACGATAGTCGCGTCCCGTGATATTTGAAATTTCTTTTAGATACTCGGCCACGATGTCAGGCACCGCGTCGTAGTAGCGGTTAGCTAGCTCGCGCGTCTGGAAGTAGATGTCGTCGTTTTGAGCCGTGCCGCGAGTTTTCGGGTTTTCGGGGCTTAGCGCCTCGTCTCTAAATTTTTGCAGAGCCTCGCGGTCAAGAAGCCTATCAAAGTGCGCGTAGTCAAGCACCTCGACCTTTTGTATCTCGTGGCTCGTGCGAAATCCGTCGAAAAAGTGCAAAAACGGCACGCGACCCTTGATCGCCGCTAGATGCGCGACGCCCGCGATATCCATGACCTCTTGTACGGAGCCACTTGCCAGCATAGCAAATCCCGTTTGGCGACAGGCATAAATATCCTGATGATCGCCAAAGATAGAAAGCGCTTGAGCCGCGATAGAGCGCGCGCTCACGTGGATAACGCCGGGTAGTAGCTGGCCTGCGATTTTGTACATATTCGGGATTTTTAGCAAAAGGCCTTGCGAAGCCGTGTATGTGGTAGTCAGAGCGCCTACTTGCAGCGAGCCGTGCACGGTGCCCGCAGCCCCGCCCTCGCTTTGCATTTCGACGACTTTAACGGGCATACCGAATAGATTTTTCTTGCCCTGAGCCGCCCACATATCGGTATAATCGGCCATCGGCGAGCTAGGGGTGATCGGGTAGATGCCCGCAACCTCCGTAAATGCGTAAGCCGCGTGCGCCGCAGCCTCATTTCCGTCCATAGTTTTCATTATTTTAGCCATTTTTCCGCCTTAAATTTTCTTACGATTTTTAAAAATCTTTTATTATAGAGCTAAATTCCAAAATCTATCATTAATCCGCCGCTTTACATTTTCAAAAAAGATTAAATTTAATAATCCAAAGCATCAAATTTGAGCTACAATCAAAAAATATTTGACGGCCGATTTTTCTAAATTTGCTAAAATTTAGCCGCTAAATTTTAAAACAAAGAAGCTACGCGTAAAATTTTATCCGCTAGCCACATTTTTCGCCTTATGTTTTTGCGTCGTGGCGGATGAAAATCGCGCAGGCGAAGCAAAACCCGCGACAGACTACCGCGAGGAGATGCGCCGCTTTGTCATCGATATCTCGCAATACGGCAAAAAATTTGATAAAAATTTCATCGTCATCCCGCAAAACGGCCTTGAGCTCATTACCGAGGACGGCTCGGCTAGCGGCTAGCTACAGCAGGGCTACCTACGCGAGATCTCGGCCGTGGGCGCCGAGTCGCTGTTTTACGGCTACCCGGGTGACGACGAGCCCACCCCCGCCGGTGCAAGCGAATACATGCTTAAGCTCTGCTGCCTCTACGCGCAAAACGGCGTGCGGGTGCTAGTTACGGACTATTGTTCCGCTGTGAGTAAGATCAATACCTCGTACCGGCGCAATCAAGAAAACGGTTTTCTTTCTTTTGCGGCCGATAAACGCAACCTGACCGCCATTCCGAAGTATCCAAATGAACCGTATAACGTAAATTCGAACGATATAAAAACGGTTTGGGATGCCGAAAACTTTTTGTATCTAATCAATAGCAAAAAATTTTCTACAAAACGGCAGTTTATCGATGCGCTCAAAAATACGGATTACGATATGATAATAATGGATCTGTTTCACTTCGAAAAAGCCTACACCGCGTCCGAAATACGGGAGCTCAAAACAAAACGCAACGGCGGAAAGCGGCTTGTGATCTGCTATATGAGCATAGGGGAGGCGGAGGATTACCGGTATTATTGGAATGGTGCCTGGAAAACGGACAAGCCCGCCTGGCTAGCGGAGGAAAACCCGCACTGGAAAGGAAATTATGTCATCAAATATTGGGATGTGGATTGGCAAAAAATAATTACGGGAAACGACGGCTCGTATCAAAAAAAGATTCTTGACGCGGGTTTTGACGGCGTTTATCTTGACATAATCGATGCGTTTGAGTACTTTGAAAAAGAAAGCGCACGCAGATAAGTAAAATTTACCTTTTTGCTTGTGAGCTTGCCGCAAATTTGACTTATTTTTTGCCCCGCGAGCGGCTAAATTCTAACGCAACACAATAGAAAAAATAATCGTTTAGTAAGCCTAGACATAGGCTTTGATCGTTAAATTTAACCGATACGGCCGCAAGCCAAGCTCATCTACCTGCTATAAATTTAACCGCTTCAAATGCGTTTTTAAAGATCAAATTTGAGTGCCCGCGTAAATCAGCCTCATTGCCATAGCCGCAAACTAGCCCGACGCCAGCAATCCCGGCACGCTTCGCCGCCTCTAGATCCATCGTCGTATCACCGATCATAAAAGCGCTCGCCTTATCCTGCGCGCTCGTTTTGCCTAGGCGCTCAAGGGCCGTGTTTATAGGCTCTGGGTCTGGTTTTGGATTTACTACGTCGTCTCTGCCGATCACGGTTTTGATAAATTTCATAACGCCCAAGTGCTCAAGCAAAATGACTGAAAATTTCGACGTTTTCGTTGTCACGACGCCAACGTCCGCAACCTCGCTAGCAAGCGATAACGCACCAGCCGCGCCCTCAAGTAGCGATGTTTGTTCTAAAAAAATCTGCTCGTATCGTGCCTTGTACGCTGCGATATAATCAGGCACGAGATGCGTCGGAGCGCCAAGCCCGGCAAACATAAAATCAAGCGGATGGCCGACTAGAGCTTTGACGGCTTCAGGGTTTGGCGTGGGTTCGCCGTGAGCGAGAAAAGCCGCGCCAAATCCATCAAGGATCGCAGGCGTCGAGTCGATGAGCGTACCGTCGAGGTCAAAAAGTATGGTTTTTTTCATTTTACTTCTTTCATTTTTTATTTTGATGTTGCAAATTTGACAGCATTTTAGCGCCGAATTTACGTTTTAATAAACTTTGATTTTACTTTTTGTATTTTAAAATTTGCCTTAAGATAGCTTTTGCAAATTTTTATTTTTTAAATTTATGCTTTTTGGCTTTGGACTAAATTTTATGCGACCACGCTCTGGGGCACCAAAATTACAGATTTGTTAAAATGTTTATGCTGTCAAATTTGACTTTAAAATATGAATTAGATTTTAAATTTAGCGAAAGTGGCGAAATTTAAATTTCGCAATACGATAGATAAGCTATACGTCAAAATTTGTACATTTTTAAAGGGCTTGTGCGGTATTGATTTTGGATCAAATTTAATCTATTTGCCTTATGGAACCAAATAGGATGCGAGCATAAGACCAATCTACAACATACCACACAAAAAAGTCAAAGAACCAAGGAAAACCGTGCAATCAAGCAAATCAAATTTGATTGTCTTGTTTTTTATCCTGATAGCGGATTCTAAGCTGCGGCGATGGTATAGAGATGCCTTGGGCGTCGAATGCAAGCTTAACGCTCTCTAGCATAGCAAACTGCACATCCGAAAAATCACTGCTCGCGCACCAAAATCTGGCGGTCAAATTTACGCTATTTTCACCCAAACTTCCGACGCCAACGAATGGCTTTGGCTCTTTTAGGATTTTTTTGTTTTCGTTGGCTAGGTTTAAAATAATCTCTTTTACAAGCTTTAAATCGTCTTTATAATCTATGCAAAACACGAGCTCGACGCGTCTAGTGCCCTCTTTTGAGAAGTTGATTATATTGCTACTTATGATGCGTCCGTTTGGGATAATGATGGTTTTGTGATCGGCTGTACGTAAAACGGTGCTAAACATATTGATCTCTTTGACTACGCCTTGCACGCCTGCGACCTCTATGTGATCTTTGAGTTTAAACGGCCTAAAAAATATTATCAAAAACCCTGCACCGATATTTGAAAAGGTATCTTTAAACGCCATACCGATAGCAAGACCGATGGCACCTAGCGCAGCAACAAACATAGATGTCTCTACACCCAAATTTGCGATCGCAGCTATAATTACAAAAGCCATGAGAAGCGTTTTGATGATATTTAGTAAAAAACTCGAAAGAGTTTCGTCAAGTCTAGGGGAAATGATTAATTTTGATATAAGATTTGAGATTTTAGCTACTAGCCATTTGCCGATAAGCAAGATGGCGATAGAACCTAAAATTTTTAAAGAATAGGACGAGATTAACGACCAAATAAGTTCGAATTTAATCTCATCCATGCATTATTAAGCTAGGCTAATTATTTATTAAATCTAGCTTCAACGCGTCTATTCTCAGCGCGTCCTTCTTTTGTTTTATTTGAAGCGACAGGTTTAAGCTCGCCGTATCCTACAGCAGTGATCTTGTCTGCGCTTACGCCAAGTTCTTCAAGAGCTTTAGCAACTGCATTTGCTCTTTTTTCAGATAGCTTTTGGTTGTAAGCTTCAGCACCAACGCTGTCTGTATGTCCGCTTAGAACTACGCGGTAGCCCGGGTTTTCACCCATAAAGTTAGCTACTTTCTTGATCTCCTCAAGATATTTTGGAGTTATTTTGTAGCTGTCGAATGCGAAGTTTACACCAATATCTCTAAGAACGATAACCTTCTCGCATCCAGTCTCGTCAACTACTACGCCAGCCGGTGTATTTGGGCATTGATCAACATCGTTTAAAACGCCGTCGTTGTCATCGTCAAGGCTTACAGGAGCTGGAGCTGCCTCAACTTTTGGAGCTTCTGCAACTACAGGAGCATTTTTAGCACCGAAGCCAACTGCAAAACCTAGCGTATAGAATAGGTTGTGATCTGCATGCTCAAATTTAATAGCATCTACTGCTTCAGCGCGTAGGGCAAAGTTATCGGTAATTTGATATCTCAAACCAAGGCCGTATTGACCGAAGCCACCGTCATCGTTTTTGACGAATTTTTTTGAGACATCTTCATATCCTGCACCAAGCAAGCCGTAAAGAGATAGTTTTTCAGTTAGACCGAAATCTTTAATAGCATTAACGAAATATCTAGTAGCCTTTCCGTCTACGCCATACTCTCTTATCTTGTTAGTGTGGCTAAGACCGAGTTCTACGTGGTCTATAAAGAAATTCTCAAGGTTTCTTCCGATTCTTAAACCGATAGCCGACTGCTCATTTGTTCCCAAATTTCCTTCAGGATGAACGCCGCCTATTGTCGGAGTTAGTTCGTAATTGTAAGCTGAATCAGCAGCAAAAAGAGCTGTAGCAGCAACTAAAGCAATAGCAATCTTTCTCATAGAAAATCCTTTCATGGTGAAATGTATTTTTTAATAATATCACAAAAATTATAAATTTCGTTTTAACATTTGATATTTATAGAAAATATAATTAAATAATCATAAATATCAATGCACCTTAAATTCGCACCGCTCTCAAAACTATTAGCGTTTAGAGAATTGCGGGCTTCTTCTAGCTTTTCTTCTACCGAATTTCTTACGCTCGACAACGCGTGAGTCGCGAGTTAGTAGGCCTTTTGGTTTTAGGGTTGCTCTAAAGTCGGTATCAAATAGAGCCAATGCTCTTGAAATGCCGTGTCTTAGCGCCTCAGCCTGAGCAGAGTATCCGCCGCCTAGAGTCGTTGCGGTTACGTCTACAGAACCTTCTTGTTTTGTTAAAAGCAGAGGTTGAACCACTTTTAGTTTGATAGCCTCGTGTCCGCCGAGCCAAGTGTTTAGATCAAGTCCGTTTACTAAAATTTTACCGCTGCCCGGTTTTATCCAGACTTTTGCTACGGCAGTTTTTCTTTTACCGGTTGCATAAACTTTCGCCATGATTATTTTCCTTCTTTTTTAGCTATTTGAGCCGTGTGCGGATGCTCGCTGCCGGCGTAAACTTTTAGTTTTTTTATCATCTCTCTACCGAGTTTTGTTTTTGGAAGCATTCCGCGAACGGCTAGCTTGAACAGTTTTTCAGGTTTGTCAGCTAAAAGCTCGCCGAATTTCTCGCTCTTCGTGCTACCAAAATATCCCGAATGGCGGTGGTAAAGCTTTTGCTCGCCTTTATTGTTACCCGTAAATTCGGCTTTAGAAGCGTTGATTATGATAACGTAATCGCCGCAATCGACATTCGGAGTGAAATTTGGTTTATGCTTACCGCGAAGTAGCGTAGCTACCTCGGTTAGCAATCTACCAAAACGCTTGCCTGCCGCGTCAAGCACGACCCACTCGCGCTCCACTTCGTTTGGTTTTGTTATTTTCGTCATTTCTTACCCTTTAGATAATTTTAAGTCGTGATTGTATTCAAATGCACCTTACAGATAGCTTAATTTAAGCTATATTTAAATATTAATGCTTCGAATTTCGTCCCGTAAAGCGTAAAATATCGCCGCCCTCACGCTCAAATTCGGATAAATTTGAGCCAATATTTTTTTATACTCCTCAACCTGCGCGATATTTTCATCTATATTTTTATCGCTCGTTTTATAGTCGATCACGCAGATTTCGGTTTCGCCAACGCAGAGCAAGTCAAGCTGCTTTAGTGCGCCCTCAAAGCGTAAAGGCTGCTCTTTAAACACTCTCTTCGCCTGCGTCATCTGTTTAAATTTAGGCTCGTTTATCAAATTTAGCCCGCGCGCGTAAATTTCATCCAGCTCGCCCTCGTCCAAAAATTTATGAAAAGCGTTTCGCATCGAAATTTGCGCAGTTTTTAGTGAGCTCTCGTCAAATTTTTCCGCCATTTCAAGCAGATAGTGCAGCGCCAAACCAAAATAAATCGCCTTTTGATTTTTGCCCTCGGATTTTGGCCTTTCATCTACGATTTGCTTTGAAATTTGAGCTAGCTCTATAGGCTCGAATTTGCCCGCTGACATCAAATTTCGCGCCTTGCTAGGAGTGGGTTCGCCGAAGCTAAAATCAGCCAAATCAAGATACTCTATAACCTCGCCGCTACTCTCGTACGCCCCAAAAAAGCTCGGATTTCTGCCGTTTGCACCCGTTTTTTTTACGATGATTAGCCCGCTGATAGCCCGCGTTAGCGCGACGTAGAGCTTGTTCATATCCTCTTCACGCTCGAGCCGCGCCGCCTTTTCTTTTAGCCTTGCAAAATCCTCGTCGATACACTGTTTTTTGACATTGTGTCGCACCTGCCAGGAGCCTGTATCCGCGTCGTATTCCGCGATGAAATTTGACCCGTCATGCCGTCCGGCGCCCATTTTATCGCACACGATCACGTTTTCAAACTCCAGCCCCTTTGACTTATGCACGGTCATTATTTTCACGCCCTCGCCGCTTTTTGCGCTCGCTTTAGCTTCAAATCTATCAAGATTATAAATAAACTCGGTCAAATTTGAATACGGCTGCGCTAGCTCAAGTAGCCGCAAAACGTCCGCGTCGCTCATATCTACGCCGAGCCTACCCGCTAGATAGTGCAAGCTCTCAAGCGCCGATTTTTGCGGATTTACGCTTAGTTTTACGGCGTTTACGTCTAGGATCGCCTCGGTATTTAGCTTGTAAATTCGCTCGCCGAATAGGCAAAATTTAGCATATTCCGCTACTGCGCGCGCGTTTTTGCTCGCTAGCAGCGCCGTCACGCCCTCGCTCACGCTTTTTATGCCGGCTTCGTCGAGCAAATTTGAGATTTTATTTATATCGTCATTTTTCCAGCAAAGCACGGTGATATCGTCCTCGCAGACCCCTTTTTGCAGGAGAAATTTAACCTGCTGCGCCGCCTCTACCGCCACATCATCGCCGCTACTTACCCGCACGAAGCCAAGATCGTCCTCCTGTGCCTCAAAATACGGCATCTGCCCCACCAAATTTACTCGTTCGCCCTCTTTTTGGGGCGTTCTTTGCGGTTTAAAATTTTCGATTTTGCCTACAAATACGGCATTCGTAAATCTCACTAGCGCCTTTTTGCTACGGTAATTTACCTCCAAATTTTGCGCTTTGATCTGCGGAAAATCTCGCATCAGTTTAGCAAAAAGCTCCTTTTTACCGCCGCGAAAACGGTAAATACTCTGTTTTACGTCGCCGACGTAAAAAAAGCTGCCAAGCCCGTTTTGTCCGTATCCAGCGACGATTTCTTCGATGAGCGGACGCATGATCTCGTACTGCGCGACGTTGGTGTCTTGAAACTCGTCGATGAGCAAGTGATTTATCCGTCCGTCGAGCCTAAAATAAAGCATCTGCGCGTCCGTCTCGCCGCCTCGTAAAAGCTCGTAAACTAGGCGCGTCACGTCGCTAAATGCGAGCGAATTTAGCCTTTTGTTTAGCGAGATTTTGCACTCTTTGTAGATTTTTAAAAATCTAGCCAGCTCGGCGATTTTATACTCTTCTAGCGCGTCGAAATATCGCTTTAGCCGCGCTTTTAACTCAAAAAACATCTCGTCGAGCTCCGGCGTATAAATTTTAGAAAACGTGCGATAATCAAGGCTTGCGCGCGACATAAAAGAGCGAGCTAAAATTTCGCCGGGGCTCCCCTCTTTCACGGCGCTTTGCGCGTCTTTGCCGCCGCCTCTAGCTAGGACGTATTCGCGCATATTTCTTAGCGCTGCTGCAACGCCGCTTTCGTTTGGAAACGCCGCATTTTCGCTGCTTTTTAGCTCGCCGAAATTTTCGTAAAACATCTCCAAGCTCTCAAAAAAGCTACTCTGACTGCGCTCGGCCGTCGCTATCAAATTCGCAAGCGCTTTTAATAGCCGCATATCCTTGCTTACGCTCGCGACAAACTCGCCCCGCTGCAGCTCGTTTAAATTTTCGCTCACTTCAAAATCCGCGCTTAGTCCCAAATTTAAACAAAAGCTGCGCAAGATGCCCACAAAAAATGAGTCAAACGTGCCGATTTTTAGATCGCTTTCTAAAAAATGAGTCGCCCGCGCGTCGCGCAAGGCTAAAATTTCATCCCTGCCCGCGCCCAAAATTTGCTCCAGCTCGACTAGCTCCGCGCCCTTTTCCTCGAGCCGCAAAAAGGTCTGCACGATGCGCTCTTTCATCTCGTTGGCGGCCTTTTTGGTAAAGGTTAGCGCCGTGATCTCGCGCGCGTCGGCACCCGATAGCAAAATCGCAATAAAACGCACGCTAAGCGCAAAGGTCTTGCCGCTGCCCGCACTCGCCTCGAGGGCCAAAAACGGCTTCATAGTTCGCCTTTCACTAAAATTTTATAGTCTTCATATTCGCTCATCGCGCCCTTAGCCTCCCCGAAATTTATCGGCGTATTATTGATGGATTTTAGCTGCTCGATCGCCTCTGCAAGCGCCTCCGTGCTAGCCTCGCCCGCCACCAAGTTCATATTATCTTTTAGATCGTAAAAGTACCCCTCGCAAGGCCTACCCACGAGCGCCTCGTAAAACGGTAGTTGCAAGGATTTAGCATCAAATTTTCCGCTTTTATAATCAATCACCGCTAGCTCGCCGCCGCGCCCGTCTATGCGGTCGATTTTACCCGTTATGCGCACGCCTGCAAACACACTATCAAGCTCTTTTTCAAGTCCCTGCACGCGCCATCCCACCTCATATCTCGCGTCCTCTATGGCCTTAAATTTTTCCATCTTTATCATCGTTATCTCACGCTCTAGCGGCGGAGTGTTTAGCTCCCTTAGCACCGTTTCAAATTTAGCGAGGTCAAACCTCTCAAATTTAGAGTAATACTCAAAAAGCGCCCTGTGTAGCGAGTTGCCAAAGTCCGCCGCGGACGCCGTTTGCGGCATCACGGGCGGCTTTACGTTCAAAATATATCTGTAATAATACCGCCGCGGGCACTGCAAATAGGTGTTTAGCCTGCTAAAAGAGAGCGGGATGGCGAAAAAATCGTGCTTGACGATGATATCCTGCTCGAAAATTTTAGGTTTTGCGGGCGTTTTTCGAGTAAATTTTATAAAATTTAGCGCTCGCGGGTTTTGGCTCGGCGTTTTGTTCTGCGCGGCGTTTTCGTCAAATTTACTAACTAAATTTGCGTCCGAATTTAGCTCGCCCCCTGCTTCGTCAAATTCAAACAAACTCCGCTCTTTGGCGGTTTTTGCTTGTTTAGGTTTAGCCTCGCTCCTTTCGTCAAGATGCGGGTTCATCTCGGCCTCAAATTTCTGCTCGTCCGCAAAACCGGCCTTTGCGTCAAATTCGCCGTTAAACAGCGCCGCATAGCTCTCGTCTCTAAATCTCGCGTCCTCCACGGCGTTAAATTCGCCGAGAAATCTCGACGCGATTTTCTCCTCGTTTGCCGCGTAGCATATCGCCGCTTTTTTCGCGCCGCCGATTAGGCTCTCGTAGTAAAATCTCTGCAAATTTTCGCGGTCTACGTAGCCGATGAGCCCTGCCTTTTGGCGCACGCGCGAGCTTAAAAACATCTCGTTTACGCTGCGCTTTGGCACCAAATCGTCATTAAAATCAAGCACTATGACGCCCTCAAATTTAAGCCCGCGACTCTCCAAAACGCCCATGACGCCGATCTTGCCGCCGCCTACGTGATCAAGCCTTAAGCGCGCTAGCTTTATCAAAAATATCTCGCAAATTTGACGCAGCGTAAAGCTAAAATATCGCGCCAAACTCTGCGCGTAAAATAGCTCCTCGCGCGTTTTTTGCGCTGCGGCGGGGTCGCTCTCAAGCGCCAAAATCTCCTCCATAAGCGCCCTAAAATCCTCAAACGAGCAAGGCGCTTCAAAACCGTTTTTAAATTTAGCAAACAGCTCGCCGCCAACGCCAAATTCATGCAGATTAAACTCAAATTCGTTAAAATTCGCGTAGTTATCCTCGCTCAAATTTACGCGGATTTTGTCGTTTATCGCGGCTACTATGCACTTTAAAATTTGAAAAAACCGCGTTCGGGTAAAGCTCTCGCCCATCGCAAAATTAAACATCTTGCCGCGGTCGTGCAGGCGCAAGATCTCGGCAAAGCTTTCGTCAGGCAAGATAACGGCGATGTTTTCGGGCTTTATGCCCTCTGCGACGAACTCGCTAGCCTTTGCCATCGCGTAGGCCGCCTGCAAGCTCCTGGCGCCAAAACTCCTTTTTAAAACGAGCGAATTTTTGCGCACGGCGCCCATTTTTTTTAGCTCGCGCGAGCTCAAATTTAGCTCAAATTCGCCGTATAGGCTAAACTCGCTCGCCTCGATGCCGGAAATTTCAGCCAGTTTTGAGATCAGTTTTTTGTTAAATTTGCTGGTTTGAAAGATGATTTTTAGCGTCGTTAGCTTGGCTATCTCGCCAAACAGCTCCCACTCAAATTCGCTCAAAAAGCCGTCCACTTCGAGATTTATCTCGCCAAATTCTTTGACAAATCCGCCGTTTAGCCGGTAAATCTCAGGTAGCGCGATACCGTCATATAGATTTTCGGCCGCTAGCAGCTCCTTATATCGCGCAAGCACCGCCTCAAGGATACCCAAATGCTCCTCGTAATCGGCATAAATGTCGCTAAATTTTAGATCCGCCACACTCTTTTTGCTGATGGCGAGCTCCTTAAAAAAGCTGAAAAGATAGTCGTTGTTTTTTAAAAATGCAAAAAAATCGGGCGGGATGCGCAGCCGCTCGGATGCCTCTCTCACGCTCGCGCAGGCTCGCTGCATCAGCACCAGCGCGTATGCCTCGTCCGCCTCAAAGCGCCCCGGCACCAGCACGGCCTTTTGCTCAAACTGCGCTATCGTCATGGCTTTTGGCACGAGTTCGTTTTGAAATTTCGCGTTAAATTCGCGAATCTTTCGCGAGTTGGTAAAGATGTAAAGTTTGTCTAAATTTTGCATAAAGGCTCTTTGTTTTTTGGCGAAATGATAGCCCAGAGCGGCTGAAAATCAAAGAAAACTAGCGCGCCTCAAAGCTAAATTTATAAAAGCCCGTGTCGCTTGCGTCGGATATTTTTAGCAAAATTTGCCATTTGCCTTTTTTGGGCAAAGTTACGGGCTGAGTTTTTAAAATTTGCCCGTCAAATTTGGCGTTTAAATTTTGATTTTGCTCGTTCGTCGCGGGTCTGGTTAATAAAATCTCGTACGTGAAATTTGACGCTACCGAGCCGTTTTTAGGCGTGACGGCGATATTAAAATATCCGTTTAATCCGTCAAATTTCGGCTCAAATTTAAGAGCGTACTTGGCGTCAAATCTGCGCTGGCTAGCCTCAATCTCGTTTATATTTTCATCGACGTTTTGGTAGCGCTCAAAGTAAAAACCGTCCATCTCCACGGGGTTTTTCACAGCCAGAATGATGGTCGCTACGCAGGAGGCGACTATCAAAATAAGCGCGGTAACGATAGCGTGAGGCCAGTAGTTTTTAGCCATTTTTCCTCCTAAATTTTCTAAACGCAGCGACGCAAACGACAAGCACGATAGAGCCGTAGATAAAAATCCTAAACGCATCTAGCGTCAGGCGGTTTTGGCTGCCGATAGCGTTTTGCAAGCTCACGCCCTTGCTCGCGGCGATCTGTTCGGCAAGATCCGCATAGCCGTTTAAAACGGCGGCGTTAAAGATATCTTTGCCGTTTTTGGACGCTAGTATCGGCAAAATCGAGCCTGAGCTTGGATACGGGCTTAAAATTTTCTCTTTATCAAAAAGCTTAAGCGTCTGCGGGTCGGCAAAAATTTCTACCTTATGCTCGGCTTTAGCAAGCATCAAAAGCGCGTAAGGCGGGGTCAAATTTAGCTGCGCGGCCGCTTCTTTTAGCGTTTTGCCCTCTAAGCTCTCGTAAACCGCGACCCCCGCAAACACGCCGCTTTTGCTCGCTAGCTCCTCGCCTAAAACCGCGATTTTATCGCTTACTGCGTGGCTTAATATATTTTGATTTACCAAGACTATCTCGCGAGGCAAATTTGAGCCCTGCAAAATCGCCGCGCCGTAAAAAATAAAAAGCAAAAAGATAAAAAGTGCGCGGGTCAAATTTGCAAATTTGAGCGCGAGAAAGCGAGAAGGGATAGTTAAATTTGAGCGAGCGTAATTTATAATTTTCATCGGCCAAGTTGCGTATTTTCGCGCAAAACACAAAGCGCACCGCTAGGATTTAAGCGTAAAATTTGAAAAAGAGCGACAAGGTTTGCGCTCTTTGATTTATCAAATTTCATCCCACAAAAAGGTGATTTGGCGTTAGCACCGCCCACGCCGTAAATGCCGCCGCCGCAATGAGTCCGGCGACGATAAATTTCTCCAAAATCGCTTGCATATTTACTCCTTTACGCGCACTTGTTTGGCGTTATCCGTGCTTTTCATCTTTAGCTCGGAGGCGTTTAGCGTGTATGGTTTTTGTGCGACTTCTTGCTGCAGCTTGATCGCGTAGTACGTGAGCACCGCTAGGATCGCTAACAGTAGCCCGGTCGCGATGAGTAGCCCCGTCACGCCGTGTAGGCCGAAAACGTTTCGATTCGTGTTTTCCATTTATTCTCCTTTAGAAAGCGAGATGACGTACTCGCCGACGGCTTTTTGCTGCAAGGCGTTTAGCCTGCCGTCGCTAAATTTAGGCATCGTACCGATAGCGCCCTTTTTGCCGCGCTGCAATACGTCCTCGACAAACTCGGCCGTGCCGTATTTAGATAGATCGGGAGAGTTGCCCTCCATGCCTTTGCCGTCCTCGCCGTGGCACGCCGCGCAGGTCGCAAAAAGCTCCTTGCCCGTTTCTACCAAATTTTCGTTTTTAGTCTTTTTTATACCCGAAATTTCCTTAGCGATGTAGGCTGCGATCGCTTTTGCGCCCTCCTCGTCAGCCATGCCCGCAGGCATCTCGCCCATCGGGTACTCAAGGCCTTTTGAGCCGTTCATTATCGTATCAAATATCGCTTCTTCGCTACCCCATTTAGAAAGGTCTGCCGCCTTGCCGTTTATACCGTCGCCGGTTATACCGTGGCAGGAGGAACACTGCACTAAAAATAGGCTCTCGCCCATAGCGTGAAGCGTCTTGGCGTCCGCGTTTGCGAAGCGTTTTTCAAATTTAGCGTTTGCGGCAGCGACTTCTTCGTTATATTCGCCGATTTGCGAGTAGGAGTTTACCGGATAGCCGGCGATCATATACCACAAGGCCCAGACGATGCATATCGCATAAACTATCGCCCAGCCCAGCGGTACGGGATTTTTGTACTCACCTATGCCGTCCCAGCTATGCTCGCTTAGCTCGGCCTTAGGTTTTGCTACCTTCATCTGCCCGACCAAGCGACTCACGACGAAAACCGTGGCTAAAACGATGGCAATAGCTCCGATAAGCCCCAGTAAATTTACGTTATCTTCTAAATTAAACCATTGCATTATTTTTCCTTTTTAGCGTTTTGCTCTATGGACGCAGACTCTAAAATTTCCTCGTCGATACCGTCTTTTAGGGCGAGGTCGGAGTATCTTTCGTAGTTTCGCCTGCCGCTCTTTTCGGATTTATAAAGATGAAAATAGTATCCGTAAAGAAGCGCGGCGCACACGGCTAGAAAGATAAAAGCTCCGTATCCTTGGATATCTCTTAGAGTCTGCGCATCCATAAATTTGCCTATTTTAAGCTATTTAGATAGGCGATGAGCGCCACTATCTCGCGGATCTCTCCGCGTTCAAAGGCCTTTTTGACCTCTTCGTCCTTCATCTCTTCAACTATAGCGGCGGCTTCTTCTTTGGCGGCTGCTTGCGCTTCCTCGTAGGTACCAAGTCTTGGCATACCCTCTACGTCGTACGGTACGCCGAATACCTTTTTCGTCGTTACAGCCTCGCCGTATGCCGTCTCGATGTCGGCGTTGTTGCTAAAGTGATGCTTGTAGGCGGGCATTATAGAACCAGGCACCACGGAGGTCGGCTCTTTCATGTGATTTTCGTGCCAGTCGGTGGTGCGATAGTTACCCACGCGCCAAAGGTCGGGGCCAGTCCTCTTTGATCCCCAAAGATGTGGACGATCAAACGCATACTCGCCGCTAAGCGAATACATGCCGTATCTATCGGTCTCGGCCTTAAAAGGGCGAATTTGCTGCGTATGGCAGGCGTTACAGCTATCTTTCATATACACGTGTTTGCCCGCAAGCTGCAAAACCGTCGGCGGCTTGGTGCCCTCAAGCGGCCTAGCTCTGTTGGCAAAATCAGGCAAAATCTCGATCACGCCCGCATAGGCGATAAATATAAAAACCATAACCGCGAAAAAGAAGGGATTTTTCTCTAACCAACTAAACATTAGCAACCTCCTTTACGCCAGCAGGACTCGCGCTTAGCGGCTCTTTTTCTAGCGCTTTGGCGCCAAAACTCTTGTAGATATTATAAACAAATATAAAAAATCCAAGCAGATAAAGCAGTCCGCCCACAGCCCTGATCCAGTAGTACGGCACTATGTTTATCACCGTATCGATAAACGAGTAGGCTAAATTTCCGTATTCGTCGGTAGCGCGCCACATCATACCCTGAGTGATGCCCGCGATCCACATCGACGAAAAGTAAAGTACTATGCCGATAGTCTGTATCCAAAACTGAGTTTCCATCAAGGATTTTGAGTAAATTTCGCGTTTAAATACGCGAGGCGTCATGTGATAAAGCGCCGCCATCGTCATGAAGCCGACCCAGCCTAGCGTACCGTCGTGCACGTGTCCGGGCACCCAGTCGGTAAAGTGCGCTAGAGCATTTACGGACTTGATCGCTAAAATCGGCCCTTCAAGGGTAGAAAACATATAAAACGTCGAGCCTAAAATCATAAATTTGATAAGCGGATTTTCTCTAAGCTGCTGCCACTCGCCGCGCATCGTTAGAAGCATATTTATTGCAGATCCCCAAGACGGCAGTATCAAAACCACCGAAAACACAGAACCCATCGTCTGCATCCAGTCAGGCACCGCAGAGTAGATCAGATGGTGTCCGCCCGCCCAAAGATAAAGGAACATGAGGCTCCAAAACGAGAAAATCGAAAGCTTGTAAGAAAATATCGGCTGACCGCTCTCTTTAGGGAGGAAATAGTAAATTTGAGCGATTATCGGCACGGTAAACACAAACGCCACGGCGTTATGCCCGTACCACCACTGAACTAGCGCGTCGTTAGCTCCGGCATACATCGAGACCGAGTGCCACCAGTTGCCATATCCTGAAACCAGCCTAGTCGGCACAGCCATGTTGTTAAACAAATAAAGCATCGCGATACCCAGAAACGTCGCGATAAAATACCAAACCGAGATATAAAGCGTCCTCTCGCGGCGGATACCGATAAGGCCGAATATACTAACGCCCCAAAGCACCCAAAGCACGACCACGCCGATATCTAGCGGCCACTCTAGCTCGGCGTATTCTTTTGACGTACTAACGCCGGCAAAGAGACTAAACACGCCGCCGGCCATCACTAGCATATATACCCAAAAGTGCAGCTTGCCTACCGTCATCAAAAACGGTGACTCGCTCATCGAGACCTTTAAAACCCTCTGTCCGATGTAGTACCACGTAGCAAATACGCCAGAGAGCATAAATCCAAATATCACGCCTGCCGTGTGCAACGGTCTTAGGCGGCTAAAGGTGCCGTATTCGCCCGCGAGATAGTTTAGATCAGGATATGCCATCTGAAAGGCTATTAGCACGCCTATGCCCATGCCGACTATCCCAAACAGTATCGTCGCGAACATAAAATACTTGGCGACCGTGTAGTCGTAGCTTAGCGCCCTGTCTAGTCGCATCGATATCCTCCTTTGTTTATTTTATTACGAAAATGTTATTTTACTAAAATTTAAGCGCAAAATCGCTTAATCGTTTTAAATTTACACTACTTTAAATTTTACTTTTTAAGCTCGATTTTATAGCCAAGGCCCGGCGAGTTTTTGATGAGACCGGCGCCCACTTTATCGCGTATTCGCTTGATAAACGTCCTAACGGCCGGATCGTTTACCTTTTCGCCAAACCACACCACGTTTCTGATCTCCTCGGTTAAAACGAGCGTGCCGATGCGTTTAACTAAAAGCGAGATAAAGGCCAGCTCTTTTTTGGTTAGCGCGATCTCTACGCCGTTTTTTACTAGCACTTTTTTGGTTTGATTAAACGAATATCCGCCCGAAATATCGATGATATCGGCGCCTATGATTTTAGTTTTTACGATCTGCTCCAGCACGACGAAAAGCTCGTCCATATCGATAGGCTTGATGACGTATTTATCGATACCAACGTCGATAGCTTTTAGTAGTTTTTCCTTTTCGCTATACGCGCTTAGTATCACTACGGGCGTGTTTTTTGAGAATTCTTTTATCTGCCTTGACATCTCAAGTCCGTCCATGATAGGCATCATGATGTCGGCTATCACGATATCGGGGCTAAATTTTTTAAATTTCTTAAGTCCTTCGTCGCCGTTTGAGGCCGAAATGACCTTTTGAAATACGCCGCCAAAAACCTCTTGCATAGACTCCCTTATGCTATCCTCGTCCTCGACTAGCAGCAGCGTTAGCTCTTTAAAATTTTTCATTTTTCATCCTTTAGCGGCAGCTTTATCTCAAATTCCGCTCCAAATTTTACGTTTTTAGCGCCGGCACTTCCGCCGTGATTTTTGGCTATGCTTTTTAACATATATAGACCGATGCCCGTACCCGCGCTCGGGTGCTTCGTGGTGAAATACGGCTCAAAAATCTTGTCCATTATCTCGTCTTTTATACCGCCGGCGTTATCCGTTACTCTTATGATAACGAATTTATCCTTTGTTTCTAAGCTTAGCGTTACTTTTTTATCGTTTTTTTTATTTGCCAGTGCATCTTTGGCGTTAGAAAGCAGGATAATCACGGCCTGACAAAGCTGCGACTCAAATCCGTAAATTTGACCCTCGCTTTTTAGCTCCAAATTTACGTCTACACCCTCTTTTTCGTAGGTTCCTTGCACCATCTTTAGCGCGTTTTCTACCGCAGCCGATGGCAAAAAAACCTCCTTCTCGCGCTCGACGCTAAAAAAGTTTCTAAAATCCTCGATCGTCTGCGACATACCCTTTATCACGCGCTTTGCGTGCTCGTAGCCGGCCTCGAATTTCTCGTTTGACTTCACGCTCTCTTTTAGTTTAAAAAGCGTGATACTAAGCTCGTTTAGCGGTTGGCGCCACTGATGAGCGATGTTTGCGATCATCTCGCCCATCGAGGCTAGACGCGACTGCAAAAAGAGCATTTTGGTCTTTTCCTCGTTTTTCTTGATCTCGGCTTTCACCAAATTTTCTAGATTTTGGTTTAAATTTACGAGCTTGGCCGTCTGCTCGGCGACTCTGTTTTCGAGATTTTCGTTTAAATTTAACAGCTCTTTTTTCGTCTTTTCAAGCTCGTTGTTTAAATTTATCACGTCCGTCACGTCATGCCTGATCGCAAGAAACTCTTCGATCTGCCCGCTTAAATTTAAAATCGGGATGATGGTCGTGTTTAGATAGACGTCACGACCGTCTTTGGTGCGGTTTCTTATCGTGCCTTTGTGCACTTTTTTGGCCAAAATCGTCTCCCAAAGCCGCGCGTAAACATCCTTTGGCACCTCGGGATGGCGCACGATGTTGTGATTTGCGCCGATTAGCTCCTCGTGCGTAAAGCCCGACATCTTACAAAACTCGTCGTTTACGAAGGTGATAGTGCCGTTGGTGTCGGTCTTTGAGACGATGTTACTAGCCTCGATAGCCTCTTGATACTGCCTGAATCTTGCTTTGATCTTATCCATTGCTCGCCGTAAATCCTATAAAAGCCAGGTAAATTCCGTAAATTATTATCGCTGCGCCGCTTAAATTTAGTGCATGTTTTTTAAATTTTTCGCTCACGGCCTTTAAAACCAGCGCGTAAAAACTCATCGCAAAAAAGCTAACCACGCCAAAAGTCGCGGCGATGGCTGCGCCCTTTGCCCCGCTGCCGCTAGCTACTGCTAAAGCTAAAAAATAATAAACCACTCCGCACGGCAGCAGCCCGTTTAAAAACCCGAGCGCTAAAAACCCCGGCACGCTATTTTTAGCGATCGCAGCTTTCATTTTTTCGTTTAAAATTTTGGATAAAAATGCGTTTTTCTCGATAAAATTTAACAGTGTCCCGCGTCTAACGAGCGCCACGCCCAAAACCGCCATAAAAACGCCGACGGCAAAGAACAAGTAGCCTCGCGCCGCAAGAGATAGCGTAAATACGCCGCCAAACGACCCGAAAATAAAGCCAAGTAGCATATAAGCGCAAATTCTAGCCAGGTTGTACCCCGCTATCATCGCCGCGCTAAAAATTTTACCTTTGCCGCTCAAAAACCGCGCGAGCAATATAGCAAAACCGCCGCACATACCCGCGCAGTGGCCCACCGAGCTAAGCGCCGCGACGCTCAAAATCGAAACAAACTCCGCGCCGCTCATCAAATTTGACCGTCAAATTTCATTTGCAAATTTTAGCCGCGCTGGGGTTAAATTCGGCTCGCAAATTTAACCCTAAATTTTGCTCAAATTTGACCGCGACTAGCAACTATAAAATTTCTAAAAATTGTTTAAAGATATATTTGCTCTCGCTCGGTCCGCCGCTAGCCTCGGGGTGATGCTGCACCGAAAATACCGGATAATCCTTGTATCTCACGCCCTCGATCGTACCGTCGAAAAGATTTCTATGCGTGATATGGGCGACCTGCGCGATATCCTCGGGAACGTTGTAGTTGTGGTTTTGCGCCGTTATCTCGACTGCTTTGGTTTGCAAATTTAAAACCGGATGATTTGCGCCGTGCTGACCGAATTTTAGCTTGTACGTCTCAAAGCCAAATGCATTGCTAAGCAGCTGATGACCTAGGCAAATGCCAAAAATCGGCACCCTCGCCTCGATCAGTTTTTTTATCTGCGCGATCTCGTTTTTTAGGGCTTTTGGTTCGCCCGGGCCGTTTGAGAGAAACACGCCGTTTATCTCGCCTTTGTTAAATTTAGCGATGAGCTCGTCTGCCTCGATGTCGTGCGGATAAATTTGCGTCTCAAGGCCGGTTTCGCAAAGCTCGTTTAGGATGTTTCGCTTCACGCCGTAGTCGATGACGGCGATCTTTTTGCCGTTTGATTTTAGCGCGGAGTAGGCTTTGCTCGCGTGATCCCAGGCGCCCTTTTTGTGAGCGTAAATTTGCTCCGTGCTCACCTTTGCGACGTAGTTTATCTCTGAAATTTTGGGCGAGTTTTCGAGTAGTTTTTTTAGCTCTTTTTCGTCTGAAATTTCAGTCGAGATCACAGCGTGTAGCGCGCCGTTATCTCGTAGCATCTTGGTTAAAAATCTCGTGTCGATATCGTAAACGCCGAATTTCCCTTGCTCTTTAAAAAATTCTTCCAAGCTTTTTTGCGAGCGGAAATTTGACGGCGTAGAGTTAAAATCCCTCATCAAAACGCCGCTAGCGTGGATTTTGGCGCTCTCCATATCGTTTTCGTTTACGCCTACTATGCCGATTTCTGGCATAGTAAAGACGATAAACTGACCCGCGTAGCTAGGATCACTCATGATCTCTTGATAGCCCGTTAGACTCGTGTTAAAGACCATTTCTCCGCTAGCCGTACCGCTCGCGCCAAAGGCCTTCGCCTGTAAAAAAACGCCGTTTTCAAGGTAGATATAAGCTCTCACAGCATGCCTCGTTTTCTTAGTTCGTCCTCGTAGAGCCGCTCAAATACTATGTCGTACTCCTCGGTGCCCGGGATTAGCTTGCGCTTGTAGCCGTCGATCTTGTCGATGACCACGTCTTGTAAAATTTCATACGTTTTTAGATAGTCTTCGATCGAGCCGTAGATGATGTTTTTGATACGGTTTTCAGAGACCGTGTAGTCGATGAGTCCTTTTTTCCAAGCGCTTTCTAGCACGAGGTGAGCAACGTTGCTAAAGCGGTCTTCGTATGTTAGGATCACGCCGTACTCTTTGGCGAGCTTCTTTTTTACGAGCCAAAACATATTTTTTCTATCGACTTTCATGCTCTCCATATCGTCTTCGTTCTCGGCGAGCACCTCGTTTACGCGCTCTTCAAGCGCTTTTTCTTTTTGTAAATCGTTATCTAAAATTTCTTTCGCGCATGCCGCTACGGGCTCTACTCCGCGCGTTAAATTTACGAATCCGGACTTTAATAAATCAATAGCGATTTTGTGCGCGATGTAGGGTGTGTGTGGGAGTTTTATACGCATTTTTACCTCTCTTTTTGGGCTTGATTTTAACCAAAATTTGGTAAGAAATACCTAAAATCTCACGGAGTTTTTGTTTTGACGGGCGTTTGTTTTAAGTAAAATTTGAAGCAAAATTTGACGCGCTGGCAAAAATACTTTTGGGTCCGAGCGATAGTTAAATTTGACGGCGGTAAAATTTAACCTTTGGAGTCAAATTTGACCGCCAAAGGCAAATTTGGCTTTCGCATTATCCGCGCAAATTTGAGCTCAAATTTAGACGCGAGCCAAGCTAAATTTAGAGCGTTATAACGCCAAATTTATAAATTTAGCAAATTTCCCGCCGGGCCGTCGGGCGAAGTCGGAAAGATTTCCTGCGTTACGTTTTTTTCGGCTTTTATAAATGGCGGGCCTTGTTTGATTAAAAGCGTGATTTCAGACGCTGCGGTAGGCTCCATTTTTGCCATTATCGCGGAGATTTTTTTAGGGCTTAGCGAGTACATGATACTAGCCGCATCCACCCTATCCATCGCGCTTAGCACGTCGGCGGCGGCTTGGTCTTTCATCTTGCCGTAAGCCTCGCCGACCTTGTCGCTAGTCATCGCTTTTAGCTCTTTTACGATTTCCTCGTTTTTCTTTAGCAGCTGCTCGGTTTGCTTTTTTTCCTCTTGCGCGCGGGCTAGAGTTGCGTTCATCTCGGCCTCTTTGACGGCTAGCTTGGCGTTTCGCTCCTCAAAAAGCGCCGCCGAACTAGCACGAAAAGCCTCCAAAGCCTGCCTTGCTTCGTCTATTTTAGCAAGCTCTCTTTTTAGCTCGTCTTTTCTGGTTTCAAAGATCGAAACGCAGTCCACCGGGATCTTAAAGCCGCTTTGCGCCGGGCTTTGAGCGTTTACGTCGTTTGCGCCCCAAACGCATAAATTTAAAGTTAGTAAAATCAAAATTTTTTTCAAGCTTTCGCCTCTTTTTGCCTAGTAAAATTCATCGTCGCAAACTCGTCCAGAGCCGCCGCTTCGGCTTTTTTTATCTTTTCTATTTGCGCGCTAAAGTCCTGCGTTTGCAGGTATTTCATCTTTTCGTACTCCAAATTTGCCGCCTTGTGCTGCCGCTCGAGGTGCGCGATGCTTTTTTTCATTAGCTCGAGCCGCTCGGTTAGCAGATTTTTTTCTCGCCGCATCGCGCCAAGAAGCTCCAGCGATCCGCGCAAATCGGTCGCAGAGCCGCTAGAGGGCATTTCAAATTTTGAAATTTGCTCGGCGGCCTGCGCTATGAAGCCCTCTATCATCGCCACTTCGTTTCTGGTTCTTGCTAAATTTAGCTCGATTTTGTCTAAATTTCGCTTTTTTATATTTACGATTTGCGTAAATTTGCTTTTCATCTTAACGAACTATCGTGTCTTCGCGCTCCGGGCTCGTGGAAACGATGCCGACTTTTACGCCCGTGATCTCCTCGATGCGCTTGATAAAGGCCTTTGCATTTGCGGGCAAGTCCTCAAATTTACGCGCCCCTTCTACCTTATCCCAGCCCTCAAGCTCCTCGTAGACCGGCTTTACGCCCTCTAGATCGCTTGGGAAATACTCGATTATCTTGCCGTTTTTCTCGTAGGCTTTGCAGATTTTTACCTTTTTAAAACCGTCTAAAACGTCAAGCTTCATCAGCGCAAATTTATCCACGCCGTCAAGTCTCGCCGCGTATCTCACGCCGACTGCGTCAAACCAGCCCGTGCGGCGCGGCCTGCCAGTCGTAGCGCCGTATTCGCGTCCGATATCGCGTATCTTTTCGCCGTCCTCGCCCATATCCTCGGTCGGAAATGCGCCGTTACCGACTCTGGTCGTATAGGCCTTGATGATGCCGATTACCTCGCCGACGTTTTTAGGACTTAGCCCGATACCGCTGCAGCTACCTGCTGTTACGGTGTTTGAGCTAGTTACGAAAGGATACGTGCCGTGATCGATGTCTAGCAGCGTGCCCTGTGCTCCTTCGAGTAAAATTTTCTTATCTGCGTCTATGGCTTCCCACACCATGTGCGTGGTATCTACGATAAATTTACCCAGCGCCGCCTCGTAGCTCTTTAGCTCATTTAAAAGCTCCTCGCGCGCAGGCGCTTTGACGCCCAAAACGTCTAAAAATGCCTTATTTGCCGCAAAATCGGCCAGAATCGCGTCGCAAAGTTTCTCGGGATTTTTTAGCTCCCCTACGCGGTGTCCGCTGCGGCTGATTTTGTCGCTATATGCAGGCCCTATGCCCTTGCCCGTCGTGCCGATGGCGTGTGCGCCTTTGGCCTTTTCTTTGGCTTGGTCGATTTGCGCGTGATAAGGCAAATTTAAATGCGCCTTGTCGCTGATAAACAGCCGTCCTAAAACGTCTCCAAACTGCTTTAACTCCTCGATTATCGCGGCTGGACAGAGCACGACGCCGTTGCCAATGATGTTGATTATATTTTTATGAAGTATGCCCGATGGAACCTGATGCAGCGCGATTTTCTTGCCCTCTACGACGATCGTGTGGCCCGCGTTGTGCCCGCCTTGACACCTGCACACCATATCGTAGCCGCCGCTTAGCAGATCTACGATCTTGCCCTTGCCTTCGTCTCCCCACTGCACGCCCACTATCACGTCAGCCTTGCTCATACTCTCTCCTTTTGATCTAAATTTTCGATTAACGCGTCGGTATATACGCCAAATCCGCTGCTTTTGATGCCCTCTATCTCGTAGTTGCCGCCGCCGCTTAGCACGGCGTTGCCGCCTAAAAATCTAAAAAACAGCTTGTCATAATACCTCATCTTTGAGTAATATAACGGAACAATTCTTAAATTTTCATATTTTACCGCTTGGGCTAGCTCTTTTATCTCAAGCAACGCGGTTTTTATCTCGTTCGGTACTAGCGGCAAAATCTCGTCGATGTCGCCCACCGTATTTACGAAAGCCAGCCTTTTTAACCACTCTTCGTTTTGATTTAGGATTTTTTCGATCTCGCCGTGCTCAAATATCGAAATAGGTAAATTTAAAAGCCTACACACGATCTGCGGGATCGCGATGTGGCTGATTTGCAGCACGGGCGCGAGGTCAAACGACTCAAAAAGCTCCTTTGCGATCTTGACGCTAGTAGCCAGATCGCTCTCGCCGATCAGCTCGGCGCCGATTTGATAAATTTCGGTGCTAGGATACTTAAAAACCGGCTGGATGTAAAACCAGCGTTTAGGCTCAGTGTCTTTTAGGCGTCTAAGCACGATGCGAACGACATCCACGGTGCTATCGGCGCGCAGGCTGATTTGGTGATTTTCGTGATCGCTAAAGCGCACCAGAGCCGTGGGCTGCACGCTTAGGTGCTGATGATATGAAAAAAATGGCGTCACGATCTCGTGAAATCCGTTTTTCTCCAAAATTTCGCTCGCCGCGCGCTCGATCTTTCTTTTTAGTTTAGCGCTTTGTCCGAAATACAGCCTCGTGCCGCTTGGTATCTCGTGCTCGTAAACGCTCGCGTCAAATTCGCTCACTCTTGCTCCTTTGCTTTTGATTCATTCTGTTTTATCTCAGGCTCTACCCACGGCAACTCGTGAAACGCCGCCACGAAGTAGCTAGGCTTTGAGCCGCTGTAAACGGTCGCGATACTAAGCTGCTCGAGATAAATTTCGCCGTTTTTTCGCTTATTATAAATTTCGCCGCCATAAAAGCCTTTTTTCAACAACCTCTTCCACATGTGTTCGTAAAATTTATCGTCATGCACGCCTGATTTTAGTAAATTTGACGGCTTGCCGATGGCTTCTTCTTTGGAGTAGCCGCTCAACCTGCAAAAAGCATCGTTAGCGTCTAAAAATACGCCGTCTAGCCCGACTACTGCGACGGCTTCTTGTGCATTTGCAAATAGGCTTAAAATCGTATTTTTATATGCGCCCTCTTTGTCGTCGTTTAGACGCGTCACTTCGATACTCGCTTTTGCGGTCAAATTTGCCGCCAGCTTGCTCTCTATGAAGTACCCGATCACCTCGTCCACGGTTCTGCCGTCTTTTGAGATAAATTTGATAAATACGCTGCAGTTTATGACCTCTAGATTTTTCCTTATCAGCCTGCAAGACTGCAGCGACTCGTTCTCTTTTTTGAGCGAAGCTGCGTTAAATAGGCTAAATTTGATATTAAATTCATTCGCGAGTCTATCTCGGTCTTCTGGATGGATGATGTTTTTAAACTCAAATTCGTTTGAGAGTATTTCGCTTTTTTTGTACCCCAGCGCGCGCTCGATATTGTCCGAAACGCTTGATATATCGCCTATAAAGCGGTCCTTCCAAACTACGCTAAACAGCGGTGAATGGGCGTCTATCTCGCTTTGTTTTTGCGCGTTTTTCTTTAGAGTATTGCTCTTCGTAATGTCTTTTACGACGCAAAAGCCGATCTTTTCGCCGTTAGATAGCTCGTAGTTTTGCTTGTAGATGCGCACCTGTTTTATCTCGCCGCCCGCGACAAAATGGTTCGTTTCGTAAATTTCGCCTTCGTCTTCTTGCAGCGTTTTCATATCGGTCAAATTTGACGCGTTTAGCTCGGCTAAATTTTTGCTTTTTATAGCCTCCTCGCTAAATCCGTAAAACTCGCACGCCCTTGCGCTTGCTTCGACGATCTTGCCGCTTTTTGCGTCGATTAAGAGTAAGATAAAAGGTCCTTTTTCAAACAAAAATCCGAATTTGCGAGAGTACTCCTCAAATTTCGCCTTTTTCTCGCCGAAATCTCC